>JAEETH010000108.1 GCA_016290215.1 Bacteroidales bacterium
ATGTCCAACGAGGTTTTGGCAATCAATCGGTCGTGTTTTACAAATAGCGTTTCCATAGCAATGTCTATATTTTGCCTGCAAAAATACAAAACTGTTGGTTATAGACAACACTTTTTATCAAAATATGTTGGTTGTAGGCAACACTTTTTATTAAAAAGTGCTGGTTGCAGGCAACAATAAATTACTGTTTTACCACTTTCCTATAGGCTGATTTTCCATCGGCCATTAGTAGTTTAATCAAATACATTCCCGAAGGCAAGCCGCTCAAATCAAGGTCAAAATTGGAATTTGAAAGCGAAGTTTCCTGCAAAACATTGCCCATCAAACCAATGATTTGGCAATGAATGACGTTTTCCGATAAGGCAATGTGAATCTTGCCCGAAGTGGGATTAGGATAAAGGGCAATGTTTTGGTTTTCGATGAATTTGTCAATCTCCGTCAAATCGTTGCCAGTAGTCCAATTCTCGGCGAGGCTGTTGTCGGAATCAAGGTCTTTCAGTTCGAGATAAAGCCCTTCGCCATCGGCTTCCATGGGCCAAGGAAGGCTGTCGCTGTATTGCACTTGGTCGATGATGTTGCCCCAAGCATCAGCCAGCACGAGGTTTTCCGATTTGTTGGAGAGCTTGCGGGTGTATTGCCCGAAAGGCGTTGTGCTGTAAAATTCCGTAAACATCAACGAATCAAAGCAAAGCACAATGGCTTGGTGACCAGCAATATGCGCATTGTCGGGAAACTGATAGGTGACACCCAACTCGCGGAAATAAACGCCCGTCAAATCCACTTCCTCGTCGCCGTTGTTGGTGATTTCGATGAATTCAAACAAGTCGCCGTCGATATTCCACCAGTCCATGGGATGGTAATGGATTTTGGAGATGACCAGAGGCGGCAGGTCGACATCGGAACAGCCGTTGTAGGAACCGATGTTTTGGTTCAGCCAGTTGGTGCGTTGCTGGAGCCACGTTTTCATGTCGTTGACATATTGCCCATGTTGCGGCATTTGGTTCCAGCGTTGGTTGTCGCGAGGAATGGCTTCGGCAATCTCGGCATCGATTTCGTCAATGCGATTGACGATGCGATTGTAGTCCAAAGGCATCCCATCCTCGGTCAGTTCAAACCAACGTTTGGCTAAATAGCAACGAAACTCGTCGGTGTCAAACAAGTCTTTCCAAAACCTTGGGCCAGTGTTGTCGACATTGTCGAACTGCCAAACGTCATATCTGCTGCGGTCGTAGAATGCATCGTAGCCAAAAGCGAGGTTATAGTCCCAAATGGGGCCGGCCCGCAACTTGCCACAGCGGTCTTTGTGGAAGAAAGTGCTTAGATGATACACATCGACATTGGAGGTGAACTCGGCCATCATCATAAAGTCGATGAAAGAGGGTATGTCGATGACAGAAGTGATTCCATGCGTAATGGATGTGTTGTGGCTGTTGGCTTTTTCTTCAAGGTCGAGGAACACCTGATGGATATAGTTGTTTTGCGTGTCGGTGATGTTTTCGTGTTTGGGATATTCGTGGAGGAACTCAGTATAGACAGGCCAATTCCACCAGCCATGGAGATAAGTCAGCATCTTCCAAGCCAAGGGGTCGTTGTCGGCGCGATTGGCTTGAACGATGTAGCCGCCAGTCACTTCGGGCATTTGGTTGCAGTCGGCATCCATTTTCTCGATGTTGACACGGTTTTTGTCCACCTTGATTTTTTCCATAAAAACATAAAGGCCTCGATAATCGCCATTGAGTACGACCTCGCAATAATGTCGTCTTGCGGCGTATTGCCCTAAGTCTTCGGAAAGTTCGTATGCCAACACATCTCTCATCCCGGTTTGGTCGTATGCCAACGAATTGAGAATCCAGTCGTTTTCGGCAGGCATCCCGAGGAGGCTGACGTTGTTGTTGCTCACATTGTCGTCTTGAAGGGTTGTCAGGCCGTAAGGTTTTTTGTTGGAAACCATTTGTGAAGAATAGCCACGCATTTCGATGCCGATGCGACCGTTGTAGTTGAGAAATTCGGGGTTGTCGATGTCGGTCATGTAGTTGCGCGAGCCGTCTTGGTGCCAGATGATTTTCATTGTGCCAAGTACTTTCGGCTCATCGGGGATGTTGGCGCCGCCGTCCGTCTCGATAACGACAATAGGCAAGTTGCTGCTTGTGAATTCTTGGGCTACGGCTGTCAAAGAGAAGAACAAAAACAAAAAAGCGAATAGTATCTTGTTGTTTTTCATAGTGTTATTTCCAGAACTGCCACCATCTCTTCTTTCGGCCTTCCACCACGCCAGCCATGCGGCTACGCGACTTCCTCATCTTTGAGAAAGAGGTCACTGTACCCTTCGAGGGACCTTTCAGCGTGGTAACGGTCGATTTTGAGGCAATGAAGCCGTTTTCGTCGGTGTCTTCCATGTCGCCATATTTGTTCTTCTTAGCGGCAAAGATGATGACATTGTCGATATACCAGCTGGTGACGTATGCGCCTCTACCTGAGTAATAAAGGCAAAACTGTGGCTTTTTGCTCGGCCATTCTTCCATGTCGAAGGTGAGCAGGTATTTGCTTTGCACGATGGGAGCCGTAATGGTATCCTCCCAGATGCTCTCCCAGTCTTCGCCGTTTTGCGAAATGCCGATGCCGATTCTGGCGTCCAGCTCACCTTGGGTGGCGTCGAAGCAATGGTTGAATTGGAAGTTGATATAGTCGTATTTGTTCAACTCCACGATGGGGGTGATGAGGCGCGTGGTGCCTTCAAAGTTGACGTCGGGATACATCTGCATCTCACGAGGTTTGCAGCCTGCGTAGGTGGTGTTGGAGATGTACCACACTACCCAATCGTCGCCTTTCGCATCCCAGCCTTCTTCGAGCCAGGGATTGAAAAAGCCCTCGCATAGCACAACGTCGCCTTGCTGTGCAAACAGCGGTGAGGTGAGGATTATGGCGAACAGCGTGAGTAAACGATGCTTCATTGACAGAATATTAGGCCACAAAAGTATTAAATTTTCGGGAGTTATGCAAATTTTGTCGTATTTTTGCGGAATAATATGGATACGCTTTGCGTCATCGCGGGCGAAGTGAAGCTATCCAGAAATTCGTTTCATTCGTTTGATTCGCCGACAAAGACAACGGCGAATTGAACGAATTACGCGAATAGATGGCTTCGTCGTTCCTCCTCGCAATGATGTCAAGCGATGAGAAAACAAGTTATGGCAAAAGAAAAAACCGTCTTTTTCTGCAAAGAATGTGGAAACGAGTCGCCGAAATGGTTCGGGAAATGTCCAGCCTGTGGCGCGTGGAACACCTGTGTGGAAGAGACCGTCGTCACGGGAAAGGACAGCAAGTCGGTGAAGAAAAGCGTCGGATTGGAGATGGACAAGGGCTTGCCTACACCTATTAATGAGATTGGCAATGCCAAGGAACAACGTATCATCCTGCCTTACGAGGAACTCAACCGCGTGCTCGGCGGCGGCTTGGTGCTCGGCTCCCTGACCCTCGTGGGTGGCGAGCCTGGCATAGGCAAATCGACTTTGCTCTTGCAGACGGCTTTGCAACTCGCTGGACGTAAGGTGCTTTACATCTCTGGGGAGGAAAGCCAAACCCAAATCAAAATGCGGGCCGAACGCATCGGCATCCACAACACCGACTGCCTTATCCTCACCGAGACCAACACGCAAGAGATCCTGAAGCATTTCAAGAATGTGCAGCCCGACATTGTGATTGTCGACTCCATACAGACGCTCGAATCGCCCTACGTGGACGCCACGGCGGGCAGCCTCTCGCAAATCCGTGAGACGGCCGCCGAGATGAACAAAATCGCCAAGGCCTATCAGGTGCCGGTGTTCCTTATTGGCCATATCACTAAGGATGGCAGCATTGCCGGACCGAAGATCTTGGAGCATATCGTCGACACCGTCTTGCAGTTTGAGGGCGACCGCCACTATGGTTTCCGCATCCTGCGCACCATCAAGAACCGCTTCGGCTCGGCCTCCGAGTTGGGCATTTTCGAGATGAACGCCACGGGCCTTCGCGAGGTGACCAACCCCAGTGAAATCCTGCTCTCACAACGTGACGAGGAAGTGAGTGGCATCGCCATCGCTGCCACCATGGAAGGCCAACGCCCCATGCTCATAGAGACACAAGCCTTAGTGAGCAGCGCTGCTTACGGCACTCCGCAACGTTCCGCCACAGGCTTCGACATCCGCCGGATGAATATGTTGCTGGCAGTCTTGGAAAAGCGTGCTGGATTCCGACTTTCAATAAAAGATGTATTTTTAAATATCGCAGGCGGCCTCCACGTGGATGACCCTGCCATCGATTTGGCTGTCATCGCCGCCATATTATCCTCTAATGCCGACATTCCCATTTCTTCGCGCTACGCCTTTGCCGCCGAGGTGGGCCTTTCGGGCGAAATCCGTGCCGTCACTCGCATTGAGGCCCGCATCGCCGAAGCCGATAAATTGGGCTTTGAGAAGATTTTCGTCTCGAAATACAACGCCAAAGGTTTGGATACTAAACGGTTTAAGATACAGATTGTGCCTGTAGCTTCGGTTTATGAGTTGGGGAGTGAGCTGTTTGGGTAAGGGAACAAATTCTACGGGAAGTTGTTAATTTGAGAGAACCAAATGGCTTATTCTACACTTGCAACATAAGATGGTTTCATGTCAATGGTCAATGCAACGGATGTGTCATCTTCCGAAACCCATAGACCTTGACCTTCATCCCAGACAAACACAATCAATTGTGGGTTTTTGGTGGCGTTGATGACCACACAAAGGCGATACCTGTCTTTGTCTGCCATCATTTCATTGTATTCGTTTTGGGTAATGTGAACGCTAATGCCGCTTTGGGCAAGCCCTTTCACTTCAAGTTTCAAACTTATTTTCCCTTGTTTGGCATCCAAATCCCAACCTAGGTTTTCTTTTTCTCTTGATTTGACCTTATAGCCTCTTGATTTATATTCTTCGATAACGAAATCAACAGCAGCCACCTCGACCTGTTTCTTGACTTCTACATTGATTTGAATGGCGTGTTTTGAGATTGGTTTCTTGCTCGGTGAATAACTCTCGATGTACTTGACTACATCTTTGCGGAACGATTTCACCGTTTCCAAATTGGAATCCGCATACCAAACATTTGATTGACCCAAAAACCCTTCTCCATCGGATTTTGCCCTTGGAACAAGAAAAGTACGATTATCCACGGGAAGCAGAACAGCATCGGAGTGTTTGGCTACCACATTGAATGTGTATTTGTTTCTTTCCGTCCTGTTTGATACTTGGAAGTCAGAAAACACCGTGGCGTTCTTATACCATCCTACAATATAGGTTCCTCCACTTTGGGGTCGCCTTGCAATCCACACTACCAGTACATCCGTTAGTTTGTCTTGCTCTTTATTGCATTTTTTGTCGATGCGTTGAAGATTGATTAAGCCAAAGCGCACAGGTTGAACATAGCCGTAGCATTTCCCTTGCAGGTTTTGAAAATTGAAGGCTTCATGCTTGTCATCGTCCCGATAACTGCCACCTCCAACAATCTTATCTTTGGCTGTATTGCCTTGATAATGGGTCATCCAACCTATATTAGCAAACAAAACTTTCATTTGTTATAATCTTTACAGTTATTACAACACCGCCGCCGCATTCCGAATCTTCGCCATCCAACGGATGACATCCTTGTCTTTTCGAGCCATCTGAAGATTGTATTTAGTCTGGATGCGCATCAGCAACTCAGCGGGCAGGCCGAGAGCCGCCTCAAAGAGCAAGGCCGTATTGGTGGTAAGAGGACGGTGAGCATTGAGCAGTTCGTTGAGCACGGAATAAGACATACCCACATTTTGGGCAAACTCGCGCTGCGAAATGCCACGGTCTTCCAACTCATCTTTAATAATCTCCCCAGGGTGCGTAAATCTGAAAGGAGTCAGATTATTGGCAATCATTTCGTCTTTAATTCCGTCAATGTGTATCATAGTTTCTTCAATCATAATGGTTTGACAACTCAATAATGTTGCAGATGGTGGCTACAGTTTCATTTCCTTCCGTTTGCTCCGTAAACTCAACGCGGTATTTCTTGTTCACTCTAACAGAGGAAAGTCCATCTTTATCTCCCGACAAGTGCTCATAATGAAGTCCGCCAATCAAGGCAAGCACATTGACATTCTCCGCCTCCACCATAATGTCTATCACCTTGACATATCTCCTTATCACATCTGGTTGAAATCGGTGCTTCTTGTCGGGTGACTGGCCTGTGGTGTACAGTTTCTGTAAGTATTCCTTGTCAAAAGTTACCTTCATCTTGCCTGCAAAGATAATGCAAATAATCCGATATTCGCAAAAAAAGTGATATTA
>JAEETH010000050.1 GCA_016290215.1 Bacteroidales bacterium
AAAACACAGTCACCATCGTCTTGATTGCCATGGCGATTTTGATGGAGGTGCAGATGCGGCACATGATGAACCGTCCCACCAACATGCGTTCAGAGGGCTTGTATTCGCTGCAATGCTGGGTAAAAGATTATTCTGATATTGCGCCGCTCATCGACCGTTTGGAAAAGATCCCGAATGTGAATGCAGTGGGCTACGGTCGCGGTTTTGCTGGGCAGATGAATATGGGTACCACTGTAACCACGCCCGAAGGCGAAAGGGTGAACATGCAACTTATCTTATGCGATGAAACATATTTCAATATGCTTGATTTGCAAGTTGTTGAAGATTTCGGACTGCGTACCAATTCGGTATGGATGTCAAGGACTTTGGCCGAAAAACTCGCTTTGAGCGACTCAACGGCACATTATTACACACGTAATATGCATATCAACGGCAGCAATCCCGAGACTGTGGGCGGAATCTATGAGGACATCCCGACACGCTCGGCGGCATCTTCTGAACCCAACCAGTTTTCGGCGGTCATCATTGCACGAGCGGAAGACTTGATTTGGGGCAATGGTGTAATGATTGATGTTTCAGGCGATTACAAGGAAACAGAAAAGGCCATTCTCCAAGCCTACGCCGACTATTCCGAGGAAAAGAACGGCACCTACGTGGAGCCAGCGCAAAACGGCTATGTGAAAGACCTTAACAACTTGTTGCTGCAGCCTGCAAAAATGGCCATGCGCCTGCTGGAACTGTTCATGTTGCTTTCGGTGCTGATTTCTTTGCTCGGCCTTGTGGCCATGAGCACCTATTACAGCGAGCAAAGCACCAAGAGCATCGCCGTACGCAAGGTGTTTGGCAGCAATGTCCGTCGCGAATTGTGGCGCACGGTGAAGGATTACATGGTTTTGGTCGGCATCGCGGCCTTCATAGGCATTCCGCTCGCGGTTTGGTTCTGTGGCCGCTATTTAGATCGTTTCGCCTATCGCATCGAGCATTACGGTTGGATCATCGCCGTGGCTGCCATCCTCGGTATGTTAATGGCTTTCTTGTCCGTCCTTTGGCAGACCTTGAAGGCAGCGCGGACGAATCCAGCTGAGGCTTTGAAGAAGGAATGACTATTATGGGATTGCTTCGCAAGAAATATGTAATATTCAACGTAGTTAAATCTGTCAAAAATGGAATAAAAATCTATCAAGAATCGATTATTATCGAATATGGACACGAAAAGAGATTTTATAAGATTTTGAAAATAAGATTTTTGAATGATTTCTACACGAAGTGTATCCCGAAAAACATTTCAAAGATTAAACAGTTAAACAATCAACACTTCAACAATATGTCAAGTTACATCAAATTCCTCTCAAGAAACAAACTTTACACCATCATCGAGGCCATCGGTCTTGCCGTCAGCCTCGCCTTTGTCATCATCATCGGCAGTTACGCGTGGCAGCAGTACAGCATCACGCGCGAAAGCCCTGACCGAAAGAACATCTACTGCTTCGGTATGCCAGGTTATCTCGGCTTGACGTATGCCTTCGTAAATGAGGTAACGGACCGGGTGCCCGAAGTGGAACTCGCTGTGCGGTATTGCATCGAGGCCAATCCTCCGTCAATCATGTTTGGCAATGAAGAGTTTGAAACCAAAATGACTGCTGTCAGCAAGGAATTCTTCACGATGTTTCCTTATCTCAAGTTCGTTGAAGGCGGCCCTGAAGGTATCGAAGTACCAGGGAATGTCATTGTCAGTGAAAGTTTTGCGCGGAAGCATGATATCAAAGTAGGTCAAACATTGGATTTTATCATCAATAAATATATGGTTGTCGGAATAATTGAGGACTTCCGTAACACCGTGTTTACTCCTACGGATGTGATTGTCAATGAACACGACTTCCTCAACAAGTCCGCTTGGGACATGCCTTATGACCGTTATGGAACAACCATACCTTTTGTCAAATTCACAAAAGGTTCCGACCCGAAGGTGATTTACGACAAAGTGGAGCAGGTTTGCAAGGCGATTTATCCCGATATGTACGGTCAGGCTTTCTTCGAACGCTTGGACATGACCCGCTTCGACCACCTGTTTTTCAAGGACTTTGGCGGGCCGAATGACCAATTAAAACATGGCGACCTCAAAACAATGAAACTCATGGCAATTGTCGGGCTTCTGTTGCTGCTTTCTGCGGTGTTCAATTATATCAATCTGTCGTTTGCCCTCACGGGAAAGCGTGCCAAGGAGATGGCCACCCGCCGTTTGCTCGGAGCGCAGAAAGGCGAAATCATTTGGAAGTATATCGCTGAATCATTGGTATTTACGGCAGTTTGTTTTGGCTTTGGCTTGTTGTTAGCATACTTGTTGGCACCGTCAGTCAACGCCTTGCTCAACAGCCCCGATGTGCCGATTGCCATTCAGATGAAACCTATGTACCTTGCGGCTTATTTAGGCATTGTTGCGGTTGTTGGCGTGCTCAATGGCATTATTCCTGCCGTGTTTGCCAGTCGCGTGCAGCCGATGGATGTGGTGAAAGGTACCTACCGCCGCAATACGAAAATGGTGTTCAATAAGGTATTCATCGTCATCCAAAGCACTTTAGCGGTTTTTCTCGTTGCAATGGCCATTGTGATGGAGGCGCAATACCGCACCTCACTGAACCGCCCGAAAAACTGCAATACCCAAGACAAATACTATTTGGTGGTGTTCGCCTCCGAACCGCAATCCGATTTGTTTGACAAACTTGAGAAATTGCCTTGCGTGAAGCGGATTGGCAGAAGTAGGGGCGTGCCTGGGTTTATGATGGGCGGACAATACAGCCTCACCCGTGACGGACAGAATATCTTGTATCGGCATTCAATGATGGATGCCATTGCTTTTCAAATGTTTGACTTCGAAATCCTTAAAGATTATCAGACACCGCTTTACAATACAGTATGGTTTGGTGAGCGGGCTTTTGCCGCCACAGGACTTACCGATGAGGACCACGAAATCGATGTTTTAAGGGAAAGGACAACCAACTGCGACCAGGTGGCTGGCGTGATTCGTGATTTTCCGGTGACCACAAGCAATGTGGGTGACGAAGATTATCAGATTATCAGTATCATGAAAGCCGAGGACATCAAATACGGTGGTTTTGTAATGGATATTATTGGTGATCATTCGGATGCGCGGAAGGCCATTCAAGAGGTGGTTGATGAATGGCGTGACGGTGAGTTGCCGCAATATATCGCTGATGGCTTTATTGACGATTTCTACCGCAACGCGCTCAAGCCCGCCAAGAATAACATGCGCCTTTTGGAAGTTTTCATGCTGCTTGCCGTGCTGATTTCTCTGCTTGGCCTTATCGCCATGAGCACCTATTACGCGGGCGAGAACGCCAAGAGCATCGCCGTGCGCAAGGTGTTTGGTGGCACCGTTGAGAGCGAGACGTGGCGCACCGTGAAGGAATATATGGTTTTGGTGGCCATGGCCTGCGTCATCGCCGTCCCGATAGCGGTGTGGGCGGCGCAACGCTACCTCGAAGGCTTTATCGTTAGACTCGAAAACTACGGCTGGATTTTTGTTGTCGCCATGGCCATTTCCCTGGTGATGGCCTTCCTCTCGGTGCTTTGGCAGACCTTGAAGGCGGCACGAACGAATCCAGCGGAGGCTTTGAAGAAGGAATGAAACTGCAAATTATGTTTTTTCGATAATCTGAAAAATATGAAGATGGATGAAAAAGATATTGAAAAAGTATTTATTTTTGCAAAATAATAAGAAGTTTTGTTTACAATGGAAAGTATAAAAATACATATAAATAAATTGGGTCGTATAAAAGATTCGGATGTCGAAATTGGCAGACTTATGCTTTTCTGTGGTGAATCTGGAATGGGTAAAAGTTATGTGGCGATGCTGTGTCACTATTTTTTTTATGTTTGGCTTCATCCAGTTAGGATAAATCTGTTCTTAAAAGAGCAAGGGGCTGATTACGAAGTGTTGAGAGAGCAAATGCTCGATAAGGGAACAGCATTGCAAATCGATAAACGAGAATTGGAAAAATGGCTTGCTACGGATGCTGTCCGATTTATGGGTTATCTCTTGAATTCTGAGATGAACGATGACAATATTATTGTCATATTGCCCAATACAATCCCCAACCAAATCGTTTTTACTTATGAAAAGACTATAGAAGGTATAGTCAGTGATGAAGATACGTATGTGTTGCTGCATTCAAATCACCTTAAATACCGAGCCAAAGACAAAGGAATAAATATAAATGAAGAATCTCCGTTCGCAATTTTATTGAGAAGTGAAATAATGCATTGCGTTTTTGGTGATTATCAGGCTTTACGTAATTATTTTATCCTTCCTCCTTCCCGGGGAGCCATGTTGACGGAAAAGGTTGTTCCTCAAACAGGATTGTATCGTAAATTTGAAGAGAGTCTATCAATACTAAGAACTTTGGATGTTAGTGAGAATACTGCCCAAATACGAGTTACAGAAGATCTTCTACGTTTAATGGATGGAAGGATTGGACAAGAAAATGATACGTTCTATTATGAAACGAACAATATACACATTCCTTTGTCTGCTGCTGCTTCTTCCATCAGGGAGATAGGGGTGCTTCAATTATTGTTGGAAAAAACTTCTCTTTCCAATGATGCCATTTTAATAGAGGAACCAGAAGCGCATCTTCATCCTAAAAAACAACGTATGATGGCAGATGTTATCGCTCGTTTTTTCAATGCTGGAGCATATATGCAAATTACGACTCATAGTGATTATTTTTTGCATAGGTTCAACGAACTTTTAATGCTCGGAAATCTGAAAGAGAAACTGGATCTAAAAGAGTTTGAAACTGTTTGTGTTAGTTTGAATGAATTTCCAGACAGTGCGATTACTAAAAACAATGTAAAAGCATATCTTTTGGAAAAAGACGAAGGTGATTGTTCGCATATCAAATTGATGTCTATTGATGAAGGGATTCCTTTTACATCTTTTCGAGAAGTAATACTACAAAGTTTGGATAAAGAGGAGAAACTAAAATCTTTACTTGGCAATGACAATAATTGATAGTTATCCTATTGTTTTTGACAATGTCAATCGAATATCTTGCACATTGGGAAATCCAAATGTGTGGGTAGTGAATGAGAAAGATCCACAGGCAAAAATATCACAGTTGAAAGTGTTTTTTTACACAAACCACTACCTTTGCTTTGATGAACAAGCAACAAAAAGTATGCCTGACATCACAACTTCAAGAACATCACATATTATTGATGACGAGTGTGATGGGATAGGAGTTTTTATTAATGAAGAAATAAACCTTCTAGTTTTTGCCGACCTGAAATCAAACTTTGACACAAACAAAATCCAACATGCTTTTGTACAAAGCCTTTGCTCTTTTATGAAACTTCATTCTATGTTATCGTTATGTGAAGGGTATGATTTGGAGCAAAGCGATATTGAATTTGTGGTCACTAGTTGCTGTTTTCCAAATAAAGACAAGGAAACTGATACTTACGAATGGCTGTTAAGAGAAAAGACAGCAAATCCAAATTCATTTGCATCAAGAATTGTATATCCTTTGCTTCAAAATGGAAGCACTTCTATTTTTATTAAAGACTTTCCTATAGTAAAAAACATTCCTTTCAACAAAAAAATACTTGATAAGAAAGTGAGGCTTTCATTGGCTCGAAGTAAAAACTACACTGATACTTTTGTTGATTATTATCTTGCAGTTTGAGAATAACAAGTTGTTATTAAAGAAGTTGGGAAAGGAAAATACTCATGCCCAAACTCAAATCTAAAATCCTAGTCGTCGACGACAATGCTGGCATCCGGTCGGCACTGAAAATATTGCTGCCAATGCGCTTCGCCGAGGTGGAACTTATCCCTTCGCCCAAGGTGCTGATGGAGACCATGCGGACCTTCAAACCTGACGTGGTGCTACTCGACATGAACTTCGAGACCGACATCAACACGGGCAACGAAGGCCTCTTTTGGCTCTCCGAACTGAAACGCGACTTTCCCGAGGTGGAGGTGGTGCTCTTCACCGCTTACGCCGATATTGCCCTCGCCGTGGAAGGCATGAAACGAGGTGCCTTCGACTTCGTGGTGAAACCTTGGGACAACGCCAAACTGTTAGGTATCCTTGAAGAAGCTTGCAAGAAACATCGTAAGGTTACGGGGAAGGCCTCCATAGCCGAACCCGCTCCCACGATGCGCTGGGGTGAGAGCGAGGCGATGCAGCAATTGCGCGCGATGGTGGAGAAAGTGGCTCCCACCGATGCCACCGTGCTCATCACGGGCGAGAATGGCACGGGTAAGGATGTGTTGGCCAATGAGATACACCGACTTTCCAATCGCGCTGCCAAGCCGATGGTGGGCGTGGATATCGGAGCCATCACGGATACCTTGTTTGAGAGCGAGATGTTCGGCCATGTGAAAGGCGCCTTCACAGATGCCCATGCTGACCACATTGGTAAGTTTGAGCAAGCCAATGGCACCACACTGTTTCTTGATGAGATTGGCAATGTGCCGCTAAGCCAGCAGGCCAAACTGCTGCGCGTTATCCAAAACCGCAACATCACCAAGGTCGGCGACACGGTTTCAGTGCCCGTCGACATCCGCTTGATTTGTGCCACCAACATGGACCTGGCGACGATGGTCAAGGAAGGGCGTTTCCGCGAGGATTTGTATTATCGCATCAACACCGTATCGCTGCACCTGCCGCCCTTGCGCGAGCGTCCCGATGAGATTGTGCCGTTGGCGGAGGCTTTTGTGAAGCAATACGCTGAGAGATACCACCGTGCCGCGCATGGACTCTCGGAGGAGGCCAAACAAATGCTTTTGCGCTGCCGATGGAGTGGCAACATCCGAGAGCTACAAAACTGCATCGAAAAAGCGGTCATCTATTCCGAAACTGAGCTGGTCCGTGCCGAGGACCTGCAAATCCGAGCTTCTGACATGACCGAAAGCAAGTCGCAAGCCGAGTCGTTGGAAGATGCCGAGGAAAAGGTGATTCGTCAAGCGATGAAGCAATACAACGGCAACCTTTCATTGGTGGCCAAGGCATTGAAAATCAGTCGCCCGACACTGTATAGTCGTTTGAAGAAATACGGGATATGAGCATCTGGATTTGGATAGCGATAATCGTTGTGGCAGTAATGGCATCCGTTGTGGTCACTTTTGTGCTGACGCGGCGACACGATACAAAAAAAGTGTCATTCATGATGGATGCCTTGGAGGATGGCGAGCTGAATTTCCGTTTTCAGGAAAAGTCGTCGCTGAACCGTGCCTTGAACCGCATCCGTGGCATCTTCGAACGCAGGTCGGCGGTGGACGAGTCCGCCTCGTGGAGTAAGCTGTTCCGCGTGATTACCCATGAAATCATGAATACCGTGGCGCCTATTGCCTCGCTGAGCGACGCGCTTTCCAAAGAAGAAGACTTGGACGTAAAGGCGGGCTTGGAGACGATTTCAGAATCCTCGAAAGACTTGATTCGATTTGTGGAGTCGTATCGCAGCATCACCCAGGTTGCACCGCCCGTTCGTAAGGCCGTGATGGTGGACGATCTTATCGACCGCGTGATGCGTCTCAACAAAGCCAAAATTGCTGAACAAGGTGCGACCTTGTCCTATCAAGCTAAGACCCTTGACTTGCTCATTTATGTCGATGAAGGCCAAATCATGCAGGTGTTCAACAACTTGATTAAGAACGCTGTGCAGGCAGGTGCCACTTCCATCCGCATCATCGCTGACCTGAACTCGGAGGACCAAACTGTCATCCGTGTGGCCAACAACGGCAAAGCCATCCCATTGCGCCAAATCGAGGAAATCTTTGTTCCGTTCTACACCACCAAGCCCAACGGCACTGGTATCGGCTTGAGCCTCTCGAGACAGATTATGGTGAGGCACAACGGTATCTTGAATTTAGAGCAGAGCGACAACCAAATGACGGTGTTCTCTTTGGTGTTTAAGTAAGCAGTGTAAAATAACTTTACAGTGGGTGTAAAGAATCTTTACAATTGCCCCCAATCCTTAAATTTTAAATCTTTGAATATCAAATAATTGCATTTTTGGCACGCGATATGCTTTCGTTTGGCACGTAGAAAATTATGTGTAAGATGAAAGCTAAACATACCTTTTTCATTTTGATGATGTCCGTTGGAGCCTTGACCAGCGTCAAGGCTCAGGACACCACTACCATGGACCTCAAATCCTGTATGCACTACGCCGTGGAACATTCCACCAAGATGCGCATAGCCCATGCTGACAACCGCGATGCGCAGATCGACCGCCGCGATGCCATCCTTGCCGTCTTTACGCCTACAATCGAGGGGGGCACATACGCCTACTCCAACTTCGGCCGTAGCATCGACCCCGAGACTAACACCTATATCAGAACGACCTCGTTCCACAACGGCTACAGTCTCTCGGCGGGCATCAACATCTTCAACGGATTCCAGGCGGTCAACAACCTGAAAATCACCAAGACGGCCCAACTGATGGGCTTGACCAAGGAGCAGCAAACCGAAGACCAAATCTGTCTCGCCACGATGGAGGCCTACTGCAATGTGTTGTATTACACCGAGATGCAGGAAGCCCTGCAAGCGCAGGTGACCACAGCGGAAAAGTCCGTGCAACTCGCCACAAGGCAAGAACAACTGGGACAGAAATCCCACGCCGATGTGGTGCAGATACAGAGCGACCTCGCCGAGCGCCATTACCAACTGACCACCTGTCGGAACAACCTCAACAATGCCATGATCACCTTGAAGGATGTGATGTTTTGGCCTATTGAAAAACCGTTGAAAATTGACGATTCGTTAGTGCGGCTGCCGCAATGCGACAGCCCTACAGACCGAACGGATGAAATTTTCCAAATGGTGGAATTTGCCAAAACCAACATGCCTTCCGTTCTAATGGCCGAAGGCACGATGAAAAACGCCCGCCTTGCATTGAAGACCGCCCGCTGGCAGTTGCTGCCTCGACTCTCGCTCTATGGTGGCTGGTCGTCGAGTTATTTCACCTATCCAGGCATGGAAGGCTATGTGCCCACGCCCTATTTCGAGCAGTTGAAGAACAACGGCGGCGAGTATGTGCAACTCTCGTTGAGCATCCCCATCTTCGACCGCCTCTCGAAGCATTCCAACATCGCAAAGCGAAAAAATGCCTACGACCGAGCCCAAGCCGACTATGAGCAGGCGCTTCAAACGGTGGAGGCCGAGGTGCGCCGCGCCATCGCCGACCGCGACGGCAGCGCCGATGCCCTGCGCCAAGCCGACACCCGAGCAGAATTACAACAGGAGGCCTTCACACTGAACACCAAGCGTTTCGAGCAGGGATTAATTTCTTCCATCGAGTACCAGACGGCATCGAACAACTACCTCAACGCCCTCGCTGAACAATTGAATGCCAGGCTTCAATACTTTATTAAGAATAGTGTGGTTAATTACTATGGAGGGATACATTATATAGAACAGTAAAAGAGATTCCCCTGCGGGGAATGGAGGTCTAAGGTCGTTTTTAACCGCGGCGGCCTGTGGCGCTACAGATTGGCAACTAGTTCTTGCCGCCGCTATATAACTAAGACAAGCACTCCATTCCCTGAAAGGGAAACTCAACAAACAGTTAAACAGTTAAACAATCAACAATTCAACAATATGAAAACCTACCTGAAATTCCTGTCCCGCAACAAGCTCTACACTGCCATCGAGTTCATTGGCTTGAGTGTGGCCTTGGCCTTCGTCATCATCAGCTTCTGTTATGTGGTGCAGCAATACGCCGTGACGCGCGAGAACCCCGACCGAGAGCGGATTTATGCCGTGGGCGAAAGTGAAAGTTTCCTTAATTGCTACGGCATGAAAGAAGTCATCGACGGCAAACTGCCCGAGGTGGAAACCGTTTCGCATTTCCAACTTTTCAAAGACCAGTTGATTCACGTTGGTGATCAAAATTTTGTGGGCAACGCCTTTGTCTGCGATGTGGATTTCTTCAGCATCTTTCCCGTTGTGTTCAAGAAAGGCAGTCCTGAAATGCTTTCGGAACGCAATGCAGCATTCATCTCAGAAAAGTTGGCCAAAAAATTAAATGAAGCGTCTGCTGAACGACCATTGATCATTCAAGACGATACTTTGCACATTGTAGGTGTCATTGCCGACAAAGGCAGCTCGTTGCTTCCCGATTTCGATGTGATGTTTAATTATGAACACGGGCAGTCGTATGCGATCCAGAGTTATCGCGAAAACCCTTTCAACAATTGGGGTAATCTTGGCACTTTCATTAAGGTGCGACCTGATGTAGACCAAGAAGAGCTGGCCTCGAAATTGCAGGCACTCTGTGACATGCAGTTTGAGAATAGTCCGACATGGAAGGGACTATTAATGGTCCGTTTCGATGAGTTGTATTTCGCATCAGTTTACACAGGTCTGAACAAAGGAGACCGTTCCATGCTTCGCACGATGATCATCATCGGATTGTTGCTGCTCATTTCGGCCTTGCTGAACTATATCAACCTGAATGTCGCTTTGGTCGGAAAACGTGCCAAGGAGATGGCTTCGCGACGGTTGCTCGGTGCACAGAAGTCCGACATCGTTTGGAAATTCCTTGGCGAGGCCTTTGTCTTTACCTTGTTTAGTTTCGTCGTCGGGTTGGCAATAGCCCATGCCATTGTCCCGACGGTCAATCGACTGTTGCAGTCAGATGTGGCGATTACCATATCCTTTGCTTTGCCTTACCTCGCTGCCTATCTCCTGATGGTGATAGTTGTGTCGTTGCTGGCTGGCATCTTACCAGCCGCCATCATCTCCAAAGCCCAGCCTATTGACGTGGTGCGTGGCACTTTTCGCTTCCGCAACCGTACCGTGCTCTCGAAGGTGTTCATTGTGGTGCAAAATGTCATCGCCATCTTGCTCATCGCTCTTGTGTTGACGATGGAACTTCAAATGCACCACATGGAAGATCGTTCTACAGGATTGAATGTGGAGAACCTGTTTTTCTTAGGCTCCGACCTCGACTACACGGCGGAAAAGGAAGCCTTTGTGGAAGAACTTAGGGCTTTGCCTTGTGTGAAGGATTTGGCATCGGCACAGAATGTTCCTGGCGTGATGTATTATAGTTTCAATTTGAAGAAACTACATGAATCCGAACCTAAGAATCTCGTCTCGATTCTCAACTGCGACTCGACGGCATTCCGTATGCTTGGCTTCGAGGTGAAAGAAAGGTTTTTTGATGCCGATGCCCATAGTTTTTGGATTACTGAGGCTACCGCTGCTGGCATGACTGGCCTGCCATACGGTGTCTACAACTTCGACACGATTATGATGTGGCAGAAGCATACGATAGGAAACCCTGTCTGTGGCGTGATTGCCGATTTCACGATGCGCGATGCCTTACATGCAACTGATGAGGAGTATGTAATTGTCTTTGGCAATGGCGGTTGGAACCCTGATTCCCATCTGTTGATTGATGTTGTTGGCAACCATCGCGAGGCAAAACACGCCATTGATGCGGTCTATAAGAAACACTGCGAGAAGGTGTTTGGCGCCTATTTAGAGCCTGATTACAACGATTTTGTGGAGAACGTGATTGCCAAACAATACGAAAAGCAACGTCGCCAGATGCGTCTCATTGAGTTGATCATGGCGATTTCAGTCATCCTCTCACTGCTCGGCCTCGTGGCCATGAGCACGCATTTTGCTTCCGAGCGCGAGAAGACCATCGCCATCCGCAAAGTGTTTGGCGGCACAATGCAGAGCGAAATCCGCCGCAACTTGAAGGAATACATCATTATGATATTGATTGCCAACGCGATTGCCATTCCCGTAGCGGTGTGGCTCTGCAAACGCTATCTGGAGGACTTCGCCTATCGCATCGATTTGCACCCGTGGATTTTCGTGGTCACGGTGGTGCTGTCGTTTGTGATTGCCATCGGCTCGGTGCTTTGGCAAATCGTCTCGGTGGCGCGGGTGAATCCGGTGACGGCGTTGAAGAAGGAATAGCATCATTTCTCTTTTAGGAAACGCTTCAACAAAAATGCGAGGAAATAAGGGAATGTGTAGAAACTGCCGTTCCAGCCGATATTCTTATACCCGAATTTGATGCCGTAATTCACTTCGGGGTAAGAGTCCCATTTGATGAGGTTGTTCAACGAGGCTGTGGCACCGTCTTTGGCTTTCACCTCGACGGGAATCAGCGAGTCGGCATCCCTTACGAAGAAATCCATTTCAATGGCGGGGCTGTCGTGCTTGTAGTAATACAGCTGCTCGTATCCCGATTTCCGCAGCATCTCACCGACAACGTTCTCGTAGATGGCACCCTTGTATGTACCGAAGTTTTTGTTGATGCGAAGGTCGTCTTGAGCTTCTTCGTCAAGAGAGGCTATCAAAAGCCCTGTGTCGTGGTAATAGATTTTGTAACATTCGGTGTCGTAGTTGCCTTTCAATGGCAGTTCCACATTGTTCAAGCAATAGCACACATTGACAACTCCAGCCTCTTTCAGCCAATCCACGGCGCCAATGTATTCCCTGTTTCGTGCACCCTTGGCAATCTTCGTGATTTGGTATTTTTTGTTCTCTTTCGCCAAAAAAGTCGGGATGTGGTTATACACAGCAAGGACTTTCGCCTTGTCGGTTTTCTTGGCATATTTCGTGATGTCTTCCTCGTAGTCTTTCAGAAGTTGCCGTTGCAGTTTCAGCGTTCCGCCGAAATGGCCATTGTCGATGTATTTTTTGACCACTTCGGGCATGCCTCCCAGCGTCATGTAGTCGCGGAAAACGCCCATGAAAGTGTCCATTTCGAGTTGGGAAAAAGGCTTTAGCGAAAGCATGTGGGCATATAGGTCCTCGATCTGTTCCTTGGAATAGCCCTTTGCCCAAAGAAACTCCTCGAAATCCATCGAAAACATGTCGTAATCTTCTTTGTAGCCTACTGCATTCGACTCGATTTCCTCGTAATAAATGCCCATCAACGAGCCTGAGCAAATCACGTCGAAACGTCGATCTTGGCAGAATGACTTGAGCGAAGTGGCGCAATCGGGACATTTCTGGAGCTCGTCGAAAAACAGCAGCGTCTTGTTTGGGATAACCTTCCATGAGGGTTCGAGGATAGTGATGTTTTTGATGATTTGGTCCACTTCGTATCCGTCGTCGAAGATGTTGCGGAATTTCTTCTGAAGCACGAAGTTCATCTCCAGGACCGATTCGTAGTTAGCGCGTCCGAAAGCCCTGATGGACTCGGTTTTCCCGATTTGTCGGGCACCTTTCACAATCAAAGGCTTTCTTTCAGGATTGTTTTTCCATTCATATAGAAACTTATCTATTTTTCTTTCAAGTAGTTCCATTGCATTGAATCACATTTTCTGCTGCAAAAATAGTCAAAAAATCACATTTTCTGACAATTTTTTTATCAAAAAATCACATTTTTGTAAAAGATATAAATTACTCCCTGCCTCAAATTCAAGTTGGAAACACTGTAAAGTTTCTTTACACCACTGTAAAATAACTTTACACTTTGTAAAATTTCCGTTTTTGTATTTCGTTGATTATTATTGATTTGCAAGTTTGGCACGAGGGTTGGTATAAGGGTGCATGATAAATATAGATTCCCTGCGGGAATGGAGCTCAGGAGTTGTTGTTTACCGCGGCGGCCTGTGGCACTACAGATTGGCAACTTGTTCTTGCCGCCGCTATATAACTAAGACAAGCACTCCATTCCCGAAGGGAAACTCAACAAACAGTTAAACAATCAACAATTAAACAATGAATAGCATCTCCGACAAATTAATCAAAATCCTATCGTTAGGCATAGGTCTCGCCATTGGCATCGTGCTGATTGCCAAGGTGTGCTTCGAGCTGTCATACGACAGTTTCTACAAGGATGTGGACCGCATCTATATGATTACGGAAAACATCATCTTCCAAGAAGGTGGCGACCCCGATGACTATTGGGGCACATCGGGCGGCATTGCGCCGGGTTTCAGGGCGGAGGTGCCTGGCGTGGAAGCCGCTACGCGCTATTCTACTCTGATTTCAGGAGCGCAATTGTATGATGAAAGCGACAACCTCATCACGGGTTTATGCATCGGCGCGGACACTTGCTTCTTTGATTTTTTCAATCGTGAATTCCTTGCGGGCGACCCGATGCAGGCCTTGCAACAATACAATGGCGACATTGCCGTCAGCCGTAGTTTTGCGGAGAAGTTGGGCGGCGTGAACGAGGCCATCGGCAAGCAAATCTATAGCGATGTGTGGGGACCGAATGTGAAACTGACCGTTGTAGGCGTGTTTGAGGACTTCCCGAAAAACGGCAGCGTACAATGTGATATTGTGACAACTATTGCTGCGTTCGGCGAGTGGAGCATCAACAATTGGTTGGGCAACGACCGCTATCGCGGTTTTGTCAAGTTGGCGCCCAATGTGGATCCCAACAGCCTGAAGGATGCCATCCGCAAGATGCAGGAGGCACACCAGCCTTTGGAGGAGTTGGAACGCGACGGCTCCACGATTTGGTACACGCTGACCCCTCTTGCCACCATGCATCGTCATGAGCCTACTATCAAAAACTATGTACTGATTCTTACTGTGGTGGCTTCCTTGCTGCTTTTGGTCTCGGTGCTCAACTACCTGTTAATGGCCGTTTCGGATGTGGTGCGCCGCTCCAAGGAAATGGGGGTCAGGAAGTGCTACGGTGCCAGCGCAGGAAGCATCTACTGGATGCTTATCAAGGAGACGGCCTTGAACCTATTGGCTTCATTGGCAGTGGCAGCCTTGGTGATATGGGCTTTCAACGGGGTCATCGAGTCGCTGTTGGGCGTGCCGGTTGCCAGCCTTATGGTGCCACAAACCCGATGGGTGCTCGTTGGCATCATCGCTTTTATCTTCCTGGTCTCGGCCCTCATTCCCGCGATGATGTTCGTCAGGATTCCCGTTTCGACGGCCTTCAGCGGTTACAAGGAAAGCAAGCGTCGTTGGAAACTCTCGTTGCTGATGTTGCAGATTGGCATCAATGCCATCCTGCTGCCTATGGTCCTCGTGGCCGACGGACAATATGACAGGGCGTTGAATGCTGACATGGGCTACGAATATGAGCATTTGTTGTATTCCCCGTTGAGAGGCGCGGATAAGGACAAATTGATACTGATTACCGAGAAACTGCGGCAATATCCCGAGGTGGAAGCCGCCGAAATGACCTATTGCATCCCTTTGTACAAGTCGTCGGGGAATAATATTATGCTGCCCGACAACCCGACAAAGTATCTAATGGGTGTGTGCGACCAATACATGGCGACGGAGGGCTTCTTCGACCTGATGGGCTTCCGTTTGACAGAGGGCAAAGCGCCTTCAAAGCCGAAGGATGTGGCCGTGAGCCAAAGTTTTGTGAAGGAGATGAACCTTTATGCCGACTGGAGCGATGGCGCCGTGGGCAAGGACATACTGATTTCGGAGCACAGCGATGGCGACGATGATGTTTACACTATTTGTGGCGTTTATGAAGATTATGTCATCGGATCGATGTTGGGCAACGACGACCGCGCGAGCATCCGCTTCTGTTGGAACATGGATTGGAACTATGGCCCCGAAGACTGGTCGAGGGTGATGAACACCTTGGTGGTAAAAGTGCGCGAGGTGAATCCCGAAGCCATTGCCAAGGTGAAGGCGGTCATCGAGGAATGTCTGCCCGAGCGGAACAATGTCGAAGTGACGCCTTACACCGAATTGGTCAAGAAGGAGTACACCCACCTTTATCAGATGCGGCGCACATTCATAATAGGTGCCTTGTTTGCTTTGGCGATTGCCTTGTTTGGTCTGATAGGCTTTGTGCGCGACGAGGCCAACCGCCGCAGCAAGGAGGTGGCCATTCGCAAGGTGAATGGCGCGGTGGCGGGCGAAATCATCCGTATGTTCGTGGCGGATGTGCTGAAATTGGCTGTGATTGCTGCCTTAATCGGTGTGGCGATAGCCTATTTCCTCGCCGACAAATGGCTGGAGTTGTTCGCCATGCGCATCGGCCTCTCGCCGCTCTATTTCATCATCGGTGCGGTGACAGTCTTGCTTATCGTGACCGCCGTGGTCGTCATGAGCAGCAACCGCGTTGCCCGAATGAATCCTGTTAAGTCTTTGAAGAATAATTGATATGGAAACAATGTATATAGATTCCCTACGGGAATGGAGCTCAGGAGTTGTTGTTTACCGCGGCGGCCTGTGGCGCTACAGATTGGCAACTAGTTCTTACCGCCGCTATATAACTAAGACAAGCACTCCATTCCCGAATGGAAACTCAACAAACAATTAAACAGTTAAACAATCAACAATTCAACAATATGGAACACTCAATGGATCGTAAAATCGAACAGAAAAAAGGCATTCGTCGCGCATTCACCAAGAAGGCGCTGCCGTTCTGGGGCGGGGCGTTGCTCCTCGTCTTCATCCTCTGGCTTATCTTCAGGGACGACTCGAAGAAACTCCGCATCGACGCGGACAACATCACCGTGAGCACCGTCACCTCGGGCGAGTTCAACGACTACATCCGTATCAGTGGACAGGTCGCGCCAATGACGACCATCCAAATCAGCCCCTTGGAAGGTGGTGTGGTGCAACAGATCGTCACCGAGGAAGGCAGCCGCGTCAAGGCCGGCGATGTCATCCTCATTTTGAGCAATGAGAACCTCGACATGCAAATCCTCACCTCCGAGGCCGACCTCGCCGAGAAAGAGAACATCCTGCGCAACACCATGATTCAGATGGAACAACAAAAGTTGAGCGTGGAGCAGGAGAAACTGCAACTGCAAATGGAAGTGCAGCGCAACCGCCGCACCTACGAGGCGCAGAAGTTGCTCTACAACGACGGCCTCATCGCCCGCGAGGACTACCTGAAGGCCGAGGAGGACTTCACGCTCTCGAACAGCCGCCTGAAGTTAGTGGAGAACCGCGCCAAGCAAGACAGCCTCCACCGTACGGTGGAAATCGACCGGATGCGCGAGAGCCTCGAGAACATGCGCGTCAACATGATGATGATCCGCAAACGCAAGGAAAACCTGACCATCAAGGCACCCATCGACGGCGAGTTGGGCCTGTTGGATGTGGTTCTCGGTCAGTCGGTGGGCGCAGGCTCCAAGATCGGGCAAATCAACAACCTCGACAGCTACAAGATTGAGGCCCAGATCGATGAGCATTACATCGACCGCATCACGCCTGGTTTGGAGGCCACCTTTGAGCGGCAGAGCGAGCGGTATCAGGCGCAGATCCGCAAGGTGTATCCCGAGGTGCGCGACGGCAAGTTCAAGGCCGACTTCAAGTTTATGGAGCAGCAGCCCGAGAACATCCGCAGTGGCCAGACCTATTACCTCAACCTGCAACTCGGCCAGCCCGTGGAGGCGGTGCTCATCCCGCGTGGCGCCTTTTACCAGAAGACCGGTGGCAAGTGGATCTATGTCCTCTCTTCCGATGGCAGCAAGGCCACAAAACGCGACATCCGCATTGGGCGGCAGAACCCGCAGTATTACGAGGTCGTCGAAGGTCTGGAAGCTGGCGAGAAGGTGATTACTTCTTCTTACGACAACTTCGGAGAATCGGAGGTGCTGGTGTTTTGACTTGGGACGATGGACCTATAAGACACAAGACACAGCCTCAAACCGTCATTGCGGGCTTGACCCGCAATCTCCTGAGCGAGAGGGTATCGTCTTCGCGTTCGGGAGATGGCGGATGCTCCTCCGCCATGACGGTAAAAGGCGTTAGGATAGTAGGACCCAGTCCCGCGACAACAAACAATTAAACAGTTAAACAATCAACATTTGACTTACGTCGAATTAAAATTTCAACAATATGAACAGATTCAAAGACACACTCATCAAAATCCTATCGTTAGGCATAGGTCTCGCCATTGGCATTGTGCTGATTGCCAAGGTGTGCTTCGAGTTGTCGTACGACAATTTCTACAAGGATGTGGACCGCATCTACCTCATTAAGGCGGATTGGGTCATGGGCGACCAACATAACGATGGTAATCGCATCAGCGGCGCTGTGGCTCCAGGTTTCAAGGCTGAGGTGCCGGGCGTGGAAGAAGCCACGCGCCTCGTTTTAGGCAGCCGTATCATCAACTATGTCGATGAAGAAGGCAACATCGTTTATAAAGGCAAGGCGATCATTGCCGACACCAGTTTCTTCAAGGTGTTTTCACAGCCTATCCTTGCCGGCGACATCGTGAAAGCGCTAAATAACAAGGAAAGCCTCGCCATTTCGCGTTCGTTCGCCGAAAAATTGGGTGGCATTAACGAAAGCATCGGGAAACTCATCAGTCAAGAAAACAACAAGACCAAATATGTGGTGGAGGCAGTGTTTGAAGACCTTCCCGCCAACGGCTCGTTTTCGTTCGGTGTGATGTTTTCGCTGAATATTTACCAAAAGGAATCGACGGAAAACTGGGTCTTCAACGATATGTACACTGGTTATGTCAAGTTGCAGAAAGGCATCGACCCACACTCACTTGACGAGGCCATCCATAAGATGCAGGCCACGCATCAAGACTTGGAGAAGCTAAAGACAGAGGAAGGCTACGAAGTGCGTTATCATCTGGTTCCGTTCAACAAACTACACACTTCCGACCCCGAGGTGCGCAACACCGTCATCATACTTTCCATCGTGGCGTTCTTGTTGATTTTCATTAGTTTGATGAACTATATTCTTGTGGTAATTTCCTCAATGGTGAGACGCTCGAAGGAAATCGGCATCCGAAAGTGTTTCGGTGCGGGCGGTCGTGAGATTTATGGGATGCTTCTCAAGGAGGCGGCCATTCACATCGGCTTGTCATTGGTGCTCGCGGCTTTGCTGATTCTTGCTGGCAGTAATTTGATTACCAATTTATTGGGAGTTTCTTTCACCACGATGTTAGTAGGGAAAAGCATGCGTACCATCGCGGTGGTCATTGTGGTGATATTCGTGCTTTCGGTGGTTGTGCCAGGTTTGCTTTACACACGCATTCCCGTTTGGCAAGCCATCCGCAACTTTAGCATGAACATGCGCCGTTGGAAACTTTTCCTGTTGAGCCTGCAAGTGGCGGTGAATGTGTTCATCGTGTCGATGCTGCTCGTTGTGACGGGGCAATATGAATTCCTCGCCAACGAGGATTTGGGTTACAACTATAAGAACCTGTATTACATTGATGCGCGAACGGTCAAGACGCGCGACTTGATGGTGAATAAGCTGAACTCGTTGCCCGAGGTTGAAGGTGTGGAGGCTTGTGCCATCTTGCCTTACCAGTTCGCCGAAGGCAATGTGGTGATGAAGTACCCAGAAATGTCAACGATGATTCTGCTCGCTGACGGCTATTGCGTCACGGATGGTTTCTACGACCTCATGGAGATACCCTTCATCGCAGGCAGCTACCCTGTTGACTCGTCGCAGGTGGCAGTTAGTGAGAGCCTGATTGAGAAGATGATGGAACATGAGGATTGGAGCGATGGTGCGGTTGGGAAACAGCTTTATATCTCTGACCACAGCTTTTTCCGTGTTGGAAACAGTGTGCATGTTGAGCCGTTAACCGTTTCTGGCGTTTATCGCAGCATTCGCGTGGGCAGTGCCCTCGACCCGAACCTGAAGCCAAGCTGTTATTTCCATGGCGATTTATACAGCGGAACCAATTTCGATGGCGTCTATTTTGGCAAAACCAGTATGCATCCCATGCGTTATCTGTTAGTCAAAGTGAACCACGCCAACAAAGCCACGAGGGAAAAGATCCTTGAAGCCATCAAAGAGTTTGCTTCCGATGGAGAAGAAATGGAAGTGAAGTCGTATGCCGCCGAGGTACGTGCCCAATATGCCGACAACCGCAAGATGCGTAACACCATTTTGGTTGGGGCTTTGTTTGCCCTGCTCATTTCGCTCATCGGATTGATTGGCTATGTCAGCGATGAGGCCAACCGCCGCAGCAAGGAGATTGCTATCCGCAAAGTGCATGGCGCGGTGTCGGGCGAAATCGTCGGGATGTTCGTCGGCGAGGTGTTGAAGCTGTCGTTGGTGGCCGCCGTCGTCGGTGCAGTGGGAGCCTTCTTCGTGGCCCGCAAGTGGATCGAGCAATTCGCGTTCCGCATCAACCTGTCGCCGTGGTATTTCATCGGCGCAGCGGCGATTGTGCTGGCTATCGTGGCCATCGTGATTGGCGTGAGCAGTTGGCGCATCGCGCGGATGAATCCGGTGAAATCGCTTAAGGATGAGTGATAAATAAAGAGATTCCCTTGCAGGAATGGAATAAGTTATACTTATTAAAAGCGGCGGCTAAAGATACCTACGACTCGTAAATACCACAAGCCGCCGCAGTTAATAACAACCACTGACCTCCATTCCCGAAGGGAATCTCAGCATTTTACGCCTTCGATAACGCCGCAGCCCCAAGGATAGCCGCATCGTTGTCGGGCAACTCGGAGACGCGCACGTCGACGCTGCCGTCGTAGACGAAGCACAGGTGTTTCTTGAACGACTCGCGCACGGGCTTCATCAGCACCTCGCCAGCCTTCACGGGACCGCCCATCAAGAAGATGGCCTCGGGACCGCTGAAGGCTACGGCGTTGGCCAAGGCTATGCCTAACCAATACCCCGTCTTTTCGAAGACCCTGATGGCCAAGGCATCACCATATTTGGCGGCATCGCCCACCATCTTGCTCGTCAGCTCCTCGGGAGGCACCATAGAGAGTGCGCCCACGTAATCGGGGGTGCCTTCTATCATCTCGAGAGCTGTGCGACGGATGCCCGTGGCCGAAGTGTAGGTCTCAAGGCAGCCTTTGCGCCCACAGCCGCAGGGACGGCCTTCGGGGATGAGGATGGCATGGCCCAGTTCGCCCGCGCCGCCGGTCTTGCCGTGGACTAGTTTGCCGTCCACCACGATGCCGCTACCCACGCCCGTGCCGAGGGTGAAAGTGATGAAATTTTTCATTCCCTTGGCACCGCCATACACGAGTTCACCGTATGCGGCTGCGTTGGCATCGTTGGAAACGACCACTGGCACGTCGATATGCGAACGGAAAGCTGCTGCCAAGTCGACGATGCCTTTGAAGTTGAGGTTGGTGGCATTTTCGATGCAGCCCGTGTAGTAGTTGCCCGCTGGCGCTGCAATGCCGATGCCATCGATGGCTTCGACACCGTTTTCAGCCATCAAGTATTTGATTTGGCTGTAAATATCTGACACATAGATTGATGCATCATAGTATTTGTTGGTGGGCAGATTTTTCTTGGCCAAGCAGCGGCCGTCGTCGCGCACCAGCCCAATGTCGGTGTTGGTGCCGCCAATGTCGATTCCAATGGAGTAAGTGTTCATGATGAGGTTTGTTTTTGAAAGGGCTAAAATACGGAAATTTGTTGAATAGGGAAGAAAAAGCCTATTTTTGCAACCAAAATTATTCCTTATGTTTACCAAACGAACCTTTTTAGCCATTTCCATTCCTTGCGGTACAGAATTTCCAGCCATGGTGGAAAGACTGAAGAAAAACCTTCAGCACGAAAAGTATATCAACTATGTGAAGACCAATCAGATACACATGACGTTGAAATTCCTCGGCAGCACGCCTGTCGACGATATTCCCGCTATCATCGAGACTTGTCAAAAGGTGGCCAAACGGCACCAGCCTTTCACCATGGATTTCGACCGAACGGGACTTTTTGGTAGCAACAATGTGCCCCGAGTGCTATGGCTCGGCATGAACGACCAACCCCAAGCCTTGTTTGACCTCGAAGCCGACCTTTTGGACGCTTTCGACGACTTGGGCTATCTACGTGACCGTCAGAACTTTGTGCCACACCTCACCGTTTGTCGCATCAAGTCGTTGGTCGACAAGCAGTTCTTTTTGAAAATCTACAACACCATCGAGCCAAAGACCTACCTCCATGCCGATGTGAAGGAATTGGTGTATTTCCAAAGCATCTTGCAACCTACGGGGCCGATTTATAAGGTCATCAAGAGTCTCCCATTAGGTTGAGCGTTAAACCAGCTGCCCATGTCATTCCCGCAGAGGTTGTGGGGTGGATGGAAATCGAAGATTCGACGTAGTCAATCTATGGACAGCGGTCAAAGAAGGTAATAATCTTATTGGACGGCCTCAACAGGCATAGATCCCATGCCTTTGCCCACCTGCCCACGCAGGGATGACATACCTGTTGAGGCCTAAAAAACCAATCCTTCTTAATAGATCTATACTTTGGCATTAATTTTGCTCTATTTCGCCTTGTGCAACAAAAAAAGCAGTACTTTTGCAATTTATTAGGCAGGTATGAGTTATAGAAGAAAAACCGATGCTGAAAAATCATTCCGAATTTTGAATTTTGAATCTTGAATTTTGAATCTTGAATTTTAAATCGAATAGAAATACAATGAAAAGCAAAATCACAACCGTCATGATGGTCCTTCTTGCCGCTTTCATCACGTTAGGAGGCACCACCAGTTGCAAGAGCAAGAAACGCCTTGCCAAGGAAGCCGCTGAGGCTGAGTACAAATCAAGAGTCGAACAGGCCGTGCAAGATCTGAATGCCATCCTCGACGACGAGACCCTGTGGACCCTCGAAGAGAAGGAAGCCCGCGTGCAGACCATCAAGGATTGGAACTTGCAAAACGCTGAGGTCGACGACCTTATCTATCAAGTGGAAAAGAAACTGGCCCGCGAGCGTGCCCAAAAAGAGGAAGAGGAACGCCGCGCCGCCGAGGAACGCGAAAAAGCCAACGCCGCCGATGTCGTCTTGGGACGCAATTTCAGCAGCATCGCCAATGCCGGTAGTGTCAGCCAAGCCAACCGCGTTATCAGCGAGACTTTGGGATTGTTTGAGTCGCCCAACACGCCGGTGCTCATCATCATCAAGCAAAACCAAGGCTTCAACGACTACGACCGCCCGACCACCATCGAGAAGTACCTCAACTACCTGAAGGACCAAAAGAAGGCGGCTGAAAAGGTGCACGACATCAAATACAACGCCAACGGAAAGATTAACGAACTTGAACTGATAAAGAAATGAAAAAGATCATTGCCACATTAGCTTTAGTCCTGTGCTTTGCGGGTGTTACCTTGGCACAAGACGAACTGAGTTTCGAACGCAAACAGGCCATCGACAGCCTCGCCTTGGAAAAGGTGAGAGACCTGAGCAAATACATCAAAATCGTCGGCTCGAAAGAAACGCCTTTCAGCGAGGCCAACCGTGTCATCGACCGCGCCGAGGAGCTTTTCATGAGCGATGCTGAAATTGGTGTCTCTTCGTTGGGCTCCAACCAAATCACCTATTACCGTGTTCGCAAGTATTTCGAGCACCTGATGCGCCTCAACTACGACCGCGTCGAAATTGAATGGTACAACATCGAGTATGTCAGCGACTTGCAACGCCAACCCGACGGCACTTACGTGGGTGTCATCACCATCTTCCAGACCTTCCGCGGCTACGACAAAGAGGGCAACATGGTGTATAAGGACACAACCAAGAAAGACATCACCGTCTACGTGAAACGCAAGGAAACCCAAATCGGTGGCCGCACCATCGGCTTCTGGGATGTGTTGCTGGGTGATATGCGTGTGAAGGAAACCACGAATAGATAGTTTAGAGTTTAGAGTTCAGAGTTTAGAGTTGAATGGGAACTCGATTTGGGAAAATAACGTTTTTGGTTATAGGCTTGCTGTGGGTTTCGACATCGATTGCCCAGACGATTGGCGATTTTAAGATGGACGAAACTGAGCTCTATGCCATGACCAAGCAGATGGGGCAGTTTATGCGCCGCTTCAACTACGAGGAGGACCAGTTTGGCAATAGGCTCAACCCCAAAGACCCCAAATACCGCAGCAACGAAATGCGCCGCACTTCGCTGCCCATCCTTTTCGACCAGGAGAAGTACGGCACCCAAACCGAGTTGCAGCGCTATTTCATCGAAGACGTCACCAAAGGCGACTCCACCTATATGACTTTCCTCGGCGGCAAATGGTATTCCGAAGTGTCGTGTACCTTCAACTACAATGGCAAGCCCGTCAATGTGATGCTCTTTTTGGCCGTCGAGAAAGAAGGCTTGGGCTCGAAATGGGTGCTCACCAACGTGTATTTCTCCGAGTTCAACAAGCTGTTTCCGACGGGTGAATTGGCCGAGAGGGAAAAACACTTCCTGCATCCCATGAGCCATGAGCTCGACTTTATGAATATCTACAAGGCTTTCCAAAACTCTGAAGTCATCGAATATTATGCTTCAAAAGAATTCCAACCCGATTATTTGACCTTGTTTTTCTACGAGATCAAGCAGGGCAAGATGGTGTTTCAGCATGTCGACGGCGTCAAATTCCATGTCCTGCAAATCAAGGACTGGTATTTTGAAGTGTCGTGGTTCAACCGCTCGGGTCTCAACAGCGGCTGGCTCATGTCGAATGTCGTTTACATGCCGGAAAAGGAAAAAACCAACCTCATCAAATTTTATCAACCATGAAAAAGATAGCCATATTATCCCTATTGCTGCTGGGCTTTACCTTGGGTAGTCAGGCACAAAAACTTTCCAAAGACGAAGTCGCCAAGTATGAAAACGAAATCCAGACGATGATCACCTACCTGGAGGAGACGTTGAATTTCATCGGCGACAGTACCGCGTTGGCAGCGGAAAAGGAAATCGTCTTCACGGAAAGCTGGAGCAAAATCTTCATCGACGACAAGGTGCAGATTGAAGATGACTTAGACGTGAACCGCAAGACCCCTATTAATAAGGATGTTCAGGCCTATCTCAAGGACATCGACTTTTTCTTCAAGTGGGCTAATTTCAAGTTCGACTTGCAAAGCATCGCCAACAGCACGAGAGACGATGGCACCATCTTTTTCAAGGCCACGATGACGCGTCACCTGACCGCCAAAACCATCACTGATGAAACGGTCGACGACGTTAGGAACCGCTTTGTCGAAATCAACCTCGACCGCCAAAACAACAGCATCAAGATTGCGAGCATCTACACCACCAAAATCAACGAGAAAGAAGCACTCCGCAACTGGTGGAACGGCCTGTCGATGAACTGGAAAAATCGTCTTGGCAGCGACATCATGCTTTACGACAGCATCCCCATGGAAAGCGTCGGAATGATTAGCTCCGCCGACTTCATGGCTTCCTATCCCGCCATCGACCCTTCTACGGGAGAGACAATCCTTAAGGATAAGTTCTTCAAAAACGACATGGCCGAACTTGATGCCAAACTGAAGCTTGTCACCCAAAAACAGCGTGTCGACATCTCGGGCATCCGCGAAATCATCTCTTTGGAGCCGCTCAGCGAGCTGTCGGACCTCACATGGCTCGACATCTCAGGAACTTCCATCGATGACCTTTCACCTGTTCGTAACCTCAACAAATTGAAAGTGTTGCGTGCCAATTCCACCTTGATAGAGGACATCACGGCACTGAAATACAATCTCTCCCTCGAGGAACTTGAAGTGGCCAATACCATCGTCGAAAACCTTGGAACACTGACATCGTTGCGCAACCTTCAGAAGCTCAACCTTGCAGAGACTCAGGTCAGCAGGATTTCCAACCTGAAGAGTTGCACCAACCTTACCTCGCTCAATTTGAGCGGAACGCGGATTGCCAACGTGGGCATCTTGCAGGAGTTGCCCCAGCTGAAGTCGTTGGACATTAGCAATACATCCGTCCGCGACCTTGGTCCCATCAGCAACTTGAAGGACTTGCAAAGCCTCAATATCTCAGGCTCTGCCATCAGCAACTTGCAGGCTTTGAGCGAGATGGAAAACTTGCGAGAGCTTTATTGCAGCAACACCTCCATCCGCGACCTCTCGCCACTGAAAGGCAACCGCCGTTTGAGCAAAATCTACTGCGACCATACCAATATCGGCGATGCCGAGGCCAGTGCGTTCACCAAAGACAACCCATTCACTTTGGTCATCTTCGACACCGAGGCGCTGAGGAATTGGTGGAACAACCTTCCTTTGTATTGGAAAGCTGTGTTTTCAAAGCAGATTAAGGTCGATTCGGAGCCGACTACCGAGCAATTGCACCAAGTCATCAATTTGCAGGAACTCGACCTTTCGGGCAATACCTTTATGCAAAACCTGTTGCCTGTCAGCCGCTTGACCAACCTCCGCTCGCTCAACATCGCCAACACTGAGATAGGATTCTTGCAACCTATTCAAGGTTTGGCCAACTTGGAGTCGCTCAACATTGCGCATACCTATATCAACGACCTTAAACCCTTGCAGGACATGGGCAATTTGAGGTATCTCAACATCATGAATACACCAGTCAACGACCTTTCGGCCTTGGCCAATGACGATCATATTGAAGTGATAGAAGCCGATAGCACCACCATCGGAAAGAGGCAGGTTGTGGCCTTGAAGGAAAAACAACGTCAAGTGACTGTGCTGTATCAAACCGAGGCGCTGAGGACATGGTGGAACACCCTCGACCCAATTTGGCAAGCCATCTTCCGCAATGCCGTCGGCACACAAGCGGAAACGCCGAGTCCCCTTGAATTGCAGCAAATCCTGGATTTGAGGGAACTTGAAATCACCCCTGAGTTCCCCATTATTTCCATCGAGCCGCTTACCAGCCTGACGTGGCTTGAACGTCTTACCATCAACAACCAAAGCGTGAGCGACTTGCAGCCTTTGGCTTACAAGGAGTTTTTGGTAGAACTCAATGTGCAGAACAATCCTGTCAGCAGCTTGAAACCCATCGAGGAAAGCACGCTGCTCGAACTGCTCAACATCGAAAACACACAAGTCGATGATTTGGCTCCGCTTGCCAAGATGAACAACTTGGTTACCCTCAATGCCAGCGGCACGCCCGTGAAGTCGTTGAAGCCTCTATCGGGCCTTCAGAAGTTAGAAAACCTCTTTGTCAACAACACTTCCGTGCGTAGCATCTCGCCTGTCGAAAACATCCCGACGCTGAAACAATTGAAGGTCTACAACACCAAGGTAAAGAAACGCGCCGTCGAGCAATTGCAGGAAAAACGCCTTGATTTGAACATTATTTATTATTGATACCATCCCTACGGCTGGATATCTCGCCTTTTGGTAATGGC
>JAEETH010000051.1 GCA_016290215.1 Bacteroidales bacterium
TGCCCATCAGCGGTTCGTTGGTGAGGAAGTGGCTGAGGATGGGGTAGAAGTATCTGTTGGTTTCCTGCTTGTCGCGCTCGTCATATTGGCTTTCGATTTGTTTCATCAGGTCGGCCTTGGCGCGCTCAAATTCTGATTCGGTGAAGCCGTATTGCTGCATACGTTTGTTCTCGGCCACGATGGCGTTGAGGGCTTCGTCGATACCCTCTTTGTCCTTGGCGTAGGCTAAAGATGTCCAGGCGTCTTTGGTGTCACTGACGAAGAAGGTGCCGTAGTAGCCATAGCCGAAGATGAATGGCGGGTTGGCTTTTTGCGTCAGTTCTTCCATGCGGTTGTTATACATGGTGGCGACGAGGTCGTCAATGTAACCCTTCAGCCAATACTGAATGTCTTCTTTCTCCTCGTTCGGGATGACATCATGCTTGTAGTACACAGAGATGTTGTAGTTGGTCTCTTCGCGGTCAGTGCAGATGCTCACGATGGGGTCGGCATTGTCGGCCACTTGGAAACGGGTGCGCTCGGCGGGGTTGACGGGGGCGGGGATGTCTTCGAAGATGGCCTTCAGGTGGTTCTCCACTTCATTCACGTCGATGTCGCCGATGATGATGATGCCTTGCAGGTCGGGGCGATACCATTTGTGGTAGTAAGCACGCAGGGCCTCGTGGTCGAAGCCGGTGATGACTTCCTCGGTACCGATAGGCATACGGTGACCATAGGGGCTGTTAGGATAAATCTCGGGCAGCATCTTCTCCCACATGCGCTGTTGGGCATCGTTGCGGGTGCGCTTCTCTTCGAGGATGACGCCACGTTCCTTGTCGATTTCAGGACCTTCCAAGGAGATGAAGCTCGACCAGTCGTGAAGGATGAGGATGCACGAGTCAACGAGGTTCATGTTGGTGGTAGGCACATTGGTGAGCATGTAGACGGTTTGCTCGATGCTGGTCCAAGCGTTGACGTTCTCACCGAACTTCACGCCGTTGTGCTCCATGTAGTTGAGCAGGTTCTTGCCGGGGAAGTTCTTGGTGCCGTTGAAGGCCATGTGCTCGAGGAAGTGGGCCAGACCTTGCTGGTCGTCTTCTTCAAGGATGGAACCGACCTTCTGCGCGATGTAGAAGTTGGCGCGCTGGGCGGGTTTCTCGTTGTGACGGATGTAGTAGGTCAATCCGTTCTCTAATTTGCCTCTTCTGACGTTCTGGTCGAAGGGCACGGGCATGGCTTGCTGGGCGAACATGGTCGCGCTGAGGGCAAGCATTGCCAGAAGGGTTAAGGTTAGTTTTTTCATTTGTTGAATTGTTTATTGTTGAATTGTTGAACTGTTTATTGTTGAATTGTTTGTTCTTTTTTGAGTTTCCCTTCGGGAATGGAGTGCTGCCGTTTTTTTATCAGCGGCGGCTTCAAGTGTCTTCTAAGTTATTGATTCTTTATGCCGCCGCATTTATAAAACACTTTTTACTCCATTCCCCTCAGGGGAATCTTAGTTAATATAAATGTACCACAAATTTCTCCATAAAGTACTCCTCTGTAAACCATTTGCTTATCGCCACTTGTTTATGTTTCCAGTAGCGGTTCAGGGCCTTGTATTCATCCGTGAGGTCGCCGCCTTTCAAGTAAAGGATGCCGCCCGCCTCTGCGTCGCCTCTGATTCTCAACTTGTTGCCAGCAAGGTTGGCGATTTCGGGCAAGGTCATCACGGCACGACCGGTAATCACGTCGAACTTTTCCTTCACTTCTTCGGCACGTTTGTGCTCGGCTACCACGTTCTCCAAGCCTATGGCATCTTTCACGGCATTCACCACCATGATTTTCTTCCCCGTCCCGTCAATGAGATAGAACTCGGTCTGCGGAAACATGATGGCCAAGGGGATGCCAGGGAAACCGCCACCCGTGCCCAAGTCCATCACCTTCATCCCAGGCAGCAACTCATAGTATTTGGCGATGGCCAATGAGTGCAGCACATGGTGCTCATAAAAGTGCTCCATGTCCTTGCGGGAGATGACGTTGATTTTGCTATTCCAATCCAAGTATAAGTCTTTCAGTTGGTTATACTGCTCTTTCTGCTTGTCGCTCAGCTCAGGGAAATACTTGAAAAGGCGTGTTGTATCCATGGTTTTGTGAAAATTGGCTTCAAAAATACGGATTTTTTCGGAGTTAGGGCATTTTTATTTTAGTTTTATACGTTTTTCATGGATTTTGCGTTGATTTACTATGGCTGATGACTATGGCCTATGGCAATTGTGGCTGTTAGGCGTTAGCATTTGGCTATTAGCATAAGTGCTTGTTTGCTATAGGCTAATTGCTAAAGGCAAAAAGCCAAACAGCCTGCTGAAACAGCCATCAGCCATAGTCATAGGCCATAGGCCATAGTTAGAAAATCGTAAAGAAATGAAAAACCTCGCCCTACTCCTGACTTTGCTATTCCCAATGAGCCTTTTCGCTCAAAGAATCACCCCTGAGGAATACATCCAGACCTATAAAGACATCGCCATCCGCGAGATGAAAACCCACAAGATTCCAGCCTCTATCACTTTGGCGCAAGGTTTGCTTGAGTCGGGGGCGGGCAACAGTGCCTTGGCACGCGAAGCCAAAAACCACTTCGGCATCAAGTGCCACAAGGGCTGGGAAGGCGATACCTACATCATGGACGACGACGCCAAGGACGAGTGCTTCCGCAAGTACAGGAACGCCGAGGAGTCGTTTAAGGACCATTCCGAGTTTCTCAGCGGTCGCAGTCGCTATGCCGCGCTTTTCGACCTCGAAATCACCGATTACCGTGGCTGGGCCAAGGGCCTGAAGGCGGCGGGTTATGCCACCAACCCTAAGTACGCCCAGTTGCTTATCGACCGTATCGATCTGTACGACCTCACCAAATACGACAAAATTGCGCTTGGACAAATGACCGACGATGACCAGTTGCCCGACATCGCCCCTGAGGACGAACTGCTTGAGCTGGCCTATTCGCCTAACGACCGCTCCGTCTTCGAGTTGGTCGATATGACTGCCGAGAAACGCTTCATCTACGAGAATAACGGCGTGCGTTTCGTCTTCGCCAAGGAAGGGGAGACCCCAGAAGGCTTAGCGGCAGCATTTGGCTTGAAATACAAGAAGTTTTGTGAATACAACCTGCTGAGACGTCCCGACGAGATGGTGTTCCATAGCGGTGATGTGGTGTATTTAGCAAAGCTGAAAAACAGGAACTGGAAAGCCAAGAAATACACCGTTCAGGAAGGCGAGACCCTCCGCGATGTGGCGCTTCGCTTCGCCGTGAAGCCAGAGCGAATCTTGAGCAAGAATAGCCTCAAAGAAGGCACGCGCCTGCGTGCTGGCCAGGTGATTTGGCTGAGGTAAAGGTTCCCGTATGGGAATGGATATTATAATGATGTAGGGCTGTCACATTGTGGCGGCCGCTTGTTTGCGATTTTCAAGCGGCTGCCATGGTATGACAGCCCTACAAGATTCCGTTTTTGGGAATCTCTATTACATTATTTCACTTCGTAGGTAATTGTGAAGCGTTTGGCGAAGTTGCCCGCTTGGCTCTCGAAGGTGTAGGTAGCTTTGACAGTCGGCCCTTCGACAGGCTCAGGGGCCTCAGTCTCAGGGGTTGGGTTGGCCAGTAGGTCAACGTCGGCACCAGTCAAATTGTCGATAAGGTGGAGGTAGCCGAAGCTGACTCCTTCGTTGCTGATGCTGAGGGTGTAGCTGCCGTCGCTTTCAGCCTTGAAGCTGACGGGTAGTTCTCCTTTGCTTTCACTGCGCACCACGGCATAGTCGGTGTTGCCTTGGGTGATATAGAGCTTGGTGCTGTTGTCGTCGATTTTGAATTTGGGCAACATGTCGCTTTCGTCGAAGCGGATTATGGCGCGGTCGCTAAAGGAAGGGCCGCTGAGGTTAATGGTGAGCATAGCGCTCTTGGCGGGTGCTTCGCGATGGAAGGTCAGCTCTTCGCCGTCTTCTTCGGCAATTACAATGATGCCTTCCATGGCCTCGACGTAATTGCGGTTGGCAGCTTCAAAATCTGTACCATTGGCGTTCATTACATAGAAGTTGCGGTCGACATAGGCGGTGTCGGGGAAAGGATTGCCCACGAGGTTGACACCAGGGAGTTTGCTTTCATTAGATCTGACTAACACTACCTTGCCGTCACCATCGTAAGGTTTCCCAATGAAGGACAGCGTGACGTCTCTGCTGTTAGCGTAGAGGTAACCCTTGCCAGGAACGAGGTCGAAGTCGTTGCTCCAGTAATTCATCCATTCCTTAGTTTGGGTTTGGTCAAAATAGTAGAGGTCGAATTTGTTGTCGAGCAGACCTGGCACTTGTTCGGGACTTACTGCTCCGATGGGGGAGGCGATGAGGTGATAATGGTCGTTCTCGCCTGCAGTATAGTGGACAATGTCTCTGGTAAGGGTGAATTCCGTGATAGTGATGTCATCCAGATAGATGAAAGCATCGCCATTTCCGTAGTTTGAGATGCCTTTAAAGGCGATGACCACATCTTGTGCTCCCATATAGTCGTCAAGCTCGATTATCACTTCGGTCCATTCCGACTGGTTGGGGAGGTTGGCTGCGAGGGTTTCGATATAGGTATTGCCGCCATCGGTGGAGAGGTAGACAGAAAAGTCGCCTCCTGTGGGGTTCCTGTACCAGAACTTGAACAGCATGAGGACGTCTTCTGGGAAGTCTAACCGTGGAGTTTTCAGGAAGTTGGTTCTGTCAATAGGGTTGTAGAACGAATCGAAACGCACGCATTTCGATCCATTGTGGCCAGTGCCATTGGAATTGCCTTTGCCTTGTTGGCCATTCGTAAAGCACCAATAATAATTAGAGGGTTTATTGTCGGCGGCAATATGTATGGTCGTGCCTTCGTTGTTGTCCCAGCAGCCTGGTATTTCGCCCTCGTAGAGATTCTCGAAGTCTTCTATCCAAGGGAATTCATCAACAGAACTGCACTTGGTTTGGAATTCCACGACCCTCCAGCTGCTGAATGAGTTGTCTCCGCACAAACTTTGTATTTTTACCTTGTATTTGGTGTTCTCTTCTAAGTTGGTCAATGTAGTGGAGAGGCTTTCGGTGTTGATAAGGGCGGATGTCCAATATGGATCGAAAAGTCTCTTGTATTCCACATTGTAGCGGCCGCTGCCTCCATCCCAGGCGAGGGTGGCAGAGGTGGCGGTTGTGTCGGTGCAAATTAAGGAGGCTGGCTTCGAACAGCTGCTGTCCTCATTGGGGATGAGGTTGAACCGAATGTTGGCCCTGAATTCCATCACAACATTGTGTCTCGCATTAAAGAATGTTTGGATGCCATTGATGAATGACGACAGATTGTAAGGGTTGGGATTGTAGTTGTCGGAATAAAAGGAATGGACCGTATTTGGCTTGACTGTGCAGGAGAAGTGTCGTCTAACGTAATTATTGGTGTTTTCGTCCACGGCGACGAGCAAGTTTTCTGTCACGTCATAGTTGAAAGGGGTGTCCAACGTGATAGTAATCCAACCTTCGGTAACAGGAATGTTGAAAGCGCCTTCATAAACAATGTCGGCTGGAGTCACCTGCACGTAATTCATGTTATCAGGGAAGGTGGCTTGATCCACATTTTTCATGTAAAGGACAATATTGCTGCTCAGCGCTTGAGTTGGATTCATATCTAAGGAATTGGGCTTTCGATAGAAGCTGATAGAAGTGATGATTCCAGAACCTCCTCCAGCCTGTTGTATTTCGTCGGCAGTGTAAATTTGCTCAACGAAAGAGTAATTGTAATAGTGGTTGAATGGAACGTTGTAGTCGCCGTCTCCCGTCGTTATGTCCCCAATGGTTATGCTTTGTGCATGAGTTATCCGTGGCATCAGTAGCACCAAGGATAGAATGAATAGTAATCTCTTGTAGTTAAAACACATTGTAATGTATTGATTTTTAGGAAAAAGAATAAAAATGAAATTAAGCAATTTTAAAATCGCAAAAATAGTAAAAAATTCTTATCTTTAACATGAGAAATCCGTATTTTTGCACCCTCAATAGAAACAAATTTAAATCAATGAAAAGAAAGTTACATTTTTTCATGTTGCTAATGGCAACTTTCATGCCTTTGGTGGCAAAGACACAAATAGTGACTATAGGTGATGCGACATCCTCTACCTCACACTATGCTGCTCCAATCGACCAGTACTTCAATTATTCTTTTGTGGAAATGCTTGTCCCGTCAGCTGAAATCGCTGCTGGTCATCCGACGACAAACACCATTGTGAATTTGGGATTCTACTCCCCAACGGGCTCCAATGGCTTTGACTATACCTTCACCGTTTACATGAAGAATGTAGACATTAACGAATTCGGTGCAACGATGGTCCCCGTTTCGAATGCCGATATCGTATATACGGGAACACTCGTACCTCAAACGAATGCTTGGACCACTTTTGACCTTGACAGAGCCTTCATTTACGACCCTACCAGGACCTTACTTATCGCAGTGAACAAGACCTCAGGCCAACAGGCGGGTCCCTCTTTTACATGGCAATACACTGCCACAACGACGAACTCTGTGCTAATGGCGCACCGAGACGGCTATAGTTATTTGCCTACTACAGTGCTTCCGTCGCCTAGTTCCATCACCGACTGGCAAAAGACCTTCAGGCCAAATATGCAGCTTGTTTTCGGGACGCCCAACGACTGCGAAAAACCTATTGATTTATCCATAGGAGCCATTACAGGTCACTCTGCCGTATTTAGTTGGAGCTCTTCAGCTTCAGCATGGCAGATTTGCTTGAACGATGACGAATCTCATCTAATCGATGTCACTTCTATGTCATACACTTTGCAAGGTCTCGCAGGTGGAACCACTCACACCGTTAAGGTGCGCAGCAAGTGCAGCAACACTAGTTATAGCAACTGGAGTTCCACTATGCGTTTCACTACCCCGGTCACTTGCCCTCAACCTACGAACTTGGCGGCTACCCTCACCCCGGGTAACGGTACCATTGCCACGCTGAGTTGGACAGAAACAGGTGACGCCACTGACTGGGTGATCGAATATGGCACGGCCTCTGACTTTACAGGAGCCATTGCGGTGAACGTGAGTGGCACACCTTCGAAAGTCCTTACTAACCTCGCCGCCGAGACAACCTGCTATGCCCGCGTGAAAGCCAACTGTGGCAGCCAAGACGGCGAAAGTATCTGGAGCGAAGCCATCGCTTTCACACCCACGAATGACTATTTCTTCACCGTGAATGACCCCGCCGACACCACCAATGACATTGTGCCTATTTATGGCACATGGGTCGATGGCCATATCAGTAGCCAGTTCATCATCCCCGCTGCCGACTTGGCCGACATTCAACACACCACCATCAACAAGCTAGCCTTCTATGGCTCCGTGACGAGCCTTCATTCCCATTGGGACAATGCCCAATTTGAGGTGTATATGGCCGAAACCAATGCTCCCACCATGTTGGTATTCACCGACTGGAACATGTTGGAAAAGGTGATGAACAAAGCCCATCTCGAAATCAACGATGGCATAATGGTGGTTACCTTAGATACCCCATTCCCATACAAGGGCGGAAACCTTTTGATAGGCTTCAAACAAACCTTGAGCGGACAATATAGCTCTTGCTCTTGGTTGGGCGTTACGGCGCCAGGAGCTTCGGTGGGCGGATCTGGCTTTTCTGTCAGTCAGCAGAATTTCCTGCCGAAAGTTACATTCTATTACACTAACGAATTTTATCCCAACGATTTCGTTTTCGTCCGTGACGGTAACTGGGGAGGCACTGCCAACTGGTTGGGAGGCAAAGTGCCTAAGGGAGGGAATGTCATTATCCGAGCCAATGCCATCATTCCTGCCCGTCATGTGGCATTTGCCAATGAGATCACCGTTGAAGAAGGCGGCTCCATCACCATCAACGATGGAGGTCAACTAAAGCATAATACTCCAGGACTTGAGGTGACAATGAAGAAACGCATTCCAGCCTACACTGGCAACATGGATCGCTACCAGCTGTTGGCCTTCCCTATTAGCCAGGAGGTTGATGTTCCCGCTTCCATGACTGCCGCCGAAGGCAACGACTTTTATATGTTCGACAACAGCATGAGGGGAGAGGAATGGCGGAACAACAAGCAGGTGGCCATTGATTCGCTTGCAGCTTTTAATGGGTATCTCTATGCCAGTCCTCAAGTCATCGATCTTTCTATGACTTGTCCCACTAATCCCTCTTTGGGTGTTTCATTGCCGCTCACTTATACTGATGGCGAAAACCAAAACAGCGGGTGGTACTTGTTAGGCAATCCTTTCACCTGCGCTGCCTATATCTACGACGAAAACAATGCACCTATGGAGGTCATGTTTTATGACGAGGCGGGAGAAATGACGACCCTCATGGCTGGTCCCATTCCCCCGATGCAAGGCTTCTTCGTGAAGATTTCGGCGGATACCAATGTTTATTTCTTGCCCTATAGAAGGTAAGTTGACAGTTGTTCAGTTGTTCAGTTGTTCAGTTGGCAGTTGCCGCTTCGCGTCATTGCGAAGAACGAAGCAATCCAGTTGTCAGTTACCAGTTGATAGTTGATAGTTGATAGTTGGGAGATTCCCTTCGGGAACGGAGTAAGGTCATTAATTAAAATAGCGGCGGCTTGAAGTGTTTACGCTCAGTAGACACTACAAGCCGCCGCATTGTAACGGGAACCTCCATTTTAGTTGGGAGATTCCCTGCGGGAATGGAGTGTCGTTATTGGGTTTTAAAGGCGGCGGCCTCAGGCATCTTACGGCTTGCAAAATCCTCAAGCCGCCGCTTTATAAATTACACCTCACTCCATTCCCCGTTAGGGGAATCTCGTTATTCCTCTCTACGCTTCTTGCCCACGAGGTAAGCTGCGCCGAGGGCCGTCAGCATGACGATGCCGCTGCCGAGGGGAGCAGCGTCCTGGTTGCCACCTTGACCGTGTCCAGGGTTAAGAGGCGTTTCAGTGCCACCCTCCTTGGTAAAGAAGCTTCTCTCTTGATATATAGCGTTGCCGTTGTTGCCGCTATTCTCGCGGTGAAACATGCTGCTTTGGGCGAAACCCGTCATGGCCATTCCGAGGATGATGGTGAGGGTGATTATTTGTTTTTTCATCGATGTATTTGTTGTTTAATTGTTGATTGTTTAATTGTTGAATTGTTGTTTTTAGCTTTAAGCTTTAAGCCGTAAGCTATAAGCTTGGTTGATGCTGAGCTTATAGCTTACAGCTTATGGCTTACGGCTTCCAAATCATCTTACCACGACCTTTTGGACCTTCACGTTGTCGCCGTTCACGAGGCGGAGCATGTAGATGCCTTGGGCGGCGTTGACGTTGACGTTGGCGCAGCCGTTGATGCTTTCGCTCTTGAGGATGCGGCCGTTGACGTCGATCACCTGCAGGGTGGCGTTGCCTTCGTTGTTGATGACGAAGCTGCCGTTGCTATAGAAGGCGAAGGTGTCGTCGTTGCTGTTGCCGGCGGCAAACACGAGCTTGAAGCGGCTTTCGTAGTCGGTGGTCTTGGCGTCGAAGGTGTAGCTCGGGTTGGCGAGCAGGTCGACGTCGTTGCCGTTCATGTTGTCGATGAGGTGGAGGTAGGCGAAGTTCACTTCCTCGGCAGTGAAGTTGAGGGTGTAGCTGCCGTTGTTCTCAGCCTTGAAGTTGACGGGCATGGTACCCATAGCTTCGGCGCTGACGATAGCGTATTCCTTACCGTCCATAGGCATGTAGACCTTGGTGCTGCCGTTTCTGAACTGGAGCTTGGGCAGTTGGTTGCCTTCGTCGAAGCTGACGATAGCGCGGTCCAAGAGGGTTGAGCCTGCCGAAGCGCTCTTGGTGAGGTTGAGGGTGAGTTGAGCAACCTTTTTGTTGGGTTGTGTGGTCGTGAAGGTGAGGGTCTCCTCGTTAGAATTGGCTACGACGAACACGCCTTCCATGGGGCCGATGGCGACGGGGCCAAGTTGGGGAGTATACACGCCGCTATTCTGCATGGAGTAGAATGCACGGCCGTCGTTCAGGTAGGCATTGTCCTTTGCGAAGGGGTTACCCACGAGGTTCCAGTCGGGGAAGTCGAGGCCGGTGGCGGCGTCGGCGTCGGCGTCGGTCATGTAGAGGGTCACGTCTTGGGTGTTGCCGGTGTTACCAGCGCCGGTGAAGACGAGTTCGGTGCCTTCCTTGCTGGCATAGAGATAGCCTTGGCCGTTGACTAAGCTGAAGTTGCTGGCTCTGTAGTTGCGCCATTCGAGTTCTTGAGCTTGGTCGAAGCTGTAGAGGTCGTAGGTGCTGGTGGTCTCGTCGACATTTGCACCCAAGTTGTCGGTAATCATGCCCGTCACATCAGTAGGAGCGACGTTATTGACCAAAGGCGAGGCAATCAGATAATAGCCGCCGTCGCCTTCGTAGGCTTCGATGGTCTTGGTGTAGAACTCAGGCGTGGTGAAGCTGGCGCTGGCGCTCCAATCGGTGGTGCCGCCGTTGCCGTCGCAGTCGACGCCTTGCACTTGATATTTATATGTGGTTTGAGCGCTGAGGTTCTCAAGCGTGTAGGGGTTGTTGACGCTTTCGACGAGAGTCCAAGTATTATTATCGGTGATGGTGACATCAATACCGTCGTTACTGCCGTACAAACTCGGAGTAAATTCATAAGTCATGCCAGACTCAAAGACATAGTCATCTTGACGGCCACCAACGTTACCATTGCTTGCAGCAATATAAATCTTGCTGTCAGCAGGTGAAGGATTCACAATGCACCAGTCATAAGTTCCAGCGGGGATTTGAATTGAAACGCTGTTTTCAAGCACGATATGAGTGGCATCAGCACTGCACTCAGCATCAGTTGGAATCAGGTATTCAAAAGCGCTATAGTCGGTAGCTGTCCATCCGCCAGTGGCAGTGAAAACATCACCGTATGCCGTAGCATCGGCATCGAGCAACATCTGATAGCCAGTGCCATCTTGCCAGATGTCATCGGGAACATTCAGAATGATAGTGGCAGGCACAGTGGGATCAACTTCAAGATATTGCAGATTGTATGTTTCGGTAGTGCCTGTCCAGCTGAGCTCGGCAGCATTACCTGTGACGTCAGCAGTGAGGTCGGTAGGTACGGCGCAACCGTCAGGTGTGGGGAAGTTGGCGATGTCTGACCAGCCGCTTTCATCGTCTGTGCCGCAGACGGCCTGCACTTGGAATTCGTAATTCTTTAAAGAAGAAAGGCCTGTGATGTCGAGGCTGTTGGTAGTAGAAGTAGCATTGATCCATTCGCCAGCATCTTGCGTGCCATAGATACCGAAGTCATCAATGAAGAGGTAGTTGGCATCGTAGCTTACATGATGGATGGCAATGTAGCCTTGCTGTCCAGCATAGCTGCTCAGGTCAATAACCACTTCTGACCAGTCACCTGTAGCTTGTTGCATCTCACGCAAGGTGATAGTAAAGTCACTGATGCTGTTGTCACTTGTAGAAAGGAGGACTTCATAGCTATCAGGCCATTGGCCAGCAGTGGTTTCCCAGAATTTCAAATTGCCTTGGAGGTCGATTTGAGGTGTGACAAGCCAGTTGTCAGCATTGTAAGCATTAGAAGCCCAACTCCATGCACTGACTACGTATGAACCACCGTGATTAGTTACACCGTTAATACCGCTTGCATCATAAGTTACCCATCCTTCAGCATTGGGAGCCTCACCTTGGGTGTAAATAGTCCAGTTGTCAAGACCGTTCTCGAAACCATCTTCGAAAATAGTCACATCACCAGCAGCTACTCTATATCTCACATTGTAGCTTTCAACATCATCATTGCCTTCCCAGTTCAAGGTGGCGGAGGTGGGCATCACGTTGGTGGCGGTCAAATTGGTGGGGGTGGGGCAAGAAGAGTCGGTAGTGAAGCTAACCACATTGGACCAGCAGCTTGCGTTGGTGCCGTCGGTGGAACGAACTTTCACGGTATAAGCGGTAAGAGCATTCAGACCGGTCAAGGTGAAAGGATTGCTGTTGGCAACAACCAAATTGTTTTCATCGTCGTTGATGCAGATCTGCCATGTGGTGGCAGTGCCGTTCTCGGTCCAACTCAACTGCACTTCGTTAGCGCCAGGAGTGCCAGCGGTGAGCGCAGTGGGTTTAACAGGCGGTTGGATACCGATGGTGTGAAGCACTTGACCATCGGTGAGGTTGCTACCTGATTGTTGTGAGTAAATGGCAGTACCATTGACGGTAAGGGTAAAAGAGGTTTCACTGGCATAACCACCTGCAACCCAAACAAACTGGTAGTAATCGCCGCACAAATCGAGGGTGCCGCTGTTTGTGGAACCGCTTGCGATAGTCAGGGTCTCAACCAAATCACCACAGCCATCAAAAATCCGGATGGCGTTGCCGTTCCAACCGTCACCATAGCTGTCAGTCAAGTTGTATTCGACAGCGGTAGCATTTTCGCAGGCCCAGGTGGTGAAGCTAATCACATTGCTCCAATCACTATAGTCGCCACCGCCGCAGTTGGCTCTGACACGGGCGTAGTATGTGGTAGCAGCAGAGAGGTCGCTGATATTGTATACCGGAATACCATTGCGGTTAATAGTAGTGGCACCCGAGAAGTCGGCATTTGTGCTGTATTGGAGTTCCCAATTGGTGGCGGTTCCGTTTTCGGTCCATTGCACGGAGGCGTTTTCCATGCCGAGGTTTACTTCGTTGCTCAGGGTAGGTTTAACGCAGCTTGGGAGGGCAGCGAAGCTAAAGTCGTCAACGAAAAGGCGATATTGGTAATTTGAATAATACCAAATTGCCACATACTTGGTGCCTGCCGGGAACATATACTCCTCGGATTGAGCCCAACTGGTGCTGTTGGTGGAAATCTCATTACCCCAAGTGAAACTTGAAATATTCGTGTCGGTAGTGGAATAACCTACTTTGAATAATTCTGTAGCAGAATAGGAGGCTGCATACCAGAATGACATAATAACACCTCTTGCACCATCCAGTTCGGGTGAAAACAGATACTGGTCATAGCCAGCGTTGTTTCTGGAATAAGATGAGAATCTGAAACCATAATCGCCGTTGTGTTTAGCGGCTGCGGCAATGCCGAATTCAGAGGTATTGCTGCTGTACGGATTTGCCGTAGTCCAGCCGTCAGCGGACAGGTCATAGTTTTCGAAGCCGTAGCTATACGGCAACGATTGCTGTGCATTCGCCACGCCGAAGCAGGCGAAGCAAAGCATCATCAAGAAAATAGATAATTTCTTCATTTTTGTTTAATTTGTTGATTGTTAATTAGTTATAATTTAATTAGTTGTGATTTTACTCTATTTGGCGCTGCAAAGGTACGAATAAGTGTTGAATGTTTTTTAAAAAAGATGAAAAAAAATATGAAAGGGAAGAATTTTTGAAAAAAGTTGGCGGGTTACTATGGCAAATGGCTTATGGCCTATGGCCTGTGTGTGCGAAAGGTTCGGTTGGAGGCCTTTTGGCTGTTTTGAGTTAGGAGGTAGGAGGTTTTGAGGTAGGAGGTTTTGAAGTAGGAGGTTTTGAGGTGGGAGGTTTTGAAGTAGGAGGTTTTGAAGTAGGAGGTGTTGAGGTGGGAGGTTTTGAGGTAGGAGGTTTTGAAGTAGGAGGTATTGAGGTAGGAGGTATTGAGTTAGGAGGTTTTGAGGTGGGAGGTTTTGGGGTAGGAGGTTTTGAGGTGGGAGGTGTTGAGGAAGGAGGTTTTGAGGAAGGAGGTTTTGAGGAAGGAGGTTTTGAGGAAGGAGGTTTTGAGGTAGGAGGTTTTGAAGTAGGAGGTGTTGAGGTAGGAGGTTTTGAGGTGGGAGGTTTTGAGGTGGAAGGTGTTGAGGAAGGAGGTTTTGAGGTAGGAGGTTTTGGGGTAGGAGGTAGGAGGTATGAGGTATTGAGGTGGGAGGTATTGAGGTAGGAGGTTTTGAAGTAGGAGGTATTGAGGTAGGAGGTTGCAGTTGCCGCTTTGCGTCATTGACTCGCTTTGCATCGTCGAATCTGCGATTTGCGAGGCACGAAGCAAATCGCAGATTCAATGGAGTTAATCCAGAGGATGAGTTGAGAGTTGAGAGTTGAGAGTTGAGAGTTAGGAATTAGGAGTTAGGAGTTAGGAGTTAGGAGTTAAGAGTGTGGTGTGCCGCTTCGCGTCATTGACTCCGTCCAAATCGAAGATTCGATGAAATCAATGCAGAGCACTTGCGAGGCATCATTTTGTGAAGGTAGAAAAAGCAATCTAAGGTTTAGAGTTTTTGGTCGCAACTTTATGATCTTGTCACCCAGTTTTCGACCTGCACTTCCGGCATAGGTTCGAAATGTTTCACATTATCTGTCACCACTGTCAAACCAGCTGTTAGTGCTTGACCACCAATAATCATGTCAAACTCATCAGCAAGTTTGCCTAATGATCGGAGCGTCATCTTTATCTTCCCATAGCCATCTGCTTTTTCTGGCAATGGAAGCACAACAAGTCGATCAAGCAATTTGTTGATTCGCTTCATTTCCCTATCGAAGTACTCCTCTTTTTTCGTTTTGGCATAATATGCACCAAAGTATAGCTCATGCAGTGAAACAACTGACATGCAGCAATTGTCAATACCTGCATCCAAAACATGCTCTACGACAAATGGATTGCCGTTCATGAATTCGATGAGAATGTTCGTGTCCAGAAGGTATTGCTTACTCTTCATCGGAAAGTGGTTTTATGTTACGGTCACCGAAATGATGGCTGCCGCGTAGCATTTGTTTCATTTCGTCGGCACTGATTTCACTTTCATAGCGCAATGCCAACAACTCTTTCACAAATTCTTCGTCAGAGGTCTTCTTCTGTTCTTCGTGCTGTATCGTATTGATAAGAAACGCCACCAATGCCAATTTCTGCTCCATACTCATCTCCTGCATCAGATTCAAATAAGGAGCCATAGGGGTAGCCATCAGTTCTAATGCCTGTGCTGTCATAATTGTTTTTGTTTTATCGACTGCAAAGATACAAAAAAACTGAAAACATTGAAAGTTTTCAGTTTTTTAGTTGTTCAGTTGTTCAGTTAATCAGTTGGTCAGTTTGCAGTTACTATGGCTGATGGCCTATGGCCTGTGTGTGTGAAAGGTTCGGTTGGAGGACTTTTGGCTGTTTTGAGGTAGGAGTTAGGAGGTTTTGAGTTAGGAGTTAGGAGTTAGGAGTTAGGAGGTTTTGAGTTAGGAGGTTTTGAGGTGGGAGGTGTTGAGGTAGGAGGTATTGAGGTAGGAGGTTTTGAAGTAGGAGGTATTGAGGTAGGAGGTATGAGTTGTGAGTGTGGAGTTTAGAGTTTAGAGTTTAGAGTTTAGAGTTGAAAGTCAGGAGTGTGGAGTTGAAATGATTGATGGACAAAGAACAATGGCCTATGGTTTGCCGCAGGTGAGCTTGGAGTCTCAAGCTTTTCATGCGGCAGCCATAGGCCATTGGATATAGGCTATAGTTGATTATTATACCTTAATTAATAAGTAACTGTTCAAAATGAAAATACATGTTTTTTGACGCGGGACTTATTGACTATGACCATTAACTATGACAATGACCGCTTTGGATAGGCTATTAGCTTTTAGCCGTTAGCTATTAGCTTGGTACCCCATAAGCTAACGGCTAATAGCTAATAGCTAACAGCTCTGCCTGGTCATTGTCATAGTCACAAGTCATCGTCCCTATAAACTAAATCTGCTCATCTACTTACTATCTCTTCACGAAGCGCTGGGTTTGCACTTGGCCTTCGGAGTTGAGCTTCAGCAGGTAGGTGCCGACGGGGAGGTTGCGTACATCGATGTCGAAGGTAGTGCTGCCTGCCTCTTGGCGGCGCACCATGGCACCGGTGATGCTGTAGACTTCGTAGCTCTCAACGCGGCTGTCGCTGGTCACCGTGAGGCGGTTGGCGGCAGGGTTGGGGTAGACCGTCACCATGGCGCTGTTTTCGGCCACGGCATCGTAGGTTCTGTGGAGGGTGACATCGTCAACGTTGAGCATGAACTGGTCGGAGCAGTTGAAGTGGACGATGGCCACATAGATGTCCTGACCTTGGTAGGCACGGAGGTCGACGCTGAAGAAATCCCAAGCACCAGGACCCTTGGCGGTCATGTCGCCTTCCCACACGATAGTGAAGTCGTCGGCATCGGTGTTACCCGTTGTCGAAACGGCCACGCCGAAGTGCTCGTTGGGAAATTCTGCTTCTTGGGCGCAGGCGATGAACGAAATCTCTTCGCAGTCGAGCTTGAAGGGGCTCACTAAGTAGTTCTCGGGGAACAGCACGGTTTGCGTGGCTTCGTCATACGATGCGGAGGTGACGCTGTGTGGGTTTTCGAGGTTGCCCCAGTTTTGGCGCATTCCCCAGCAATGGCCGTCGCCGTCGGCATCGATGGTGGTCCAGCGCATGATGCCGTCGTTGAAGTCGTAGAAGAGGTCGCCTTCGGGTACAGGGGGCTCGATGGGGGTGTATTCACCCAAGGCATAGATGCCGATGACGTTGGGGCTGCGGTCGACGTCGCCGAAGAAGCAGGTTGTGCCGTTCCATACGCCGATGTAAGCGCCGCCAGCTGAGCTACCAAAGCCCCAGCCTGGGGTCACTTCGAAGTCGAAGATGTAGTTGGGAGTCAAGTAGTCGTTGTCGATGTCGTAGTCGAAGACATGGGCGGTGAAGCCTTCCACGCCGAAGAGGTAGAGGTGTTGCGTGCCGTTCTCGTCGACGAAATAGCCTGTGCCGTGCACGGTATGTCCACCGAGGCTGTGATGCGTCGCGGTGCTGATGACGTTGCCGTTGCGGTCGACGAGCTTGAGGTCAAGATAAAGGTTGGGGAGTTCGCCACCGGCTCTTTCGCCCACCCAGAAGGCGTCGTGAACGGGGTCGTAGGTGCAAGTGCCTAATTCGGTGAAATCGGTTTCGATTTGGCCCACCAAGGTCTTGTTGTGGAGGTCGTAGCACCAGATGTTGCCCGAATGGGCGTCGCAGCCATAGAAATACTGGCCGTCGTAGGTCATGTCGCGCAAGTAGTTGTCAGAGTTGCTGACGCCTTCGACGTCAAACTCTTCGATGAGGTTGCCTTCGGTGTCGTATTTGTAGAACATCGAAAGCACGGTTGTCGACTTGCCCCATGCGGCGGTGTAGATGTTTTCACCGTCGAAGGCCACGGCGTGTTGGCGGCCGGTGGAGCAGGTGAAGGAGGTCACGAGGTCCCACATGTCGCGGGAGTTTTGTTCTTGAGCTTGCAAGGTCCATGGCGCAACTATGGCCAAAAGGAGCATAAGAAGTAGATTTTTACTTTTCATAATTTTATAGATTTAAGTGTTGTTTTCTGGTTATTAAGTAACAGTACAAAAATAAACTACATGTTTTTTGACGCGGGACACGAGACTCTTTATTATGACCATTGACTATGACGATGACCGTTTCGGATAGGCTGTTAGCTTTTAGCCGTTTGCTATTAGCTTGGTATCCCCTAAGCTAACGGCTAATTGCTAATAGCTAACAGCTCTGCCTGGTCATGATCATAGTCACAAGTCAAAGACCCATAGTCTCACGTCTCGCGTCTCGCAGTCTCGCGACAATATGTAAACTAAATTTGCTCATCTACTTATTAAATTGAAATCGAACTTGAGTGAAGAATTCTATCAACGAGTACTGTATTGCATTCAATATGAAACACATACGCACATTTATGGTTGTGGGAAACCATTCTACGGGCATTTGGGTGAATGGAACGTATCGTTTCTGAATGTGCTTCTGAAAAACAATCTGCATATATAGATAAAGACAAGACCTCTTGTCTCATAAAGTCAAGATAACGATAAGCACCTTCCCGTGAAAGGTTCTCAAAGAGGAAATCAGCCAATTCATCAATGTCAGCCTCGGCAGATTGAAGTATCTTGACATTATAGATTTTCATACCGTTTGTCCAACGCTTTTCTAACCTTGTTAAAATACTCGTCAACTGTCATGCTGTCTTTGTGTAAAGTCCATGTCTGCGAAGAGGATATGCTTTGGCAGGCTACAGCTGGTTCACTTGCCATAGTCACGGGGCTGTCGTTGTCATATTCCTTTAATTCCATAGTAAAAATATTTATGCCGCAAAGATATATCTTTTTTGCATTTGATGCAAGTAAGGTAACTTTTTTAAATAAGTAACTGTTCAAAATTAAACTACCTATTCATTTGACACGGGACACGGGACTTCGAGACGCGGGACAACCCTTCGACAAGCTCAGGGACCCGTCTCGCGTCTCGTGTCTCGCAGTCTCGCGTCGAATACGTAAACTAATTTTGCTCATCTACTTAACAAAGTATTCAAAAGACTTTAGCGCAGTTCTTCTTTCAAATACTTAGCTGTATAGCTTTCCCCGCACAGCGCCACTTCCTCCGGCGTGCCTTGGCACACGATGCGTCCGCCACGGTCGCCGCCCTCGGGACCCATGTCGATAATATAGTCGGCCATCTTGATGACGTCCATGTTGTGCTCGATGATGAGGACGGTGTTGCCCTTGTCGACGAGCTTGTTCAGCACGTTCATCAGCACCTTGATGTCCTCGAAATGCAGACCTGTGGTGGGTTCGTCCAAGACGTAAAGCGTTTTGCCCGTGTCGCGCTTGGCTAATTCGGTGGCCAGTTTCACGCGCTGCGCCTCGCCGCCGCTGATGGTGGTGGAGGCTTGGCCGAGGGTCAGATAACCTAAGCCGACGTCTTTCAATGTTCTGATTTTCTGTATGATGTTTGGGATATTCTCAAAAAACTCCACCGCCTCGTTGATGGTCATGTTAAGCACGTCGTTGATTGACTTGCCTTTGTAGCGCACCTCAAGGGTCTCGCGGTTGTAGCGTTTGCCTTGGCATTCCTCGCACAGCACCGTCACGTCGGGCAGGAAGTTCATCTCGATGACGCGTACGCCTGCGCCCTTACAGGCCTCGCAGCGACCGCCTTTCACGTTGAAGGAGAAACGTCCTGCCTTGTAGTTGCGGATTTTCGACTCGGGCAGCTCACCGAAGAGCTTGCGGATGTCATCGAACACCTTGGTGTAAGTCGCTGGGTTGGAGCGTGGTGTGCGCCCAATGGGTGCCTGGTCGATTTGGATGATCTTGTCGATTTTCTCCAAGCCCTCGATGCTGTCGTAGGGCAGGGGCTCTTTCACCGAGCGGTAGAACTTCTGGCTGAGGATGGGGGAGAGGGTCTCATTAATTAAGGTGGACTTGCCTGAACCACTCACGCCCGTCACGCAGACCATCACACCGAGGGGCAGTTTCAGGTCCACATTCTTCAGGTTGTGTCCTTTTGCACCTTTGATGGTGAGGAAATCGCCTCCCAAGGGCTTGCGTCTCACCTTCGGCACCTCGATTTGGCGGATGCCGTTGAGGTAGTCACAGGTGATGGAATGGCCGTCTTTGGTCTCGGCGGGTGTGCCGGCAAAGACGACTTCACCGCCATGTCGTCCTGCACCTGGACCGATGTCGACGAGATAGTCGGCGTTGAGCATGGTGTCTTTGTCGTGTTCCACCACGATGACCGAGTTGCCGATGTCGCGCAATTCTTTCAGTGACTCGATGAGGCGTTGGTTGTCACGCTGGTGGAGGCCGATGCTGGGCTCGTCAAGGATGTATAGGACTCCCGTCAGCTGCGAGCCGATTTGCGTGGCCAGACGGATACGTTGTGCCTCGCCTCCCGACAATGACGCCGCTGGTCGGTTCATGTTGAGATAGTCGATGCCGATGTCGAGGAGAAAATGCACACGCTTGTGGATTTCGCGCAGGATTTCCTTGGCTATGTCGTTTTGTCGTTCGGTGAGTTTCCCAGGCAACTCGTCAATCCACTTGCCGAGGCTGAGGGTGTCCATGTTGGCCACCTCAGCGATGTTCTTCCCGTCGATGCGGAAATACTGTGACTCTTTTTTCAGCCTTGTGCCACCGCAAACAGGGCAAGGCACGTGGTTCATGAACGAGCCCGCCCAACGCGCGATGGCGGCTGAGGCTTCCTCGTTGTTTTGGTCCTCGATGAAGTTGATGATGCCCTCGAAGTTGATTTTATAGGTCGAGGTGATGCCGAGGGTCTCGCGTTTCACCTCGAAGGTCTCGTTGGTGCCGTAAAGGATGACGTCGAGGGCTTCGTCGGAGAAGTCTTTGAGGGGCGTATCTAAGGTGTATCCGTATTTCAGGCCGATGGCTTCCAATTGCTTGAAGATCCAGCTGCCAGCCTTGTAGTCTCCCGCGGGAGCCAGACCACCTTTGCGGAGGCTCAGGTTAGGGTTGGGGATGAGTTTCTCCTTGTCGACGACGGCGATTTCGCCCAGACCGTTGCACTTGGGGCAGGCACCGTAGGGCGAGTTGAACGAGAAGGTGTTGGGCTCGGGGTCTTCGTAGGAGAGGCCAGTGGTGGGGCACATCAATAATCTACTGAAATATCTTAGGTTTGAGGTTTGAGGTTTGAGGTCGGAGGTTTGAGGTTTGAGGTTTGAAGTGGCTTGCGCACCTTTCATACCTCCTCCCTCTACACTTCTTACCTCATCGTTAACTAAGACCATGAGTAGTCCCTTGCCGTATCGGAAAGCGGTCTGCACCGATTTCTTGATGCGCGAGAGGCTGTCCTCATGCACTTCGATGCGGTCGATGACGATTTCGATGTCGTGTGTCTTGTAGCGGTCCACCATCATGCCGAACTCGATTTCGCGCATCTCGCCGTCCACACGCACACGGGTGAATCCCGCTTGGCGGATGTGCTCAAACAGCTCGCGATAATGGCCTTTGCGGCCACGGACAGCAGGGGCAAGGATGTTGATGCGCTTGCCGTCAAATTCCTTGAGAATCAAGTCGGTGATTTGCTCTTCGGTGTAACGCACCATTTTCTCGCCTGTGTTGTAGGAATAGGCCTCACCGATGCGGGCGTAGAGCAGGCGCAGGAAGTCGTAGATTTCGGTGATGGTGCCCACCGTCGAGCGCGGGTTTTTGTTCACCGACTTCTGCTCGATGCTGATGACGGGGCTTAGACCGGTGATTTTATCCACATCGGGGCGTTCCATGTTGCCGATGAACTGTCGGGCGTAGGCCGAAAAGCTCTCCATATAACGGCGTTGTCCCTCGGCATAAATCGTGTCAAAGGCCAAAGACGACTTGCCGCTCCCGCTGATGCCTGTGATGACCACCAAGGCATTGCGAGGGATGGAAAGGTCGATGTTCTTCAGGTTGTTCTCGCGAGCACCGAGGATCTGTAATTCTTTATCTTCTGAAAACTCGTTCATTCCGCTTTTCTCATTTTACCATGCGTCTTGGCATATTGTCCCGTCGGAATCTTGATGTCATAGCTGTTGCCGGCAGAAATCGTCAACGAGTTGCTGCGTAGCCAAGGATTGAAATACTTCAGCATCTTGATGTTGGTGCCTTGTCTATAAGCAAAATCCACTAAGTTGGGGATGGACTGGACAACGGTCACGGTTTTGGTTTCGTATGGCCTGTACCATCCGTTGTCTCTTATCTGGAATCCATATTTCTCAGGGTTTTCCGTGATAAGTTTCAACGCTAAGATGCGGAACACATAGCGTTGTGTCTCCTCTGGCAGGAGCATGTCGTAATACGAGTCTACACGTTGCTCTTCCGTCGTCTTGGTGATACGTCCGTTGCCGCAGTTGAAGGCGGCAGCCGCCAAAGTCCAGCTGCCGAACTTGCGGTAGGAAGCCTTCAGGTACTTGCACGCGGCCACGGTCTCTTTCTCCACGTTGTAGCGCATGTCCACCTCCTTGTTGATCTCAAGACCGTATTCCTTCCCCGTGCTTTCAAGGAACTGCCAGAAACCGACGGCCTTCGAGGGCGAGACGGCGTTGGTCAGTTCGCTCTCGATCATGGCGAGGTACTTGAAATCTTCGGGCAGGCCGTTTTTCTCCATGACAGGTTCCATTACGGGAAACCAACGCGTGGTGCGCTTCAACAGCAGGATGGTTGCGGAATGGCGGTACGAGTTGACTATGATTTCGCGTTCGAGGCGCTCGCGGACATAGAACAGGTCCAAAGGCACTTCCTCGCCACAAAACGTCATCGATTCGGGTAGCTCGATGTCGTGCGTCATGTGGTCGATTTGGTCGAAAGTGAGGAATTCGCGGTCCGTGCCATCGTATTCTTCCATCTGCTCGTCATTGGATTGCGCTAGCGAAAAGGAGACGGCCGCGGTCACACCTATTAATATAATAGCCATGCCGCAGGCGAGAAGGAGGTTTCTTGTTTTCATATTGTGGATTTCAAATTTCAAGATTTCAAGATTTGTTTTGCTTTCAGCTCTCAGCAATCAGCTTTCAGCAGGTTTTAACGAGCTGATAGCTGACTGCTGATGGCTGACAGCTCATAAGATAATCAAAACGGCGTAACAAAGTCCTTGAACATCGGAGAAACCTTGTCCTTTTCGGAAAGGATCGGGTTTTCGATGTCCCAGTTAATGCCAAGGTCGGGGTCGTTCCAACGGAGGCTGCCTTCTGAGGCCTTGTTGTAGACGTTGGTGCATTTGTAGGTGAACACAGAATGGTCTTCGAGGCAGACAAAGCCATGGGCGAAGCCTTCCGGAATCCAGTACATGAACTTGTTGCCTTCGGTCAGCACGACAGACTCCCATTGCCCGTATGTGGGCGAGCCTTTTCTGATGTCGACGGCCACATCCATCACGGCGCCTTTCACCACACGCACTAATTTGCCTTGTGCAAAGGGCGGCTTCTGGAAATGTAGTCCGCGCAACACGCCGCGCATCGACTGCGACTCGTTGTCCTGCACGAAATTCATCACCAGTCTGTGTTGGGCGAAACGCTCTTTGTTGTAGCTCTCGAAGAAATACCCGCGCTCGTCGATAAACACGTCTGGCTTGATGATGAGCAGGTCTTTTATTTTGGTTTCGATGATTTCCATGATTTCAGTTTTTAACTACGGATTACACGGATTTTACGAATTGCATTAGAATATTTTGCAACTACAGTTAGCAATGGTACGAATATTATCGCATCGAGGATTAGTGAAATTGGACGCTTGCGTCCCTTAAATTATTTCGTTTTAATCTGTTCAATCCGTGTAATCCGTAGTTTTTTATTATAAATGTACACATTCGTTAAACGCAGCCGCCGCGGCCTCCATAATGCCTTCCGACATGGTGGGGTGGGGGAACACGGCATGGATGATGTCCTCGCCCTTGGCGCCCAACTCGCGGCAAAGCACAGCGGCAGCCACCATCTCCGTGACGTTGTCGCCGACCATGTGGCAGCCGAGCCAGTCGCCGGTCTTGGCGTCGAAAACGACCTTAATGAAACCGTCGCGGTTGCCGGCGGCAGTAGCCTTACCCGAGGCGGTGAAGGGGAACTTGCCGATTTTCACCTCATAGCCTGCGGCGATGGCTTTCGCTTCGCTCAGGCCGACAGAGGCGATTTCGGGCGTAGTGTAGGTGCAGCCAGGAATATTGGCGTAGTTGAGCGGCTTGGGGTCAAGGCCGCAAAGCTTCTCCACGCAGATAGTGGCTTCGTGGTCTGCCTTGTGGGCTAATGCGGGACCGTGCACGATGTCGCCGATGGCATAGATGCCCGGCACGTTGGTGCGATACCATTCGTCCACATTGACCTTGCCACGTTCGGTGGTGATGCCGAGTTCTTCAAGTCCGAGGTTGTCGATGTTGGTCTGCACGCCGACGGCACTGAGGACGATGTCGGCCTCTACGGTCTTCTCGCCCTTCTTTGTGGCAATGGTGCACACGCACTTCTCACCCGTGGTGTCGACGTGGGTCACCGAGGCTTCGGTCATCACGGTCATCTTCAGCTTCTTGAAGGCACGCTCCACTTGCTTGGAGACTTCCTCGTCTTCGTTCGGGACCACATTGGGCAGGAATTCCACCAAAGTGACCTTCACACCCATTGAGGTGAAGAAGAAGGCGAACTCTGAGCCGATGGCACCTGAGCCGACGACCACCATGCTCTCGGGGAGCTTGTCGAGGACGAGGGCTTGGCGGTAACCGATGATCTTCTTACCGTCGATAGGCAAGGCAGGCAGCTCGCGCACGCGGGAACCGGTGGCGAGGATGATATGGTCGGCTTCGTAGAGGTTCTTGTTGCCTTCAGCGTCGGTCACTTCCACCTGTTTGTCGATAGTGAGTTTGCCGTAGCCGGCGATGACATCCACATTGTTTTTCTTGAGCAGATATTGCACACCCTTGCTCATGGTGTCGGCCACGCCGCGGCTGCGGGCCACCACGGCTTCCATGTCGGGTTTCACTTCGCCTTCCACCTTGATGCCGTAGTTTTCGGCGTGGTTGATATAGGTGTAGACCTGCGCGCTTTTCAGCAGGGCTTTGGTGGGGATGCAGCCCCAGTTGAGGCAGATGCCGCCCACTTCGGCCTTCTCGACCACGGCGGTCTTCTTTCCAAGTTGTGATGCTCTGATGGCAGCCACATAGCCTCCCGGGCCGCTGCCGATAACGATGACGTCGTAATTCATATTCTGGTATTTAAAGATTTAATATTCAAAGATTTAAGATTTTAAAATCAAGATCCAAGATATAATAATCAAAAATTTAAAGTTTTAAAGATTGGGGTCTTCGGTTTCTGCTTTTCGTTTTTCTTTCTTCTCGCTAATCCGCTTGATCACCTTGAGCAAAATCGCCCAAAGCACAAAGAAGCTCACCACTCCGACAATCCAAATGACTAATAATTCGGTAACCATGGTTTGAAATGACAAAAGCTGTCAGCTGATAGCTGAGAGCCGTTTTTCGGCTGCAAAGTTACAAAATCGGCGCGACATATTATAATAAGGTGTAAAAAAGTATTCTTGAGGCTGCAAAATTGTTGTGCGTTTCAAAAATAACCCTATCTTTGCATCATAAATCTAAAAATGAACAGTTATGAATTACGATTCCAAACCAGTGCATCTCCTCTACAACGATGAGGAACTGAGAGATAGAATTCTCATGGTCATCGAAGGCCGCGACAAGACGATAGGCATCACTTTTGTGAACTTGTGCTATCAGATCATCCAGATTGGTTTCCAAGAGAACAAGGTGATGATTCCAGCAGACACCATCATCACGAGTGAGGAACTTGCCCCTGGGGAGCAGGTGCGCGTGAGCCGCATCTTGTGGGAACTCATCTGGAACCACAAGATCTTCCTTCTCTTCGGCCGTAGCGATCTGCTCGGATTGAGCAACGGCGAAGACCGTTTCGTGAAGTATTGAAAATAGGTCTTAGAAATCGACCGTCTATGTCATTCCAGTGCTGGAATGTGCGTTGGAAAGGAATCTATAGACGGTCGATTTCGTGTAATATAGGTGTCTTTTTCGGCAAGGACTCGTCGAAAAAGACATTTTTTTATGCCGAATGCTAAGTTTTCAACAGGTTTAAACTATTGAAAAACAGCATTGTAATCCTATATATCAACAATTTTTCCAATTATTTTCAAAAAAGTGCGCTGCGTATTGAAAAAAGTTGTACTTTTGCACCCGCTGAATTGAATGAGGGCTTGCCCTTGAAAATGATATAGTTAAGGAACCTGATAAGTTAAACGTAATAGGTTTCTACACGATGTGACGCCAAAATCAAGCGTTCTTATAATGTCACAGCGTGGGTTTATAGACTTCTAAGCCGTACTAGGCTTATTATGTTTCCCTGACTACATCTTGAAAGAGTTGCCCTCGGCCAGTTTGGTATGAGTTTGTAAATAATTCCTAATCAACGGATTAAATAACCAACAAATTAACCTAACAAATTAAAAATGCCGACTATTCAACAATTAGTGCGCAAAGGGCGCCAGAAATTGATCGACAAGAGCAAGTCGCCTGCATTGGATGCCAGCCCACAACGTCGCGGTGTGTGCGTGCGTGTTTACACGACGACCCCCAAGAAGCCTAACTCAGCTATGCGTAAGGTCGCTAGGGTTCGTCTGACCAACCAAAAGGAGGTCAACGCCTACATCCCCGGTGAAGGTCACAACCTGCAGGAACACAGCATTGTTATGATCAGAGGAGGTCGTGTTAAGGATTTGCCGGGTGTGCGTTATCACATCATTAGAGGTGCTTTGGATACCTCTGGTGTCGATGGCCGCCGCCAACGCAGGTCTAAGTACGGTGCTAAACGACCCAAACAAGCCGCAAAGAAATAACGATTAGTCAAAACAGAAAGACTTAAAGACATGAGAAAAGCTAAACCAAAGAAGAGAATTATCCTTCCCGACCCGAAGTACGGTGATGTGCAGGTCACGAAGTTCGTGAACAACATCATGCTCAAGGGTAAGAAGAATTTGGCTTATCAGA
>JAEETH010000109.1 GCA_016290215.1 Bacteroidales bacterium
ACCTCATACTTGTATTCCACACCGTTTGAGGTGGCGTTGAACGAGGTGACATTCAGAGGCGAGCAATTCGCCATAGCTAGGGCAACGAGTGCCAATGCTAAAATGGATTTGATACGCATAATACAAACTTTTTAGGTTATGATGCTGCAAAAGTAGGCCAACACTTTATTATGGAAAAGGTCTGCTTTCCGCAAAAATTGGATGATTTTCCACTTTTTCAAGTAAAACCTAAAAAAATTACCTATTTTTGTGGTTGAAAAAGGATTAAGCCATGAATAAACTTCCTGAACAGCTTTATCGTGAAATCGAGAATCCGTTGTCCATCGTCAATGCCAAAGACGAGTTCATCATCTTGGACAACCCCGTTTTGTCGCCCTTTGCCAATTATCCCTACAAGAACGATTGGATTATCGCCACCTTGTGCGAACAGGGCAGTGCCAAAGGCAAAGTCAACCTGCGGGAGTACAATATTGAATCCAACGGTTTTATCATCATCCTGCCTGGTCAGGTCATCGGCGGCAGCGCGTTGTCGCCCGACTTCAAAGGCAAGATGATTATGGTTTCACCTCATTTTGCCGAAGGCATCAACCTCGGTGCTTCGCTTAGGCTGACCAAGAGCGTGGAACGTAAGCCGTATTACCTTTTCCCCGATGAGGCTGCCATAGCGTTTCGTAACTTCATTGAACTCTGCAAGTCGTTGATTCTGTTGAAAGGAGACTCTAATATTCTGGAGACGTTACAAGTGTTGTCGAGAGGCTTTTTTATGGGTATGGAGGAGTTTATTACCCATCAGGAGCCGTTGCCCAAACTTGCCGAGGGACAATCCTCGGATTTGGCGGAGGATTTCCTCAACTTAGTCGAATTGGAATACCGCCGCCATCGCGACTTGTCGTATTACGCCAGCCGGCTCTGCAAAAGCGCCAAGTATCTTTCGCGGGTCATCATGGAAGCCACGGGGCGGAGTGCCACCGACTGGATAGAGCGTTGTGTCATCATGGATGCGAAGGCACAACTTAGCTCCACCCAAAAACGGGTCTCCGAAATCAGCGACGACCTGAGTTTTGCCTCGCCCTCGTTTTTCGGCAAGTATTTTAAGCGGCTCACAGGACTTTCTCCAAGGGATTTTCGCGAATTGGAGAAATCGTCTATTTTGAAGTAAACTCCACAATAGCACTCGCCTCCTTTCCAATGGCAAGCGCGATGACGAAGCCGTTTTCGATTTCGAAAAGGGTAGGAGTGAGGCTGTCACCTAATTTGGCGGCCACTCGGTATTCCACGCGAAGACCTTTCACGATGAAGTCCTCGGGAAGCAGCTCCATCGCCATGCGGATGTAGTTGGCGTTGTTGACGTGGCGGTTGTAGTCGATGTCGGCGCGCATCACCGGGATGGGCGCGAAAGCCTTGCCTCCTTCTTTCGGCAGGATGATGCGGCGGTCTTTGTAGTTCATCTCCAATTGCGGCTCGATAAGCAATGAGTTGGCCACGGCATCGTCCACGCGCTTCAACTTGCCGTTGGCCTTGTCGACAAAAGCGCCCATGCTCCAAGTGCGGTAGCAAGGCTTGCCTTCGGCATCATAAATAAAAGTGTTGCGGAAACCGAACATGGGCTTCATACCGTAGACCGAGGTGGTCACGGTCAGTTCTTCCTTGAAATTGGGCACGCGCATGATTTCCACCTGCCTTGAGGCCAATAGTTGCGCCATATTCTCGCGGGCGAAGTATTCTTTTACATCAGGCTCACTTTCGAGCCACATTTCCGAGCAGTCCTGCATCATCTGTAGGGCGGAAAACAACTTGAGTTTGCCCTCGCTGTCGCAGGTGCTGGTGGTTACTTTGTAATTCAGGCTATACATAAATTTTAATTTTCGGCAAAAATAAGGTTTTTTTAAATGGCGGATGTCATTCATTGGCAGTAGAACAACGGCCACTTTCAAAGATGGAAACAATCAGTATACCAACCGAATATTGTCGCACCAAACCACATTGCCTGGACATCCGGTAAACGCCTCTTGACAGCCTGCCGAAATTTGCAAAATCAGATGGGTGGGTGCTACATCCGCTTTATAACCAACTTCTTGCACTGGAACCATCTTTCCTTTTGAATTGCGCGCCATGAAGCGGTTTTTACACAGTTTTTCCCATGATTTGTAGTCGGAAGATTGGGTGATGTCGCCGTAACGGATGGGTAGACGGTGATTGTTGTGCCACTCAGAAATGCTTTTTGTGATACGTTCTGAGGCTGTGCCCACCCGATAGGCGAAGATGTTGCCATTGGCATCTTCCCAACGATGTTGCAGTAATAAAACGATTTCGCCCTCATCTCGCCCTTCTATTCTGGTCACTTTTCTGGAACCTGTAGCGCGCACCATGTCCGAGTCTTGTTGTATAATTGCTTTATAATCAAGCATTAGAGCTGATGGGCGTTTTGTGAATGGGATACCCATGTCAATGGTCTTCATCGGCACTTTGCAGCCTTCCAGCGTCATCGGGTCAAGAAGGGTGCCGGTGAACATACTGCCCGTGGCAAGAGCCTTGAGGTCGATGCCAACGGCTGTCACGGTTTGAAGCGTGGTTTCCAACCGGCAGCAATATCCATTGCCACGTCGCTCAGGGGTGACCGAAACGGCAGCTTTCTCCACCCCGCACACCTTGGCGTAGGCATTACTCGTTCCCCAGGGTGAATCATCACTGTCGTATGGGTAGGGTTTGTTTTTGCGGATGGTGTCGGTGTTGGCAATGACATATAGCGTGCGGGTTTTGCCTCCCAGCAGAAAGGATTCCTTGATGTAACGCACCGTCCACGAGTCCATATTGCCATAAGGTAGGTATTCTATTTGTTCTTGGGCGTGGAGTGCAAAGGAGAACGCCAACAGCACAGTTAGCAACGCCCATCTCGGTGCTTCGTGTCTCATGGGTTTTATGGCTTTATGGTTGGGAGGGATGTTTCGCACAGTCTTCCATCTCCTCGTTCAACATGTCCTCGAACATGCGCACGGAGTTGGAAAGGCTGTATTTTTTGGCAGCTTTGGCATAGAGTTTCTCCATATACTCGCGTTCCTTTGGATGGTCAAGCCAATAGTCGATGGCGCGGGCAAGGTCCTTGGGACTTCCGGCCCTGAAGAGGCTGCGTCCGTCAAGAGCGAACTGCGGCGTGGCGCTAACTTCCGAGTTGGCAATGACGGGCACCAAACCTGTGGCAAAGGCTTCGATGCACGAGATGGCCTCGCTTTCCATGTCGCTGGCGTGCACATAGAGGTCGGCTTGCGACAGCAGGGCAATCAGCTCGTCTTGACGCTTGTAGACAAATTGAGGAGGATGGGGCAACGCCTTGCCCAAGGCCACATATTCGTCATGTTTTGGTCCTTGACCCGCAAAGACAAGTTGTATCTTGTCGGCATATTTCGAGAGCGGCACGGCGTTAATAAGCACGTCTTGCCGTTTCTCGGCCGAGAGGCGTCCCACCATCATGATCAATATCTTGCCTTCAAACTCGGGCGACTTGGCAGGCCTTCCCTCGTCAATGTTGCGATGCCCAGCCTTGAGAAAAGCATCCTGGATGCCATTGGAGATGACATGGATTTTTGCGGTATAACCGCGTTGCTTGATTTCGTCAGCCATAAACTGCGAAGGCGCATGGATGTGCCTGAACTTGTTGTAGAGGAAATCCCTGAAGCCGATATAGGTACTGTTTTGGATCCAATCCACTTTGCCCAGTCCCACCGACGACCATAGGTTTTGCGGTTGGATGTGAAACGCTGCGGTCGAAGGTTTTCCTATTTTGTCGGCATAGCGTTTGGCTTCTATCTCGATGGCGAACGGCAAGAAACAATGGATGATGTCGGCCCACTCAACCGCCTCGTGGATGGTCTTTTTCTCGTTGGAGGCGAAGTTGAAGTTGTGCTTGTCCATCAACGGCTGGAAAATGGGCATCTTGTAGGTGGGCAAGGTGAAACGGTCGTCGCCCGGCTCACCTGCGGTTAGGATTTTCACCTCGTGGCCTCGATTGCGTAACTCTGCCGCAAAACGCTGTGCTGAAATGCTGGTGCCATTATTGTTGGTATCGTAAGTGTCTATCACAAAGAGGATTCTCATAAAGGATGGTGTAAAAAAATAAAGTTGCAAAGGTAACCCCCTTTTGTATGATAATAGTGTCCTTAAAACGATAAAATATGTTCTATTTTATATATTTCCGAATTTGATTATTGTTTATTTTTGCAGCATTATTTAAAAAATCAATCTTTTAAACCTTATCACAAATTGTTCTAAAATGAAATTCTAATAGATATTGGCGTATGTTTATTGAAAAAAATAGAAACGATGGTTTGCCTATTTTGAGCGATTCGTCGAGCATCATAAAGCGTACATCATGGAAAAACAATGAGATACAAATGGCTGAAATCGGGAATTACGCCGAGGAAGGCATGCCACAATACTTCCGCACCAGTCATTATGCCGTCCTGTTTGTCACGCAAGGCACGCTCAGTGGAAAGATTAATATGGTCGATTTCGAGATGAAAGCACCTGCCGCCGTTTACATCTTTAACGACCATGTGTTGCATTATAACAGCAGCAGCCCCGACCTTAAGGTTCGCCTGCTCTCGTTTTCACCGGTGATTGCCGAAGAGCTGTCGCTTTCATTACACTACGACAACGTACACTACGCTTATGCCCGTCCTGCAGCACAGCTTGACGAGGCAAGCATGCAGACCATCATGCGCTATCTTGACCTCATGGAGACTCTGATGCATAAGGAATCCCAAGGGAGGCGGACAACCATAATAAAGCTGATCCAGTCGCTTTCGTCTTTCCTTTATGAATTTCATGCCAACAGTCTCTCCTCCCAAAAACCGTTTTCGCGTTCCGAGGAATTGGCAGGGCAGTTTCTCTCGCTGGTCGATATGCATTGTCACGAGCACCACAACATCAAGTGGTACGCCGATGCACTTCACCTTACGCCAGTCTATATCTCCAATGCGGTGAAGCAAGTGACGGGGCGAACGGCGGGCGACAACATCACGGATTGCCTGGTCCGAAAGGCCAAGTCCCTGCTGCTGACCTCCACGCTCTCCGTCCAGCAGATTTCCGACCGACTCGGTTTCCAAAACCAAAGCCACTTCGGAACGTTTTTCCGTCGGGCAGTAGGAATGAGTCCGCAGAAATTCAGGAGAAATGATTGAACAACGGCATGATTTTATGCTCAATCCAACAATAATTCCAGTACTTATCCGTTATTCCTAAGTACAAACATGATTGACTTTTTCCGAAAATACGTTTCTGTCGTCGCCCTCATCCTGATGGGTCTGTTCTTTCTTGACCTTACCTGTACGGCTCAAGAGGATATATTTGTTATGGAACAAACTGAAATACAGGCCAGTATGTCATTTGATGGTGATGAATTTGACGAAGACGAGGATTCGGAGTTTTTGCTCAATAGTCCATCGGAAGGGTTTCAAAGCAGATGTGAGCTATGCCCAATTTTAACCTTAGGCGCCAAACAAGATGAAAACCTATGCTCGGCGGCTTTACGTCTTGGACAGGTGAGGCGTTATGTCCCAAGGAAAAACTTGGCCGACAGCCATAATTATATCATTACGAAAAACATAAAAGATGGTGCGGACTACGGTTCGTACCATCTTTTTTTATCTGATAAGTCAACTTTTTTCTTTATAACGAAAGCGGTCAATGCGTCATCGTTGGCCGCTTTTACAATTTTATGCTTATGCTCATTGTTATCGCAATTTTGACCCTAATCGCAGGCATCGGGGTGTTTTTGGTGGCCTGCAAGATGTTGAGTTCCAGCCTTGAAAGTGCCAGCAGCGCAGGCTTGAAGCGGCTGTTTGCCAAGATGGGGAATAGCAAGTGGCTCGGTGTGGGCATCGGCACGGTGGGCACGGCTGCCATCCAAAGCTCGGGCGCGGTGACGGTGATGGTCATCGGCTTCGTGAACGTGGGCATCATGTCGCTC
>JAEETH010000052.1 GCA_016290215.1 Bacteroidales bacterium
AAGTTATTGTTGAGATTGTACGCTATCAGATAGCCCAAAAAGATATATGCCAAATAGACAATCATAAAAGCCCAAAAGAAGGGTATTTTATTTCCAATGAAATTTTTCTTGGTCATACGAGAAACCGTTTGTTTTAAAAACGGATTAAGCACTTTTTTATTGTTTGGATATAGCCGCCTTGGGCTTTTATGCTTTTCGCTCGCTAACCACCATGAACAACACAGCAGCAATGCAGATGGCTATGCCGATAAGGATATTAGGGGTCATTGGTTCGGCAAACATCAGCGTTCCTACAAGTATGCCTGTTAGTGGCTCAAACACGCCCAAGACCGCAGTCTTCGTCGGGCCAATCAAACGCGTTGACATCGAAATGGTCAGCATGGAAATCATCGTGGGGAAGATGGCCAAACCGATGAGATTGAGCACCTCTGATGGCTGGTCGATTCCTTGAAGGATAGGTGTTCCATCGATGATTTGATATCCTAGAAACAATGTCGCACCGACCACCAGAGCATAAAAGGTCAGCGCGTGCTCGGAAATGTGCTTGATGCGTTGCGAACGGTTGACAATGATCAAAAAGCAGGAATAGCTGAGGGCCGACAAGGCTGCTAACACCATCCCAGCCCAATGCAGTGTCACACCGCCACCTGGCCAACTGAGCACCACCACGCCGCCCACGGTGGCGACAATGCTCAGCCACACCTGCCAAGTGGGATAGACTTTCAGAAACAGCATGATAACAGCCACAAAGATGGGATAGAGATACACCAAGGTGGTGGCAAGTCCAGCAGGAATAAACTTATAAGACTCGAAAAGGGTCACGCTGCTGGCGGCAAACAGGATCCCGAGCACAATCAGTAGCCGAAACTCCTTCCACGTCGATTTGAAGGTCTCTTTTCGCAGCAACATCCATCCACCCAAGAGCAGTGCAGAAATGGCATAACGGAAAAACAGCATGGACAGCACCGGCACGCCACCGTCCAGCAACGGCTTGCCAAACAGCGGATTCAAGCCGTATGAAACACCAGCCATGATTCCCGCAGCAAAGCCTAACAGTGTTCGTTTATTACTTTTCAAAATGTATTGAGGTTTTTGGGGCTGCAAAAGTACAAAAACTAAACTAGCCAATACTCCCTTTCTTCAAGAACTCCGCCAGCGGGATATGTAATTTTGTTGAATACAATAAACAAAATGAAAAATTTTCAAATTTTGTTCATTATAATGAACGGTTTTATCAAAATACAAGTTGGAAAAGCCTCAACAATTTATTCTTCATCTTTGGCATTAGGCACTGCAAAAATGACCGTCAGCACACCGATGGCTCCGACGATGGGCACGATGATGCGAGCCATAGAGCCTTTAGGGATAAAGACAAAAGTGGAGAGCAAAACCATCGCCACCATGATGCCACAAGCGCCGGCTTTTTGCGCAATGGTCATCCCGCCGCGACGGCGATAGCTGCGGATGTAAGTCCCTAACCATGAATGCAAAAGCCATTCTTGCAAGCGTGGCGAGGAGCGGTAAAAAAGCCATGAGGCCAACAGTAAGAAAGGTGTGGTGGGCAATCCCGGCACCACCACACCTAAGGCTCCAAGGCTTACGCAAAGCAAACCCAAAACTATGTAAACAATGCGTTTCACGAAAGCTTACCTGACCACCCGTGTAAACACAGGGTTTTCGCCTTCTGCGACAGTCACATACACCTTTAGCTCTCCCGTAGGCATCCCTGGATTGTCCTCACGCGGAAGATCCTCGGCTGTGAACAGGTATTCCGTGCCTCCAGGAATGGAACGCGAAGCCACGGCCTTAGCTTGTGCATGAAGCATCTGATAACCATCAACAGCGGCGTTGAAGATAGCTGTTTCCTCTTCATTTACTGGATGTTGCTCAGAAAAATCCTCCAGCTTAACGAACTCTCCTTCAAGGAAACCGCTTGCCTTCAGGAATTGGTCGATTTCTTTGGGTGCGGCTTCAAGTCGGGCGGCACGCACACCATAGCCGGGAAGGATTTCCGCTTTAGGCTGTGCCTCGGCCAATTCCTTCATGCTTGACTCCAGTCCGCCGCTGCCGAAGGTGCAGAACGGGACAACTTTCTTGCCGCTCAGGTCCACTTGGTTCAAGAAGGTAATCACGGGCGGCGCGTAAGTGCCGAACCACACGGGATAACCGAGGAACACCACATCGTATTTGGCGATGTCGGCTGCCAACGGCTGAATCTCGGGAACAACGCCTTGTTCGCGGTCTTGCTTGCAACGTTCGATGGTGGCTTGGAAATCCTCATCGTAGGGTTTCGTGGGGACAATCTCCTCAATGTCGGCACCGAGTCGTGTGGCGATTTCGGTCGCTACGGCTTCCGTGTTCGATGTTTGGGAGTAGTAGAGGACCAGCACTTTAGGGGTTTCTGCCTTGGGTGCTTCTTCTTTTTGGTTTTCTTTCTTAGGGCCACAAGAAACGGCGGCCATCGCTACGATGGCGAGAATGAGTAATCTTTTCATTTTGTATCGATTTTTATTCATTGACTTTCAAAAACTCTTGTACGGCCTCCTCCATCATGTTGGGCGTCACCATGGGCTCGAAGCGGAGGATGGTTTTGCCGTCTTTGGAGACCAAGAACTTGCCGAAGTTCCAGCGGATGGCGTCGCCTTGGTCGAAGCCCGTGCCGGTCTTTTGGTGAATCTCGTCAAGCATTGTCGCAAACTCCTCGGTGCCCTCGGGATAACCCTTGAAGGGTGCTTGTTCCTTAAGGTAGGTGTAGAGCGGACTCTCCGCTTCGCCGTTGACGTCAATCTTGTCGAACAGAGGGAAAGTGACATTGTAGTTCAGCGAGCAGAAACTCTGGATTTCCTCGTTGGTGCCAGGCTCCTGACCCAAGAATTGGTTGCAGGGGAAGGCCAAAATCTCCAAACCTTGGTCTTTGTACTTCTGATAAAGGGCTTCAAGGCCTTCATACTGCGGGGTCAAGCCGCATTTGCTGGCTACGTTGACGATGAGCAGCACCTTGCCTTTGTAGTTGGCTAGCGACACATCGCTTCCATCCATGTCTTTGACCGTGATGTCGTAGATGCCACTGGTCTGCTCGACCACAGGTTCGGGTTCGGTCGCAACTTGGGCGGTCTTGTTGTTCTGGTTGTTGCAGCTCGTGGCCATCATTAGTGCCACTGCCGCGAGAAAGAATAGTTTTTTCATTTTGAATAGGATTTAGTTTTATTTGTTCTCATTTTGTATGGGCGAGAAAGGACATTTCTTTCCGATACACTGGTTGTTGATTTGGCTGCTCGAGCATTTCACTTCGGGTTTCTCCATCTCCACGCCGAGGTGTTCCTTCACGAAATCCACTGCCGTGAGTATCGACAGATAGGAATCACGCTTGCAGCAACGTGGGCCGCCATTCAAGGCCACTTGTTCAAGAGCTTTGGCAGTCATAAGGTTACAAAGTTGCCAAGTCTCAGTGGAGAGTGGCGTGTTGCGAGTGACCACAGACATGAAGATACCCGTGCTGATGGCAGCGCCACAGGCGCCCATATAACCGCATGCACCGCCAGGCACTTGTCGTCCGCGACTCATCACTTCCAAGAGGCCCGATTGCAGGTCAATCTTCATTATGTCGGCTGGCACGGCGTTGTTGTAGGCTGTCAGCAATGCGGCTCCTACCAGCACGTGGTGCTCAGGACCGTGCATGTGACAGAACGGTTGCGACATCATTTTCTCCAAAATGGCGATAGGGTCTTTGGAGGTCTCTGCCAAACACAAGGCTATGATTGAGTCCATACCGGCGGTATGGCAGTTGGAGCAAACATAATGTCCCTTGACACAACGGGTCTTGCTGGGCTCTTTCTTATGGCATACTACGCACTCCATCAACGTGTCCTGTTCAAGGTATTCCAATGGCGCACCACAAATCAAACATTCTTCATTACTCATAACGGGTGTTTCTTTTTTAGGTTCGTTTTCCGTGCAAGCCGTGAGGATGAAACCCAGAACGGCCGCCACGGTGATTAATGCCTTCTTCATTTGAATTGAATTTGCTGCAAAAGTACTATTTTTGCAGAAATTTCAAACAGATTAGAATATGAATCAAAGAATAGCCATCCCCTCCAACGAGGGAACACTGTGGCAGCACTTCGGAAAGGCACCACAAGTCACCATTTTTGATATTGAAGACGGAAAGATTATCGATTCAAAGGTGTTGCAAGCACCTGAACATGAGCATGGTGCCATGCCGAGGTTCTTGGCCGAACAAGGCTGTACCGACGTACTTTGTGGCGGGTTGGGTCAAGGGGCGGTCAATTTACTCAACCAATTAGGCATTCACATTCACGCTGGCGCCCCTGAACTTCCTGTGGAGCAGGTGATGGCGATGTTCCTCAGCGGCACCATCGTTTACGGCGACCCCAGCTGCCACCACCATTGCGAAGGACACCACCACGAATGATTTGGAAAGAATGTTTTCCTAAACAATGAGAGATTTCTGTCTTATTTCAGTACCTTCAAAACCTGTTTTCGGGTGGCCGTTCCATCCGTCAGTTTCGTGATGTGGTCGACTAATAACTCTAGCGACTCCTCGGGGGTGCGGTCGGTGTGGAGCGTGGTGAAGTCTTCGAACAGCGACTCGGGCGTGCAGAAATACGACACTTGCCAGCCGTTGTAAACCTGCTCGGGTCCACGATACACCCGCTCGATGGCTCCCGTGACGACGCGACACTGCTGCATCAGCTTGCATATAGCGGCATCGGCTTGGCCTTTCTTCACGCCAAGCAAAGCGCGTACCTCTTTGATGGTGATACTGCCTTGCTTTTCGAGGTATTCCATGATGTGTTCGCCGTTCTTGTCGGGTGTTGTCGTGGCGCGGCGGACGTTCATCAGTTCGCGGTAGAATGGGACCGTCGCGAAGGCGGCTTTTCCCCCGCAGAGGAATTTCCCATAGGCGATGCCGCCGTTTTGTAGGCAGTCGATCTTCCAGTCCCACGGCCCGAGCGAGTCCTCCTCACCATCAAACCAAAACCCAGGCTGTGTGAGTTCCTTGATGGAATAGCCCGGGATGGCGCTGGTGAAAAACGGGACGATTCCTAATTCGCAAATGGCTCGCTCCATTGTTTCGGGACTGGATATTTGGTAGTTTAAGACCATGAACAGGATTGTTTTGATGCGATTTTTGGCTTTCAGCAGTCAGCTTTCAGCCTCGGTGCAAAAATAAGAATAATAGTTAAATCTGCAATTTGGACATGCTCTACTTTATCCATCTGCTTTAATCATTCACTTACAACGAACTAGCCGACAGCAAACGACTACAAACGACTGCTGTCGACTACAAACGTTTGTTCAACGGCTTTTTCTTGACAAAGGTTGTTTCTTTGCTGTGTATTACACAATAGCAAGAAAACATGGATAAAAAAGCCGAAAAAAGGAAAGCTATAGCAGCTTTGAATAAAGTAATAAAGAATAAAATTGACATTGACGATGCTTTCTTTTGTTCTCTCGGTTCAGTTTGCCTAAAATATGGCAATCCAGGACTGAGTGACAAAAGCTACAAAAAAGGATTTGGTGTTTCGCATATTATTTCCAAACGCGACTATGAGCATGCGAAAGACCCTAATGTGTTCCCAGAGACAGGCCTCCAGGTTGTAAAAAAGCTCATGGATGTGATAGTTTATGGAACTATAACCAAGACAATCCCTGCCAAGCAAACTGTCCATTTGCAAAAAGATGGCTTTGAGGCGGTCATTTCGCAAAACTGGAATGGCGATAAGGTAAACTGGTTTTTGACGGGTTGGAAGCAAATAAAAACTCCGACGGTAAGTAATCCCTAAAGGTCTTTCTCGTCGGAGTGTTTTTATTTCGATGTACCAAACCAGGTTAGTGCTGCTTTTGGCCTACACATCCGAAGGTTATATTTAGTCGCCAACGGACGGGAGCGAAACTGCTGCAAAATTACAACTTTTCTATGAACTCGCAAGGGGATGGTCTAAAAACTCTTATTAATTCAAATCTTAATCTGGTATAACGGAATTTGACGAAAGAAAAACATGAGAGTTTGAAGTGCCATTTTGGCACTTCATGTACATCGGTGCAGGCCTTTGCGCCGTCACTGAAATGACCATCGCGCCTGAGGTGATTTTGGGGATGGTGAGGTGAATACTTGTTTTGTTTTGCTGCAAAAGCATCCACAAAATAGGATAGAAACAAAAAATCGCATCCCAAGCCTTTTGCATGGATTGAGGATTATCACAAACCACGTAACCGCCAAACCTCTCCTCAAGACTACAGCTGTAATACTCTCATTCAAGAAAGCTTGTCGATCACCTCCTGAAGACCATTAAGGAAACGGGCGGCTTCGAAGCCGTCTATCTGGGCATGATGAAACTGGAACGAGATGGGCAAGGTCGTTTTGAACAGCCCTTGATGGTATTTGCCCCAAGCCAAGAAGGGATTGGTGAACAGCTCGGAATAGACACTCACCACACCGTCAATCTCGCATTCTGCCAAGGCCGAGGTGTCGATAGCCATATAGTCGTCGCCAAGAAGGTGGTCTTCGTTTGTTTCGTAAACCTGGCGCGTCAGGCGCAAATAGTCTTCATTGAACTGGCGAAGATCCGCTGAAAACGGAATGTCACAAAGGTGGGCATCTCCGTTCATGGTCTTCACGACAGTCATCACTGCCAGACGGTCGTACAGCCATAAGTGCCCTCCGGCAGGCAGTGTATAGAACTCCTGGATGCCGCTGGCCGCTTGACCGATACACCAGCACATCAGCATGTTCGTCTTCATCCCGCTTCGTTTGGCAACCCTGATCAGTCTGCCGACATCAAAGGTTTTGACTATCGTCACTTTCGGCATGCCAGCCGTTTTCCATAGCTCAAACGCCCGTCCGCGCGGTGATTCTTTAGGATCAATCTCTTTCTTCATTGCTGTTGTTTTGCCGCAAAGGTACAAAAAAACCGCAACCCAAGCCTTTGCCTGAATTGCGGTTTTTAAGTTAACAACTAATGGCTGCCGATTATTCGACAACTACTTTTTTGATTGTGTTTCTGACTTTAATAACATAAATGCCGGAAGGATAATTGCTCACATTGATTTTATCAACATTTTCATCTATGAAAACACGCTGTCCATGAGCATTGTACATCTCTACTAATCCGATGTTTTCGCCTACGATGTAAATAATGTCCTGTGCAGGGTTGGGATAGATTTCAAAGCATTCTGTTCCATCATTTTCGTCAACCAATGTCATTTCTTTGAGGCTGGTGTATATTTGGAGACCGCGGCAGCCGCCCATTTGTCCTGTTACGAAGTGTAGTGTTAATGCTCCAGTTTGTGAAATCACATCTAATGTGCCTCTTTCGCCTGATTTCTCATCAAAGCACGAATTGGTGAGATCGGCAAGCAGTGCACCGTTGGTGTCTTCGCCATCATAAACATATAAATGGTCGGGGTCGCCGCCAATCGAACCATCATAGATGTAATGGATGCCTTCAATGTGCAAAATTTTGCCTTCCTCAGCTGGACGGAGGGTGAGTTTGCCGTCATAACCCATGGGGTACAAACCGATATTGTTAAGCTCACAGCGTACAAAGCCATAATGTGATGTGACAATATCATGACCATTATAAGGAATAATGTTGTACATGCCCACTGTGTCAATGTCTGAAATCATAGCACCTTGTCCGGCTTCGCTGACGGCATAGATTGAATAAGAATACTCACCGGCGCGTGGCGTTACATCGGTCCATGTCATACCAGCACCTGCAGTCGGATTATTAATTGTGTTGATTATTTCACCATCTCTTAAAACAACAACAGAGGAAAGGGTGACAGGCTCGCCACCGACAGTGGTTGAAGGATTTGTCCACGACAGATAGGACTCCAACGCATCAACGGCACCCGTGGCAGTGAAGTTCTCGCAGGCGCCAGGACTATCCGTACTGCAATCAGGGGTGAAATCGAAGAAGAGGCCACTGATACCACCGCCCCATCCATCGAAAATCAATGTTTCATTATAGTCATATATTTCAAAGTTTATCCAATAATCATCGGCACCGCTCATCCAGTAACAATTAATATGTTCATGTGGGAAACCAATGATAGCTTCTCCTTCGTCTAAGTCATCAGCCAACGTGCATGTTGCTAGTGTCTGATTGTTGTCATCAACAAACATGATGAAAGCACCCTCCCAACCGTGAGTGCCAGTAGGAGCTGAATTTTTGTGCATGACAACACGGTAGTCGCATTCTCCGTCTCTTGTGCTGGGTTGAGAGGCTGTTGCGTCGTTTGTGTGGGTTGTTGTAAAACAGATAATCAACCCCATTGCAATTCTAAGTAATGTTTTTGTCATAATGGTAAATTTTAAAAGTTAAACCTATTTTTAATGTGTGATTTCCTGTTTGAGATTTGTACTGCGTTCCTGGTTCTCGAAAATCTGGTCGATGAGCCTTTCCAACATTTTTGACCGAGCTTCGTACTTCTCCGTTTTGTCGTTTTTCTCGTTTGGCATAGTCGTGCGATTTTGAGGCAAAGGTACGCCCGTTGAGGCCTGTTGTCAAGCCTACAAAATGCCGACAATTGAGTTATTTTGATGCGACATTAATGCGACAATTCAAGAAAAATGGTGTTTTTTGCGCTGAAAATCAATCGAGTTAAGAAAAAAAGCAATGCGACAAAGAAATGTCTGTTCAAATTCTCTGAATGAATGAGGCGAGACTTACGGTCTTGTCGTTTGAAATGCCCAATTTTGTGCGAAGCCGCTCTCTCGCCTTGTCGATGGAACGAGGATTTTGCCCTGTTATAGAGGCAATGTCCTTGGTGGAAAGGTTCATTTTTAAGAAAGCGCACAAACGAAGTTCGTTGCTTGTCAGGTTGGGAAATTGTGAAATCAACTTGTCGTAGAAATCGGAATGCACATTCTTGAAACGTAACTCAAACTCATCCCAAAAGCTACCGTCTATGGTTTTCTCAATCTCCTTCTTCACCTTGGTAAGGGCTTCTTTGGTCTCGTCTTTTACTGCGTTTTCCTTAATATGTTCGAGTTTGCTGATGATTTCAGAAAACACTTCGTTTTTCTTCATCAACGACACCACATTGGATGCGAGTTCCCGATTGCGTGCTTCCAACTCGAATTTCAATGACTCTTCCTGTATTTGTTTGTTTTTTAGCAAGATGCGCTTTCTATTCCAAAGCAACAAGGCAATGGCTACAACGCCAAGTAACACAATGATGATGGTGAACATCCCCATTTTCTCTCTTGAATGTTTCAGTTGCTCGACAAACTCACGATGCTTGTATTCCTTTTCCAACGAAAGAATTTCCTGTTTTGTCATTAACTGATTGACTTCATGTAAGTTCTGGATTTTATTGGCACTGTCCTGGAATACCAGCATCTCTTGTAATGACGAAAGTGCTTCTTCATTTCGACCGAGTGAAGAAAGGATGTTGGATTTCAAGTGTAACAAATTGGCTTTTCGGGAGATGTTACCTGATCTTTCATTGATTTGAAGCGCATTTTCGGTTTCCCGTAATGCATCATTTTCACACCCCATACGATAAAGGATTTCGGCATAAGTCTGCTTGACCGAAGCGTAATTGCTGATATAAGCCAATGTGTCGTCTCCAATATCTTGGATTACTTTTTCAAAATAATCTATAGACACTGTCATATCTCCTTTGAGCGCATACACATCACCATATTTTTTTGTTACAAGCAGACGTTCTTGTTTCGTTTCTATGTCGTCTTGAATCCTATTGAGATAATACAAAGCGGAGTCAGCTTCGCCTTTGTTTATGAAGTTATTGGCGATGTTGTAGTTGCAGTAGAAAAAACCTCTTGTAAACAGTTCTGGTTCCTGAAGCATTTTCTTGTAAATCATAGTCGATTCGTCCTGCTTGCCCATCAATGAATAAAGAGCGGCAAGGTTGTTTTCAAGCTTGATTTGGAGGTTGTTGTCGCCAAAGCTTTCGTTTTCCTCAATGCCTTTTTGGAGTTGTATCATTGCCTCGGAAAGCATATCGCACGAAATGAAACATCCGCTCAAAGCCAATCTTATCCTAATATCTAATGCCGTTTTCTTATCGTTGTTAGGGAGTTTTTTGACATTGTTCTGGGCTTCATTCAAACTTCTGAATCCCTCTTTGTAGTTGCTGTTTACGCACGAGTAGCTGCCCTTGTAATAATCCAATAGCACCGGATAATACGTGTCGTTTGTTTTTTCGGCAAGCACTTCCATAGCGTTGATAAAAGGGGCCGCGTCGTTGTATTTCAACTCATTGAAAAGACTGTCGATGGTGCTTGTCAATTTATCCAACGTCTTATAATCATTGGCATTTGCCGAATAAACCATGCTTAATCCAAATATGATGAAAACCAGCCGCCTTTTCATTTTGAATTGAATTTGCCGCAAAGGTACAAAAAATCCGCAACCCAAGCCTTCGCCTGGATTGCGGATTATTCGTTGAACCTTGTCCAACTATTTCAACACGCTGTACTGCTCGTCGGTGACAGGCTCCAGCCACTCGTTGCTGTTGCCAGGTTGGGCATCAGCATGGTAGGTGAGGTGCTGCATCCAACTGTCTTTGGCGGCACCGTGCCAGTGCTTCACGCCCTCGGGAACGGCGATGACGGTGCCAGGGACCAACGGAACGGCTTCCCTACCCCACTCCTGATACCAGCCATGACCGCTCACGCAGATCAACATCTGCACGGCACCGTGGTGAACATGCCAGTTGTTGCGACAACCAGGCTCGAAGCTGACGTTGCAGAGCCCACTGGCGGGGTCGAGGACGGCGAGGTAGCTGTTGCCAATGAAATACTGGGCGTATGCGGTGTTGGGTTCTCCGATAGGCCAAGAAGAGTTGAGAGTTGAGAGTTGAGAGTTGAGAGTTGTGTCTCCGTCAATGACTGTTGCTAATGCTGCTTCGGTACGATGCGCTTCTGAAACCAAGCCGTACGCTTTCAAAGCGGCAGGGATGTTGCGCAACTGCTCGTCTGTGACACCCATGTTCAAAGCGCCGCGCACATGCGCCTGCAACTGCGGCATCACATTCTCCAAACCGCTCAAAGCACTCACGGTGATGAGTTCGCGGTCAGCATGGGTGAGGTTGTCGCGGGCGAAGATGTCACCGAAGAGATGGGCTTTCAGATAGTAGTCCTCGGCAGGACAAAACGCATAGTTAAAAGGTTGTCCAGAAAGTTTGGTTTGTACTTCCGTACCTTGTGCCAAAGCATTGTAATTGCTCGGCAGCGGCGATGCCTCAACACCTTCTTCAGTGGTTTTGCCTTCGCTTTGGCGTTGCTCCAACACCTTCTGCAAAGTGCCAAGGGCATTCAGAGAACGCGGGAATCCTGTGTAGGCATAGAGTTGCGACAGGGCTTCCTTGATTTGGCTGACCGTTAAGCCGGCATCCAAGCCGTCGTTGATGGCCGCGGCCAAGGCGGTATAGTCGGCTTTGGCCTCGTTGCAGGCAATGGCCGACATGAAGGCTGCCTGCTCTTGGTTAAAACTCAAAGTATTCATTTCTTTTTCCATTGTGGTGGTTTTGCTGCCGCAAGAAGCAAACATTAGCGTGGCGGCAAACATTGCGATAATAAGTTGTTTTCTCATATTATTTCGTATAGGTTGATGATTGGTTTTGCTTTTGTTTCAGGATGCAAAACTACAACCATTATTCATCATGGCTGTTATGGATTTTTCGGGAAAAGTTTCACATTTTGCGGTTTTATTAGCCGATATAATAGAAGTATAGTTATGTGCTTTGCCTCATCTGTCATAAATATGGCAGATTAGGTATTTGCGATTATCGGAAATTAGGAATAAAAACTTGTCGACCTTGATTAGCCCATCCTTTTATTTTTCCGTTCTCATCGTATTTGGGAATTATTGTAATTAATGTTCCCGTAAGCAAAGTGGTATCTCCTTGAGAAAATGCAGAAACAGAATAAATCACTCTGTTTTCTCTTGCAGCATATAGAATAAGCTGCTGAATATCGTTTTTTTCTTTCAATTCTGTTATTTTCATCAAAATGTCACTTGGCGAAATATTCTCTTCCGTTGCATAAAGGTCTGTTCGTGAGAAATCAGAAAAGCGAATTCTATTTTCAATTTGTTCTTGAATAAAATGTTGTGCTTCTCTATAGCTAGATAAATCAAAGGCACCCGTACTAAATGCTCTTGCCAAATCGGCTTCTTCTTTGCTTGAAAAAGAAGAAGCATTTATTTGTTTTATATATTCCTTTGGAGTGTTGTTTTGTCTAATACAACTTACAATTAGCAGTGCCATTATTGAACACATTAATACTCTATTCTTCATCTTGTACAATATTTTAATAAAGATTTCTGAACTCTACTTCACTAGTCAAACTACGTACCCCTCCACAACGAAGGTTTGGCGTATTGATTCGTATATCGCAATCCACCACGAAAATGTTTCCTTCTTTTGAGCGTATCACATTCTCGTCGTGCAGGTCGCTCAAATAGATTTCAGGAGTGGCGAAAGTCCAATTTCTCGGATTGATGAGCTTGAATCCAATGTGTTCAGCAAACAAGGCGATTTCTTCATCCGACATGTGTGTCCCTTCAATGAATGGCTGCTCTGCTACAATCTTGAAATCACCGTCTGCCGTGCGTCCAAACCCCAACACTTTTAGTGCGGTTTCTGGGAAATAAGTGTTATGCAGCGAGATACGGTCAAGTGCCAGAATGGGTTGGATAAAATAGTCAAGCCCAATGGCTTTTACCAATGTGGCACCATGGTCGTAAACTATAGCTTCTCCGCCTTCTGCAATTTGCTCACCTAACATGCGCGGCAGGGCATCTTCGACACGTTCTGTCCAGCAACCGACTTTCTTTGCCCATTGCTCTATGCATTCAGCCTGCTTCGCTCCGCGTTGGACTTCTCTTTTGAAGTCGCCGACATCTGGTGCAGCATTTCTATCTGCCGCAGTTTCTGCTCCCGCGAGTAGGGATGCAATGACATGCGTAGCACCTCCCATTGAGCAGCCATACTGTTCTGCCGATGAAAATCGCTTATATACAAGCCGTTGTGTGATGAATTGTTCTGCATACGACTCCAGTTTTGAAAGACCGTTGGCAGTGAAGCCCTCGTCAATAATCGAATGGATGCTATGCCAAAAGTCTTGGTTGTTCATTTTTGATATGGTTGAATCATTATCCAATGATGCGCAAAAATACAACTTTTTTCACAATGTCGCCATCGGTTCATTCATTCCCTGAACGAACTCGGCGAAGCCCCTAAGTTCCATGGTGCAAAGTCATAAATAATCCGCAATCTAAGCCTTTGCCTGAATTGCGGATTCTTCTTGAAATTGAGATGAACCTTATTTCAGTCCCTTCAGCCATTTCTCGACCTTTGCCTTGCCCGTGCGGACTTCATGTCCATAGATGCTGAACTCGCCCGTGACCTTGGCCTTTGGGAAAGCTTTCTTCACGTCGCTAACACAACTGGCCAGACCGCTGCCTTCGTGAGTGGTGAAGGGGATGACCGTCTTGCCGTCGAGGTTGATGTCCTTGAAGAGGGTGAACATCACCTGCGGGTAGGTGCCCCACCACACGGGACCGCCGATGAAGACGGTGTCGTATTGGCTGAGGTCGGGGGCGGTGCCTTCGTAAGGCGGCAGTTCGCCCTTGTTGGCCTCTTCCTTGGCCAATTCGATGAGCGGCATATAGGCCATGCCGTCGTACTTGTGGGTGACGATCTCAAACTGGTCGGCACCTTTGATTTCAGTGATGTAGTCGGCTACGATCTTGGTGTTGCCGACCTCGATGTTGCCCACGCTGTAGTTGTCGCCCGCATGGGAGAAGAAAATGACGATGGATTTGCTCATAGTGTTCTTATTTGATGATTTGACTTCTTGTTTGTTTTGTGCATTGCAGCCAGTGACCATGAGGAGTGCCAGGACTGTGGTAATGATTCTTTTCATAGTTCTATAATGTTTTTAATGAATTTTGCAGGATTTCCACCCACGATGGTATTGGGTGCCACATCCTTGGTGACCACGGCTCCCGCAGCCACGACAGCATTCTTTCCGACAGTCACACCAGGCAAGATGGTAGCACCCGCACCAATCCAAGCGTTTTCGCAGATGTGGACGGGCTTGCAGAGGAGGATTTGGCGGTCGTAGAGGTCATGGTTGTTGGAGATGAGTTGGGCATTAGCAGCAATCATCGCGTTGTCATCGATGGTGATACCGCCGCGACCCATCATCAGGCAGTTGTTCATGATCATTACATTCTTCCCGATGTGTACATGATGGAAGCAGACTCCGGTAAGGCCAGGCATCACCCAGCCGCCTTCGCCGAGGTTATCGCCGAAGAGCTCATGCACGAGGGCGTTGTACTCGTCGGTGTAGGGCATCGTGTGGTTCAGTTTGAAAAGGACTTGCGCTTGGCGCACGCTTTCCGCATGTTCTTCGGCTGTGGTCAGCCTGGGGTCAACTCTTTGTTCTTGCATCGTTGTCAGGTTTTGAATTACGATGCAAAAATACAGCAACTTAATGGGTAATAAGTTTCACAAAAAGCATCATTATTTTCACAAAATCCATCATTTTTTGTGCTATTGAGAGAAATAAAGTGTATTTTTGCGTCATGAAGATTGATTTTCAGTACGCTACGGACTTCCTCGGGATGAATGACCCCAGATTGAGCCACACTTGTATGCATCTTATTTGCACTGCTGGTGAAGGTAGTTTTGTGTTCAACGAAAAATGTTACCACATAGCGAAAAACGACCTTGTGGTGATGCCCAATCCCACCCGTGCCAAGAACCTCGTGTCCGCTCCTGAGATGGAGGTGGAGTGGTTCGCCGCCGACAACAAGTTCCTTGGAGGATTGCTTCCGTCGAACAACTACAGCATCGGGGGCAGCATCAGCCTTAACCAGAACCCTGTCATCAAGCTCGACGACCGCCAGGCAGAGATCCTGCTGGAGGACTTCCATCGACTGCGCGACCGCAAGGACGACCGCCACCTGCTATTCTACCGCGAGCTGATGGGTAGCCTTTGCCTGACTATGATTTACGACATTTTCGAGTCCCACGCCCAACGCGAGGCCACCGACACCCATAGCGACCGCACCGCCTACATCGTCCGTCAGCTAACCGACCTGCTCGCCACAGGCATCAGTCGCACCGAGCGCGAGGTGAGCTACTATGCCGAGCGGCTGAATGTTTCGCCGAAATACCTCTCTGCCACGGTCAAACGCGTGACAGGCCACAGCGTCAGCAGTTACATCAACCGTGCCACTGTGCCCATCCTGAAAGGCTTTTTGGACGACGAGCGTCTATCGCTCACCCAAATTGCCGACCGCATGAACTTCACCTCATTGAGTTATTTCAGTCGTTATTGCACCAAGCACCTCGGGCAGTCGCCTAGCGAATATCGGCGAAGCCTGCAACCTAAGGGTTAAGGATGACTGATCCTCATCAAATCATAGCGCAAAAAGATATAATTCGCCTAAAACCACTATCTTTGCCGCCTTAAAACCATTCTATGAGTGCACAAAACCCCATATTCAACCGTTTGAACCTGCTTTTGGGCGAGGAGACGATGGAGCGTGTCATGAATAAACGCGTCATCATCTTCGGCGTGGGGGGCGTGGGCAGTTGGTGCGCCGAGAGTCTGGTGCGAAGTGGCATCAGTCACCTCACCATTGTGGACAGCGACCGCGTGTGCATCACCAATGTCAACCGGCAGTTGCAAGCCACCACCAAGACGGTGGGACTGGTCAAGGTGGAGGTGCTGAAGGAACGCCTTTTGGAGATCAATCCTCAGGCCGAAATCAACGCTATGCAGGAGATTTATTCGGAAGAGAACGCCGACATGTTCCAACTCGAGAGCTACGACTACATCATCGATGCCATCGACAGCCTCAAAGACAAGATACACCTTATCTTGCACGCCACCGAATGTCCAGGCAAGTTGTTCTCTGCCATGGGCGCTGCACTCAAAATGGATCCGACCAAGATACAGGTGGCCGAGTTTTGGGAGGTGATTGGCTGTCCTTTGGCCAGCATGATCCGCAAGCGTCTCAGAAAAGCGAAAACCTTTCCGAAGAAGAAGTTCCTCTGCGTATTTTCGCCCGAGGTACTACCTAACAAAGGTGCTGCAAGCACCTGTGGCACAAGTGCCTGCATGTGTCCCAAGGCCATCATTGCAGCTGGCAATCCTGACCTCGTCAATCACGAGTGGTGCTCGTCGAAGGCCCAAATCAATGGCACCTCGGCCCACATTACGGCCATTTTCGGCTTCATGCTTGCTGGATTGGTGATGAATGACTTATATGCTAACGGATGATGAAGACAGCCATTATCATAGGAGCCACCTCTGGCCTTGGCAGGGAAGCTGCCGCAAGACTCGTGGCGGAAGGTTGGAAAGTCGGAATCGCTGGCCGGCGCACTGCCGCACTGGAGGCCTTTCAAAATGAATTCGGCAAAGACAAGGTGTGTATTGCCACAATGGATGTCACCCGTCCTGAATCCGTTGAAGCGCTGGATGCTTTACTCTCCCAAACCGGAGACCCCGACCTGTTCTTCTATGTTTCGGGCGTTGGCTATCAGAACCGTGACCTTGATGAAGAGAAGGAAATACGCATCATTCAGACCAACAGCGAAGGGATGGTCAGGATGGTGGATCACTTTTTCAACTATGTAAGGACGCACAACTACAGCAAAAAACACAAGGCTCATATAGCCGTCATCACCTCCATCGCCGTCACCAATGGGATAGGGGCTTCTCCAGCCTACTCCGCGACCAAAAAGATGCAGAGCACCTATCTTACGGCTTTGTCACAACTCTCCCGTATGGACAAGGTTCCCGTTTGCTTCACCGACATACGCCCCGGTTTTGTCGCAACGGATATCCTGAATCCTAACAAGCATTATCCGATGCTGATGACCAAAGAGAAGGCGACAGACCATGTGATGAAGGCGCTTCATAAAAAGAAGCGCGTTTATACCTTTGATTGGAGATTCCGTCTCGTCGTATGGCTATGGAAATTGATTCCCCGTTTCGTGTGGGAGCGCATCACTTGGGTACAAAACTAGAAGCCGCATAGAATTAGAATTCAAAACGCTCTACCTTCATCTGGCCACATTGGCTCCTCATAGGCGAGTATTTCTTGAACTCCGGCGTGGCGGAATGTTTGTCGAGCGATGCTTGGTCTTCCCATGTCTCGCAGATCAAAAACACATCGTTTCGGGTGGCACTCTGGAACACATCGTAGGCGATGCGTCCTTCATGTTTCTGTGAGTATTCGGTAAGGGCTACCGCTGCTTGCAGCGCGGTCTTGAACTGTTCACCGTCATTGGCCTGGAAAAAGCAGTTTAATCGTATCATTTCAAGTTTTATTTAATAATCATAATAAAGTCACAATTCCTCCAGCAACCAGCGCAGCAGGAATGCCCAGAAGCATCCCGATAAGTGCTCCTTTGATGTGGAACCAGTAGTCGTGGTAGGCGGCAGTCATGTCCTCTGTGCCCGGAATAACGAAATGCTTATCGTGGCAGAACCAGAGGCAGTCGAGCACCAGCGCATCGAACCAATTGACCACCACCCATAAGGCGTAAGCTATAAAGGCGCCGCACCAAAAAGTCTCACATCCGTTGATATACCTCACCAACAAGCCCAACAAAACACCAAAGACCATCATGGCCACAACCTTTTTGATGTAGAAAGACGCCCCTCCTGGACGGTTGCTGGCGTCAACCAAACCCAACTGGTCGCATCGTTCGATGATGGCAGGAGGATAGTTGAAGATGGTCTTGATGGGGTTTCTCGACATCAGGAACACAAACAGCGTGAATAAGGCGCACGCGATGAGGGATTCGATGAAAAACGTCATTTATTCAGAGTTTTATTCTTACTTAATCATCCCCGCCAACGGGTTAACGTCAATCAGTTTCAGTGATTTCACCATCTGGGCCGTGCCTTCCTTGTATTTCTTGAAATGGGCGGTCTGGATATGGCTTTGGTAGGCCTCTTGGTCGGCGTAGATTTCCAAGATGTAGATCTTGCAAGGGTCTTCTTTGGTTTGCATCGAGAAGAGGGTCAGCACGCCGGGCTCCACCTTCACAGAAGTCTCGCCGACTTCCTTGGCGAAGGCCATATATTCCTCCAAATAATCGGGCACCACTTCAATCTCGGCGAGGCGGACGATGCGTTCTCCGTATTGTCGCAATGGCAGGCTCTCGCCAAAAAGGCGTCGGGCGTTGTCAGTGAAAACATCCTGCGGATTCAATCCGTGCGAGGTGAGACGTCCCTCCAAAGTTTGCTTTCCGCTGATGAGCACGGGTTCTGCCACATACGGATAGTCGCTACCGTAGAGGATATGGTCAGGTGTCGTGATGGTCAATAGGGCATCGAGGACTTCTTCTGTGGGTGCGCCAGCAAGGTCATAAAAGATACGTGACAGGTTGGCCTCAACATCCACAGGTTGCATTATGCCTTGTTTCACCATCACGGGCAACAGCGAGCGGAAACGCGGCAAGGCATTAGGCAGGAACGAGCCACAATGTGGCACCACGACTTTCAAATGCGGATAGCGCACCAACACATTGTGGGCTACCATGTTGAGTACCGTGCGTGTGGTCTCGGCCAAGTACTCATAACTAGCCAACGGCACATCGGCAACCAGTTGTGCATTGACCGCCGAGGGTTTGTGCGGGTGCAGGATGACGACGGCGTTCTGTTGGTCGAGATAGGCCATCAGCGTGTCCAAAGCGGGTTCACCTAGGTATTGTCCGTAGCTGTTGGTGGCTAATTTGATGCCATCTGCACCCAAGACTTCCAAGGCATAGCGAGCCTCTTCCAATGCGTGTGGCACATCGGGCAAAGGCAAGGCTGCACAAAACATGAAACGTCCAGGATAGCGCGCCTTGAGTGCAGCGCACTCTTCATTGTAGCTACGGCACACCGCTGCCGAAGCCTCCGCATCGCCAAACCAAGGTTGTGGTGCGGGCATAGTCAGCACGGCGGTCTGAATGCCAGCCTTGTCCATAAAGGCGATATGTTGTTCCGCATCCCAAGCGGGGATGGGAAAACCTTCGTCCATCTCGGCGCCGTTGGCCTTGACGTAATCGAGGTAACCTTTGGTGATGGCGTGGCTGTGGAGGTCGATTTGGGCCAAGGTTGGCAATACTGGAAGAATCATAAAGGCTAAAAGAATTAGGCTTTTTCGCATGGTTTCATTTGGTCTGGTTATCGACTGTATATCATTTCAGTTTCAAGCCGTCCTTGAAGGCTTCGCCAACGCGCTTCGAGACTTGATAATAGCCGTGCGTGTAGGGGTCGAAAGTGATGGCTTGCAGGGCTTCGATATCAACCTTGCCGTCCTTCATTTTGTCGGCCTCGACGGAGGTCTGCAACACCTTGCCGATGACGCCAAGACCTGTGTCGTCGCTTTGGTATTCGATGAACTCGCACTCCATGGCGATGGGCAGCTCGTTGATGACGGGAGCATCCACCAATGAGGATTTGGTCGCGGTGAGACCGCTCTTGGCAAACTTGTCCTTCTCGGTCTTGCCCGAAACGACACCGAAATAGTCGGCTTCCACCACGTGGGCAGCATCGGCGATATGGACGACAAAGCCCTTACGTTGCTTGATGTTCTCTACAGTCTTGTGGGTTTCGGTCAGGTTGAGGGCTACGCGGTCGCGGTCGAGCATGGTACCCCAAGCGGCGTTCATCACGTCGATGGTGCCGTCTTCGTTGTAGGTAGCCACGAGCAAAACGGGCATTGGGAAGATGGCTTCGGTTACTTTAATGGGTTGTTTCATAATAAATTGAGAATTGATAATTTATAATTGACAATGGATTTGATACTATTTCAAAGAGGGTTTTAATTCTATCTCAAAAATACTGCGCTCCACGATGCGATAATGCGGGTGATAGGCCTCGTTGTAACGGCGGCTGTGGTGCACGGCTTGGTTGTTTCGGGCGGCTTCGGTCAGCATGGGAAGGTCGGTCTCAAAGCCTTCTAATTCAATCTTATTCGCTTGGATGATACTGATGATGGCTTCCCATTTCTCCATCCAACTGACGGTCGGCTCCTGCCACAAATTGGCACTTCTGACGAAGGCATCCAAGAGTTGCTCGGCGGTAATCAGGCTGTCGGCGATGGCAGAAAGATAGACGCGGACATAATCGCCTTGGCTGGCCGTAGGCTCAAAATAAGGCGATTGGGTTTTGCCCATTTCCGAGAGTTCACGCATCAGATAGCGTCGAGCCGAGGCTGTGTCGCTAATGATATGGCCCGGACCGAAATGCTCTTGGTAGAAACTCTTGTAGATGTCCTGCAAGGTGGATTCGGGATAGGTCGTCAACTGTCTCTCGATGGCCGAGCGCACCGCTACCGTGTCGATGGATTGGCCGAAGAGGCTGAACGAACAGACCAAGGCTAATATCAATAAGAGATTTCTAATCATCAAGAATTTCAGAATTTTAGAATTCCCATTTTGCTGATCATTTGAATTTTATCGAATTTGAGACTATAATTGCAAGCAATTATTAGAAGTTGTCTTTAACAGCTTTCTCATCACACCTTAATAATTATTTCCGCCATCCGTCTTCCTGCATCGAAGGCCTTTTGCAGGTCTTCTTCCCAATGCTCTTCGCGATACTTGCGTTTGGCTTCCTCAGAGAATCCTTCCAGCTCGAAATTGGCGTAGTTCTTTACTTGGTAGGTGTTGTTGGCAAACAGCTTTTCTGGCTGTCCGAGGGCTTTGGCAATGCAAGGCTCCATTGTGCCGTAGCCGTTACAGTTGCTGCCTCCCACGCCACCGTTTTGCGTCTCCACCAGTACAACGGGCATCCGCTTCGGGGCGGTGATGCTGTAGTCGTTGTAGGAGAGCCAAGGGAAGGCCAAACGCTCCAAGAAAGCCCGCATTTGGCCAGTAATCTCCCCAAAATAGTTGGGCGAACCTAAAACTAGGCCATCGGCTTGCGCGATTTCTTCCAAGACAGGAGTCAAGGCATCCTTGTATTTGCACACCTGCGAAGCTTTGCCCTTGATTTTGCAGGCCATGCACGACATGCAGCCTTTGTAGTCGAGGGCATAGAGGCGAATGGTCTTCACCTCGATTTCGTTGCTGACGGAACCGACTCCTTCAGCGAATTTCTTAAGCATTGAGGCCGTGTTGAACGTTGCGCGCGGGCCTCCGTCGATGATGATGATCTTTTTCATTTATGATGTGGTATTTGTGAACAGATTATTCATTTTTACTCTCTTTTATTCTTCTTTATTCTCTTTTATTCTTTTCCAAATGCAAAAGTACCCAGATTTCTCAAAACACAGAGAACGATTCAAATAATTCTATTTAACTGAAACTCAATAAAATTCGTTTAATTCGAATAATTCGCCGTTTTTCTATTCATCTATCCTCACAATCGTATATTTCCGCGTCCCAAGTCCAATCTGTTCGGCGTATTCCACCGTATGTGTGCCATGTTTTTTGTTGATGCGCTCTTGCAACGGCTTGGCGTCGTCGCCTTGGCTGCTGACATGGTTGAAAACAAGGTCGAGGCAGGCTTGGTCAAGGGCCACAGGGTCGGTGGAGGCCAAAATGCCGATGTCTTTGATGCGCGGCGCGGCAGGATGACCGTCGCAGTCGCAATCCACCGACATGTTGTTCATCACATTGATGTACACGATATCCTTGCCTTCTTGCTTGAAATAGTTGTGTACGGCCTGTGCCGCCGCTGCCATCGACTCAAGGAAAGCATCTTGGTTGGCAATCGTCCAATGCGTCTGGGTTTTGCCAGCGGAATGGATGTAGAGTTTTCCGGCACTCGACGCCACACCTATCGACTGGTTCTTCAGCACGCCGCCGAAGCCGCCCATGGCGTGACCTTTGAAATGTGCCAGATTAATCATAAAGTCGTAATTCTGGAGGTGTGAGCCGACAATATCGTATTGCAAGTGTTTGGTATCCTTGACGGGTAGCTGCATTTCGCCCTCTTCGTCCATGATGTCGACGGTGGCAATGTCGTTGTAGCCGCGTTCAGCGATAGCCTTACGGTGCTTTTCGGTGTTGCCACGGTTGCCGCCGTAAGCCGTGTTGCACTCCACAAGGGTACCATTCACTTTTTGCACTAAGTTTTTAATCAATTCGGGGCGCAGGTGGTTGCTCTTCGATGATTCGCCGGTGGAGATTTTCACCGCCACGCGACCTTGAGCCTCCACGCCTAGGGCTTCATAGAAGCGCACCAACCCTTCCTGGCTGATGTCGGTGGTCATATAAACCGTTGCAGCCTCACCTTCAGTCGTGGGTGGTGCAGGTTGATGTGTTTGTGCTTGGCACGAAGCCATTCCTAAAGTGCAAATCAGTGCCATAATGATAATTGTTTTAGTCATTTTATTGTTGTTTTAATTGACGTTCGCAAAAAGTCACATGTACCCTGTCGCCAAAACTCTTGCCAATCTGTTTGCGGATGTCTTTCCGCACCCCGATAATGAAACAAGGCGTCCCCATCTTGACGATTTGTCCGTCGTATGGCACACCGTCGAAGGTGGCATGGACCGCCAGCCGTCCTTTCCCGAAGAGTGTCTTGATGTCGAAAGGAACCTCGACGTATGCGGCATCCATATCCTCGTTTTGGATGATAACGGCATCGAATTCATAAAACGCATTGCTGCTGACATCAGGGTGTTCAATGGGTTTGGTATTCATGGGCTTTTAGTATTTCGTCTTATGATTCCTTTTTATAGCATACTGTCAATAAACTGCCGGAAATGCAGTATCTGCGCACTGCGCGACGGGTTGAAAAGCAAATGTTCGAAGTCTTTCTGCTTCTGCACGAGGTCAACAGTGTCAAGTTTGTCGTTTATGGCTTTTTTCAATGCTTCCGGGTCGCCAATTCCGCAACGTTGACGGAGGAAATCGTAGTCGGGTTGGACTTGTTGCCAAAGGAAGATGGTGTCGTAAAAGTCGCGGCCTTTAGCACGAGCCAGCAGCGCTGCAAGTTTCATCGAGAGCATGGTGCTTTTGGAAGGGACGGTCACGGGAAAGAAGAAACCGTTCCGACTGACCATCGCAGTTTGCGGGGTATAATTCACGCCTTGGTCTTCAATCTTCATCAAAAACCTTTCCTCACGATGACCAGTAAGATTCATGTCGAAAAGCAGTTCTGGGAAGTAGATATTGCGGCGGTAGGCCGTCAGTCGGGGATTCTCTTTGTCCCGCAATTCCACTTGCAAACCATTGAGTCTTAGGTATTCAACAAGCGCATCGGTCATCGAAATAAACTCTTCCGCGTTCAGTTGTTTGCAGTCGAAATCCAAATCTTCGGAGAAGCGGTCCAACCCAAGGATAAGGCGCAGGTTGGTTCCACCGATAAACACTATTTTTGGCGCGTAAGGCGATTGCGACAGGTGTTCCAAAGCCAATAACTCAATGTACTCCTTCAGGATATGCTTGTGGAATGACGCATTAGCCGCAATTTGTGGTGGATAATAAACCAATATGGACTGCAAGTCAATCATTCAGAATAGGTTTTAATCAACAGTTTCACACGTTCTTGTAACGCCTTGTTGCCACTCTGTTCGGCAAACGACATCAGACGTTCTTTGTTGAGTTCCTCACGCATCCACCACTCATCGAAACGTAGCTCAAGCAAGGCTTCAGCGGCATTGTATTGTGGGTAGAGATACAGCAGGTCAACGATGGCTTTCTCTGGATAGGCAAGCAGGTAACTGCCCTGCGGAGATAGGGGCATTTGGCGGAAGCCGAAGAAAAGCCCAGGCTTTACTGTCTGGTAGCTGAAATGGCCGAAGTCGTTGCTGTAGGCTGTGGTTCTGTTAGAGGTCACGCAAGTGATGTCGGTCACGGCCTCGGGGATGATGCCATAGAACGATAGAGCATAGTGCAGGCTAATATATGACGGTGTGTAGATGCGCTGCGCCACATACCGTGCCATCTCGGGATTGCCCTTCAAGTCGCTGAAAGCATACCAATCCTGCCGCAGTTTCGACAGATAGCCTCGTTTCACCCAACGTGTGAGATTGCTTCTGTCGAACTCCGGGTTCCACGCTCGGATTTGATAGACATTAAAGCATCCAATCCCGTGCCACTGTTCCCTAAACTCCAAATAGGTCATTTCTTTTTATTCAAAAGACGCTGCAAAAATACAACTTTTCTTGAATAAATAAACATGCGAATCTAGAATATTGGACGCGAGATTACGGGACTATGACTTGTGACTATGACCATGACCGTTTCGGCAAAGGGCTGAAATTTCAGCATTCCCGTGAAAGCGGTCATAGTCATGGTCAATGGTCATGGTCAAAAAGTCTCGAAGTCCCGTGTCCCGCGTCAAAAAACATGTAGTTTAGTTTTGATTAGTTACTAAACATACTATTTGTGGTTTTTCTGATGCGTCTTCAGCAATTTCACCGCCTGCCCGTAAGGACTTGAGGTGACGCTCACGAAGTAGGCCGCCATATCGGTGGTGTAGGTGTTTTTGTAGTAGCCTTTGGTGAAGAGTTCCTCCTCGGTGAAGCTCTCGGCGAGGCGGAGCATCTCCTCATGAGTTTCCTGCAGCAGGCGTTTGGCTTCCTCCAAAGGTGTGTTTTGGTGCTTCTCCACCAGCATCTTGTCCATCTCGTGGTAGTTCTTGCGGTACTCATCGGGCAGGTAGTCACGCGGATGACCTTCGCGGATGTTGTTCACAAACTCGCGCATCAGCACCTGCCACTCGTGAAGGTGGATCAAGAGGTCGCGGAGACAGCGGTCGTATTGCCAGCGCACACCACATTTCTTCGGGTCGGCGGCGAAGTCAAAGGGGGCTGATACGGCTTCCTCGCTCATCTTGGCTATCTGTTCGTTGAGTTTGGCATAGCCGTCGGCCATGGCGGCTACAAGTTCTTGTTTGTTGGTTGGATTGGGCATTTTATTCGATATTTAGGATGCAAAGATACATTTTTTGCAAGCGAAATACAAAAAAACCGCAAAAGACACGTAATCTTTCGCGGTGGTGGTTTGTGACAGAAAGGCAAAGATACTGATCACTATTGCCCTTGATAATTAGTGAAATAACTCCATCCATTAGCCGTGCGATATTGCTCGATGTTGGCCATCGGAACGGTCACGGGTAGGTTGGCATCCATGCCTTCAAAGGTGTTGTTGTTGGCGGTCGGAGGCGTGGGCGTCAGGCAGGTGAGGTCTGCCACGGCAGCGCAGCCGAAGAAAGCTTTGGAGCCGATGGCCAGCATGTTGCGGTCGATATAGATTTCCTCAATGCTAGAACATCCCTCAAAAGCCTTTGCTGGGATGTTGTTCAGTGAGGTTGGGAAAGTGACACTGACCAACGACGTGCAGTTGCGGAAACAGCCTTCGCCCAACTCTGAGATCGAAGCCTGCAAACTATAGCTCTCAAGCGAAGAACAGCCTTCGAAAGCATAGTCGCCAATGGTGGAAAGCGGCTGGGGCGTGTTGATTTCGCGCAGAGCCGTGCAGTTGCGGAAGGCTTTCTTCTCTATGACGGTAATGGTCGAAGGAATGGTCATTTCGGTAATGCCGGAATAGCCTTCGAAAGCGCTTTTGCCGATTTGGGAAACGACATAGTTCGTGCCGTTGTAATTGACGGTTGATGGGACGACTACTTCACCCGTCAGTTGGTCAGCAGGAGTAACTGCTGAAACACGGACGAAATTCATCATAGGTACAACAACCTCATACTTGTATTCCACACCGTTTGAGGTGGCGTTGAACGAGGTGACATTCAGAGGCGAGCAATTCGCCATAGCTAGGGCAACGAGTGCCAATGCTAAAATGGATTTGATACGCATAATACAAA
>JAEETH010000110.1 GCA_016290215.1 Bacteroidales bacterium
GACATCCGCATTATCGCCCCCAAGAAACTGCAGCCGGCCAAAGATCTGGTCAAGAAGTGCCAGGAAATCGCCAAGGAAACCGGTGCCAAGCTTACCGTCACCGACGATGTGGAGAAGGGCGTGAAGGATCTTGACTTCATCTACACTGACATCTGGGTATCGATGGGCGAACCCGACAACGTGTGGAAAGAGCGCATCGAAATGCTGATGCCCTATCAGGTCAATGCAGACCTGATGAAAAAGACAGGCAACCCCAAGTGCAAGTTTATGCACTGCCTTCCTTCGTATCACAATCTGGAGACCAAGGCCGGCCGCGACGTTTATGAGAAGTTCGGCTTGAACGGTATCGAGGTCACCGAGGACGTATTCGAAAGCGAGAACAGCATCGTCTTCGACGAGGCCGAGAACCGTATGCACACCATCAAGGCCGTCATGGTGGCCACGCTGGGTGACTAAGGAGACGACACTTCCAAGTGTCGCAGCCAACACTAAACCAACGCTTGGAAGCGTTGGCTCCAAAAAAGAAAGGAACCTCGAGAACGGGGTTCCTTTCGTGTTGTTAAGGAGTCGACACTTCCAAGTGTCGCAAAAGTGCAACGCTTGGAAGCGTTGATTCCTATCAGTGACTGACCACAACGCGTTGGTTGTTGACCGTGCCGTCGCTTTGGCGGATGTTGAAGAAGTAAATGCCATTGCTGTAGGCGTTCAGGTCGACGTTGACGGTCTTGGAGTTGGCGGAGATGGTTTCCACCAAGGCACCCATCATATTATAGACCTTCACACTCTCAATACTCGTGGCCGATTCGATGTGCACTTGGTTGTTGGCAGGATTCGGATAGACTTTGGCCGTTGATGAAAGCTCTGTAACTTTCAGCAGTTCGCCGTCAACCGTAACATTGAAATACACCTCTCTATTGCTGGATTCCACCTTAATGGTAGTTTCCGCAATACTTCTTTCAGAGAAATCATTGGGGCTAATATTGAAGACGAAGTCTTCCCCTTCATTGATTGTATAAGGTAACTCGAAGGAGGGTTCAATAACCAGATACTGCTCTCCCATAGGATTGGTTTCGGTTATAGCAATGATTTCAATGGGTTCATGCGAGGCATAATTGCCATTGATTACAGAGGCATCAAATGTAGGTTCATCTACTGTCAAATCAATGTAAGGTGAACCGGGGATATACAATCCCATGTCTTGCAAGTTTTCGATCACTACGGCCACAGCCTTGACAGAGGTTTGTTCATCGGGGTACAGAGCAACTACACCGACCACGTAAAATACATCAGAATCGCCTTCAAACGCATACTCGGTTTCAGTAATGTTTTCAGCTATCAGTTCGTTGTTGACATAGACATTGTATCCGATAGGATTGCCTTCGGCGGGAGCATCCCAAGCAGCCACCAGCAAACCTCTAGGAGCATTAGCTTCGGTCAAGGTCAGATTTTCGACAGGATAAGGATGGACGTCGGTGTATTCGTAGGCAAAGTGGCTGTTATACACATATTTCGAGCCGTAGTTCTGTACCCAGATAGACACTTCAAGGTCGCTCATTTCCTCGACAAAGGTCGCACCCATGTTTTGGGTGAATTCCAAACGCTGCAACTCGGTAGCCGTGAAAGCTATGGGCGAGCCTTGGCCATTGGGCATCATCTTCATGAAAACGTGGTGGAACGAAGTCTCGCCGTTGGTACCCACATTGCCTGTGGTCACTTTTTCGTTGACGGAGACGAACACACGGGCCTCAGTATCGAAGTAAGGCATCACGTCGGCAAGAATATGGATAGTGTTGCCTTCGACGGTGAACGAGCCTCTGACGTCAAAATATCCAGGTTGGTCGGCGTGTTGGTTGAAAGTGTTTTGGTTAACGGCAGAGTTGTTGGTTCCCACACCGTCAAGGTAAATATCCGGAACACCGCTCACACCATAATAAGTGCTACGAACACCGCCTTCGGCAGTGTAATAAGGATCACCGTTGCCGGGCCAGTTCATCTGATACTTGGTGTAGGTATAACGGCCTGGGTTGTTGTTGCAGAAGGTGTTCATGGTGTTGTTCACACCCACGCAAGGAGGACAGGTTGAGGAAGAGAAATGCTCAATCATGGGAATCCTTTGCACTTGGTCGATGGGAACGTGCACTTCAACAGCCTTTGTGTTGTTATTTTCCAAATCATCCTCTACACCGTTGACTGTGTTGATTTTTAAAACAATAGAATAGGTGCCAGGAGTTTCGATGACGACAGGAACTGTGAAATTCAAAGTCGCAGAAGCCAAGGAAGCAAGGTTTACATCAAAGGTCTGAGCTACGGGTTCCATGCCCAAAACCTCGTAAGAGGCTTCAATGGAAGTGATAGGAGTGACACCGTAATTCATGACTTTCATGCTTACGGGAAGGTCGCCGATAGTAGCAATGTCGGGCATCGTGCTACCAGTGACGGCAAGGTCGAGGTTCTCAAGGTTGAACACCAAGATGTCATCAAAATACCAGTTGTCGAAGTTGTAGGAACTGCCGCTGTAGAAGATGCAGAACTGGAAGTTGGCACTACCCATGTCGTCTGTGCTAATTTCCTGATTCACAACATAACCGCCGTCAGCTGAATAGTTTTGAGTCCAACCTTGGTTCCAAGTGGTGCCGCCATCGGAAGTGGTGGCGATACCCAAAGTGTGGGGACCAGTGTAGTTGTCGAGATAGTGCTTGAAGGAAATAATCACACTGCTATAGCCCGTCAAGTCGATGACAGGGGAGACTAAACGTGAGATACCATTGAATTGAGGGCTCCAATTCAAGTGAAGTTCATTGGCTTGACCGCCAGCATTGTCAGTACCAGAGATGACCCAGTTTTGGGTTCCGAGTCCCGCAATACTCCAGCCTTCAGGGAAAGAGTTGCCATCGAACGACTCTTCAAGGATTACGGCACGGTTTTGTGCCATCATTGCCGTTGCCAAAAACAAGGCAAGCGTAAATAGTAAGGTTTTCTTCATATAGATAAGTATTAAGTGTTTAGGCTGCAAAAATAGAAACTATTCCGAAAGATAGGATGATTTTTCGATAAAAATTGACATCAAATAAGTAAAAGTATCCCGAAAGTCAACACCAACAAAAAACTATGCTTGACTTGTCTTCCCAAAAACGGGTCAAGCAACTCAGGCTTGGTCTTTTTGATAGCGATTATGTCTTTGACAAACAACAGGGAAATCAACAGGAACAAGTAAGAATACCATGCTGCGTGATGCAATGCGAGAAAGAGGGTAAGGCAGACGAAAGCCCCACCGATGAGCAGGCAATGGTAAATGAAAGCATTTTTCTGGCCTAACTTCACCACGAGGCTGTTTTTGCCCGAGGCTTTGTCGTTCTCATAGTCGCGCATGTTGTTGATGTTGAGCACGGCGTTGGAGAAAAAGCCCATGGCAGAGGCGGGTAGCAAAACACTGAAATCAAGGTTTTTTGAGGCCAAATAATAGGTTCCCGCCACGGCGGCCCAGCCAAAAAACAGGAAGCAATACAAATCGCCTAAGCCACGATAACCGTATGGATGCTTGCCCAAGGTGTAAAACAAGGCGGCCAATACTGCCCCGATGCCCAAAACGGCAAAAACGGCCAGTTCCTGCCATGACAGTTGGGCAAAGACGAAAATCAAGGCACCTGAAATCAAACACAAGCCAGCAGTTATGGCCAGCCCATGTTTCATTTCCTTCTCCGTGATGGCTCCGCTTTGCATCTCACGCTGCGGACCTACACGTTTTGCACTGTCGGTACCTTTCTTGAAGTCGCCGTAGTCGTTGGCGAGATTGGAGAGAACTTGAAGCAGCACGGCAGTGAGTGCACAAAATAACAGGCAGAACCAGGTCCCTGAGCCTGTCGAAGGGCCGGCTTTAATAGCAAGAAATCCTCCCAACAACACTCCCGAAAAAGAGAGCAGCACCGTCCTCGGACGTGCTGCTCTGATCCAAGTTTTTATCTTTGCCATATTAATTTGGTATTGCCTTCGGCAAGAAATCGTTCAAAAATCTATTTAAAAATCTTCAAAAAAATACTTTCTTGATTTTCAATGGATTTTATTATGATTTTTGATAGATTTCTACACGAAGTGTATCCCATAAAACATCATCTACGACGGCCTCCACCACGGCGGCGAGGTGAGTAGTAATCGTTGTCATCATAACGGCTGGCACCACGGCGACCACGGCCAGAATCTCTCGAAGAAGAACCTCTTGAAGAACTTCCTCTTGAGGAAGAACCTCTCGAAGAGCCACCTCGTGAAGTGCTACCGCCGCTCTTCTTGGCACCAAAGCCTCGTTCGGCGTTGCGTTGTTTGCGGCTCGGACGGTCGTCATCGTCGATGAAGACTTCGATGTCGTCCAGATGGTCTTTCCAGTCGGGGTCGAGCCATTCGCGACCGTCGCGTGAGCGTTCCGACTTGTAATACGGTTTGTCGTCGTCGAAGTCTTTCTTTTTCTTCTTCGATTTCTTCTCGGAGAACTCCTCATATTTGGTCTTGCGCTCTTCGCGTTTCTCATGGCGGTCGCCACGGTCACGGAAGTCGTCGCGGTCACGGCGTTCCTTGCGTTCTTTCTTCTCGCCAAAGTCTTTCTTTTCGCCTTTCTTGCGTTCGGGCTGTTCTTTGGCCACCTCCACCACGATGCCACGTGGGTTGTTGTGCGGGTCGGCAAAGCTTTCCAAAATCAGCGGGATGAAGCTTTCTTCCACGTCGACGTAAGAGAAGTCGGGATAGAGGTCGATGCGGCCAATCGGAATGTTCTTCGAACGGGTGACGTCGTTGATTTTGCCGATGATCTTCTGCGGCAGAATGTGGTCGTTCTTGCCCATGCCGAAGTAGAGGCGTTTCATCGTCTCGTCCTGATGGTCACGTTCTTTCTTGCGTTCTTTTTTGTCTTTCTTCTCATCGTGTTCGTTGACGTTGAGGTCGATGGCATCCTTGTAGTAATCTAAGAAACGGTTGAAGTTGAGGGCCACCATACGGGTGATGAGTTCCTCGCGGCTCATCCATTCCAGTTTGCGGAAAACGACGGGCAGATAGTCATCAATCTCCTCGCGGTTGATGTCGACATGTTCGATGCGGTCGATGTGGTTGAAGAGTTGCTTTTCGCACACTTCCTTACCTGTAGGAATCATGGCTTTTTCAAAAGGTCTTCCCACAATCTTCTCAATCCGCTTGATTTTACTCTTTTCACGCAAGTTGATGAGGCTGAGGCAGATGCCGCGTTGGTCGGCACGACCTGTACGACCGCTACGGTGCACGTAGGTCTCGATGTCGTCAGGCAGGTTGTAGTTGATGATGTGTGTCAACTCCTTCACGTCGATGCCACGGGCGGCCACGTCGGTAGCCACTAAAAGTTGCAGGCTGCGTTTGCGGAAGTGGTCCATCACGTTGTCGCGCATGCCTTGCGAGAGGTCGCCATGTAGCGCGGCGGCGTTGTAACCGTCTTGGATGAGGTTGTCGGCAATCTCTTGAGTCTCCAACTTGGTGCGGCAGAAGATGATGCCATAGATGGAAGGCGTGTAGTCGATGATGCGCTTCAACACCGAATAGCGGTCTTTGGCAGCCATCATGTAGTACTTATGGTCGACATTGGCAGTGCCTGAGTTGCGTTCGCCCACGGCCACCTTTATGGGGTCGGTCATGTATTTGTTGAGGATGGCTTCCACCTCTTGTGGCATGGTAGCTGAGAACAACATGGTGTGGCGGCCTTCCTTGGGCATGTATTCAAGGATGTCGTCGACTTCCT
>JAEETH010000111.1 GCA_016290215.1 Bacteroidales bacterium
CGTGATTGCCGAGGTGTGCAAAGCCGAGAACATCGACCCCAACAGCTTCAAAATCATTCATGAGCCTGTCGATGTGAAAGCTGCTGCCATGGCTTGCGACCTTATCAACGCTGGCGAAGCCGACATCCTGATGAAGGGTCTGCTGCCCACCGACAAATACATGCGCGCCATCCTTAACAAAGAACGTGGCCTCTGCCCGCCCAATGTGACTTTGGCCCACGTCGCTGTCATCGAGAACCCCAATTACCACAAGCTCATGGTCGCTTCTGACTGCGCCATCATCCCGTTGCCCGACATCAAGCAGAAGCAGCAATTGCTCAAATATGTGACCACCGTGGCCACAAAGTTGGGCGTCAGCTGCCCGAAGGTTGCCATGGTGACTGCTACCGAACAAATGAGTGCTGGCATTCCCGCTTGCGTCGATGCCGCCATCATCGCCAAGATGGCTGAGCGCGGCCAAATCAAGGGCTGCATGGTGGAAGGTCCTATCAGCCTCGACCTTGCCTTGGATGCCGAGACCGCTGCCATCAAGGGCATGAAGAATCCTGTGGCCGGTGATGCCGACTGCCTCGTGTTCCCCAACCTCGAAGCTTCCAATGTGTTCTACAAGTGCTGCACCAAGTTCGACAAGAGCGAAGTGGGCGCTATGCTGATGGGTGCTAAGGTGCCTTGTGTGCTTAGCTCGCGTGGCGACACGTCGAAGACGAAACTGTATTCCATCGCTTTGGCGGCAATGCTGGCGTAATTTGTAGACGGCCCTTCGACAGGCTCAGGGACCTTTGCCTTAATGGAAGTTGAGGGTGCCTGAGCCTGTCGAAGGCCCCGACTAGAAAATAACAACAAAAATATAACAATATGGCACACAAAATCTTAACCATAAATCCAGGTTCCACCTCGACGAAAATCGCCGTCTTTGATGGGGAGGAACAAGTCTTCAAGAAGAACCTCAAGCATAGTGCTGAGGAAGTCGCGAAATATGAGCACATCTCCGACCAGAAGCCCTTCCGCACCGAAGCCATCAAGCGCGAGCTGAAAGAAGCTGGCATCGACTTGAGCGAAATGGCTTGCGTCGTGGGTCGTGGTGGTTTGCTTCGTCCGCTCGTCTCGGGTGTCTACGAAGTGAACGATCTCATGATTAAGGACCTCATGGAAGGTTACAACGGCGAACATGCCTCTAACCTTGGTGGCTTGATTGCCAACGACATCGCCAAGGAAATCGGCGTGAAAGCCTACATCGCCGACCCCGTTGTGGTCGACGAGATGGACGAAGTGGCACGCTACTCGGGTCACCCGCTGTTCCCGCGTATCTCCATCTTCCATGCCTTGAACCAGAAGATCATCGCTCGTCAGTTAGCGAAAGACCTTGGTCGTAAGTATGAGGATATGAACATCATTGCCATACACCTCGGTGGTGGCATCTCGGTCAGTGCCCACAAGAAAGGTCGTGTGGTGGATACCAACAACGCCTTGAACGGAGATGGCCCCTTCACGCCCGAACGCGCTGGTTCTTTGCCGGCTGGCTTCCTTGTCGATGCCTGCTTCAGCGGCAAGTACACCAAGAAAGAAATCGGCCAGATGCTGAAAGGTAAAGGCGGCTTTGTCGCTTACCTTGGCACCAACGACGCCCTTGAGGTGGAAAACGCCGTGAAGGCTGGCAACAAGGAATGGGAGAAGGTCTACAAAGCCATGGCCTATCAAGTGGCCAAGGAAGTGGGTGGTCTCGCAGCCTCAGCTATGAGCATGGATGTCGACGCCATCTTCCTCACGGGTGGCATGGCCTACGACAAGGGTTTCTGTGCTTTGGTGAAGAGCCATGTCGAGAAGATCGCCCCCGTCTATGTTTATCCTGGCGAGGACGAGATGAAGGCTTTGGCATTGAACGGCCTGCGCGTCCTTTGTGGCGAAGACACGCCGAAGGTTTACCATGAGTAAATGAGATTCCCTTCGGGAATGGAAAAACGTTATTAATCGAAACTGCGGCGGCAGGTGGCGTTTACGAATTGTAAGCTCCATTTGCCGCCGCTTAATATTCTACACCTAACTCCATTCCCGAAGGGAATCTCTTAATTTTCATTGTGGCAGCCCTACAAGCATTAATTCCCTAGTTCTGGCGGATTTGCAATCCGCCAGCATCGAATATTAGCATTTGTAATGCGAGACGCTTGTGCAGCAACAAATTTTCCATTATCTTTGCTCCGAAAATCAGCATGTTATGGGAAGACGTGATACATATTTCGGGGATTGCAAATCCCCATATTCAAGACCTGCGGATTGCAAATCCGCTGGGACGGGGTAAAAAAGAGACGGTCACCATGTTGAGGCCGTCTCTTTTTTTGAAACTCAACAATGTTTAATCCTCTTTTTCCAATGTCACACCAGTCAAATCATATATCACAGCTAACTCAGCTAACTCAGCTATAGTATTTTTGTATTTTTCAAAACGTTCTTTCAAATCCTCAGGCATAATGTCTATCATTTCGTCAGAAGAATTGTCATAACTATTTAGAATCGAAATCTCATTTTCATAAAAGCTATCGAAGTGTTCTATAGCTTTTTTCCCGTCTTCTTCAGATTTAAACGAGTCGATACCAAAATTAGTTCTTACCCAATCTTCTAAGGCTTTATTCTTCTCTTCATCAGAAGCATCTGAAGTGATGCCCAAAACGCTGTTTTCCCAATTTCCCTTTGCTTTTTGCAGCTCCTCGTCAGAAGCATCTGAGGCAACACCAAGGCATTTGCGTATTTTTTCCTCTATCACATTTTCTTCAACTCCTTCTACATGGTTGTTCATCATATATAACAAACTAAAGTCAGTAAATGTTTTAGCAAATTGTTCTCCTTTTACTAAAATAGGTGCAAATAATTCACCAGCTTTTTGTGATTCCATTTGGTCAAAGGCTTCTTTCTTGTTGGAAAGAAAATCTTGGGTTTCTTGTGATAGTTTCAAGTTGGAATAGCCTGCCTTAAAATCGTCGAACTTCTGTTTGAAGCTCTGGAAAAAGGTAACGAAACCATCCCAGTTGTCAATAGCGTTTAATTCCGTTTCGGCTTGGGCGTATAATTCATTGGCTTTGTTCATCATATCTTTTTCCTTATTGCCACAGGAAGCCATGATGAAACCTATGATTACAACCGCAACAATCATTGTCAATTTTTTCATGATACTTTGTTTTTAGTGATATTAATAATAAAGTTGTTTAATGGCTGCAAAAATAGAAATAAAAAAAAACAAATACAACAGCATCAATTCCCCGCACAAGCCACCGTGGCCGCGCTAATCACAATCCCAGGAATATTTTCCAATTGGTGGGCACACGATTCCAAGGTGGCACCCGTAGTGAGCACGTCGTCGATAAGGAGGACGTGCTTTCCTTTTAGCTCATCGGCAAAGTGCAACTCAAAGATGTCCTTCACGTTTTTGAAACGTTCCTCGGCCGTCTTATGGGTCTGCGTCTCGGTATAAACACCTCTGACTAAAAATTTATCGCCAATTGGTATGCCTGTCACTTCGTGGATGCCACGCGCAATCATCAGGCTTTGGTTGTAGCCGCGTTGCTTCTCGCGTTTGGGATGTAGCGGCACGGGAATCAAGTAGTCGATGCCTTGAAATAAAGGAGCCTCTTTGATGGTTTTGCCTAATTGTTGGCCGAGGAAAACACCCGCTTCCTTGTTGCCCTTGTATTTCAACTCGTGGATGAGGTGCTGCACCTTGCCCGACTTGGCGAAGAAAAAGCAAGCTGTCACGGCATGAAACTTGACTCTTCCATAAAAGGTTTGAGCCAACGGGTTGTCGGGGTTGAGTTCATAGCCCGTCTTGGGTAAAAGATAGCGGCATTTCAGACAGACGGTCTCTTCGTCTTTGAGCAAAGGCTCGCCGCAGGCGGCACACACGCGAGGATAGAACAGGTTGAGGATGCTATGAAGCCAGTCGCGGAACATGACGAAAACTAGTTTCCAATACGGATGTATTTTCTTCTCGGCACCATCGGCTTGGGTTTGCCCACCATGTTGGTCGTGTCAAGTCCATCCTTGTTTTTTCTGGCTTCGGCGGCTTCGTCGAGTTCATACATTTTGTAGTCGATGGTAAAATCCAACGAGTCGGGGAGGAGTTCGTCGGTGCGGCCTTGCTCGCGCAACACTTCGTTATACGTGCGTCGGTTGCGCAACAGTTGCGCCTGCCGGCGGGCCGAGGCGTTGTATTTGTCGTAGAGGTATTGGATTGGGTTGGCGGTGATGGTGGGCTTGCCGTTGCCAATGGGGACACGGCTCAGCCAGAGATTGTCGAGGTCTTCGTATAACCGTTTGATTTCGTCGGGAGTCTCGATGCTCGGCATGGTGATGAGCAGCTCCTTGAAGCCCTCATAGTTGCTGAAAGGCAACACGGTGACTTCGCGCAGTGTGATGGTCTCAGGATAGAGACGGATGACGAGCGTGTCGCGTGAAGTGAGAGTGGTGTCGAGGGCGACGAGCCGGCGTGAATAGCCAATGCAGCTCACCCAAAGCGTGTCGACCTGCCGTGTCTGGATGTGAAACCTGCCTTGTCGGTCGGTGATGGTGCCGCAATGTGCCATCTTGCTGATGACGTGTGTGTTGCGGATAGGTCGAAGGCTATCTGCGGTGACCACATAGCCGTAGAAATCCACGCGTTTGGGTTCACCTTTGTCGTCGTTTTGGGCGATGGCGACTAAGCAACTTAGCATCAAGGCCAATATGAATAGTAGGCGTTTCAATTCAAATATTCTTTTAGAGGGCGAAAATACGACAAAAAATGAACGATAAAAGTGTTTTTTTATTATTGCAATGAATAAACTCCTAACTCCAAACTGAACAACTTCTAACTCTTAACTGCTAACTGCGCAAAGCGCTCATACCAATCCTCCCCAAACTTCCGCACCATCGGGGCTTTGAGAAATTTCCACAGCGGTATACCTTCGTGTTCACCTTTTCGTTTGGCGGGTACGCAGACACTCCATTCGTGGTAAAGAATGTGTGTGAAGCCGTCCTTTTCCACCAAGCGGATAGGGTAGAGGTGGCACGAAATCGGTTTCCAAAAGTCGCATTTGCCTTCCAGATAGGCTTTTTCGATGGCGCAGAGTGCCGTTCCATTCTCATGAAAATAAACGAAAGCACATTCCTCGCCATTTACTAAGGGCGTAACGAGCTCGCCTGTTTCATCGTAATCGTAAACATCATTTTCTTCAATCACTTTGATGCCTTCGGGCCGCATATACGGCTTGATGGCTTCGAGGTTGTCTTCAATCTGCTCTATTTCAGAGGCTTCGATTGGTGCGCCAGCATCGCCAGCCACACAGCACCAGCCTTTGCAGCGCGGCAGGCAGCAGCAAAACTGGGCATTCAGGAATTCGTCTGTGACGACTACATTGTCGAGGATAATCATGGTGCAAAGATAGTTGTTTAATTAATTGAATGGTAAAGGAAAAAAGACTAATTTTGCCGCGATTTTTAAAAGCTATCAGCCATCAGCTGTCAGCTATCAGCTCGGTTTCGACCGGCTGAAAGCTGATTGCTGAGAGCTGAAAGCCAAATTTTGAATCTTTGAATCTTTAAATATTAAATTTTAAATCCAAGAAAAATGGCATTTAACCTCAGAAACAGAAACTTCCTGAAGTTGTTGGACTTCACTCCGGAAGAGATTAAGTTCTTACTGAAACTTGCTGCCGACCTCAAGGCCGCCAAGTATGCAGGCACCGAACAACCCA
>JAEETH010000012.1 GCA_016290215.1 Bacteroidales bacterium
CACCCTCCTTAGGAATGTTCTCCAATTGCTCTGGACTGACGTCGATGGTAATGCCCATATTCTCGATGAGGTGGTCGGCAAATGCAGGTCCTTGATAATCAGCAGCTCCGTCAAACAAACGATTGATTTTCCCCAAACGAAGATAGCCATAGGCTAAGCCTGCGACACAATTGCCGAAGAAGCCTTTCAAGCCCAAAGCGTTCTTGAGATCCGATGTTGTAACTACTTTTCGCATGGTTATCGAGCCCGTCGAGTTTTAGGTTTTAAACGGCAAAGATACGGAATTAATCAATCAAAGCATAATTATAGAAAACAAATTGTATTATGAGGCAAACAAAAAAGTCCGCAGTTGTCTGCGGACTTTTATGTCTTAATAAAGATTCTGAATCAATCGACATCGGCACGAGCCATGGCGTCTTTGTAGTACTTCTGGTTGACGAAGACGTCTTCCTTGTAAGGATTGATGTGACGTTTCTTGGAAACCGAGATGATGTAGCAGAGAGCCACGATGTTCACTATCAGAGCGAGTGCGCTGATCACCATCATCATGGTAGGATTGGCCGCCACGACGGAAGGATCAACTGTGGTGCCCACAACGCCGTCAACGGCAGCTTGTCCACCAGCAGCGTACAGTTTCTCAATGGTGGTGACACCTTCAGGATAGAGAACGGGAAGCGTAGCCCAGCTGAACCATTGACGACCATCTTTGAAGGTCTCCTGGAAGAGCGGGAACACCTGAGCGAACATGCACCAGATGGCCAAGGTGTTGGCACGGTTCTGGATCCAGCCACCACGGTTCCACAGCAGAGCAGCAACGGTCGGGGCCAGCAGCAAGGCGATACCGCAGTACCAGCTGTGCGTCGGCAGGCAGTTGTAGGTGTAGGCAAAGTTCCAGATGTCGTAGATGACGATGTAGACCCAGGTCATGTCGGCCCAAATCATGTCTTTCTTGTCCTTGGAACCATACACATTCCACCAAGCGGTCATACAGAAGATGTTGAACAAACCGGCGACACCATTAAAGACATTGTGCCAGCCACCATATTGCCAAACGCCTTCGGAGGTAAGCCACCACTTGTTCCATCCCATCACGGCGCTCTCGAAGTCGGAAACGCATGCAATCAGGATGTTGATGGCCACGATGATGAACGGGAAAGGCTTGAACCAGTGCTTGGCACCGATGCCCCATTTGTACTTGATCATCATAAAGCCGATACATCCGGCTGTGGCTGCATAAAGCTTGGCATAATGGAACCAGCCTTGCATATAGACATGGGTCTGGTTTTCCAACGCCCACTGTGCTCCACTGCGGACTCCAAGCCAAATGGCGAGGAAGTAGGCCGTCAAAGCAACGGGAACAACCAAGAAAGTAAAGATACCGCCGAACTTGGTGCGACGGGCAAACTCGTTCAGTAAGATAAGACCAGCGAGGACAACGAGCATCATTCCCCACTGAGACAGCGCATTAGCGCCATACACTTGGAAAAACATAATTATTAGTTTTAAGTTGTTTAGTTATTCAGTTGTTCAGTTAACGCTTCGCGTCATTGCGAGGAACGAAGCAATCCAGACATTAAGTCAGTTGGACTTTCTTTTTGCGCTCTTTCGCCAAAGCATATACCGCCCATACCGCTGTGATTACTAACGACATGGGAACGCCTACGGTGAGCATTTCGCGGAGCATGACGGCACCGCCACCTGCTTCCTCCAGAGCAGTGAAGAAAGGATAGCGCCAGGTGACTTCTCCATTGATAATATGATCCACGATGAGCATCACCGAGCCACCCCAAAGCATCTTCTCCAAAGCGGGCAGATGGCGTGCAAAGACCGAATGGTCACTTCGGTTGTTTTTTTCATTGGATTTGCGAATGGCACTCGTGACCACCGCTTGTGCTAAAGGTACTACAAAACAGGACATAAGTTGTTGAATTGTTGATTGTTTATTTGTTGAATCGTTGAATTACCACGTTGAATGTTCGAATTGATGAGTTTGTGTTAGGTTGTTGAATTGCTGATTATTATCCAGATGAACAATTAAACAATTCAACATCCCAACAATTAAACGATTATACTGTTGATTTCCACTTCGTTGCCTCGCAACAGCCAGGTGTTTTTGCTGTTACAATAGGGACATATCTTGCCGAACTTGACCGTTTCATATTCCTTATTGCAGTCGCCACAAAGCGTAACCGCAGGGATGGTGTTGACTTTCATCTCACAGCCCCGAAGGATTTCCTCCTTGTCGGCAGCCCAGCGCCAGCAGTCGGTGAGCAGATGCGGCACCACGGTCGACACCTCTCCAATGTCCATCACCACGCTGGAGACATGCTCCACATGGTTTTCTTCGGCCACCTGCTTAACGTCCTTGACGATATAGAATACGATTCCCAGTTCGTGCACGTTATTCAGTTTTCAGTTATCAGTTGTTCAGTTATCAGTTGTTCAGTTGTTCAGTTTTTCTTGCCGAAGATGATTTTTCCGGTGCGTTTGAGCATGTAGGGTAGGATGCCACCGAACTTGTCCTCTGAGGTGCGCATGATGCTGGCATCGGGATTGTCGCGGAAGAGGTGGATGGCGTCGAAGCCGCACTTGGTGGTACAGATACCACATCCGATGCAGCGGTTCTCGTCGACCACCGATGCGCCGCAAGAGAGGCAGCGGGCTGTCTCTTTTCGTACCTGCTCCTCGGTGAGGGTGACCATATATTCGCTGAAAGGATTCTCGTTGGCTTTATGGCCTTCCACTTGACGCGAACTATTGTCGTATGATTCCACGAGGATGTCGTCCTTGTCCAACTCAATGAAGTCGCGGCGGTTACGACCAATAGTCATGTGTCCGTGTTGCACAAAGCGATGCAGACTCTCAGCGGCCTCCTTACCGGCGGCAATGGCATCGATGGCGAACTTGGGACCCGTGAAGACGTCGCCACCTACGAAGATGTCTTCTTCAGCTGTTTGATACGTCAGTTTGTCGGCAACGGGATACACGCCTCTGAAGAACTCTACCTTGGTGTCCTTGAGCAGATCTTTCAGAATGACGGTCTGTCCAATGGCGAAGATAACCATGTCGGCATCCAACGTAATCAGTTCATTTTCGTCGTATTGTGGATTGAAACGATGTTCGGCATCATAGACCGAGGTGCATTTCTTGAAGACAACGCCGCTGACTTTGCCATCGCCAAGCACTTCCTTCGGTCCCCAACCTGGGTTGATGACCACGCCGTCTTCGCGAGCCTCTTTGCGCTCTTCAAGCGATGCCGGCATGATGTCTTCGGTCTCCAATGACAGCATTGTCACCGATGTCGCGCCACTGCGTTTGGCCACACGGGCTGCATCGATGGCCACGTTGCCGCCGCCAACGACTACTATGTTGCCCGAGACCTTCACCTTGCCGCAGTTGGCGTCGTGCAGGAAGTCGACGGCGGTGATAGTGCCGGGAAGTGTTTCACCCGAAATGCCGGGCAGTTTGCCTCCTTGGCAGCCGATAGCCACATAGAAGCCCTTGTAGCCTTGTTCGCGGAGTTGTTCTATGGTGATGTCCTTACCGACCTCCACTCCCGTGCGAATCTCCACACCAATCTCTCGCATGATGTCGATTTCAGCCTTGATGACGTCTTTATCCAGTTTGTAGGAAGGAATGCCATAGCGTAACATGCCGCCAGGCTCCTCGCTCTTCTCGAACACAGTGGGCATGTAGCCCATAGTGGCAAGATAATAGGCGCAGCTCAATCCTGCGGGACCGCCGCCGATGATGGCAATCTTCTCCTCCCATTGTTCCTGCACATTCGAGCAGATATTCACCTCTGGCACAAAGCGTGTCTCAGCATTGAGGTCTTGCTCGGCAATGAACTTCTTCACCGCGTCGATGGCGATGGGCTGGTCAATGGTACCTCGGGTGCAGGCATCCTCGCAGCGGCGGTTGCACACGAGACCGCAGACTGCCGGGAAGGGATTCTCGCGCTTGATGAGCTCCAAGGCTTCGGTATATTTGCCCTCGGCAGCTTTCTTCAGGTAGCCTTGTACGGCGATATGGGCAGGACAGGCTGTCTTACAGGGTGCGGTACCCGTAGGATAGCAGTTGATGCGGTTTTTGTCGCGGTAGTCTTCCGTCCACTTATGTGGGCCCCATTTCTTGGCATCGGGAAGTTCCTGCTTGGGATAGGTCTGCTCGCCGTGTTTGGTGCAGAGTTTCTGTCCCAAACGAACAGCACCTGCAGGGCAGTATTCCACGCAACGCCCGCAGGCCACACAACTCTTCGGGTCGACCTTGGCCACGTAGGCACTTCTCGACATATTAGGTGTATTGAAAAGCTGCGAGGTACGCAATGCATTACAAATCTTGACATTGCAATTACAGATGGCGAAAATCTTGCCTTCGCCGTCGACGTTGGTCACCTGATGCACAAAGCCGTTATCCTCGGCCTTTTTCAGGATCGCCATAGCCTCATCGTAGGTGATGAAGTGTCCGCGGCCTGTCTCGGCAAGGTACTCGGCCATGTCGCCCACGCCGATGCACCAATCACGGTAGTCGTCGGCGCAGCCTTCATCAAGTTTCTTGCGACCATAGCGGCAAGAACAGATGCCCACTGCCAAATGGCCTTCATAGCGTTTCAACCAATAGGAAATATGCTCGATATCAACACTTTGGTTTTCCATGCTGATGGCCTTCTCCACGGGGATGACATGCATGCCGATGCCTGCGCCACCCATGGGAATGCTGGGCGTGATCTTCTCCAGGGGCAAGAACGTCATGCGTTCGAAGAACATGGCCAGCTCGGGGTGTTTGTCCATCAGCTCCACGTTCATGTTGGTATATTCTGCAGAACCTGGGACAAACATCGGCACCCAGTAGATGCGGGCGTCGCGTTCAAACAAAGTGCCGACCACTGGTCCTTCCTTGGTGTATTTGTCGCCGTAGTCGTACTCCAACATGCCGAAATAGGCCAGCTTGTCCAGAAGTTCATCAAAGGACTTGTCGTCGGGGGTATAGTGTTTCTTGGCGTTCAACTCATGCAATTCGGCATAGCTGTGATGCTCTCTCACTCTGAAGAAATTGCCAGGAAGCATATCCAAAAGCAAATCCAACGAGGCCTCGCGGGTGGCGGCGTCCATCTCGTCCTCGAAGATGCAGGCGAGGCCCCAATACTCTGGGGCATCGGTGTCCATCTTGATTTTTCCTGGGATACGGTCCGTGACGTGACGGACGAATTTCAACAGTTTCGGGTTCGGGTTTTTGTCGCCTTTATGCTTGGGGACAAATTTGGTTGACATTTCGGGCATAATATTATCAGTTTGGAGTTGTCAGTTTGCAGTTAATAGTTAGGTAATCGTTCAAAATAAAGTACAGTATTCTTGGCTGTAAGCTATCAGCCGTCAGCTATCAGCTTGGTAGCATCATGGCTGACTGCTGATGGCTGACTGCTGACTGCCAAATTTTCTTGCTTTTTATGTAAGCTATATTTGCTCATCTACTTATCAGTTGTTTTTCCAGGCGTTGACCTCGGTGAGGAGCCATTGGACGAAAGCATCCACGCCCTCTCCAGTCTTGGCGCAGATGGGGATGACTTGTGCTTTGGGGTTACGCTGGTGGATGTATGATTTGCAGCGTTCAAGGTCGAAGTCGAAGTAGGGCATGACGTCCGTCTTATTGATCAAGACAAGGTCGCACACCGTGAACATCAAAGGATATTTCAGCGGCTTGTCGTCGCCTTCCGGGACGGAGAGAATCATCGCGTTGCGCACGGCACCCGTGTCGAACTCAGCGGGACATACAAGATTGCCCACGTTTTCGAGGACGACGAGATCCACCTCTTTCAAGGCCACGTTGTCGAGCCCTTGACGTGTCATCTCCGCGTCGAGGTGGCACATGCCTCCTGTATGGAGCTGGATGGACGGGACGCCTGTGGCTTCCACGATTTTGACGGCATCCACGTCGCTGTCGATGTCGGCTTCCATCACTGCCACACGCACCTTGTCCTTGATGCGATTGAGGGTTTGAATAAGGGTTGTCGTCTTCCCACTTCCAGGGGCCGACATCAGGTTAAGGAGAAATACGCCTTTCGTTTTCAGCTCCTTACGTAAAGCATCGGCATCTTTGTCGTTATCTTCAAAGACACTTTTCTTGATTTCGATAACTCTAACTTCGTCCATAAATTTGGTATTTTCGGCAAAGATAAGGGAAAAACGCATTCAAACCCAAATCCATGCTGAAAAAAGCAAAGAAAAGCAAATTAAGTAATTAATCATATTTAAACTACATGTTTTTTGACGCGGGACACGGGACTTTTTACTATGACCATTGACTATGACGATGACCGTTTTCAAAGGAATGATGAAATTTCAGCTCTTGGTTGAAGTTGGTCATGGTCATTGTCACAAGTCATAGTCCCGTAATCTCGCGTCCAATATGGAAACTTAATCTGCCTTTCTACTTATAAAGAAAGAATTTTTAGGCGAGTCCTGTTTGGGTAGGGTATCCTTCCTCCTTCCAAGCGATGGAATAATACTTCGAGAAATACCGTTTGGCATGGCTGTTGGCGCGTATTTCGGTCCAAAACACGTTGTGGTTGCCTTTACCAAAGGCACTCAGAAGGCTGGGCAACCCGATGAGAGGCAGATAAAACCAGCCAAAAAGCTGGCTATCGGCTGTATGGCCAAACTCGTGCATACAGATTTGGTTGCCAAGGATATAAGCTTCTCCTTCGCCGTGCATCCAAGGGCCAGCCCACAGGTCGACGAAAGTACCCAGCGACACGCCCATACTATAGCCACATCCCAATTTCGTCGCGAAGGTGATGCCGCCCAGGGTATCGACACGGTCGACCTGACCAGCGAGTGCCCGCATCACAGTATAAAGCCATCCCACGAGGGTTTGCGGCAGCTCCCAAGTGAACCTTGAAAGGATTTGCCACACGCGGCCCAGTGGCGAACGATTATTGTCGGTCAGGAAGAGGCCTCGGGAGAGTTGGGAGATGAGACGAAGGCGATGGAAAAAGGATGTTTGCATAAATACAAAAATACATCATTTTTTGCAAATAATTATAGATTTTGCCAAAAATTTGACAACAAAAACATCAAGCTACTCCTTTCCCTTCTTCAGCTCTTCTATCCGTGCAAATTGCGCATCATATCGAGTTGACTTGGTACACTCTTTCTTGGTAGCGTCTAATTCAGAAGCATCCATTTCGGCTGAGGTGTCGATGTCAACAATTAAATATAGTTCTGTCGTGTCAATATTTTTGTACCGCTCATCCTCAATAGTCTCCGAAGACACCACCTTGCATACACCCTTCACCGCAAACAGATGTTGCCCAATAGCACTGCGATGATGGAACAACACATATCCGATAGAAGACAGTTTTTCCACTATCTCCATCGAATCAGTCGTGTACTTGATACCGACCGCAAGTTTTCCAGAAGACATGAAACTTTGGCTCTTGCCATCGTAGTTCTCCATCATCACCATAAGAACACCATCTTTACCTGGAGCTGGCACTATACCATCATACGATTTCATTGCAGCTTCAATGATTGGCTCAGGATTCTCCCCTAAACTACATGGTTCGACATAGAAATACTGGCATAGTTCTGCAAGCAAGCGCTCATTGTCGCCCTCGGGGTCTTTTCTGTCTAAGGCCAACGAATAGACCTCTTCTAAGTCATACGGCGTGTAAGTCTTTCCAAGAATGTCTTGGAAATGCGTCTTGAAGTATTGACGCGCATCCACACCTGGGCGAGCTTTCATCGCATAGAATGCGAAGCCGTCTCTCTCATCTTGCAACCATGTCTGAATCTCGGTGCGGAACTTTTTTCGTACTTCCTTCTTCCATGCTGATTTTTGTGGAGTATTGTCCCTGGCATACAGCGACAGCACAAAGAGGAAGTTCACATCATAATGGAACAACAATAGCGTGTCTCGGTCAAACAAACGATTCTTGAACTGCTCTTTACGATGCCTATTCTTTTTTCTGTCGGTTTTCTCAATACCATCGTTGGTATAGCTGAAATCTTCGTCCATCTTTGCCGACACAAAGAAGTTAGGAATGATGTTGTAGCCTTCCGTCACTTCATCACGCAATCTGACTCCCGACTTCGGCTGTTCGCCTCGGTTGAAGATGTCCAAATTCCATTGGATGACATTTCGGGCGTATGTGTACTGTTTGTAAATAGACTCATCCCCAATGGGATGCCCCATCTTATAATACTTCGAGTCACCGATGTAATAGGTCTGAGCTGCTTCGCTCTCGATGAGGCTCTTCGCTGTATAGAGGTGGTCGACAACCTTGCCGTCCTCCTGCTTTTTCTCCATGTCATCTGGCAATGGATTGTCGCCAATCAGTTCATCGATGATGGCCTCAAAGACAATGTAGAAGCTCTTCACCAACAGATACTCTTTCTTCTCTGTGCTGACAAACACCTGCCGCGATTCATCAAAGAAAGCGTAACACAGATTCCAAAGCTCCAAAGCTTTGTCCGAGAAATACTTGTATTTGATTTGCAGTAATCGCGTCAGTCCATATCCGTTGAGATAGGTTTGGAATTTTGGTCCTTTGATGAGGTCAAACTGACATTTGATGTCCTTTGCGAATCCGTAAGTGTCGCCGATGTAATTCAAGATGGAGAAGAAGATCACCAGTAGTTCTTCGTCAAAGTTGATTTGCCGTTTCTTGTTCACTGGCTTTAGGTAAACAGGCTGTCCACTTTGTACGATAGCTGTCTCTCGGCTGATGGTACGCGTCCAGTTGATTTTGTTATAACCTGAATGCAAGTTCTTCACGATGAAAAAGAAGAAACTTCGGTTATCCTTGTTGAACTGCAACAGCTGCAGCAGGATGTCAAGGTAGGTGTTGCTCAGCCTACGCATACCTTTGCCAATCTGCGCTATCTTCGTGTGATACACGATATCAGTGTCGTTTCGCTTGTCGTTTTTATAGACGACAATGGCACGATATATCCACACGGCAAACTTATAGAGGAAGTCCTTCTCCTTGGCTTCCATCTCCTTGTTTTGGTCTGGCGTAACGATGTTCTCAGGCTTGTATTTGCCAAATGCCAATTCCTGCCCATCCACGTCTTTGAGCAGCACTTTGGGAAGAACAAACACGCAGTCCTTCAGCAAGGCATTGTAGTAATACCCCACATAGTGAATGGAGACCTTACCCTCCACATTCTCCAAGGCATCGATGCCATGCAGAATGTCCTTCACTTTGGCTACATCGTACTGGTATTCTTCAATGAGAATGCGCATGAAAATCAGTTGTTAATGGTCATTCCCACGTTCAACATTTCATTCAGATCCTCCAATATCCTAACCAATGTATAGGTCATGACACCCTTGACGAAAAAGTAACTCCCTTCTTGATAGTACGAGAAGCCTGCGCTATTCTCTATTTCCTCATACTTTTCTGCTGAAATCAACGGGCGATTCAATCTCCGATACTTCAGTTTGTCTGCAACTGAAGCCACTCTCTCTATTCCAATCTTCCTAATTGCAGCCATATAAGCATCAAAATGTGTCATTTCACTGGTGCTATATATGGTCCCATCGGGAAATACTATTTCTTTCAGATAGTTTTTACTTGAATTTGCCGAAGCATTCTTTTCAAGTTCTTCAACATCTATGGTTTCACCTTCAGCTACCACTCCGAGATTGTTTAACAGCAACTCAACCTTGTCTTCCAGGACCTCTGTTTTTCCATGGACAACGTGATAGAACTTGTTGAACGAAAGCAACGAGCCATCCTCATCCTTGAATATGCCGCCCGCTTCATTGGCGAAGTCTTTGAATACATCATTCCAAACGTAAAACACCACCTTGCCTACAAAGGTCTTGGCATCGATGATGCCATCTTTGGCCTTGCAGAAAAAGTAGCCCATTTTCTTGTCTTCGGAATTGGTGGTAGCATTGATTTGCTCATTCATCTTCTCCAGGAAATCCCACCAATCATATTGTTTGCCATTGACCTTGATTTTCCAACCTTTGTTTGCGTTTGATATAGGAATATATTGCCAATCCCAACGACGTTTGAAGGCCGAGTCGATGGGGAAAAGCGATTGGTCGCTGGTGTTCATGGTGGCCCAAATAAACAAGTTAGAAGGCAATAATAGCACCTCACCACTGAGCACTTCGCCAGCGACATCTTTACCGTCAAACCATTGGTTGATGGTAGATTTATCAGTTATGGTAATTCCTGCGAAAGCTTTAGCCAATTGCTTACGTATGTCCTTGTCGGCCTTAATTGGATATTCAGAAAATCCTGCGTCATTCCGGTCAAGTAGCTGGAACAAATCCCCAAAAATTTGTGCACAGTTGCCACGGTTGATTTCCTCGATAACGAGAAACTGCTTTTTGGGTTGTTCATCATCAGCATTGGCATAAAGTCGCCATGCTTGTGTGTAGGCTTGTAAGAAAGCCTGTTCAACAAATTCGTATATAATGCGATCCTCTGTAACATCCTCTTTGTTCTCCTGAATCACCTTCCCCGTGACATCGCGCATAGGAACTTGTTTTGTCGTAGGTTTGTAAGCACCTACAAAAGTCGAATAATCACTATCAGGGTGGAAAGTAGTTCGAATGACTTGTTCTCCAATGGTTTGCTTTTTTATTTCGTGGGACTTACCTGTGCCTGGGGCGCCGTAGAAGATTTGCTGGAGAGATCCTATAACTGACTCCTGCTTAAAATGCTCCTTTGATGAATCTGCCTCAAAATTTGACATATAATCAAAACCAATTAACCAAAATGCCGCATACTCACCTTTATCATTTTTATACAGCGAAATTTTATATGCAGATTGAGGCAACAATAAATGGCGAATAATACGATAAAAAGCACCTTTTTCATCAAATTGTTTAAAATACGGGCGCAGCTTATTAGAACCAGTTGAGAGTTTAAAAAGCGAGGTGGTGCTTACCAACCCTCTATTATCCGTTGCATTTAGTAATTCAACTATTATTGATTTAACTTCCTTCGTAAAGTCTGTGTTTTGAGAAATGTGATATTGGCACAAATACCCAATCATACTTAAAACATTATTCGTCAAAAAATAATGCCTCACAGGAACTGCCCTATTAGACGGATCTTCACCATTATTTACAGCGTCATAATAAGAAGAGAACTCTTGCCTCAAAATTGAATCCGCAGCACCTAAAAAAACATGGACGGTACCACTTCCAGTTCCTTCTTTTCGTTCTTTTATAAGTATCTCATCTTTAACATCTTCCCACTCCGAAAAGATGTCACAAATTAGTTGGTCATAACCCAACTGCTTCATTTTATCATGATACACTTGCTCCATATTTAGTAATATCTAATTGTTTTAATATAGCTATAAGGACATCGACAACAATGCTATTTCCTGCTTGTTGATACATTGCAGTATCAGACACAACTATTTTAAAAGAATCTTTAAATCCCATTAAACGCAAACATTCTCTAGGGGTGAGCTTCCTTATCCGACCTTTGTGGGTAACATAATTATCTACTCCAGCCCTATGCATTTTATGCATAGATTGCAACAAAGGCCTCGCTATGTCCAAATCGGTTTCCGTCGAAGTCTTAAAACTCTTTGTTCCTCCTGCCAACACATATTTGGCAACTTTATCTGAAAGATAATACTTCTCTTCTACGTCTCTTACATCAAAAATGAACTCATCAAAAGCCTCATCTGAAAGTGTAAGTTCAGAATCAGGATGATAGACAAAATCACCATGCCAGTTGAATTGTTGATTTCTCTTTTGGCAGAGTTGAATGTCACCATTAATTTGAGTATAGCTTTTTTCTCTGTTTTTATGACTCGTAACGAATTTTACTCCCTTCTCTTTAAGAAAGTATTTGCTATCAATATAATCTTCGAGAAAATCATACATCTTATATTCCAACTCTATTGGAGCGGGGTATTTGAAATCTGTTTTCTTTTTAAATCCTAAACAATAAACACGTTCTCTGTGTTGAGGTATGCCATAGTCACAACTATTTAGCACTCTGAATTTCACATCATACCCCAACTCTTCGAAAATATCGTGAATTACATGCCAAGTTCTGCCTTTGTCGTGATTTAATAATCCGCGAACATTTTCAAACAAAAACACTTTAGGTTGGGTTTCTTTAACCACTCTAGCAAACTCATAGAATAATGTGCCTCTTGCATCTTCAAACCCCAACCTGTGTCCTACCATTGAAAAAGCTTGACAAGGAGCACCACCAACAATAAAATCGACTTTACCTTTATATTTTCTTGCATCAAAATCCCGAATATCCGAAAACCAATCTTCTTCTTTTATTTGATAATTAGCAAAATAGCTTTTCTTGCAATTGGGCTCAATATCTCCTGCAAAAACTATTTCATGTTTTAATCCTAATCTCTGAAATGCATGTTCAATTGCTCCAATACCACTAAAAAGTGTTCCCAATCTTACAATTCTATTTGGATATTGAAATTGAAGTTCTTTCCATGAAGTGCCTTCTGATATAGGCGTTTGAACAAGTGCTTTATCTTCTAATTCCTCTGCTCGTTTTTTTACGAGCTTCTTAACTTTCGTAATCTTTTCAGATTCTTCTCTTATTTCTTTCTCAACCGTTGCCACAAAAAAGCCCTCCTTTCGTTTTCGAAAAGGGGGCGTGGAAGAGATGTGTTTAACCAAGGCCTAGCACAGCCCACATCAGACAACAATCCATCAGTCCACGCCCTGTTGAGCGCAAACATCCAGTTGCTTGTCCGACTGATGTGTTCTACAGTGTGCTAATTCTGGTTAATCAGTCAATCAAGGATGCCAAAGACTCAATATTTCCTTATCGGTTGTTCATTTCATTTGCAATCTCTCTTTCAGCAAGTCACAGCCAATCTCATACACCAAATCCTCATCGTCACAAACCTCGAATGCCTCATCCATCAAACGGTTGTAGAGTTCAGCTTGTTCGTCATTCATGCTTCGCCCTCCCGTCGTGGAATCAATATAATCCTTGAAATCATCGTCGGGATGGAAGTTGATGCCGAGGTCAAAGACGATGTGTCGAAAGAAGTCTTTCACTTCTTCGACAGTGGTAATGTGTGAATCGCGTGTGTACTTAGCCATTGCGATTGAACGTTGTCCGCAAACACCCAAAGCGAACGGGTTAATAACTATGGCTGACTACAAAAAGAAAAGCGTGGGTGCTTGACTTCTGCCTGTTTGACAATCTGGCCTACCACAGCCATAGCAAAAAACAGACAAAGCAAATACCCACGTTTGGAGTATATGAAACATCCGTAAAGTGTGCTTGGAGGTACTCGTACCCCCAGCACACTACGGAGAGCATATACAACACTCCGTGGCATTACTCCTTCTTTTGTTTTTGTTTGCTATTCGATTGTGGTAGTTCGATTGCCCAAAAACAAAGCGTCAGTAACGCCTTTTCCTATGTAGTGCTCTGCCCTTCAGTTACTCTTTTTCATCAGAGCATTTTGGGCAGATGCAAGCGCAAAAATACAAAAACTTGGCAACTTAACGGAAAAAAAGTAAAAAGAAGCTTTGTTCATACACCTTCTCGCGCATGAACTCATCGGTAACAATAACCACTCAATCTGCGGAAAAGCTGCAAAAAGACCCAAGGCTTGGGCCGTCTCGTCAACAAGGTTCCCTTAAACCTCAAAAGGTTATGTCCTTGAATACCATGGTCAAAATCTGGGTCATGTATAGTTTATGCTTTTTTTCAAGGTGTTAAGGTTTATTCTTTTACAAACTTTCTGGTTTCAGAAACCTTGTCGTTCATCATGTGGACAAAGTACACACCCCTTTGCAAATCAGCAATGTAGATTTCCGCCTTGTTGCCGCAGTTCTCCTGACTATAGACCATAGCTCCCATAAGATTGTAGATTTCCACGGTGCCGATGGCCTCTTGAGCCTCAAGGGTCAGTTTGTCGTTGACAGGGTTGGGGTAGATAACCAACGCGTTGGCCGATTGTTCGCCGATGCCTTCGGTATATACGAAGTGCGCCACGAGGTCGCGGCTCTCGGTGGCGACGAAAGTGTAGGTCATTTCTTCTGAAACCACCTCGCCGTCTTCTGTCCAGTTCACGAAAGCCCAGTCTTCGTTTCGTTCAAGGGCCAAAGTGATTGTCTCGCCATACGGGTAGGTTCCTGCTCCATTGACACTTGCGGCTTCTTCGGGGTCGACCGCGGCGCTGATTTCAACCATAAGCATGTCAAAGTTGGCCACCAAAGTACGATGGTCTGTAACGGTGAATGTATAGCTTGACTCCGTAGAGACTTCAACACCGTTTTCGGTCCAATTAATAAAGGTGTAGCCCTCATTGGCTGTGGCAGTAACGGTGCAGGATTGTCCCTGCTGGTAAGTGCCGCCTCCTGCGACTATGCCGCCATCGCTCGGATTGGCTGACACGGTGATAGTATAGTCATCTGACATTTGTTCGATGACGACGTTGTCGATAAGAAAGCCAACGCAGTTAGTCTCGGCAAAATGAAGGAAATCGAGGCACACGGTATCGCCCTCTGCTACAGAGAAAAGCAACTCACGCGGCTGCCATGAAGCCGATTCCACTATATCATTGAACGTCTCGGTACCCACCGTAAGGGTGTATGAGTCACTCCCCGAATCTTGTCTGGCACGCACCTGCCAGTTCACTTTATAGTCCCCTGGAGTGACGATAGATGGTGAATACATGTGGTCATCACAGGTTTCGATGATGGCACGGTACGCTCCGACGGAATAGTTGCCGTCAACCCCTGTGGAGTCGACAACCATCCAGGAATAGCTGTGGCGGATATTTGAGGAAGTTGCTTTCCAACCGGTAGGAGCCGTCTCAAAGTCCTCTGTATAGGGGAATTGGCGAATGATGCAAAGCGAGTCATCACCGGTGGGGGGCTGTATACCCACCAGTATCTCCTGACCGACAGTGAAGTCATAGGTATATGAGCCAATGTTAGGTGTCAGGCTGTTGAGGGTGAAGAAGCCGTCGCCATCGCCACTCCAGCCCCAATTGAAGTGGTAACGGTCCTCATCGTCGTAACCATCGCAGACAAAGCAGTGGCCTGCGGTTTGTTCGAAACCAGCGTAAATGATGGGACGGGAGGCGTCAAGTTCACCGCGCACCAGCGCTGTCCAAGCGTTGTCGTCATACTTGATGCGTTCCATACCTGTGGCTAACGAGGAATAGCCGAGATACTTGATTATGCCATTAAGAGCGTTTCCTTCTCTCATGTAAGGAGCATTTCGGATTTTGGTGCCACTGCCACCATAAGCGGCCGAACCATAATACATGTCGCACGCCACGCCACAGTGGTACATCAGTGTGGCCACGGCGGCCTTCTGCACATCGGGAGAGGTCACGGTGAGGTGGTCGGGCATGTTGTCCCAATCATAGGTTGTCGCGCCGAAGTTGGCCGTTTGTTCGCCGAAGGTATAACCTAAGCCGAAAAACGAGACCGAGTTGTAGGTATGGGTGCCGGTGCCGCGCACGGGATAGTTCCAGTATTTCATCACCTGGGCCATCGCCGTAGCCACGCAACCCGTGAGGGCACGTACGTTTGACCCAAACTCAATGCGGGTAGGACAGCTATCGTTGTATGGAGCATCCTGATCCCACTGGGTGGTTATCATGGGCTCCAACGCCGTCAGCGAACGAGGAGTACCACCGCCATCCAGCAGTTGTTGCCACTCTTCGTTTCTCTCCCCACCCTTCTCCTTTCTCAAGTCGTCAACTTGCTGTTGCCAGCCGTCAAGCCACCAACTCATACTGGGACTCATCTTGTCACGCATAGCGTTGTTGTGAAACGAATAGGCCAGCACGGGACACACGCGGTCATCGGCCGCCACAATCACGAAGCCCTTGCCTTCAGCTGGAGCGAAAATATAGAATGCGTCCCAAGGTGTGTCGAGGCGATACATAGGTGTGTTCAGTTTCGCCACATCCCCGTCGTGGTGAAGGTTCCAGAAAGTGCGTGCCACTTGTTCGGCTCTTTGCGGAGTTACCTCAGTGGTCTGTCCCACCAATGGGAACGCTGTCAGAAGAATAACGGCAACTATGCCGATTCTAAACATTAGTTTTTTCATTGTCTTTTGAGTGTTATTATGTTACTTTTATTACCCATTCATTTGGAATAACTAAAAAAATAATCTGCAAAATTATGATTATTATCTGACTATGGCAGCTATGTGATGAAAAAAACCGAAAAGAATTTGTCAATTTTAAGTGGATAAGCAGAATTAGTTTACCTATAGGGACGATGACTTGTGACTATGACAATGACCACCTCAACCAAGAGCTGAAATTTCAGCATTTCTGTGAAAGCGGTCATAGTCATTGTCAATGGTCATAGTTAATAAGTCCAGCGTCAAAAAAGTGTAGTTTAATTTTGAACAGTTACTTAACATAAAAAAAGACCCTTAGGCAACCCAAGGATCTTCTTTATTTAGCTGATTATCACCAGCTTTACAGATTAGTACTCATCCTCGTTGAAGAAAAAGTCGTCCTTCGAGGGATAATCGGGCCAAAGGTCTTCAATGCGTTCGTATATCTCACCTTCGTCTTCCATTTCCTGAAGGTTCTCTATGATTTCTTCCTGTGCGCCCGTACGCAAAGCCCAATCCAACAGTTCGTCACGGGTGGCTGGCCATGGAGCGTCTTCCAATTTTGAGGCTAATTCTAGTGTCCAATACATTGTATTTTCGTTTTTTGTTTTACTCTTTTTTGAGGGCGCAAAAGTACAAGTATTTTTTTAACTAGCAAGGACTTTTTTGTAAAAATAACAAATTTTTATTTCGCTGAATTCCAATTGTTTTCATCAACTTTGTCTAAAAAGCCAAAAAATCTAGCCAAAACAAAGAAATAATCCGACAGACGATTGAGGTATTTCAAATCGACCAAATCAATAGGATGCTCGTTGGCCAAACGCCAACCCTGACGCTCGGCGCGACGGCATACGGTGCGGCAAACATGAGCGTAGGAAGCCTTCAAGTTACCCCCAGGGATGACGAAACTCCGCAATTCGGGCAGCTGCTCGTTCATGACATCGATTTCATGCTCCAAATAGGCTACATCGTCGGCAGCCAGCACGGGAATCATCTTCTTCACCTCAGAGTTTTCGTCCAAGGCAAAATGCGACTCTATGGTAAACAATTTGTTCTGGATGGTGTCCAGCACGCTTCGCATCTCAGCAGTGACGCCTTCCTGGTCGTACAAAACGCCAATGAAAGCACTCAGCTCATCAACGGTGCCGTAAGCCTCTACCCTATCGTCATATTTCGCGACACGCAAGCCACCAATCAGCGAGGTCTTGCCTTCGTCGCCAGTTCTCGTATAGGTAATATTCTTCATTTAAAATACAAAGATTTAAAATTTCAAGATTTCAAGATTTCAAGATTTCAAGATTTAAAAATTCAAAATTCAAAATTCAAAATTCAAAATTCAAAATTCAAAATTCTACTGTGACTTATTTGCTGCCACACTATTACAGCCCAACATCCACTAAATTACTTCATACCTCGTACATCATACCTCCTACTTCATACCTCCTATCTGAACAATTATCTATTATCAATTTTCATCATTCAGCATTCCTCATTCCGCATTCAGCATTCCTAATTCAGCATTCCTAATTCCTCATTCAATACTTAAGCACAAAGTCCTGTTTCTCAATGCCTTCCCTGAAGAACACCATGCCGATACAATACAAATCGAAAGTAACCGACACATCCTCGTTGCCTTTGATTTCCTCCCAGGCGTCTTCCAAGTCGTGATTGCTGTGAATACCCTCGAAGACGAACACGGAATCGGCGGTCTTGTGATTCAAACAATCGGCTAAATAATCCCAAGTGTCGTCCTCAAAAGAGTCGCGGCTAAAAAAGACAAAACCTGTATTGAGACGCTTGAAATGCTCAGAATCGAACTCTTCGGGCTGAATGAGGTTCACGTTGACGACTCCCATTGAGTTAAGCGTCTCCAAGAAGGTCTCCGACTGCTCTAAATAGACCTTGGTCTGCATGTGTCCCAAAGCCATTGCCGTGGCATTCAAGGCACTCATGTGACCAAACGACACCACCGAGTCGGGCTCAAAGTATCGCACCATCCTGTAAAGCAACCGGCTCTGTTTGCGAAGGTTGTAGTTGATGTATTTCTTTTTGTCAAGCAAACGGGCAAGGCGATAAATGGTGTCATAATCACGATTGGAGCCACTATCGTTCAACACCTTACGCATAAATTCGTAGACAAAAGGAGAATGTATGCCATATTCGCTTTTGCGCTGCAACAGATATTTCAAGTAACTGCCAATCATAACTCAATCATATTGAACCTTTTGCAGGTAAAACACCGTTCGTCTTGGTTTGGGTTGGGTGCTGTTCTGTATAATCTGGGAACCATAGATAAGGAAACGGTTGCCATACCATTTAGCCATCTGTGCAAAATACTCATCTTCCACATAATCAGCACCATGAATAGGTGCCAATTTTTCGTTTTGTTGGCTCATCAAAACCTGACCTTCCGCATCAAAAGCCGTGTATCTCAAATTGTTACGATAAGGGGAAGCCACGACAAGCTCATCAAAGCAAACGCCTTCGGAACCATGTGGGAAGAGATCGTAAGTCAGTTCATTGTCGAATTTCACCGACTGCTGCCATTTCAGGTAACCATCGCGGTCGAAAGCCAAAAGGACTTCGCTGAAAAAGTCGTAGCCGTCAAACACGGTGTAGGTGTAGGGATAGCCACCGTAATAGCCATAATAGCCATAGCTCGTGCGGGTCTCCGTGTGGTAATAGGGCATAAATGCCTCCACCGCAAACACGGTAAGACTATCGAAATCCGTGATTCGCGGGGTCAGAAACTGGAAGGCAATTTCGCCTTTTTCAGGATTGTCTTTTCTCTGGTTTTTCAGGCGTTCCTCGCGCACCCTGACGCGGTCAGAAGCAGTCAAGGCATGTTCGATTTCGGGCATGTCCTTAAACAGAAACACCTTACTTTCAGGCGAGCCCGAAACGAAACGCATCCACACCACGCCAACACTTTCCTTGTCAAAGTCTTCCATCAGGCCTTGCAAGTTGACTTTTCGGCCCGTTTCGCGCTCCAATGTACCAATGACAACGAGGTTTCGGCCCTCGTCGAAACGGAAGCCCATACGACCCAAAGCGGCATGGGAGATGTTTTCATAACGATAACTGCCTTGAAGGTTGCCCGCAGGAGAATACACCAAAAAAGAAGTGGAAACGAAGTGCTTGTTTTCAAACTCCTTGGCGGCCACCACAAAACAATGCTCTTTGGCAAACGCCGCCGACTGAAACAGCACAAAACTACTTGATGGGGATGGCATTATGGTGCGGCAGGCATTGGAGGTCAAGTCATAGAAAGACAAAAAACCGTTACCGTTTTTGTTGTTCAAGGCCAACATCATCGTACCATCGACAACATCTATCGAGAGCGGCACCGACTTCTCGGGCCATTTGTCCCAAAAAGTCTTGTAGGTATGCTCCTCCCGATTGAAGCTCACGACAAGGAAATCCAGTGTGTCGGCAGCCTTCTTGTTGTCCTCGTTGACGAACAAGAAAGCGGCAAAACGACGGTCACAATCCGAGTCAAAGAATTTGAGTTTGTCGGGCAAGGGGATGAGGTCGCTGCGAGTCTCGTAGAGGCTGCTGTCGACGCAGGCAAAGTTCCAAAGACGGCGTTTATCCTTGTCGGTCCTCTCAGTCTCGGAAACCACAAGACCGCCATTCTCGCCAAACGACTGGAAATGGCAGTCCTGCTCCTTGTTCCAACGGTCCACCTCATAGCGCACGGGCTCCACCTGCTGGGCTCCGGCTCGACAGGAAAGGAATAATAACGCTATAAGAAGAACCTTTTTCATAGTGTTTTATGCGTCGCTTTGCGTCATTGCGAGGAGGAACGACGAAGCAATCCAGGGATTAAGCTGGGTTCTCTGGATTGCTTCGTTCCTCGCAATGACGCGATGCGTGTCAAATTACTCGCAATAATGCTATCGCGTCTGTATTAATACTTCACGAACTTCGAAACAGCCGTGCCACCGTTGGCATAGCGGATGTTGACGAAATAAACACCACCTTCGAGTTCGCTCACGTTGAGTTGAGCTTCGCCGGCAGCCATGTTCACCTCGTTCACCTTACGGCCCGTCATGTCAAAAATGCTGACTTGGGCATCGCTTTCGAGCACGAACGACACTTGTTCGCTGGCAGGATTGGGATAGAGGCCGATGGTGCTGTTTTGCTCGGCAACCGACTCAGCGCCATAAGAAACGACCTTCACATAATCAATTTCCCATGAGGCAGCGCCTTCGGTAGTGCTTGTGTAGACAAAAGCAACATAGAAATCAGGATAATCCAGTCCGTATCCGTCAAGGACGCTCCAGATATTCACTACACCGGATTCAACCCATTCATAGTTGCCGGTCGAATAATCGAACATATCGGTAATGTCAACCCAATCGAAGACTTCGGGATTGCTTTCACCGTCATAGTTAATGGAAACCTTCACGCGGAGCGGTTCGCCTTCAAACTTCATGGCTGTGCTGAAGCTCAGTAAAGCATCCTGGTTGCCTTGGCTGGAGATGGCGGGGCTGATAAGCCAGTCCACATTGTCATTGGCACCACCCGAATAGCCGTTCATGTTGGCGTATGTCGTGCCTTGATATTCACCATGATGCCATTCTTGTTCGCCAACAAGGTTGTGGGCGGTGAACACACCAAGTTCTTCATCGAAATCTTCAAAGAAGAGGGTGATGATTTGTTCTGTTGAGCCTATCGTGGTCGGATAGTTGCCATCGGTCTTGTAGTCGATGTTGGAACCACCGTTAGTGTAGGGGAAGATGGCGAAATGATAGGCGGCGCCGCCTTGCAAATCGCTGAAGGTCACCGTTTGTTCACCGTAAGCCACGTTCTTGGCCAGTTCGCCATCGGCAACAGGAGTGCCATCGGTGGGAACGGTGATGTCGCCAGTGGAGGCTAATACCAAATATTTGTCAGGCAGTTGTGCACCTGTGGCATCGACCCAGTCAACGGTGATGCTCAGGCCATCTTCATTGGTGATGCAATGGAATGCAGTGGGATAGTTGCTCGGCTCGGGGTCGGGAGTAACAGTGCCACCGCCAGACTTGTAGAGGCTAACAAGAGCGCCCACAGTTGATGTTTCAGAATAGCAGCTGAAAAGAGGAGCGTTGTTTTGGGTGTTGGGATTGAAACGCATGTAGTTGCGTGTGTTTTCGCCTTGCGCAACGACTTCAGCCGTGCCTTCTGCATCGAAGGTGATGCTCCAATGTCCGTTGGCATCGAGTTCGGTCTGCGTCTTCAGGTTGTTGCTGCTGCTGCTTGCGGCATAGAGATAGCCGCCCTTCACAGCGTCGAACAAGGTCCAAGCACCAGTGCTGCCGCCCAAAGTGAATTGGAACACTTCGGTTTCGCTGGCGGGGTCGGTACCGGGCGTAATAGTGATGGATTCGCCGTTTTCGCTCACAACCACAGCATGACGGTTGTTTGCCTTCTGGTAACCCATGGCGAGAACACCCAGATCGTCATAGTGAGCGACGATGAGATAATTTGCACCAGCCTCAAGGCCCGAGGCGGAGGTGACCTTAGTGTAGGTCGTTTGGGCAAAGCCACTCACCGAAAGGAGCAGCATAGCTGCTAATGAGAATAGAACTTTTTTCATGTTGTTTGAATTTTATGTTAGACATTTAGTTGTATTTCTTTCAGAAGCAGGCCTTCGACAGGCTCAGGCACCTACAGCAGCCGAAAAAGCCAGGTCCCTGAGCTTGTCGAAGGGCCGTATTTACAAGTCAAGTGTTTCTATCTGCTCCACCGCCTTGATTTCAGGGATGACTTTCTTCATCACGGCTTCGATGCCGTTTTTGAGCGTCGACCTGCTGTGCGGGCAGTTACCACAGGCACCGGTGAGTTCCACAATCACGGTGTTGTCGTCGGTGAGTTCCACGAAGTTGACGTCGCCACCGTCTTGCTGGAGGTAGGGACGCACTTGTTCGAGGACGTTTTTGACTTTTCTGAGGATGGTCTCTTTATCCATTGTATCAGTTGTTCAGTTGGAAGTTGTTCAGTTAAGCGTTCATGATGGTTTTTGCGATTTGGTCGAAGGCCTTAGTGACGGGTGAGTCGGCATCCAAAGCAAGCGGGACACCAGCGTCGCCACATTCGGCAATCTTTTCCGTAATCGGTATCTGGCCGAGGAGCGGCACACCGAGTTGGTCGGCAAACTGCTGACCCGTTTCCTTGCCAAAAATGTAGTATTTCTTCTCGGGCATGTCGGAAGGCGTGAAGTAAGCCATGTTCTCCACCAATCCGTAAATCGGAATCTGCAAGGCTTCTTCCTTGAACATCATCGCGGCGCGAAGCACATCGGCGAAGGCCACCTTTTGCGGCGTCGTTACGATGAGGGCACCCGACACGTTATATTGCTGTGCCAAGGTCAGTTGGATGTCGCCTGTCCCAGGAGGCATGTCCACCACCATCCAGTCCAACTCGCCCCAAAGGGTGTCGTTCATCAGCTGGTTCAAGGCGCTGGTGGCCATGGGTCCACGCCATATCAGCGGACGGTCGGCATCAACGAAACTGCCAATGCTCATCAGTTTGATGCTGTATTTTTCGAGCGGCAGCATCACCGTCTTGCCATCTTTCTCGAAAGCACCAGGTTGCTCGTTGCCAAGGCCAAACATCATCGGCACGGAAGGACCGTAGATGTCGGCATCAATCAAACCTACACGCTGGTTGGCACGTGCCAAGGCGATGGCCAAATTGGCTGCCACCGTCGACTTGCCGACACCGCCCTTGCCCGAAGCCACAGCGATGATATGCTTCACCTTCGACAGGGCCGTTTTCTCCTCCACCACCTTGATTTCAATGTCGATGTCGCCAAACACCTCGGTCAGCGTGCGCTTGGCACCGTTCACCAAGATGTCGTTTTTCGGGTCGTTGGCATGTTCCATAACAAGGTCAAAACGGATGGCATTATCCTTAACCATCAGGTTTTCAACCATATTCAAAGCAACGATATTGTCTCCTTTGGGGAAATAAATGACGTCCTTCAGGACTTCTATGACATTCTCTTTGTTCAGCATAATAAAAAATGATTCTAAATAAATAACGCTGCAAAGGTAGTAAATAGTTAGGAGTTGGCAGTTAGGAGTTAGGAGTTTTTTTCCTTATCGCTCAACGACAATGCGTTTGGAGATAGTTCCATCCTCCGTCTTGACACGCAACAGAAAGAGCCCTTCAGACATATTTTGCAAATCAATAGTCGTTTGAGCATCCGCAACTTCCTTGTTTATCACACACTGTCCCAAGGTATTATAAACCGACACCTCTATCATGCCTTCCGCTTCGATGGTAACGAATTGTTTCGTCGGATTGGGATAAACCTTAACCAAATTATCATGCTCTTCAACACCAGTAGGTGAGAAATAGGCATGCAACTCAAAGACATTAGGATAGTACAAACGATTGGCTGGCGCCGAGAGGCAGTCCAAATCACGGTAATAGGCATAAAGACGATAGTAATAGTCGCCCTCCTGCAATGCAGAATTGTCGACATAACTGACCGCGGAAGCACCCAACAACTTGACACGACGGTATTCGCCATCACCGTCCTTCCTATAGAGGTAATAACCCGTAAAACCATCATTGGGTTGCGGTGCCTCCCATTTCAGCTTAACTCGGTAATTATTAGTATAATCAAAGTCCAAATTGCGCGGCGGATAGCAAGGTCCAGCCGTGGCACATGACTCATTGGAATAATCACCGCTCTCACCGCCTTGGCAGAGCACGCCTACACGGTAACAATGTCCGCCCAAAGTTACTGTCTCATCAAGGAAGGTGTTGCCAGAGGGAATGAGGCGATAAAGCATGTCGTCACGATAAATCTGATAGCCATAGCCTGGGTTCTCTACAGCATCCCATGTGAGCAAAATCGCATCCTCCTGGGGTATGGCGACGAGATCCAAAGGAGCGTCGCAAATCATCTCGTTTCCACAACTGTTGTTGGTCTCAAAGAAAACGCCTACAGGCAAGTCGTCGGAAGAGCCCGAATAGGAATAGACGGTGTGGCCAGTCGCATCCTTGATGACAAAAGCCAGCTGACTGACCGTTTCTTCAGGAGCCGTCCAGCCAAAGCACACGCGGCCCAAAGGCAGCTCGTGCTCGACTTGTGATGTCGTATACGTGTTAACTGTCATACTGGTGATTTCGCGCCCTGTGGCCGAATACGCGGTAATGGTGCCACCCTCCCAACCTTGGAGATTGGTGGTGGTCATGATGATGCGCCAGGTGCAGAAAGGTCCAACCAACACTTTCATGGCATTGGCGTGTTTTCCGACACGACCATTGGCAACGACATAGACAGCATAATGGAACACATCGAAACGCGGAACGGCAGCATCCTCAAACTCAAGCGTTGCTCCAGGAACGACATCGGTCAAGGTCGCGATGACTTTGTTGTCGCGCAACACAATAACTTGCTCAATGGCCTCCAAAGCTGTTCCATCGAGGGTGGCTGTGGGATTAGTCCAACTGAGGCGCACCTTGAGGTCGGTATCATTAACGGGAACCGCTGTAAAGTCTGCAGGTTGCGAAGGGGTTTGGTTGTAGACCTCGGCAGGCACAAAATTGAACATGGCATCGGCAGGATGCGTATAGGGCGCATCGTCGATGAGATACCAACCATCGGAGCCACCGCCCCAACCCAAGTTGAAGTGGTAATAGTCGTTGTCGTCATAGCCGTCGCAAACGAAAGCATGGCAGCCGCCGTCCTCGCAACCACCATAATACATCGGCCAGCCCATGTCGAACTGCTCGCGCACCATGGTCTTCCATTCTTCAGTCTCATAGTCATCACGACGGAGCTGCACATTAGCTTCGCTATAGTTGAAATAATCATGCATCACCCCTGGAATGGGACCCGAGGCGCCACCGCTACCATCAGGGCCATAGCCCATGTCGATGGTCACACCGCAATGGAAGCACAAAGTGCCTGTGGCTAACTTCTCGGCTTCTGAAGAATTGTTGTCCAACACATTGGGCATGTTGTCCCAATCGTAAATGGTGTTGCCAAAGTCAGCGCAAATCTGACCATAGTCATCATGAGTATAACAGTGGCTGCCAATGCCTTGGGCGGGATTTGCCCAAAAACGCATCAACTGCGACATGGCCGTGGCGAGACAGCCTACGATGGCATGACCGCCCGAACCATTAGGATCCTCGGGGCAGCAATAATTGTAAGGATAAGTCTGATTCCATTGGGTCTGGCAAAAATAGCCCGTTCCTCTCCCACCGTATTTGGAAACCAGTCTGCCGTGTTCAAGCACCGAAGCCCATTCCGCCGCCACATCGGGAGTGGCAACTGCTTGGTGCAACTGCAACATACACTCAGCCACACCGTCAAGATAATAGGCCAACGCGGGCGGAATGTTGGAAGCATCAAATGCCGATTGGTCTGAAAAACCAATAACAGGGCGATGCGCATCGTCACCAGCAATGATGACAAAGCCATGGTCGCCAACATTAAACACGAAAAACGCCTCGTCAATACCCGTGTAGACGAGTTCAGGCATAGCACGCTCCATGGCGAATTGCGTTGTGGCATATTTCTGGGCAACAGTTATGGCAAGACTGCGATTAATGGGCTTGGCTTGAAGAGCCATTATACTGATAATCAGTACAGAGATACATAATACTATCTTTTTCATTTTCAGGACAATTTTCTATTTAACTACGTTGATTCTCCGAATTGCCTGCAAATGTAGTATTAATTTCTTAAGTAACTGTTTAAAATTAAACTACCTATTCATTTGACACGGGACACGGGACTTCGAGACGCGGGACAAGTCCAATGACTCGCGTCTCGTGTCTCGCAGTCTCGCGTCGAATACGTAAGCTAAATTTGCTTAAGTAGATGAGCAGAATTAGTTTACATAAAAGGCAAGAGAAATTGGCCGTCAGCAATCAGCCATCAGCTGTCAGCCACGGTACTACCGAGCTGATAGCTGACGGCTGATAGCTTACAGCTAAGAAGCTTATAATAATGTCGATTAATTTTGAACAATTACTTATCTACTTAAAAAATCCTCCACTACCTTATTAAATGCCTCCGCGTTCTTGTTTGCCACAAAATGGTCACCTTCAACAAAGGCCAATTGGGCATTAGGCAAACTCTTATATATCAGTCTTGTATGCGATTCATTAATCATGTCTTTCGTACCTGCAACGACCAATACAGGCATCGTCAGACGGGCCAATTCAGAAGGGTCGATATGCGGCTCGTTGACCATCAAACCGAGCATTTCGGCATTTTGCTTGGCTTTTTCCGATTTGTTGGAAAACAATTTTGCTATACGATAACCGACCTCGATAGGCCATTGGTACAAAGGCTTCACACCACTTGGGAAAAGGTTAGCTCCGTTAAGAATCAGTTTTTCAACCCTTTCTGGATATTTCAAGGCGAATTCCAATGCGATATTTCCACCATCAGAGAAGCCCAAAATGATGGCTTTTGTAATGTTTATAGCATCCAAAAAATCTTTTAGGTCTTTCGCAAACTGTTTTATCGCAAAAGGCTTCTCGCCTCGAGGTGATTGGCCATGCCCTCTCGTATCTATGGCTATGACTCGATAACTCTTTGAAAAATGCGCTATTTGTTGCACGAAATAGCTGCTGTCCTCGCCATTGCCATGAAGGAAAACCATGGGCTGGCCTTGACCTTGTTCTATGAAGTTTAGTTGTATATCCATTCGTTGTTAGTTGTTTTCGATTTGGAGTTTCCCCTTCGGGGAAGGGAGTATTTTGTGTTTTTGTAAACTGCGGCGGCAAACAAAACCTACTAATCGTAAGTGTTACAAGCCGCCGCTAAAATACAAAATGCAACACTCCATTCCTGCAGGGAATCCCTACATAAACTTTTTCCTTTCTTCATCCGAGAATTTTTCAATCGCATACCGCAACATGGTGCGCGGCATGGTCTTATATCGTGTTGAAAGCCAGCATTTCAGCCGTTGTTCATCGCGTTTGCCCGCTTCACGGAGCAGCCAACCAACAGCTTTTTGCAACAAGTCATGCAAAGGCTGTGGCTTGGCTAAAAAGATGTCTGCAATGTCGTAAGTGTCGTCCAATTGTCCATGGCGGAGAAACTGCATCGTGCTCACCATCCCGATACGTTGCTCCCAAAGGGTTTTGCCATCGCGGGCGAGGTCGTAAAGCAAGGTTCTGTCCTTATCCAACAGCCACGTGCCAAGCAGTTCATAACAGGATAAGTCGACCAAATCCCAGTTATTAATAAACTCGGTATGAGCAAGATAGAAAGCAACACAACGTTTTTGCGAAGCCTTGTCTTTCTTGGCTTGTTTGAAGATTTGCACCAAAGTCAAAAGGGCCGCCAAACGGATTTCATGGTACTCGGAACTGATACAAGCCTCCAAATCGTCGAATGTGGTTTCTTTCCAGCATTGTTTCACCACTTCGCGGGTGACGGGCACCTTGATACCGAGGAACTTGTCGCCCTCACCGTATTGGCCTTTGTCCGTCTTGAAAAACCGCGACAGATTGACGGCCTGCTCGGGGTCTTGCCGAGATAGGATTTCATTGTAAAGTTTGCAGTTCATGATTTCTTCTTTTTAATACCCAACACACACCACCTAACAAACGGTATCCTGCGAATAATCTCGTACAGTAGCGGCGAAATGGTCATCACTGCCACAAAAAGGATGACATACATCATCCAAGGAGCTAAGGATGTGTACACCTTCATCATGTAGCCCAACGCCGCAATGACCAGATAATGAACGATATAAATTCCGTAGCTGGAACGGGTCATATAGCCCGCAAAGGTTCCAGTGCGATCAAACTTTGCCTTGAACCAGCCCATCATCGCCAAGCACATCAGCCATCCATAGAGGCAATTGAGCGGACTACCCAAATATTGCGGTGATGTGTTGTCTTGCCCGAAAGTGGTGACAATCAACACTGTGCCAGCGACAACAGCACTCACTATCAGCGGAATCCAGACTTTCTCCAATTTTTCTTGTACCTCGTCGTGCGCGAACACGAAATAGCCCAACAAGAAGGGAACCAAGTAAAAGAAAGGCTTGTACAAGTTCAAGAGGCCATCGAGACTTTCTGGACGTGGATTCTTGATGAGTGTTTGCTCACCCGCCCAAAACAGCACGCCTAAAAGGATAATGACCACGTAATTGGCTTTTCCACACCAGTTGTAGAGCTTGTCTTTCCGATCGATGGCCCGAACAAGCAACAGCACCAAGCACAGCAGCCACAACACTTGGATGAACCACAACGGCCCTGTGCCGCTGACAGCCATGATGAAATACTTTACTATCGCCGGAACGTCGTCAAACACGCCTTGCCTTGATGCCACAACGGTATTGAAATAACCCACCATCCAATGGAACACGAACAAACCGATAGTTCCTGGCACCAACAGTTTACGAGTGCGGGCCTTGAACCATTCTTTGGCCGACTGCTTTTCGAGTGCATAGCGCGAGCCGATGCCTGCCAAGATGAACAATAGCGGCATGAAAAATGGATAGAGGATATACATTACAACATCTTGATATTGCGGGTATTCAGGGTATTCACCGAAACCACCGATGCCGCCAAAAACGCCTTTGTTGTTGTAAAAATAAATGACGTGGTAAAACAGCACCAAAAGCACCGTCACCCAACGTAAATTGTCAATCCAATGTTTTCTCATTTCGTCAGGCCTCCCATCGCTTGATTGAGGATTTCTTGAAAAACTTCCGTTTTCAGCATTGCGATACCTTTTTGGTCACCCAGCACCATAAGGTTGTCACCAGGCTTGATATTATACTGTTCACGTGCCTCCTTGGGGATGACGATTTGGCCTCTTTCGCCCACTTTCACTACACCGAAGATATATTTTCCGTTTTCTGCTTCCATAATGATTTGATTGATGTGATTAGTATGAAAATTCATATTTTGATGCAAAAGTATGAATAATTTAAACACCATGTCCCTTTTTTCTACAAAAAATCTCCAATTCATTTTCGTAAGGTCGAGAAAATGAAATGTTTTTTTCTATTTTTGCGGTCATTATTATGGGTATTTTGCCAAAACATTCATCGAACATAACAATTAAATTACAATAAGATGAAAAGACTAACCATCCTTATTCTATTGGCCATGAGCACCCTTTTCGCCATGGCTCAGACTAGCCGTATCGACTTGCGCAGCGAGTCGAAGGCCGAATGTGTCAGTAGCGACATGACGAGCCTCAAGGCTTCATTCTCATTCTCCTCCATCGAGGCAGAGGATTATCAAACCGAGCGAGGCGTGTTTTCTTGGATCAGTTTGCCCAATACGGTCCTCGGCGGCAATGAAGGCGACCCCCAAGTGCCCGTTGTGAACGAGCTTATCGCCCTACCCATCGGAGCCCATCCTCGTATCGAGATTACAAGCTTCAGTAGCACCGATTACCGACTCGAAGACTATGGCATCCACACTTTGATGCCGCGCCAGCCTTCGTTGCGTAAGGACCAAAATCCCGAGGATGTGCCTTTCGTTTATAACGCTTCCGCCTATCAAACCCGTGGCCTTGCCTCAGCGCCTCGTGCTTCTGTCAACGTGGACGGCTTCATGCGTGGCGTTCAAGTCGGCAAGATGTGCATTGAACCTGTCAGCTACGACCCCGTCAACAACACGATGCGCGTTTTCAACGACATCAAGGTGAAAGTCCATTTCGATGGCGGCGATGCTCAAGCCACGGAAGACCAGCTTATCAGAACCTATAGCCCTTATTTCGACATCATCTACAAGCAGCTGTTCAATGGCCGTGCCGTGTTGGATGTTTATTCCGACCACCCAGACCTTTACACCACACCCGTCAAGATGATTGTCATCACCACCCCGACCTATGCTAACAATACCACATTCCAAAACTGGGTCACATGGAAAAAGCAAAAAGGTATTTACACCACAGTTTATACCACCAATGACACAGGCACGAGTGCTTCGAGCATCAAGTCGTTCATCCGCAACTGCTACAACAGTGACGCACCGACTTTCGTCGTCATTGTGGGCGACAAAGCTGATGTGGCAGGCAGCCAAACCGGTTCCGCCTCCAATAAAATCACTGACTTGTACTATTCCAGCACCACCGACAGTGACCTCTATCCGGAAATGTTCTTGAGCCGTATGCCGATTTCGTCCACTACCGAGTTGACCAACCTGCTCAACAAGACATTGACTTACGAGCAATACACGATGGCAAATCCATCTTATCTTGACGAAACATTGCTTATCGCTGGTTGGGACAGCAACTGGACATCAAGAGTAGGCAAACCCACCATCCAATATGCCAACACCTATTATTTTAATTCGTCAAATGGCATCACCCCACACGTCTTCCTGACCACAGGTTCAGGTCAAACCACCTGCTACAACTACATCAATCAAGTTGGTTTCGTCAACTACACCGCCCACGGTTCGGAAACTGGCTGGGCCGACCCGAGCTTCTCCGTCAGCAATGTCAATTCGATGACCAACAACGACAAGTATTTGTGGGCCATGGGCAACTGCTGCCTGGCCGCCGACTGGGGCTACAGCGGAACCTGCCTTGCCGAGGCTTTTCTGAGAGTTGCCAACAAAGGTGCTTTCGGTTACATCGGTTCCTGCCCGAGTTCTTACTGGTACGAAGATTATTATTTCGGTGTAGGCGCAACCTCCGTCATGAACCAAATGCCCACACAAGCACAAACCTCAACGGGTTGCTACGATGCCATGTTTGACGACACTGGTTTCAACACTTTGAACTCAGTGCCTTTCATCGGCAACCTCGCCGTGGCTTACGCTCATGCCGGCAGTTACTCCTCCAGTGTTTCCGACAAATACTATTGGGAAGCTTACCATACTTTGGGTGATGGTTCTGTGATGCCTTATCATAAGAATCCTGATGCCAATGTGGTCAGCCACGACCCCACTTTCCCTGCTGGTGCTACTGCTTTCACGGTCAGTGCCGTCCCTGGATCCTACGTCGCCATTACCCAAAACAATGAAATCATCGGTGTGGCTTTGGTTCCTTCCTCTGGCACCGTCAATGTGCCCGTCACCCCTGTGACCACTGGCCAAGTAATGGTTGTGGTCACGCGCCAACAGCGTCAGCCTTACATCACGACACTCCAAGTAGCCGGCCAAGCTTCTGAATACACTATCACTGTGTCGGCCAACCCGACCAATGGCGGTACCGTCAGTGGCGCTGGCACTTTCGCCACGGGCTCAACCCGCACCGTCACTGCAACACCCAATACGGGATACAACTTCGTCAACTGGACTGAAAACGACAATGTGGTCTCCACCAATGCCAGCTATTCCTTTACCTTGAATTACAACAGAAACCTTGTTGCCAACTTCGCTCTCCAAACCTTCACCATCAATGCCTCGTCAGAGCCTGCTGTGGGTGGCTCGGTTACTATGAGTGGCAATAGAGACACCTTTACCTACGGTTTCGAAAGTGGCACCCTGCAAGGCTGGACGGCCAGTAACAACGATAACGGCTCAACGACATGGGCTGTGGGACAAAATGGCTATAATCCAGCTGGTACATCTAGCACTGTTTATACTACGCACGGCGGGAATTATTATGTAGGCTCCGTGTACGATGGATCAAATGCCGTTGACGATTGGCTGATCTCACCTCAGTTTATGCTTGGCGGCAGCATGAGTTTCTATATTAAGATTACAAACACCAGCTATACGGATTACTACTCTGTACTTTTGTCAACAGGAGGCAACGCTATCAGCAATTTCACTACCACGTTAGTATCCTCGACCCGAGTAACCTCCACCAACTACTCCTTAGTGACCGTCGACCTAAGCGACTATTCAGGCCAAGGCTATGTGGCTATTCGCCATACTGCCGCTGCCGACCAAGCTTCTTTGTTGGTTGACGACATCACCCTTGTGGAAGGTGAAGACCCCACCCATGCCAGTGGTGTTTTCAACTACGGACAGACCTGCACCGTCACTGCCACGCCTAACTCAGGATACCATTTCGTGAATTGGACCGAGAATGGCAGCGCGGTTTCAAGCAACGCCAGCTACTCTTTCACCGTCAGTGCCAACCGCAACCTTGTAGCCAACTTCTCACAACAAACCCAGAACTACACCGTCAGCGTTTCGGCCAACCCGACCAATGGTGGCACCGTAACAGGTGGTGGAACTTACACTGAAGGACAATCTTGCACCGTAACTGCCACACCCAACGCCAACTATACCTTCACCAACTGGACTGAAAACGGCACCGTGGTTTCTTCCAATGCCAGCTACAACTTCACTGTGACTGGCAACCGCACCCTCGTCGCCAACTTCACTTACGTCCCGCAGTCCTTTACCGTCAGCGTTTCGGCCAACCCGACCAATGGTGGCACGGTCTCAGGTGGCGGCACATACACTGAAGGACAATCTTGCACCGTAACTGCCACACCCAACGCCAACTATACCTTCACCAACTGGACCGAGAACGGCACCGTGGTTTCTTCCAATGCCAGCTATAACTTCAATGTGACTGGCAACCGCACCCTTGTCGCCAACTTCACTTACGTCCCGCAAACCTTCACCGTCAGCGTTTCGGCCAACCCGACCAATGGCGGCACGGTCTCAGGTGGCGGCACCTACACTGAAGGACAATCTTGCACCGTAACCGCTACCCCCAACGCCAACTATACCTTCACCAACTGGACGGAAAACGGCACCGTGGTCTCCACCAATGCCAACTACAACTTCACCGTGAACGCCAACCGCAACCTCGTCGCCAACTTCACCTACGTCCCGCAGTCCTTTACCGTCAGCGTTTCAGCTAATCCAACCAATGGCGGTACAGTCTCAGGTGGCGGCACCTACACCGAAGGACAATCTTGCACCGTAACCGCTACGCCCAACGCCAACTACACCTTCACCAACTGGACCGAAAACGGCACCGTGGTTTCTTCCAATGCCAGCTATAACTTCACTGTGACTGGCAACCGCACCCTTGTCGCCAACTTCACCTACGTCCCGCAGACCTTCACCGTCAGTGTTTCAGCCAATCCGACCAATGGTGGCTATGTCAGTGGCGGAGGCACCTTCGAACAAGGTGAAACCTGCACAGTAAGCGCCATAGCCAGCAGCGGCTACACCTTTAATAATTGGACCGAGAATGGCACCGTGGTTTCCAACAATGTAAGCTACACCTTCACCGTAAATGCCAACCGCAACCTCGTGGCCAACTTCACCCTTATCCCTGTGCCGACCTACACCGTCAGCGTTTCGGCCAACCCGGCCAATGGCGGTAGCGTTAGTGGTGGCGGCACCTTCGAACAAGGTGAAACCTGCATAGTGAATGCCATCGCCAATAGCGGCTACACCTTTAATAATTGGACCGAAAACGGAACCGTGGTCTCAAGCAATGCCTACTACTCCTTCACCGTAAATGCCAACCGCAATCTCGTTGCCAACTTCACCCTCATCCCCGTGCCGACTTATACCGTCAGCGTTTCGGCCAGCCCGGCCAATGGCGGTAGCGTTAGTGGCGGCGGCACCTACGAACAAGGTGAAACCTGCACAGTGAGCGCCATTGCCAATAACGGTTACACCTTTGAAAGTTGGACCGAAAACGGCACCGAGGTCTCTTCCAATGCTAACTACACCTTCACTGTGAACGCCAACCGCGACCTCGTCGCCATATTCTCAGCCGACCCAGTAGAGACCTACACCATCACTGCTACTGTCGACCCGGTCGATGGTGGTACCGTCATAGGTGCTGGAACCTACGAGTATGGTGCTCAAGCTACCCTGAAGGTTATCCCCAACGAAAACTACACCTTTATGAACTGGTCTGAATTCAACGGCATCGTCGTTTCGGAAGAACTGGAATACAGCTTCACTGTCACTGGCAACCGCGACCTTGTGGCCACTCTCCTGTTCTATGACGGTGTGGACGAGCAAGCCAATATCAACATCACCCTCTTCCCCAACCCCGTCAGCAACAAACTGACTGTTGAAGCCTCAGAAGCCATCGACCATATCGAGGTCTTCAATACGGTTGGTGCAATGGTCTTCAGCCAAAAGAACTGCGGCGACAAGGTGGAAATCCACACTGCCGACCTGCCTGCTGGCACATATCTCATCCGCATGACGACACAAAACGCCACAGAGGTGAGAAGGTTCGTAAAGAAATAATTCAGATTAGATAATCAATCATTCGTAGAGACGGTGCTTGCGCCGTCTCTACTTGTATTAGCCGCACGGCTTTGATTGACAATCCAGACACCGCTAAAGACCAACACCATAGCCAACAGCTTCTTCCATGTGAGATGGTCCAAGCCAATGACGATGCTGATAATGGTGGCAATGGTGGGTTGAACGTAGTTGTACATGCTGACCAAGGTCGGACGTATGCGCTTCTGCCCTACAGGAATCAGGAAATAAGCGACAAAAGTGGCAAAAAACACCACGTATGCCACCTGCCACAACACCTTGCTCTCAATTTGGCTGAAAGGAATTTGCACGAAATGTCGCCCATTGAACGGTATGGCCATCAGCATGGAGAAAAGGAACATCCATTTCATGAAGGTGACCACGTTATACTTCGAAATCAGAGGACGGAAAATGCCGAGATAAAGGGCAAAGGTGAGCGCGTTGACGATGGTCAGCACGATGCCCATAGGCTTCGTTTCCGAAGCACCACCACCCAGACCCACCGAGTTGAAAACCAATAATAATACGCCTCCCAAACTCAACAAGACACCTGCGGCTTTTTTGAAGGTGATGGGCTCTTTCAAAACAATAGCTGCCACAAACATGGTCAAGATGGGAGTGCAGGTGTTGGCAATACTCAAGTCGATGGAGGTCGTCATGGTGACGGCTTTCAGGAAACTCACTTGGGTGAGAAAAAGACCGAACATGGAAGCCACAAAAATCTGAGCCAAATCTTTCAGAGGCACCTTTTCCTTGGGCATGAAAAGCGACAACAGCCAAAACAAAGCCGTTGCACCCGTCGCCCTTAGGCAAAACAAATCCATGGGTGTCAACACATGTGCATTGGAAATGTTTTTGCAACAAATGATGTTGAACCCAAAGATGCAATAGGCAGTGAAACACGCGAGGTGTCCTATCAGTGTGGACTTATTCGATCCAATAGACATAGTTCTCCTTGCGCGGACGGGCTTCAGGGTAATCACCCTTAACATAGCCGAGGATGCAGTTGCCGATGCCTACATACTTAGTGGTGTCAATGCCTAAGCCAGCGAGGATAGCCTTGCCTTCTTCGGTCTCGAAGACTTCCTTGGCACGGTGAATCCAGCAGGAGCCGAGGCCTTTGGCATGAGCGGCATTAAGCAGGTTGCCCATAACTAATGAACCGTCTTCCTTCCAAGTCATGGCGGCGGTACTATCGGCCAACACCACAAGCACCACGGGAGCGCCATAGAACGGGTCGTTGTCGGCACCCATCACAGCCGCATTGAGGCGGCTCATCTCGTCGCGCACCTCGCGGTTGGTGACGGCAATGATAATGGGAGCTTGGCGGTTCATGCCCGTGGGGGCAAAGGTGCCCGCCTTGCAGATTTCTTCGATGACCTCACGCGGAGGCACTTCGTCGGTGTAGCTGCGGATGCTGCGGCGCGTCAGCAGGTCTTGCATGGTCGTATTCATAGTTGTTTTTTCTTTTGTGTTCTCGTTGGAACAATTGGATGCTGAGCCTGTCGAAGCATCCTTGTTGCAGCATCCGCTTACTAGCATTGCTAATGCTGCGATGATAAACGCGTATTTCTTCATAATACCAAATTTAATCCTGCAAAGGTACGGAGTTTTTTCGCAATTTTGCAGCCCCAAAGTGGATTTGTATGCAAAAAATCAAAAGTTACGTCTTGCCCATCGCCATAGTGCTGGGGTTGTTGCTGCACGACTATTGTGCAGCCTTCAGCGTGGTGGTGCCCTACATCATCTTCACCATCCTCCTGCTGACCTTTTCGGCAGTCGACATCACCAAGTTGCGTTTCAAGCCCTTGTTCGTTTGGATTATCCTGTTTCAAGTGGGAGTGAGTTTGGGTGGTTATGCCTTACTTAGACTCTTGAATGTCAATGAAATCATTGCAGAAGGTGTGCTCATCGGGGTGCTTTGTCCCGTGGCGGCTTCGGTAGCCGTGGTGAGCACCATGCTCGGTGCCGACCGCAACACCGTTACTTCATATTCTGTTATTGGGAACCTAGTCGTTTCCATTGTCGCTCCTATTTATTTTTCGTTCATCGGAGTGAATCAGGACATGCCTTTCATCGAATCATTTCTGCAAATTCTGAAGCGCATCGGCACCATCATCGGACTGCCTTTCATAGTAGCTTTTGCCTTGCAGCTTTGGTGGCCTAAAGCCAACAAGACGCTTAGCCGATACAAAGGCTTAGCCTTCTACTTTTGGGCTGTCGCCTTGTTTCTTACCTTAGGCCAGACCATCCATTTCATCTTCATCAATGGCAGTGGCAATTGGAACAGCATCGTTTGGCTTGGGGTGTCAGCCTTGCTGTTTTGCATCATCCAATTTGGATTAGGCAAATGGATTGGGCATAAATATGGTGACACCATTGCCGGAGGTCAGCTTCTCGGACAGAAAAACTCTGCCATGGGCATCTGGATGGCCAACCATTATCTGCATCCTTTGGCATCGGTGTACTTGGCTTTCTATTCCGTCTTCCAAAACCTGTTCAACAGTTGGCAGATTTGGTATCTAGGACGCAAAAAGAAATAAAGATTCCCTGCGGGAATGGCAAATTGGCATTAATACAAGAGCGGCGGCCTATGGTGCTTACATTTCATAAGTTCCCTAAGCCGCCGCATATAATAATTAAGGGACACCCTCCTTTCTCGAAGGGAATCTCCATCATGTCTTACAGTGCGCTGTAGGCAGGCGAGAAGGTGTCGCCTTGCGAGACATCACCCGTGTAGAGACCTTTCTTCAGCCAACGCGAACGTTGAGCCGAAGTACCATGGTTGAAGGTCTCAGGCATGGTGCGTCCGTATGCTTGCTTCTGCAAATAGTCGTCACCGATCTTGGAAGCAGCATTAAGGGCTTCCTCGATGTCGCCGTCCTCCAACGAGCCAAACATCTTGTTGTCGTTGTAAGCCCAAACACCTGCGAAGAAGTCTGCCTGCAATTCAAGGCGCACGCTGATTTCATTTGATTTGGGTGTATTACGCCCATATTGTGCCATCTGCTGGTGTGCCTGTCCCAAAATACCGAGTTGGTTCTGCACGTGGTGACCCACCTCATGGGCGATGACATAGGCGTAGGCAAAGTCGCCATCGGCACCAATCTGTTTCTTCATGTTCTTGAAGAACTCAAGGTCGAGGTAAACCGTTTCATCGGCAGAACAATAGAATGGTCCGCTGGCCGAGGTAGCATTGCCGCAAGCCGAATTGACGGCATCGCTGAAAATAACCATCTTAGGTGGCTGGTAGGTACGGCCCATCTTCTGAAACTCTCTGTCCCACACATCCTCAGTGCCGGCAAGGATACGCTTGCAGAACGTCATCAGTTCCTGGTCTACTTGGCTGTAGTCGGTGCCGTCGTCGACATACTCAGTCGTGGCACCCTGCTGCTGCATTTGCTCCATGACAGCGCTGGCATCGCCACCCATAAGGCTGATGATCAAATAAATGATAATACCACCCAGACCGATACCTCCGGCTGCGGCGGCTGTTCTCTTCCCTCTGCGGTCTTCCACATTGGTACTTTCTCTTCTTCCGTCTAATTGCATAATTGGTTAGTTTTTAGGATTGATGATGCAAAAATAGAGAAAAAAGTAAAAAAGCATCCAATTTTACAAAAAAACCGTACTTTTGCTACGTTTTAACCGTAACTGTCAACTGACAACTCAAAACTGACAACTGAAATGAAAGCTTTCGTCAACAACACAGAAGTGCGCACCTATTACGGCGCAAAGGTGAAGTCGGTCGTGCTGGCATACTGCCGTGCACACAATCTTCCCCTCAATCTCAATGGCATCGAAGTGAAAGATGCCTACGGCAACATCGTCGACCTCGACGGCTCACTGCGTGCCAATTCAAGAATATTCATTAATCTTTGAACATCATGAAAAGAATTGCCAAACTTATGCTGGTGACCTGCGTCGCCCTGTTTATCTTTTCGGCTTGTGGCCCTAAAGAACAAAAAATTTATATCGTTTCGACTAACGACATGCACGCCAATATCGACAACTTCCCGCAAATGGCTGCCTTGATTGACAGCCTACGCACTGCTCATCCAGGCTTGTTGGTCTTCGGTGCAGGCGACAACCGCTCGGGCAACCCCATCAACGACCGCTATGAGGAGCCTTGCAAGCCCATGTATGAGCTGATGAACGCCGTCGGTTTCGACTTGTCATGTTTCGGCAACCATGAATGGGACGGCGGCCCCATCGCCCTGCGCAATGTGTTGGGTTGGGCCAAGTTCCCCTTTGTGTGCGCCAATGTCACTTTCGACGACACCTTACAGATGCCCAATGTTCATCCATACGTCGTCTTTGAGCGCGACGGCTTGAAGCTTGGCGTCATCGGTGGCATCCAGTTAGGTGAGAACGGCATACCCGACTTCCACCCAAGAAATGCTGGCGGCTCGCATTTCGTACCGCTCAGCGACGTGCTGCAAAAAAACATCGACGAGCTGAGTGACTGCAACGCTGTCTTCCTCCTCTCCCACTGTGGCTATGAGGAAGACCGTGAGACGGCAGCCCAGTTCCCGCAGCTCGCGGCTATCTTTGGCGGACACAGCCACACCCGAGTGGCCGAAAAGCAACTTGTCGGCGACGTGATGGTCACCCAAGCCGAAGCAAAGGTTAAATTCTTGACTTTAAGCACCTTCACATTCCACGATGGCAAGTTGGTCGACAAAGACATGCAACTGCTTTCCATCAAGGAATTCCCAAAGCGCAATGCCGAGGTGCAAGCCATGGTGAAAAAATACAACAGCAACGAATTTTTCTGCACCGTGGTCGCCAACAATGTGACGCCTATTGAGAGCTATGAGTCGTTAGGCTGCCTGATGACGGACGCCATCCGTTATACCACAGGTTCCGAAATGGGCTTCCAAAACCCTGGCGGCGTGCGCTTCGACACCCTTTCGGTGCGCCCTGTGACGTTGAAAGACATCTATGCCCTCGACCCCTTCGACAACGAAATCATTGCTTACACGTTAACGGGTCAGGAAATCATCAATCTGATGAAGTCATGCTTCGTCACTGATGGCGGCCCTATCTACTGTTCAGGCTGCTCCTATTCCTATTCAGTGGACGACAATGGCGAGATGACCGACATCGAAGTGAAACTCGAAGACGGCAAGCCCTTGGACCTCAATGCCAAATACAACATCGTGATGAATAACTACATGTCGACCGTGTTCGACTATGAACACAAAGACGATGGTCATTCCACTTTCCGCAGGTCCAACGAATTGATGTTGGAATATTTGGCGCAACATCCTGATATTGATTACGGAAAGACCCAAAGGGTGTTTGAAATTGAAAAATAAGAGATTCCCTTCGGGAATGGGACGTGTAGGGCTGTCGTATCACGGCAGCCGCTTGCAAATGCGAAACAAGCGGCTGCCACGATGTGACAGCCCTACAATCATATAGGGACAATTTTTGGCACGGTTTTGGTAGTTGTGAAGGGTGAACACAAAAAAAAGAAGTCAAACCCTTAAAAAAATCGCAACTATGAAAGCCAAGAACATTCTGATGACCCTCCTGCTGGCAGTAGGAGCCATCGCAGCAAAAGCAAGTGGTTATCCACCTGAACTCGCCTTGGTATCACAGCCAGTGATGGTGTACAACCACAATTCAATCACGGTCTACTACGACGTGGAGAATATCGGAGACTACACCTATAGGGGTGACGTCTTCATCTACCTTGACCCCGACTACGGCTACTACTACGCCAAGGAGTATGTCAAGGTTCGTCCAGGTCGCATCAAGAGAATCGCCGTCGACATCCCTGTCTACAACATCGACCTGCACCGTACCTTCACCATCATGCCTTACTACGAAGTGGGCCGCGACCTCTACAGCTTTACCACCTTCGAGTACTTCGAACCTGTCCGCTTCTACTGGCACGGGCCGCGCACCGAACCATGGGTGGTGATTCACGTCGGACCTCGTCCGCGCTACTACCACCGCCCGGGCAGCTACCGCTACTATTACGATGGCTATCGTCCGCCGATGCACGCCCACGGTCCTGGAATGCCTCCTCCGATGAATCCGATGCACCACACCTACGGCTACCACTACAGCATCGGAGGCTATCCTGCCACCCACCCGGAATGGAGCAACAACGAAATGCCCAAGCCCAGCAACGATGTGGCACCCAGTGCAACGGTAAGACCCAACGGCCCTGTAGGTAGCATGAGCTCAGGTAACGGCGGCAGTGCAACCCCCAGCAACCGCCCGAACACAGACAGCCGCCCCGCCGGTAGCAGCAGCGGAAGCGTCAGCCGCCCCAGCAGCAACAGCTCAACGAACGGCAGTTCAAGTGGCACGGTCAGCCGCCCCAGCAGCAACAGCACCTCGCGCCCGAACAGCTCAAGCAGCGTCAACAACTCCAGTAGCAGCCGTCCTTCATCCAGTGGCACCGTGAGTCGCCCAAGTGGTAACAACAGCTCTAGCAGTAGCACCCGTCCGAGCACCAACAGCCGCCCCAGCGGCAGCAGCTCAAGTAGCGTCAGTGGCTCAAGCAGCCGTCCGACCAGCAGCTCAAGCGCCAGACCCAGCAGCTCAAGCAACAGCTCATCACGCAGCAGCGGCTCAAGCTCCACCAGAAGCTCAAGCTCCTCAAACAGCAACCGCAGCGGCGCTTCGGCAGGTAGCGGACGCAGATAAGACCAAAAAAACACTAATTCGAGGGCAGCCATAAGGTTGCCCTCATTTTTTTATTACTTTTGCCCAAATCTTTCAGGCCATGAAAATCATCAATTTCGCATCAAGCAACAGCATCATCAACCAGTATGTGGCTGAGCTGAGGGACATCAAGGTGCAAGCCGACCGCAACACCTTCCGCCATAATCTGCAACGCATCGGCCAAATGATGGCTTACGAGGTGAGCAAGACCTTGCAGTATTCCGAGAAAACCATTCAAACCCCATTAGCCGAAGCACAAGCCAACACGCCCGACGACAACATTGTGCTGGCCACCGTGTTTCGGGCAGGCTTGCCTTTCCACCAAGGATTTTTGGACGTGTTCGACCATGCAGGCAATGCCTTTGTGTCGGCCTACCGTTATTATCTTGACGAGAAACATGAAAACGTAGGTATCAAGGTGGAATATCTTGCCGCCCCTGACTTGACAGACAAAACCCTCATCATCGCCGACCCGATGCTGGCCACAGGCGGCAGCCTTGAGTTGGCCTACCAAGCCCTTTGCTCCAAAGGTATACCGAAGCGCTTGCATCTCTGCTGCGTCATTGCCGCACAAGCAGGCATCGACAACCTTTTGAAGCTCTTCAAGCCATTGGACAACGTCACATTGTGGTGTGCTGCCATCGACCCCATCCTGAACGAGCATAAATACATCGTCCCAGGTCTCGGCGACGCGGGCGATTTGGCGTATGGCGATAAAATCTAATTGTAAAAACCTGTAGAGACGTGGCACGCCGCGTCTCTACAAATCAATCCCGTTTTTCATCTAAGGTTTCAAGGATGGCACCAACCATGTTGTAGGCTCCATCGTACACATCCTTGATGGTTGCTTCGAGCATGAAAGCGGGCGTGGTGAAGACCAACAGCTCATTGTCGGCACACACATCACCGTGTTCGGTCTGCACATGGTAAGCACCCATGGCGCGAACGTTGTCGGCATCGGGCGTGCCTTCGTTACCTAAGGTGACGCACACGCCAGGTAACAACTTGGCAAACAACACCGGAGCAATACACATGGCCCCCATGGGTTTGTTAGCCTCGCGCGTCTCAATAATGGCACGTGCCACATCAGGCTGCACCTCCATGTCAGCACCTTTGTAAGCATAGTTGCACAGGTTTTTGGCCGCACCAAAGCCTCCGCTAAAGAGCAATCCGTCAAAGTCTGAAGCTTTATATTCTTCGATAGGAAGGATGCCTTTGCGGGCCAAGCGAGCGGCCTCCGTAATGATGTTGCGCTGCTCTGCCATCTTCTCGCCCGTTAGGTGATTAATGACCTCAGTCTGTGGACGATTAGGTGCAAAGCATTGGTATTCACATTGATGCTGCTCAAGAGAGAGCAAAAGAGTAATGGCTTCGTTGATTTCGCTGCCGTCCATACGACCGCAGCCTGCTAAGATAACTGCAAATTTTTTCATTTTAAAAATATGATTTAGTATTTGAGGCAAAAATAAGAAAAAAACTGTAAATTTGCCGCGCCGTTCAACAAAATCCTAACGGACGGGAGTGAGCGACAGACATATTGAGAAGACGTCAGACTGACGTTTTATCTGCGGTGTATCGAATCTCGCAAATTCAGTTCCGCCTCACGATAAAGCAATAGTTGATGTCTACGGCTATGATTTTACCTTTGAAAAATTGGGTATAATTATTAGCGTGGGCTTCGGTATTGCTTATCCTTGGCGGAAAGGCAATGCGAGAGCCTGATACACGGGATGAGCAAAGTCTAGATTCCCGCGCTTTTTCTTTATGTTTTCACAAATACAACAGAAATAATCTGGCATTGGGGAGTCGGCCGAACAAGAAAAAGGCACTATAGCAATGGCATTAATAGATGTAGTTAAGCGCGAAATGTCTGACAATGAATTGTGCAAAAAATTCCCATCCAATGACCTAAGGATGGGGTCACAATTGGTTGTTTATCCTTCACAAATCGCGTTTTTTGTAAAAGGTGGCGTAATATATGATGAGTTTGAGACAGGAACTTATACACTAAAAGCTAGTAATATACCTTTGTTGAACAAGGTTATCAATTTACCTTTTGGTGGTAATTCTCCTTTTCAGGCCGAGGTTTGGTTTGTCAATCTGATCACCAAACTTGATATGAAATGGGGTACTAATGCATCCATTCAACTCGAAGATCCGAAATACAACATCATTGTTCCAGTCAGGGCATTTGGGCAATACGGTGTCAAAGTGACCAATCCAAAAATCTTCCTTAAAACCTTGATTGGGAACATGTCTGATTTCTCAGCTGAAAAAGTCGACCGCTATTTCAAAGGAAAGATGCTTTCGCTACTTAATGCATTGATTGCAAAAAAGGTAACTTCTGATGGCATCTCAATATTGGAAATCAATACGCATTTAATTGAGATGTCTGAGTATTGCAATACGGAAATCAATGTCAGCTTTGAAAAATACGGTTTAGAGTTGGTCGATTTCAGCATTGTCTCCATCAACTTCCCCGAAAACGACCCAAGTTTTGTCAAACTGAAAGCAGCTAAAGACCTAGCGGCACGTTTGAAAATCGCCGGAAGGGACGTTTATCAAATGGAACGCAGTTTCGACGTATTGGAAACAGCTGCTGGTAACGAAGGCACTATGGGACAAATGGTTGGAATGGGCGCTGGCTTAGGAGTGGGCATGGGTGTTGGTTCCAACATGAGCAATATGGCCTCACAAATTCTTAATACCAATCCTGTTACACCACCACCTTTGCCACAAGAAACACAATATTACATTTATCTGAACGGACAGCAATTGAGCGGAATGACGCTTCAAAACATCACTCTGTTTATCCGCAACGGCATGATGAACAGTAGCACCCTCGTATGGAAAGCAGGGTTGCCACAATGGGTCAACGCATCACAAATCCCAGAAATAGCAGCGTTATTTAATCAACAAGTACCGTCATTACCACCTCAAATGTAATTTACCATGAAAAACAGTTTCTTAATCATAGGAGTTATTCTCTTACTCGCCAACATTGCCATAGGCTTAATTGTTTCATCTTACAACACTTTCAATGTTTGCATGAGCAGTGCAGTAATCATTGCCACAACGCTTCTTTTATGGGGTATGGCCAGGTCAAAAATGAAAAACGGCTTTAAGATAGGCTTGTCTTTCCTTTTCGCTTTTCTCGGATTAATGGAATTTGTATTGGCCATCCTATCACCCGAACAATACAAAGATAATTGGTATCTTATCGCTATTATCTTTCTCATCATAATCGAATCTGTTTTTGTAGTTTTCAGTAGATTAACATCAAAACATTGATTTTATATGTCAACAATATGCAAGACATGCGGCGCAACCGTTTCCGATGACGAGACCCGTTGCCCGTATTGTGATTCAATCATCGAAAAGCCCATAAAGCAGCAACCAGAAAGGCTTACATCTGAGTATTCTTATGCTCCACACAATCCCAATACTGTCGAAAACCTTCACATTGACACATCCACAACATCTACAAATGAAATAAAAGGCGGCAAATTTTGGGGGTTAGTCATACTATCATTCATATTCCCTATTATTGGTTGGATACTATATTTTGTTTACAAAAATGACGACCATTATGCGGCAAAAGCGTTTTCCACATGGGCTTGGTTTGGGCTTGCATTGAGGCTTTTAATAAAATATATACTTTAATATGGCATACATCACTTGTAAACGTTGCGGATGTCAGATGTCCGACAAATCGGAAGCGTGCCCCGTTTGTGGAGCCTCAGTGGTAGAAGACACCACACAAAAAGAAGATACAAATACCGCTTCAAACGACAGCCACCAGAAATTTACACCTTCTGCCTCAAAAGCCAAGAATAAAAAGAAAATACTATGGATAGCCACTGCCTTGACCGCTGTGATTGCCATTACGACAACAACCATCATAATTGTTCACAACAACAAAGAAAAACAAGCAGCAGAGCAATTGAGGATAGAACAACAAATGGCAGAATTGAAAGAACAAAAGAGAATAGAGGAAGAAAGACAAAAAGCAGAGAAAGAGACAGAAAACCTAATCTCAGAAATAAAGAGACAAATTCTTGAAGCTTTAAAAAAAGGAACTATTCATGATCTTATGACTCCTGATTTTAAATCAGCGGAGAAGGCTGCCATGGAGGCACAAGCCAAAAATGGGATTTATTTCGATGTAGATATTTTCTACCATACGCAAGATGAATTGCCTGACATTATTGATGTTTCAGAAGTAAACCTCATTAATAAAGATAACGCCTATGTTAAAGTAATGTATGTGTTTCGCAATGATCGGGGAAATAGCACTGATAATACGACATTATTCGTGATACGAGACAAACAAGCATCCAATTCGAAATGGTTGGTTGATGATATTGTGGAATTAAAAGGAGGCATCGTTTCGTATAGCGAAAAAGCATCAATGCATGAATTTGCCACTGAGGATAGGGGAGGGGGGCAATATGTAGTCATTGATGGTTCTGGGCTGCGTTTACGGTTAGAACCTTCCACAGATGCCGACACCTTCAAATGGCCTGATGGCACGAATAGGCATCCAAAAGTTGGCGATAAGTTCACGTATCTTGGCGAAACTATCGATTTCTACAAAATTGATTTCAACGGCAATGCTTTGTGGGTTTCAAAGGAATATACACATATTGAAACTGAAAATCAAACCTCGCAAAATAATGACGATGAGCAAAATGTTTATGAGGAGGATGAAATCTATCAAAAAGTAGATGAGATGCCTTCTTTTCCAGGTGGCGAGACCAAATTGATGGAATATGTGGGAAAGAACCTCAAATACCCACAAGAAGCCCGAGAGAAAGGCGTACAAGGACGTGTTTTTGTAGGTTTCGTTGTCGAGCCTGACGGTTCAATTTCCGATGTAAAACTACTTCGTGGCATTGGTGGAGGCTGTGATGAAGAAGCCATTCGTGTAGTCAAGTCCTTCCCAAAATGGAAGCCTGGTAAGCACCAAGGTAAGTTTGTACGTGTAAGTTATATGTTACCTGTCAATTTCAAACTTGCATAATTCTTTTCGCACCCAATAAAATATCTATCTCTATTTTATATCTGAGTTTTTTCCAAAATTGATAAAATTTCACGATTTTGGAAAAAACTCATTGTGGTTTCAGAATAATTTCTTTCCTTTGCATTCTGTTAGAAAATAGAATGTTATGGATAAATTAGTAGGTCGCGAACAAGAGATAAAATTGCTCAAGGAATATACCGCTTCAGAGCGTCCAGAATTTGTGGCTATCTATGGTCGCAGAAGAGTCGGCAAGACTTATCTTGTCAATCAATTGTTCAATGGGAAGATGGCTTTCGCCATGACGGGAGTACTCAACGGAACCAAGGACGAACAAATGGAAGCTTTCATTGACGCCATGCAGGAATACAGCGGCAAACTGCCCCAAAAACCCAAGACATGGATGGAAGCTTTCAGGGTCCTTAAACTCTATCTGAAAAACAAAGTCACACTGAAACGCCGATGCATCATTTTCCTCGATGAGTTACCCTCGATGGACACACAACGGTCGGGCTTTGTGAGGGCTTTGGGCTATTTTTGGAACAGTTGGGCTTCACTGCAAGACAACCTGACGTTGATTGTCTGCGGTAGTGCAACCTCGTGGATGATACGCAATATCATCAACGACAAAGGCGGGCTTCACGATCGCATCACGCACGAACTACATCTGCGTCCTTTCACTTTGAATGAGACAGAACAATACCTCAAAAGCCGCCAATTCAAGTGGGAACGCCTAACCATCACGCAGGCTTACATGGCCTTGGGAGGCATACCCTATTATTTGAGTCTGCTCCACCGTGACGAAAGTTTTGCCGCCAACATCGACCGACTGTTTTTCGGCGAGGAGGAAGAACTCAGAAGGGAATATAAACGGCTCTATGCCACTTTGTTTAAGTCGCCGGAATCCTATATGACCATTGTCAACGTCTTGGCGAAGGTCAAAGCAGGGATGACACGAAACGAGTTGAGAAAGGCTTTGGGGCAAGATTCGAGCGGTTCGCTTAGCGGGAAACTTGAAGACCTTGTCAATTGCGACATCATCCGCAAATACCACATCCACAACAAAACCACAAAAAAGAACTCTGCCATTTACCAACTTGTTGATTTCTACTTGCTTTTCTATCAGACTTTCGTGTCGCGTGCCGAGACAGAAATAGGCTATTGGAGCAACCATATTGGCACTTCCGAGGTCAATACTTGGTTAGGACTGAGTTTTGAGCGGGTTTGTCTCCTCCATGTGCAACAAATCAAACAGGCACTCCATATTGATAGGATTTCAACACAATTTTATTCTTGGAGAAGCCAAAAAGACATGCCGAAAGCACAAATTGACCTAGTTCTTGATCGCGCCGACGGCATCATCAATCTTTTTGAAATCAAATACAGTGAAGGGGATTTTCGGCTTGACAACGACGAGGCCCAAAAACTGCAAACTAGGATGGCGGCTTTCCGCAACGAAACAAAAACAAAGAAAACATTATGGCCAACATTGCTAACCACTTATGGGCTTAACGTGGGTCGTTATTCTTCGGTATTCGTAGCAGTTTTAACAATGGACGACTTGTTTCTATAATCGAATTTTGACAGTTGAGTTTTTTCCAAAATTGATAAAATTTCACGATTTTGGAAAAAACTCAATCTACATCAAACATTTCCGCGTAGGTCATTCCCAGCTCGCTTTCCTCTTCTCAAAAAACGCCGCCATGCCTTCCTGTCCAGCCTTGGAAATGCGTTGGTTGGCGATGGCTACCGAGGTTTGCATATAGATAGGGTTGAAGCGGTCGTCGGTGCCGCTCACCATGCGGAGCAGGTTCTTGCACTCAGCGATGGCATCGGGCGAGGCGTGAAGAAAATGCTCGATATACTGTCGCTCGGCGTCAATCATCTCGGCCTCGCTGACAACGACATTCACCAAACGGAAAGCTTTTGCTTCATCGGCGGTGAAACGCCTTCCAGTGAGCATCAGTTCTTTTGCGGCGGTGTTGCCAATTTTCTGCACCACAAAAGGCGAAATGGTGGCCGGCGTGATGCCCAAACGCACTTCGGAGAAGGCAAACTTGGTCTCTTTTTCGGCAATCACGATGTCGGCGGCGGCGATGATGCCATTGGCCCCACCGATACAAGCACCGTGCACGTCGACGATGACCGCCTTGTTGCAGAAATAAATGGTTTGGAACAGCTTGGAAAGGTTCTGGGCATCGGCAAGATTCTGATCGTAGCTGAAGCCTGCCATAGCTTTCATATATTCAAGGTCGGCACCGGCACAAAAAGCCTTACCGTTGCCTTTCAGGATGATAACGCGGATGTCGTCGCGGCTATTGAGCCAGTCAAAAACTTCCGTCAACTCATGTATCAGCTCAGCATTCAAGGCATTGCGAACTTCGGGTCGGTCGAGGTTGATCCATGCCATGCTTTCGCCTAATTGTACTTTTATTGTGTTGAATTCCATTGTTTAGTTGAGAGTTTAGAGTTGAGAGTTGAGAGTCAGTTGTTAGTTGAGAGTTGAAAGTTGAGAGTTTGAAGTAGTGTTGGAGTTGCAATATTCGTGAAAAATTGCCAATCTGTCACAATCATTCCGCAAAAAATTCGTTTCTTTGCAGGCGGAATAGAATTTGATGGGGCGTAATCCATCAAAAGAAACAAATTATGGACGACAACAACCTCAATAACGGACTCGACGACCTCTTGAACATGTTCAAGAAAATGATGGAAAACCAGGACTTCAATGCCATACCTGGCATCAACGAGGAGCAAAAGGAGCAACTGAAGATGTTTCTGGAGGATTTCGACGAGCTGAAAGATGACATGAAAGTCGAAATATACAAACTCGACCCCTTTACGAAACAGATGGTGGGCATGGTGATGGGACAATTGAAAAATTTCACTGGCGAGCAAGCCACCGTCAACCCAACCATTGTACCTCAAGAACCTCCTGTCAACAAAGAAAAACAACTGACCGACATTCCTGGCACCACGGAGAACTTGGAAGCCCATTTGGCTGCCATCGACGACCAGTTGCGCAACCCCGACCTCACCGATGATGACATCAACCGGCTATTAGATGAGCGCTTCTCTATCGTTAAAGAGTTAGGAGTTTGAAGTTAGGAGTATTTTAGCAAAACGAACAAAACAACAAATAATGAAAAAAGCACTTTTCACACTTATCGCATTGATTATCTCGGCGACTTCTTTCGCCCAACTCATTGCCAATAAAACCGACAAAAAAATCACTTTCGGCCTCGACTTGTTCAACGATTTCCAACTCGCCCCAAGCAGCAATTGGGACCCACGTATGGTCAACCAAGGCGTAAGTTGCGCCCTTACCTACAATTTCCCCTTGGGCGAAAGCGCGAAACACACGGTTTCCATCGGCTTGGGCGTTTCATCGCACAACTATTTTTCTTACTCCCGCATCCTCAATCCATACACGAATGGTGATTTGGTATTAAAAAACTATCGCGACGTGGAAGGGTTCAAGCGCTTTAAAGTGAATCCGGTTTATGGTGAAGTGCCATTGGTGCTGAATTTCCGCATCATGGATCAGGTGAAGATTGGCATCGGTTTCAAGGTGGGCGTGATGATTGCCACCAAGACCCGTTTTGTCGGTCCCGACGATACTGGCACCCTAACCGATGAGGAAGGGAACACCCTCACTCTTACAGGCGAAAGCGGCGCTACCATCAACGAGAAATACCAATATATCAGCAACATCGAACGCATGGCCTATTCCGCCACCTTCCGAATCGGCTGGAAGTGGGTGAGTGCCTATGTCGCCTACCAATTCAATCCTATCTTCTCCGTGGGCCACGAAGCGCCCGTGTTTCATCCCCTGTCGGTGGGTGTGACGTTTGCTCCGTTCTAATGGACTCTGCTTGGATCGTTGCTGAAGCCAAAAAATTAGGCTTTGACGCTTGTGGCATAGCCTGTGCGACGGCCTTGGATGAAGAATCGTCGCATGTAGAGCAATGGCTCGCTGAAAAGCACGAAGGCGAGATGGCCTATCTGACCCGCAACAAAGAAAAACGCTACGACCCTCGACTGCTTGTGGAAGGCACCAAAAGCATCATCTCCGTACTTTACAACTATTTTCCCAAGCAAACAATAGGCGATGGCGAACATTTCAAAATCGCCAAATATGCCTACGGTGCCGACTATCACGACGTGTTGAAAAACAAAATGCGACAGCTTCTGGATCTCATTGAGAGCCAGACAGGTAAATTAGAAGGAACGCGTGTTTTCGTCGATTCAGCCCCAGTGCTTGACAGGGCCTGGGCGGTGCGATGCGGTTTGGGGTTCATCGGAAAAAACACCACATTAATCCACCCCAAAAAAGGCTCTTTTTTCTTTATAGGCCATTTGTTTTTACCCATTGAATTGGCCGAAACTGGAAAAACCTTAAGCAACCACTGTGGTCATTGCACAAAGTGCTTAGACGCCTGCCCCACCGGTGCTTTGGAATCGCCGTTTCACATCGACGCCCGAAAGTGCATTTCCTATTTGACCATCGAATACAAAGGTAGCCTTGTTGGCCTTGACCACAATTCCTTCAACGGCTGGATGTATGGCTGCGACATTTGTCAGGATGTGTGTCCTTACAATCGGTTTTCGTTACCTAACTTAGAGCCCCTATTTCAGCCTTCTGACTCACTCAAGGCAATGCGGGAAAATGATTGGAAAAACTTGACAAAAGCTGATTTTGACACGCTATTCAAACACTCTGCCGTACAACGTGCAGGATTTGAAGGGTTGAAACGAAATATTGAGTTTATCTCCGAAGACTAAAGGCTTCAGAAAGCATGTCATCCCTACGCAGGCTTGTGGGCAAAGGCATGGGATCTATGCTTTTTGAAGCCGCCTCCCATAGATTCCCTGCCAACCCACCTACCTCTGTTGGAATGACATGGAAGGCTAGATCTCACCTCAACGGAGAGTTGATGTTGTAGGTCAGAGTAAATTGGATGACCTTGTTATAATATTGGTTATAGAACCAACCGGGATTACCCGTGAAGCGGCAGGGGACCACGGAATACATAAAGCGAGCCCCAATACCGAAATGACTACCAATAGAAAAATGCAAACCCGCATTGGCGGTGGCAGAGAAGAAGTTCCAGCGTGAAGTGGTAGGCTGAAAATCACCATTGACATCCTCCGTAGCGCGCATGCGGAAATCAAGGCTGGCACCCGCCTCTAAAGTGAGGAAATGCAAACGTAAGGCACCAAAGTTGTAGCGAATCATCAAGGGCACTTCGGCATAATGTAGGCGCAAGCTGTAAGGAAGATAGCCGTACTCCCTCACTTCTTTGTCAGACGAATGTGCACCCAAAAGCGAATACTTCAACTCCATCTGCGCCGACCAATACTCATCCAAAGGAAGATTAGCATAAAAACCAGCGGTAAACCCCAATTGATGAAAACCCGCATAATGGTCTCCATCGACTTGGCAAAAAGTGGCGCCTGCGATGACACCAGCGTTGAAACTCTGCGCCGTGGCTTGGAAAGAGCCAAAGGCCAATAATACGCCTACAACAACAATAGTGATTATTCTTTTCATGCGATTACTTTATTATTACGACCCTGCGGCCCTTCGACCCTTCGACAAGCTCAGGGACCACAAGCTCAGGGACCTCCGAATCGGGGCTTTGATTAATTATATGTAGCTTGATACTGATGGTAACGGTCGAGGACTTCCTCCACAAAACGATAGGTCTCGGTGCCACGGAGATAGCCAGCCTTACAACAGGTGTCGTTGTAGTACTGCTTTTTCGACTTGTTAAGGATGAAATAGTCCACGTTGTTGTCCCAGACATCAGGGTATTTGCCATATTTGGAGGCAAGTCTTTGAGCATCATACACATGGCCAAGACCTGAGTTATAGGCCGCCAGCACAAACTTCACGCGCTCTACACTATCAGCCACTTTATCATCCAAACACTTTTCGAGATAATGAAGCAATTGCGCTCCCGCATCGAGCTGTTCTTCAACTGTAGCATCGTATCCAATATTATAACGCTCCATCACAACAGGCATGAGCTGCATCAGGCCAAAAGCTCCTTTCTCGCTCTCCAAATCCAGTTTGAACCGCGATTCCTGATAAATAAGCGAGGCCAGGAGACGCCAATCCCACCCAATTTTTTTCGCTGCGACCTTAATCATGTCATCAAAGGGAGAAAGGTGCCCGTTAGTATGTTTTTCAGGAGCAAATACATTCCCTTTGTTGACATATTTCGCCAAGATACGATTAAGATTGCGTTGCTCGAAATTGTCAATCCAACCGTTGAGTGCATAGAGGAGTGAGGAATCGCCGTCGTGGTTATAGATAGCCCAACCCAAAGGCTGTTCCACGCTGACATTCAATTTGGTGTCGAGACCTTTCAAACCGATAGACGCCATGCGGGCCACATATTCTTCCACCACAGTATAGTCGATTTGCCCCGAAGAGACGGCTTTCACCAAGTCGACACTATTGAGGCTGTCGCATTCCACTATATAAATGGTATCACCAATCTGGTCAGAAAGATGCTCCAACAATTTCACCTCGTGGCTGCCTTGTGGCAAGTGTATGGTCTTACCCGCCAAATCGACTGACGAGCGAAGCAGTTGGTTTTCGACTTCATTCACAGTCGACATCTTGTTCCAGCCCTTGGGGAGACGCTGCACGAGCACACTACGTTGCATAAGGATAGGATTGGTGAGCAGAAAACGCCGTTTCATGTCTTTATTGGAACCGACACCCACGGCCACCACATCCACCTTGCAAGAATCGAGGAGCATGAAACATGAATCGAGATTCTCATTGACAATCATCTCCAACTCCAAGCCGTTATCTTTGCAGAAATCGCTCAACAATTCATACTCAAAGCCAGAAGGAGTCGGCTTTTCTGTGTTATAATTAATTATTTCACAATTGGTTACAGCCTTCAGCACACCATTATTCTGAATATGTTGAAACATGGTTAGGGTATCAACATCCTCAACGATTTCTGAATAAGGTTCAGGTTCATTCTGGCATGAGGTCAGTGCCCAACAAAAGAACAATAATCCTAAGATGACAGGTGTTTTTATCTTCATTTTGTCCTGATTTGAGGCCGTAAAAGTAGTAATTTTTATGCTTTGATGAAAAAATGGGCGGCATTTGAGATAAATTTGTATTTTTGTACATTTATTTATGTATCTGAAATGGCCAAGAAAATACAAGACCCGGACAATTTATATTCGATTCTGCTGCCATACGTCAACTGGCACACCCGGCATTCGTATCGCAGGTTTGAAGTGCACGGCAAAGAAAACCTTCCGAAAGATGGAGGGCTGATTTTTGGTGTCAACCACAGCAATACGCTGATGGATGCTTTGGTGCTATTGTCATCGAACAATGTCCGGAAGGTTTTCATTGCGCGAGGCGACATATTCAAAAACCCAACGGTGGCCAAGATCCTGAATTTTTTGCGCATCCTTCCTATCTTCCGCATTCGCAATGGTGTGGCCGCGGTGCGCAATAACGATGACTCGCTCAACAAAGCCGTCGATGTCGTCCACGACCGCGTTGAACTCTATCTCTTCCCTGAAGGCACACACCGCACAAAGCACTCGCTGATGCGCATGGGCAAAGGGCTGTTCCACATCGCCGTCGATGCCAACAAGCAATTTGGCGACAAACGTCCCGTTTACATCATCCCCACTGCCATAGAATATGGTGATTACTTCCGTTACCGCAGCACGGCTATGATCAACTTCGGGAAGCCCATTAATGTGACCGAATTCTTTAAGCACACCACCGAAGAAAACGAAGCTGTCAACATTAATCTGCTGAAAGACCAACTCCACGACGAAATTGCAAAACTCTTCACCTTCATCCCCGACGACGAGGACTATGATGCCATCTGGGAAATCGTGAAGATGAAAAACGAAAAACGCGCTGGCGGCCTTTACAAAAAGATGCTCCGCAACCGTGCCACTGTCGACAAAGTGCTGCAATTCAGGAAAGAACAGCCCGAGGACGCCAAAAACCTTTTTGAGCGCGTGCTCGACTTCACCAAAGAACGCAGAAAACAAAAAATCTCCGTCATGTCGACAGCGAAAAAGTATCCGCTGCTCAACTCGCTTTGGAAATTTGCCGTCCTGCTCATAGGATTGCCCTATTTTGCTGCCTCGGCTGTAGTCAACCTTCCCATTTGGCTTACCACTTTGATTATCAAAAGCAAACTGAAAGACAAAGCCTTTAGCAACACGGTAAGTTTTGGTGTAGAGTTTGTGCTCTTTCCCATCATCTTTGTTGTTGGTACCATCTTGTTATTCTGCAACTTACATTGGCCTTGGGCCTTGGGCGGCACCGTGCTGCTATTCTTCTCCTATATGGTCTTCGTGGATTACTGCGAATTGAGTCGCCGTTGGATTTCCGATGTGCGCTGGACCTTCAAAACAAAACTAAGAAAACAATACGAATCATTGAATCTTAATACCTTATTCTGATGTCAAAAAGCTGGATTATCCCCGATATTCATGGCTGCGCCAAAACCTTGAAGGTGCTGCTCGAAAATATGCTTATGGTCACTAAGCATGACCAACTTTATTTCCTTGGCGATTACATCGACCGTGGTCCCGACAGCAAGGGTGTCATCGACTATCTGATGCATCTGCAAAAAGAGGAATATGAAGTGCATTTCATCAAAGGTAACCACGAGGACATGTGTGTGAAAGCCTACGAAGCCGACCAAAAAAGATTGTTTTTTGGAGGCAAGCACCAGGAACAAAAGGACTGGGAAGCTGTGGGAGCAAAAGAAACCCTTAAGAGTTTCGGGGTGAAGCATCCGCGCGAAATACCCAAAGAATACATCGATTGGATGAACGCTTGCGTACCTTACATTGAATTGGAAGATTATATCTTGGTACACGCAGGAATGAATTTCGACATCAAAGATCCTTTCGAAGACACCAAGAGCATGATGTGGACTCGTCATTTCAAGGTGGATTACCGCAGGACGCATGGTAAAAAAATCATCCACGGCCACATTCCCATCGACTACACTTTCATGAGTACGGTCATCGAAGAAAACGAGAACTACGACTTCATCGCTTTGGACAATGGCGTGTATGAGACCAACGAGCCTGGAATGGGCAACTTGATGGCCTTCAATCCCGACACCATGGAAATCATTGCACAGTCTAATATGGATATGTGATTCAACGCGTGCCTACCACCACTGCGTTTTTGAACTTCTTAACCTTTCCATCGAAATTAAACACCTCGGTGACAACGACATAAACCCCAATGGGGACACGGTTGCCGTTGTCGTCCAAGCCGTTCCAAAGGAGATTACCCTCCTGCCCTACCAATTCACCTTTGGCTAAATGTCGCATCTGTTGGCCGGCCACGTTGAAGATATAGGTGTTCATCGTGTAGCCCGCCTCGTCAAAACGATAGTTGATGAAACAAGCGTCGTCGAAGCCATCGCCGTCGGGCGAGAAGATGTCGGGGCTGATAGAGATTTCATCGTTTGAAGGTTCCGTAGCACTTTGCATCATCGAGTTGGGCTGACCAGGCGTACCAAAATGTGCGCTTTCGGCGGCTGAATGCCAATTGTCGGACGACATTGAGGGTTGGTCGAAGCTGACACGTTCGAGTGAAACGCCCTTCGTCACCTTGAGCAATGGATAGTGCATCTTTTCAGAAAAATACATGGCATCAATGGTGGTGCCGTCCTTACCCATCAATATGGCCGTGCCGCCTGCGTTGGCATAACTTGGAAAAGAGGCCATCTGCACATAATTATCAGTTGGGCAGTCGTATTGTTGGCCCACAATCTCGCTATTGGTGGAGAGCAACACATAAGTCTGAGGCAAAAACAAGCGGCTTTCAGTTGCGATTTCCTTTAAAGTCGTGTCGGCAGGATTGGGAAAGCTCTCGCGGACGACACCAAGAATCAAATTGCTGAGGTCGAAGGTTTTATCGGTGTTATTGTAGAGTTCCACATAATCCACACCAGGTGCGATGGGGTCAAAAAGAATCTCATTAATCAGAATCTCGCCTTCTGCAATCTCATTCGGGATGCCAAACTGCACATGGGTATCGGGCGCAATGACCGTACCAACGCAGTTGGCCACACCATTAATAATTAATGTGTACACCACGCCCTCCTCAAAACCGTGGTCAAACAGCAGCCCAACATAATTGGGATCCATTGGGTTGGTTTCAATCTCTTGTGGATGTTCTTCCAATTCTTCAACGAGGAAATGCTGTGGTTCCAAGCTCGTGATGTCCATCTGCTGGTCAAACCAAAGCTGGACGATAAAATTAGAAAACATGCTTACGTGCTCCACAAGAGGGGCCACATCGTTTTCGCCATTCACCGAGTTGATTCGTCCAGGCGTACCGCCCAAAGCATCCACCGAAGCCGTCCAATTGGAAGCACCCGAGCAAGGGTTCAGCGGGTCGATTTGCTCCACCGACCAGCCACCATTGGCTTTATTGGTGTCGTGGTACCAAGTGTTGCTAAAGTTGACACGCGAAATCAACAGCCCTTCCTTATTATAAAGGTACATCATCGATGAAGTATTACCCACCGAAAAGCTGCTGAAGCCAATACAATCACCATATTGTCGCAACTCAGCCACGGCATCATTATGGCAGAGAATGACATAGCCGTGTGGGGCAAGGACATAGTTGCCGAAAGTGTTATCGTTCGAGCCGATTTCGATGCTCCAGTCCTTCAAGTCGATGCCAAACTCGGTGGTGTTGTAGAGCTCCACATATTCCCATTCTGGCAAACCCACAACGGGATTGGGGTCGGCCATGATTTCGTTGATGACGATGTCGTATTCCGAGGCTTCGTAAATCGAAAAAGCGGTGGTGGTTGGCTCCATCATATTGTTCCACAAGTCTTTAACGCCGCTGATGGTCAAGGTATAATTAATGCCATTACCGATTTCGCGCTCCAATGTCAAAACCACCGTTGCAGGATTTACGCCAAAAGCGACCGAGGCCGGACGACCCAAACCGTTATCAATTGAATAATTGGCAACATTCAACGCAGTCGATTCATCCAAGGCTTCATTGAACGAGAGTTGAAGGTGGGTCAAGTCGGGCACACCACAAGTCAGCAAAACAGGTGGTTCATGGTCGGCAATGCGCGGGCCGACATAGACATCGTCGAAATAGATTTTTTTCGAGTTGCTGGAGGTATATTTTGACCAAAAGCCAAAGTAGCCATTACGCCCGTATGTATCATCAGCACCTTGTGCTTCAATGAGATAAATACCAGAATTATCGTAGCACGTCTGTATCATCCAGTTGCCCTCTCGGTCGCAAGTCACCTTAACTGCAACGGCAAACGAAGCCGCGATAGCACCTTCTGTGCCACGACAAATCTGTTGCTGTCCATCGGCATCCTTACGGAACAAGGTGATGGCATCGCTGCTGCCGCCTTCACCAAAACGAAGAAAATAACCATGTGTGGGTTGGTTCAAATCAGCGATGTCGGCACTTAGCCAAACATCGGTGTAGTTGTTTCCCGAAGGGGCAAAGGCCTCCCTAATCCAAAACTGCCATTCCATCGACTCATGCTCAGTGACAGGCAACGAAAGATAGGAAACACCTTCGCCTTCCGCGTTCAATTGAAGCTGTTTGTTACTATTAATAATAAAGTTTGCAGTTGTCCCTGACCAAACAGGATTTTGGGTGAAGTCGCCGTCGGAGAAGTCATCGATGACTTGGGCGAAAAGAGAAAAAGGCAGCAGAAACAGGAGTAAGAGTATCTTTTTCATAGTACAGCAGATTTGGGAAGGACAAAAATAGGAATTTTTGGGCTTTCCGACAAAAAAGACTAGAAAAAGACAAATTTACTTCACTAAAAACAACCCCGGCGTGATGTCCAGCCAATGGAGCACCGTCTCGCCCCAAACGAGAATCAGCACCCACGAAATGGTCATCATGGTGATGCCGAACTTGAAAGCGTCGGTTTGGCTGTATTGGTTGGTGTTGTAAAGCAATGCAGCGGGCTTGCTGTTGAAAGGCAACACATAGCAGTGCTCGATAAGCATGGCCACGGGCAGGCTGAGGCTCATCACGGGGAAGCCGAAACGCGCCTCCACACCCAAGGCGATGGGCACGAAGACCATGGTGCGGATGGTCTTGCTTTGGAACACGAGGCCCGAGTACATCATCAAGAAGGTGAGGATGACATACAACACCCAGAACGGGGTGTTGGCCGTGATGCCGAGACTGTCGAAAGCCGCGTTGACCATAGTGTTGGGCAGGTCTGTGGCATTGAGGCCCGAGCCCAAGGTATAAGCGCCAGCCGAGAAAAGCATCAGGTGCCAAGGGATGTCGACATCGTTCCATTTCACCACGCCAATGCCAGGCAACAAGGCAATGATAGCACCCAGCAATGCGACAATGGTCTCGTCGATGTTGTGGAACGTGCCTTTGGTAACCCATAAAAACAATACCAAAACGAAAATCGCCACGGCCTTGTATTCCTCGGCTTTCATCTTGCCCATGGCTTGCAATTCCTCTTTCAGTCGCTCCAAGCCGCCTTCGATTTGGGGCTTCTGTTCTTCTTTCTTCATCGGGAAAAAGACATAAATGCCGAGCAACAAACCGATGACCAAGATAAGCAAACTCATAGGGCCGCAAGAGATGAGCCAATCGGAATAACCGAAGTCGCAGCTGCCAACGAAGCCAGCGATGAGCGAGATGGCCAACAGGTGGGCGCCGCTACCCGTATAAAATGCATTGGCACCGATATTCACCTGGAAGAGATTCTGAATGACGAGGTTTCGTCCGAAATTATTGCGATTGCCGTTGGAGGCACCATAGATGGCGCAAACCGTCATAAAGATGGGCAGCATGATGGTGGCTTTCACCGTAGTTGCCGAGATAAAGGCTGAAAGCACTAAGTTGATGACCAAGAAGCTCCAAAGCACACCTTTGGCACTCTTGCCGAACTTGATGACGAAAGCCAAAGCCAAACGCTTGGCAAATTGTGTCTTGACCAGCATACTCGCCAAGACAAAGGAAAGGATATTCAACCACATCACAGGGTGACCGAGTTGGGCAAGGGCTTCTTTTTGTGTGGTGACATTACAAAGCACGATACCAAGGATGATGAGCAGAGAAGTCAGGTAGTTGGGAATGGCTTCCGTCATCCAGAGGATGAGACCCGCGACAAAGATGGCGAGCATGGCGTAGTTGGTGCGCAGAAATTCGTCGAAACCAATTTCGTTGCAACGCTTCAAAGCTTTGGCGGTCAACGATTCGGTGTTCAGGTTGTCGATGAAACCGATGTGACAGCACCAATAAATCACGATGAAAGCGATGATGGCCAAGGGGCCGCCGAGGCGTGCCATCCAAATCTCAAAGTTGGATTTCTGCATCTTGGGCAGTTTTTCCACTTTGTAGTTGTTCATATCTAACGGGTCGAATGTACTCATGGAGGTGTTATTTGACGTGAGACGCGAGACTACGGGACGCGAGACCAAATCCGTCCCGTGTCCCGTGTCTCGAAGTCTCGTGTCGATTATTTCCAGTTCTTATAAGGATTCTTCATCAACATGGAGTTGAAGTACTTGGGGTCGCCGGTGACCTCTTCGCCGAGCCAGGCGGGCTTGTCGAAGGGCTCGTTCTCATCGGTGAGCTCGACTTCGGCCACGATGAGGCCGTCGTTGTCGCCATAAAACTCGTCGACTTCCCAAGTGTGCTTGCCATCGGTGTTCTTGACGAGATAGCGGGTCTTGTCGATGACACCAGGTTCACAGATTTCAAGGAGTTGTTTCACTTCCTCGACGGGAATTTCCTTCTCCCACTCGAAGCGGGCGGCGCCAGAGGCGTTGCCAATGCCCTTGATGGTGATGAAGCCCTTGTCGCCCTTCACACGCACGCGGACGGTGCGCTCAGGGACACTGCTGAGATAGCCTTGGGTGATGCGCGTGGCCTTGATAGCCTCGGCCTTAAAGTCACCCTTTACCAAAAACTTTTTTTCAATCTCTTGTGCCATAGTCGTTTATTCATTTGCAAGCGGTTTGTCGGACATGCCGATGACGCGCTTGATCGCCTGTAAATAGTTGATGTTTTCGACACCTTCGAGGCCACAGTCCTTGATGGTCTTCTTGATGTCCTCAATCTCGGTCGACTCGGAGTTAATAGTCACCACCTTGGCGCCATTAATGAGCACCTCGCCAAACTCGCAGATGGTGTCGTTGACCATATAGCCAAAGCGACGTTTGTGGACGCGCACAGCAGCCAGGTCGGGGTTGGCCTTCACCATGGCGATGAACTCATCGTAAGTATAGGTGTCCTTGGTCAACTTGGGCATTTCGACCATGAAAGCAGGAAACACTTCCTTCTCAAGCACTTCGCGGCTGATAGGGAACTCGCCCTTCATAAGGGGATTCCATTGCTCAAGTCCATCGACGGATTGAACGAAGGTCTTGATGTCCATTTTGCCGTCGCGAATTTTGGTGTTGTTGATGTCGTTTTTGCGGGAGATGATGTAAATCTCGTCGCTAAGGCGCTCCCAAACCTTCTCGGGGACGGGCATCGACAGACGGGCCATACGTTTGTGGGCCTCGCAGAAACACTGCCCGAAGGAGCGGAACTCAAATCTCGGCTTCGAAACTTCGCCGATTTTCATTTCTTCTTTTGCCATAGAGTTATTTAAGATTCAATATTTAAAATTCAAAATTCAATAATTTAAGTTTGAGATTCCCCTTTGGGGAATGGAGAATGATTGACTTGTATAAAAGGCGGCGGCTGGTCTGCCTTTCTGTCGTATTAGATTTACAAACCGCCGCTTAATAACTCAAGAATAAAACTCCATTCCCGAAGGGAATCTCATATTCTCACCTTATTCCTGCGGAATATCCTCGCCAGAGGCGGGGTTGGCTTCGCCAGGCGTGGCTTCGGCCAGCTTCCAGTCGCCACCATCGGGAATACGGGCGTAAGATTGCGGAGCAACATCAGAAATAGTCTGCCCCCATTCACCCGTGGAGCCTCTCGTAAACACATCTCTTTCGGTGCCATCGGGCATAAAGAGCGTTATACGTATAGTCTTCTTTGCTGACAGACCACCATCAAAGAAATACTCAGGGCCCAGTTCAGGATGGTCAGCTTGGACATTATTGCTATAGAGTAACACATAGCCATGGGCAGGAATAACCATAGTAGCATCAGCGGTCCATTTAGCACCATCAACATAGTCGTCCTTCATGATGTACATGCCTGCGAGTGAAAGCTCAAGGTTGCCTTTGTTGTAAATTTCGATGAACTTAGCGTCACCGTTCAGCTCGTTGAGGACGATATTGCTATAGTCTGGCTCTTCGGGAGTCGGAGGCTCAGGGGTGTCGCCGCCTTCGAGGCCGAGAACGATGTTTTGTCCATCAATGTTGGCTGCACCTGGGGTGGCATCGGAATAGTACCATTTGCCATCGGCATTGCGGCTGTAAGAAGCAGGAGCTTGGTTGCCGGCATAGCCGTATGCTTCGCCATTCAGTTCGATGTTGACCAAGTTAAAGTCATCGATGGAAACACCAGCGGGCGTGAAGAGCTGGATGCGAACGTTACTTTTAGCAGATAGTCCTGTGTTAAAGATTAGATTCTCAGGATAACCTTCTGGTATCACATTGGATTTATAGCTATAAAGGACAAGATAAGCTCCAGCCTCAATTTTCACAGCATCTTCAGCAGTCCAGGCCAACTCCTCGTCTTTATTGAACGTAACACCTTTGAGGTTAATTGCTTCGGCACCAGCATTGTAGATTTCGATGAACTTGTCGTTACCATTGAGCTCGTTGAGGCGGAGTACGCTGTAGTCGACGGCGACAGCACCCACTTCATATTCCATGTCGGACGAAACGGCCGTTGCTTCATCATTCTTGGCTTGCACGCAGAATGTCACTTTGGTTCCGTTAGGCTGGGCAGGGATGACAGCGGAATAGAGGTCGTTGTCACCAGCAGTCATGGCAACTTCATTAGCTTTGCTGTCAACACCAGTCATATACACCAACTTGGCCGTAAAGTCCTTAAAGCAGGTAATCGTTGCAGTCACTGTGACATCATCATCCGCTTGGACAGCTGTAGGATTGTATGTAACATTAGAAATGGTGATGCCTGGATATTGCTTATCCTTGACACAAGAGGCAAGCCCCATCAAAAGGGCCAGAGCCACAAACATTATTTTCTTCATATTATTCTCAATTTTAAAAGGTTATATAGTTTAAATAAGGTTTATATTACATTAACTCGACATAAGAAACAAAACTTTTTGATGTTGTTGGCTATAAGCTATCAGCCGTCAGCTATAAGCTCGTTTGCTACTGAGCTGAAAGCTGATTGCTGAAAGCTATACAACAAAGTCTCGTATCCAATATGTAGATTAAATTTGCTCATATCTTTAGAAAGCGACTTGGAAACGAGCCAGCAGCATGTGGTAATTCACACCAGCCTTGCCATCAGCAGCGGTGACCTTGGTAAAGTCCTTGGTCGGGTTGCCATCGGCATCGAGACCGACATAGAGCTTGCCCTTACCGTTGGCGTAACGGTCGTTGTTGACATATTGGTAGTTGAGACCAATCTTCACATTCTTGGAGAAGTAGAAGTTGAGGCCAGCGCCATAAAGCTCGGCAGAGCCACCATAGATGGCTTGGTCGGCTGCACGGCCTTCGTAGTCGTTCAAATCGAGGAATTCATATTTGGCAACGAGTTCGATGTCGCCCCAGCTGCGGCCAGGACGCACACGGTTGAACTTGGCACCGTCGGAGTCGTAGCTCTGCTTACCGCCGAGGAGGAGGCAGGCGCCTTCCACATACCAGCCTTGGAAATGATAAGGCTTGGTGATATTGGCTTCAGGCTTCATATAGGTCCAATCCGACACCCAGGCACCTTCGAGGCGCAGTCCGTTGATATGGCCAGCGAGTTCGGCAGTAGCGATGAGGTTATACTTGGTATTCTTGATGTCGTCGGTGTCGAGGTACTTCTTGCGGCTGATGTTGGTGGTATTGCGGCAGCTGAAACGGGTTGCGCTATACACGCCCATCTCGTCAGAAGTCTTGGGGGAGTCGTACATGACAGCACCACCGATATGCAGACCATAGTCGGCCTCGTTGACGGGACGCACCACAATCTTGCCGACGTATGAAAGACCCTCGTCCATGCCATAGTCCTTATTGTTGGCCTCTACATAATCGCGAGTCTCCTGGCCTTCGATCTCCTGGAAGAGCACGCTGGCACTACCGAAGAAATACTTGTTGGTGTACTTGGCGAAGACACCGAGGTGACGGCTAGGCGCAAAGGCGTTAATCACCATCGGGCGCTCCATGAACATGAGGTAACGAGAAGAAGTGTTGCGCGACATGGTGAAGTCGGGCTTCATGCTACCGACAGTGAACTGCCAGTTCTTCAATCCGTTGTAACGGACGACAGCGTCTTTAAGTTCAAAGGAACCGTTGGCGAGTTCCATGTCAATCTCACCATACCAATTAGGTGTGATTTGAGCCTTGGCAGCAAAGCGTGCACGACGAATGCTGGCACCTGAGCCGATCGGGTCGGCCCATTCCTGGGCACCGAAATAGTGACCGAAATCGACCTGGACTCTGGCATCAAACCAGAATTTATAGTCTTTGTCTTTAGACTCGAACACCAAGATACCGTCGCGACTCGAAGTCTCCAACGACTTGACGTTCACTTTGTTGCCATACTGGTCGACGGCTTGAGCCTTGTCGTCAGTCTGTGCAAAGGCCATCGAACCTAACATGAGGGCGGCCATCATTAATACAATCTTTTTCATTTTGGAGAGATTTAGTTATTAATAAAGTGAATTTTACGTTTAACAAAGGCAAAGGTAGAAAAAATGTGAATTGCAACAAAAAATGGGGTTATTTTTCGGAATTATTCCTACTTTTGCCCTGTCAAACGCCGAAAATGCGTTTGGCAGACATAATGGAAAGACGTTGAACTGACGTTTTATCTGCGGCTAACTGAACTTCGCAAACTCAATTCTCTCGCACGGTAAGGCAATGTTTGACGTCCATTGTTTCGTCTATACCTTTGTATGTATATTCGAAGCGTGGGCATCGGCATTGTTTATCCTCGAGAGATAGGCAATGCGAAGGCCTAGTTAGCGGGATGGGCAATAGTTTTGACTCCCGCGCTTTTTCTTATGTGTTTTCGGGAACAAGTTGATGAATTTCGGCAAGGAGTCAGCCGAAGGAAAACAAAAGTGAACACATAAAATCAATCCAATATGAAGAGATTTATAAAGGCTATAGCAGCCATAATGCTCATGCTGGCAGTGGTTTGTGCTACGGGATGCACGAAATTTGACGACTCGAACAATGGCGGAAACAATACAGAAAATGGAGGTGATAACGGGGGTGGAAATGGAGGAGGAAACGGTGGAGGCAATGGTGGCGGTGGTTCCAATACCCAACTTCCAGCTGGCATGTATCTCGGTGTCATTGGTTTTAACCAGCAACTTCATGTCCATCCTATTACCCGTCTTGATGATGCCGCCATTGAGGAAACCAAGCAGTTTATCGAGGATCTCCCTATGGGTGGTGCCACGTTGCTCTACCATGCGGTGAACACTTCCTTGGATATGCTTGATTCTTACGGAACTCCCCAAGATTTGAAAAGTGTATATGTCGTCAACTTTACGGATGGCCTGGACGAAGGCTCTTATGCGTTTTCCAACTATAGCAGTGGCGCACAGTATCTTCAGGCGGTTTCACAACGCATCAGAAATGAGAGGATACATGGTGACACCGTCAAGGCTCACACCGTTGGTATTCAAGGAAATGACGTGTTGAGTTATGATTTAGATGAGTTCCTTAATAACCTAAATGGGATTTCCCAAGTGCCAAGTGAACGTTATGTCCGTTATGTTACTGAATTTGAGGATGTCCTTGTGGAGTTGAGTGGCATAGCGGAAATGCTTCACCAGCAGTCCATCAATTCGATACTGACACTCAAATTTCCTGTTCCAGACCCCAACACCCGTATCCGTTTTTGTTTCGACATCACAACGCCTGCACCTCATGAGCCGAACGAGGCATTGCAGTCAGAGCATTACATTGAGGGCGTGTATATTACCGACAGTGAAGGGAGGGGCGTGTTGACCAATGTTCGGTATGTCGGCATGAGCAGCTCAAGTGGTCGAGTGGTTCATTCCGTTTTGATGGAGCCGCCTTTTGTCGTCTTCAAGTTTGAAGGCATGAAAGATGCGAACAACAACCATTTCACTAACAGCAACCTTGCTCATCTTCAGGAATGGAAATACAACACCAATGCCAACGCATGGATTCACAACTCCGAATGGACAAATGAAGGGAACACTGAAGTCAACCATTTCTATTTCAGTTCCCTTGTCATGTTGAATTTGGACTGCTCACAATCGTTGGGAAGCCAGAAGTTCAGACAACTGAAGGATTGTGCCAAGGATTTTGTGGATGTTTTGCGAACCAACTAAAGGGAATGCCTTATGAATACTATCAGTAAAAGAATAATAGCCGTTGCTTTAATGGCTGTTCTATTGCTCGGATTGAGCACATGCAAGAAAGAAAACATAGAAATCATAGCTCGTCCTACGGTGAAACTTTTCCATGAAGCCACCATTACCGACTACACCAAGGCCAGCGTGACGGCAGAGGTGACCGACGAAGGCGGCGCGAAAGTGACGGAGAGGGGCTTTGTCTATGGTCTTTTGGAAGGGAATCATGACACCATTGCCATTCCCTGTGGCAGCGGTAAGGGTGTTTATTTCCAAGACTTGTCCAATCTCCAACCCAACACCACATACGTTTACTGGGCTTATGCCATAAACACGGGTGGCTATGGCACCAGTCCCAAGGATAACTTCACCACTAAAGACAACTTGAAGCCGATAGTGAAGACAGGCGAGCAGGTGAGTGTGACCACCACCACGGCCGTGATTGGCGGCAATAAAGTTACGAATGATGGAGGAGACCATGTTACTGAGCGCGGTGTGTGCTATAGTACCGACACTATCCAACTGACTGTAAGCGGTGTAAGAGTCCCAGCAGGAGAAGACATGGGCGAGTTCTCTTGCAGATTGGAGGATTTGACACCCAACACGACCTACTATTATTGTGCCTATGCCAAAAACAGCAAAGGGCCTGGCTATGGCAATCCGAAGAGCTTCACCACTGAGGCATTGCCTACCTATACAATTGAAGTGTCGGCCAACCCGAGCAATGGAGGTACGGCGACTGGCGGCGGTATTTTTGATGAAGGGCAACGTTGCACGGTTGTAGCGACACCCAACACGGGATATAACTTCGTGAACTGGACGGATGAAAACAATGTCCAAGTTTACGATAGTGTAAGATACACCATTGAAGTAAGGGGGAACCGAAATTTGGTGGCGCACTTTACCGCACAAGCCTATACGATAAGAGCAACCGTTGAACCTGAGGGAAGCGGAACAATCGAAGGTGTTGGTGGTTACAATTATGGCGACCAATGCACGCTTATAGCTACGCCTAATCCAGGTTACGCATTTGAAGAATGGACAGAAAATGGCAGTCACATTGATGCAAGTGCCAATTACCCATTTACTGTGACTGGCAACCGCAATCTTGTAGCGCATTTTCGAGTAGCGGAGTTTAACCTTGCTGTTACTGCCAATCCGATGGTAATACCACAAGGCGACAATTCGCAACTCAATGCAGAGGCTTCAGGAGGAAATGGCAGCTTTACCTATAATTGGAGCCCTGCTTCTTCATTGAGCAATGCATCCATCCATAATCCGACCGCATCGCCAATGGTGACCACTACTTACACCTGTACTGCAACAAGTGCCGCTGGTTCCACCGAAAGTGGTTCTTGTACCGTTACTGTAGTATGTCCTCCTACTGACCTTACAGCCACGGTGCAGAACACCAACCAAGTACGCCTTACTTGGACGGCACCTAATACGTACACAAGTTTCAAGATTTATCGGAACAATACGCTGATCAAGTCAAATTACACTTCAATTACTTATACAGACACCAACCTAAGTGCGGGAACGTACAGTTATCAGGTAACGGCTGTTTATAATAATGTTGAGTCGCCAAAGTCTAGTACGGCTTCGGTGACTGTCTATGGTTCTTTGAGTGTTACGGCAACAGCTAGCCCGAACACCATACCGAACGGCAGCAGTTCTACATTGACAGCCACTGCTACGGGTGGCAATGGCAGCTACACTTACAGTTGGACACCTAACACGGTGAGTAATTCACATGTTCAGTCGCCAACAGCTTCACCGAGTACTACAACGGCCTATACTGTTACCGTTAGCAGCAATGGGCAAACTGCTACGGCTAATGTGACAGTAAATGTGGTAAGAGCTCCCACTAACCTCACGGCCACGGTGCAGAACACCAACCAAGTTCGCCTTACTTGGACGGCTCCCAATACGGTCACGAGCTATAAGGTATACAGAAACAACACGTTAATAAAATCGGGACTTACCACAACTACATATACCGATTCCAACCTTGGTGCAGGAACCTATAGCTATCAGGTAACAGCTGTTTATAACAATGTTGAATCGCCAAAGTCTAATACGGATTCGGCTACTGTTGCTCCTCAAGCCCCAACAGGTGCAATAAATGGGCTATTTACCATTAACAATAGCAGCGATAAGGTTTATTTTTCTCAAGGCAACCTGCAATATAATGCTGCTCAAAGCTCTCATCAATGTGCTGATGGTACGACAAAGCAAGGCACCTGGCGCTTTGCAGAAAACCAATGGGATTATGTGGGAACACAAATCCCTGATGAGAATGGATATTATGGTGGAACGGTTAATGGTAGTGATAATCATTTCATCTCACAGAACTATAATGGATGGATAGATCTCTTCGGATGGGGTACGAGCGGCTATCATGACAACGTTGATTCTTATAATGTGAACTATCAGCCATGGTCAACTTCGGATGCCCTTGTTAATCAGACCTACAACTATTTTGGTTATGGTCCTTCAACGAATATGGCATCTCTTAATTTGACAGGCAGTTCGGCAAACTACGATTGGGGTGTGTACAATGCTATCAGTAATGGTGGTGGCCAAGCAGGACTATGGCGTACGTTAACCAAAGACGAGTGGATGTATGTCTTTAACACGCGAAATGCCTCCACAATAAATGGTGTTGTGAACGCACGCTATGTTAAAGCCAAGGTGGTTAGCACTAAAGGAATTATTTTGTTTCCAGACAGCTATGTACATCCTTTTGGAGTGGCACAGCCTATTGGTATTAATGAAGAGAACGCGGGGTGGAATGGGAACTATTATAATGACTACGATTTTGCTATGATGGAAGCAGCGGGAGCTGTCTTTTTGCCCGTTGCAGGTGAACGTATTGTGACTTCAGTTTCTAATGTGGGTCAATTTGGTACTTATTGGTCTGCTTCGCACTGTGAAGTTTCGTTAGGATATGGATTAAGTTCGTACTTCGTGCAAATAACTTATGGAGGTTTAATTCCTAACATCATCAGCAACCGTCGGAGTGGAATGTCTGTGCGTTTGGTTCGCTCTGCTCAGTAACTATTCCTTATGAAAGGCAACGCAAGAGGGTAGGATTGTTTATAGAGACGCCGAAATCGAAGATTAGCTTCGCTGAAATCGCAGATTCGACGTCAGTCAATGCAGAGCATTTCGACGAAGTCAATTATCGCGTCTCGGAAAACACTCCTTGCATAAAGTTAGTCACATTGTTGGAATACTCAATAATGTCTTCCAGTCTTCCTTTATCTCTCGCTCTTTCTCTCATAAATTAATTGTTTATCACGTTCAACACTTTCAACGGCATAAGGACGAAGTGAGCCATCTTCTATCAAATCGACTTCACGGCCAAGCAACTCCCTCAAATCCAAATACATACCTCCCATTGTCAAAAGAGTAAATGGTTTTCCTGAACGGTCAGGCACAAAAAGGATGTCCACATCGCTCCAAGGCTTTTCCTCGCCTCGCGCAAAGGAGCCGAAAAGCCATGCTTTCAGGACGGGTTGCGTCTCGAAATACTTGGCGATAATTTGTATCATCGACTGTGTACTCATGGGATAAATATTTGATTTGACAGCGCAAAGTTAACACTTTTCCATTAATAGACACGCTCCACACCGATTAAATCTTTATTTTTGCACCCAAATATTGGAGGAATAAAAATGAAAATTGCAGTGGTGGGGGCCACCGGATTGGTCGGCTCAAAGATGCTTCAAGTGCTTGACGAACAGAAAATTCACATAGATGAATTGATTGTCGCGGCCTCGGAACGTTCTGTTGGCAAGGAAATCGTTTTCCAGGGCAAGACTTATAAAGTGGTCAGCGTGGACGATGCTATCGCTGCCCGCCCCGACATCGCCATCTTCTCAGCTGGAGCTTCGGCATCGAAACAATACGCGCCGCGCTTTGCCGAACAGGGCACTTTCGTTGTCGACAACAGCTCGGCCTGGCGCATGGAGAAAGACGTGCCTCTGGTCGTCCCCGAAATCAACGCCGATACTATTACGAAAGACACGCATATCATCGCCAATCCCAACTGCTCCACCATACAGATGGTGATGGCCTTGGCACCCATCCATAAGTCATACGGCATCAAACGCATCGTTGTAAGCACCTACCAAAGCGTCTCGGGCAGCGGCCAAAAAGGTGTCAACCAGCTGAAGGCCGAGCGCGCTGGCGCGAGCGGCACGACTTGCTATCCCCATCCGATTGACCTTAACATCCTGCCCCACATTGATACCTTCCTCGACAACGGCTATACCAAAGAGGAGATGAAGATGGTCAACGAAACACGCAAGATCCTCCGCGACGAGCACATCGCAGTCTCTTCCACGACGGTGCGTGTGCCCGTGTGGGGTGGCCACAGTGAAGCCGTCAACGTGGAGACAGAAAGGCCCTTTGAAATCGACGATGTCCGCAGATTGATGGCAGCCATGCCCGGCGTGGTGGTGCAAGACGACCCGGCCAACAACGTTTATCCGATGCCCCTCTATGCCGAAGGCAAAGATGAAGTCTTCGTAGGTCGCATCCGCCGTGACTTCTCAGTGGAGAACGGTATGAACCTCTGGATTGTCAGCGACAACATCCGCAAAGGTGCAGCCACCAATGCAGTTCAAATTGCTAAATACTTAATAGAAAAGAGATTTGTTTAATTAGGAATTCGGAATGCTGAATGGCCTACCGAACCCCATCATTCATCATTCCGCATTCATCATTCAAAGATGAAGGTTTATAGAAACATCATAGAAGCCCGCAACATTCCCCATGCCGTGGTCACCATAGGCACCTTCGATGGTGTGCATCTTGGCCATCAAGCCATCTTTAACAAGATGAAATCGATTGCGCAAAGCATTGGTGGCGAGACGGTTGTGGTCACCTTTAGTCCACACCCTCGTCAAGTGCTCAACATCGACAGCTCCAACCTGCGTTTCCTCTGTACGCCCGAGGAAAAACTCCAAAAATTTGAGGAGTTCGGCATCAATAATGTGGTCATCATCAACTTCACCAAGGAGTTTTCGCGCACGCCCTCTGAGGTTTTCATTAAAGACTACATCATCGACCACATCAAGCCAGCCTACATCGTGGTGGGCTACGACCATCATTTTGGCAAGAACCGTATGGGCGATTTCGGTCTGCTCAACGACCTGATGCACAAATACCACTTTAAGGTGGAACGCATTGCGGCACAAGATGTTGAAAATATAGCGGTTAGCTCTACAAAGATCCGCAATGCCCTTGCTACGGGCAACGTGAAAAGTGCCAACCGTTTGCTTGGCTATACCTATTCTATCACCGCCGAGGTTATTGTAGGCAACAAAATCGGGCGTACCTTGGGCTTCCCCACCGCTAACCTTGAGTTGCCGAGGGAATATATGCTCATCAACAACTGCGGCGTGTATGCCTGCCTTGTGGACTATGAAGGCAAGACCTACAAGGCCATGGCCAACATAGGTCACCGACCCACCATTGGCGACCGCAGCGAGAGCGACCCGCTTATCGAAGTGAACCTCTTCGACTTCGACGGCGACCTTTACGGCAAACAGATCCATGTACGCTTCATCGACCGCATCCGTGACGAGGAAAAGTTCGATGGGCTTGACCAGTTGAAAAACCAATTGGAACAAGACCGTGAGAAAGCAAAAGAAATCTTGAACCATGACCAATGACTATGACCATGACCAATCCAACGGACTTTATGGTCATAGTCATGGTCAATGGTCATAGTAAAAGAAAACAAAATGAAAATTCTGCTATTGGTTATCGGCAAAACGGATGAAGACTACCTCATCACCGGCATCAAGAAATACGTGGGCCGCATCGGGCATTATGCCTCGTTCGAGATGAAGGAAATCCCCGACCCGCGCAACCGCAAGACCCTTAGCGAAGACCAACAAAAGAAGGCCGAGAGTTTCTTATTGCTGCAACAACTTCAGTCTGGCGACCAGGTCATTCTTTTGGACGAAAACGGCAAACAATTTACCTCGGTGGAGTTTTCAGAGAACCTTGAAAAACAAATGGCTTCGGGCGCAAAACGACTCGTTTTCATCATCGGTGGACCCTACGGATTTGCGCAAGAGGTGTACGACCGTGCCAACGCCAAGATGTCGCTCTCGCCCATGACTTTCAGCCACCAGATGGTACGCCTCATCTTTGTCGAGCAGTTTTATCGCGCCTTCACCATTTTGAAGGGCGAACCTTACCATCATCAATAATAATTCGACTATAAAATCGTTTGGGTAATTATGAAAACAATAAAACCTTTCCTAATTCTTTGCGTGGCACTTTGTTTCGCCACCTCTTGCAAAAAAGACGTTGACAGGACACTTATGCAGAAGACTGTCCTCGAAAATGCCGACATCCGTGAAATCGAAATCAGCGATGCTTGGCAGGTAAAAGTAGTTGCCGACAGCAGCACCTACGTTGTACTGGAATATTCTGCCTATCTGGAAAACAATTTGAAAGCCAAAATGGAAGGCACAAAACTCGGAATTGGGTTCGCGGGCAGCGTCTATCCAGCCATCAACTCCGTATATCGTGCCATCGTACACACACCTCAAATCGAAAAGCTGGATGCCGATGAAGCCTCACAAGTTCAATTTATTGGTGAGTTTACAGGACATCAACTTGTGATAGAACTGAGCGATGCCTCACAATGTAACGGTCCTGTCTTTACCGGCCAAAGCTGTAATCTCAAAATGGAAGATGCTTCATTATTGACAGGACTCCATTTTGTCGGAAGTTCTTGCACAGCTGAATTGGAACACGCCTCACAATTCAACGGACAGATTGAGGCTGCTGACCAATTGGAGATAACGTTGGAAGATGCCTCGCGTTTCGTGAACAAAGGCGGTGTGACTGATTTGTCCAATATCAAGGTACACGCAGCCAGTCATTTGAACATGGTGGAAACCTCGGTAACCGAAATGCATGTTGACCTAACTGGTGGCTCCGAAGCGACAGTCTGGGTCAATGGCCTTTTGGAAGGCTGGGCAAAAGACGCCTCAACCTTATATTATAAGGGTCATCCGCAGATGAACGTCGATTGTGAAGAAGGGTCATTTGTCAGACGCATCTGATTTTTGGCCTGATATTTGCTATTTTTCTCCCCCGTTGCGCCGAAGCAACATGAATTATTACTAATTTTGTCAAAAATTTAATCACAATGAAAAAAGTAGCCTTATTGTTCGTCGCAGTTTTGTTTGCGACTGTCACTTTTGCCCAATCCGAAGAACAATCCAAATTGCCCGTCGACCCGAAGACGGAAAAAATCACTTTCCGCAAGGTGATTGAAACCGCAGGTTCTGAAGATGAGGTATTTAACCGCATTTTCAGCCAGTTTATGAACACCTATTACAAGAGTCCCTCGACCATTCTACAGCAGAATGATGGTCGCACCTTGAAAGGCAAGCATCAGTTCCAACTCGACAATGGCGACCCCGTAAAGTCGAAATGGCCTTGGATCACTTATTATTTCACCATTGAGATACGTCCTGGCCGTGTGCGTTACACCCTCACCGACTTTATGCAAAAGGTGCAAAGCAACCACCCTTGTGAGGAATGGTTGAACACAGAAGATCCTTTGTATAATCCCATTTGGGGCACTTATCTGAACCAAATCGCAGCTTTTGCCGAGGATTGGAGACAACAATTTGAGAAGAGCCTCATCCCTGAAAAAGTGATTGAGGAAGAAGAATGGTAACACAAAATGAAAAGCCCATAGATTCCTATGGGGATAACCTGGGCTTTTTCTAATGGCAAAACAAAATGGCCACTCGCGAGCGCATAAAAAAGGGCTTTTCGAAACTTCTCAAGGAAGAGAAGCTGAAGCTTATTGCCAACTACTTTGAGAATCCAGGCGAGGTTATCAGCCTGCTGAAAAGCTATTGGCACCCCGACTCGAAACAGCAGCAGCTCTTTGATGAGTTCAGCGAGAACACCATCACCAACTTCTTTATCCCATACGGCATTTCGCCCAATGTGACCATCAACGGCAAAGACTATGTGGTGCCAATGGTCATCGAGGAAAGTTCAGTGGTGGCGGCAGCTTCGGCGGCAGCCAAGTTCTGGGGTGAGCGGGGCGGTTTCCATGCCGAAGTCATCGATGTGCGCAAAGTCGGACAAGTGCATTTCGGCTGGAGTGGACCCAAAGAAAGACTTTTTGGACTTTTCCCCGCCATAAGGGAGCGACTCTTGAAAGACACAGCCGCCATGACCGAAAAGATGGTCAAACGCGGTGGTGGTATCCTTGGGATGCGCCTCATCGACTATAGCGAGCAAATCCCTGATTATTACCAAATTCGCGTTGAATTCGGCACGGGTGATGCCATGGGCGCTAACTTCATCAACTCCGTTTTGGAGCAATTCGGCCACAGCCTACAAGATTTCTTTGCGGAACAAAACGACCTTCCCGAAGACCTTCGCAAGGTGGAAATCATCATGACCATCCTGTCGAACAACACGCCCGACTGCCGCGTGAAAGTCTGGGTGGAATGTCCAATTGAGCAGTTGGATGGCATCGACGAGCATCTCTCGAGTGCCGAATATGCTAAGAAATTCAAGAAGGCCGTCGACATTGCCCACATTGACATTGACCGCGCCACCACACACAACAAAGGCATTTATAACGGCATCGATGCTGTGGTCATCGCCACGGGCAACGACTTCCGTGCCGTTGAAGCCGCCGGACACACTTTTGCTTCGCGTAACGGAAGATACGAAAGCCTATCGAGTGTAACCCTTGAAAACGGCATTTTCCATTTCGAGCTTGAGGTGCCTATGGCCTTGGGTACCGTGGGCGGACTCACGAGTTTGCACCCGCTTGCAAAGAAAACCCTTGAACTCTTAGGCAATCCTACCGCCAAAGAGCTGATGATGATTGCCGCCACAATGGGATTGGCCAACAACTTCTCCGCAGTGCGCTCGTTGACCACCAAAGGCATCCAAGCTGGTCACATGAAGATGCATTTGAACAACATCCTCAACCAGCTGAATGCCAGTGAAGAGGACAAGAAAAAGGCACGGGAATATTTCAAGGACAAGACGGTGTCTTACGCAGGCGTTGAACAATACCTTGATTCCTTGAAAAAATGAGCCAATTCCAAGCCCACGGGAAGTTCCTTCTGACAGGTGAGTACCTAGTTTTAAAAGGTGCCTTAGCGTTGGCTATACCGTTGAAATTGGGTCAGACATTGACGGCAGAGACATGTTTTGACAAGTTTCTACGATGGGATGCCTACAAACCTGATGACGCTTGGTTTTCAGTAACCTTAGACCCAAAAACACTTGAACTCATCGACTGTGACGACCGACAAAAGGCCGAAAAACTGGCACAAATCCTGAAGGCTGTCAAGCAGTTGAATCCTAAGGTTTTTGAAGGCATTGGCTTGAAATTCACCACACATCTTGATTTCGACCCGAATTGGGGACTCGGTAGCAGTTCCACTTTGATTGCCAACCTCGCTCATTGGGCGAATGTGAATCCATACGAACTACTGAAACTGACTTTCGGCGGCTCAGGGTATGATATCGCCTGCGCTAGGGCAGAAGGACCGATTTATTATCAACTTTCAGCTGCTGAATCGGCCCTTCGATGCTTCGACTGTGCTCAGCAGACGCAGGCTCAGGGACCTAAGGTCGTTGAGCCCGTCGAAACGCCGACACCAACGGCAGAACCAATAGACTTCAACCCTCCTTTTGCCGACCATCTCTTTTTCGTCTATCAAGGCCAAAAGCAAAGTTCGTCCAAGGAAATCAAGGCGTTTTTGGAGAAGACAAATCCTGTTGATTTACAGAATGATATAACTGCTGCTTCGGAAATCAGTAAGGCTGTGCCGAAATGCCAGACTTTAGACGAGTTCGCTATGCTGATGCAGTGCCACGAGCGCATCATCGCTCGCTGCATCGGGCAAGAACCTGTGCAAAAGCGTTTCCCCGGCTTCGAGGGCGTTTTGAAATCACTGGGCGCTTGGGGCGGCGATTTTATCTTAGCCACAACGGAATGGGATAAAAGCCAAGTGGAAGCCTATTTCAAAAAGAAAGGCTTGAAGGTAGTTTTCGGCTACAAAGAGATGGTTTTGTGAAGAGATTTCGTATTTTCGCGGCATCAAATACATTGAAAATGGAGAACAAATGGTTGAGTGAGGCCTTCAGAGGCGAAGTGCCCGACTTTCAC
>JAEETH010000112.1 GCA_016290215.1 Bacteroidales bacterium
CGCATCAAAATGATATAAAACACGATGAGCAGCACCAAGGGAATAATCCAACCCAAAATGTCCGACATCCAATTATTGCGTCGTACATTGGTGATATACACAGGGTTATTCACCTCTTGTTGGGCATTCTCGACCATCTCTTCAAAACGGTCCAAAGAACCAATTTTGTAGGTATAGTTTGGCGTTGTAGTAAAACCATCGCTATTGGCAGTCACCTCGGGAAAACGCATGGCCAAGCCCTTCTGGTTCAGGAAAATCTCGGCATCCTCTTTATTGACAAGTTCAATTTTGCCAATCTCCTGATTTTTCAGCATCTCAATAAGCTTGCCCTGGTCGATCTCCTCATGAGGCGTGGCAGAATCTCTGCCAAAAAATTGCAAACCGATGAGCGCAGCAAACAAAATGGCATAAACCCAGTACAAATTGAACCTTCTTCTGCCATTCGGTTTTTGGTCAGGTTGTCCAGGCTGAGTAGGTTGGTTCGGGTTGTTGCCAGCCTCTTTAGTCTCGTTATTCTCCATTTTAAAACTTTGATTTTGAAACAATTAGTCTTCTGCCGCCTTCACAATTCTTTCGGCATCGGCCCAAAGTTCCTCCAATTTGTAGAATTCGCGTTTCGATTCGAGGAACACATGAACGACGACATCCACGAAGTCTATCAAAATCCATTCCGTGTTTTCGCGCCCTTCCACATGGTAAGGCTTGCTGTGCGTCTTCTCGAAGACCAACTCTTCCACCTTGTCGGCGATGGCATCCACCTGCGTCTTTGAAGGCGCATGGCAGATGACAAAATAATCCGTCACGGCGGTATTGATTTCCCTCAGGTCTAGGGTGACGATGTCTTTGCCTTTCACGGCTTCCATGGCCTCAATCGTTGCGGCCACAATCTCTTCAACGTTATCGGTTTGGTGTCTTACTCTCATATTCTTTTGTTTGACTCGGGACTACGGGCGCGGGGCCATCGACAGGCTCAGGCACCCCTAACCTAATATAAAGGCAAAAGGACCCTGAGCCTGTCGAAGGGCCGTTCCTTGTCTGGTTTAAGGGTGCAAATTTACGCATTTTTGCCGAATGAAACGGAATTTGACCAAAAATCCCTATTTTTGTGCCATAAAAACAGACTAACCATGAACGAAACCGACCTCTCCCCCATCACCACCTTCATTTTCGACTTCGATGGCGTGATGACCGACGGCACCGTCTTCTGTGACTTCGAAGGCCATCCCTTGCGTGCCACCAACGTGAAAGACGGCTATGCGATACAATTGGCTACCAAATTGGGCTACAACGTGGCGGTGATTTCGGGCGCCGTCTGTCCCTCAACCATTGTCCGCATGAACAGCCTCGGCGTGACCGACGTTTTCACTGGCATCCCCGACAAAGTGTTGAAGCTCAAGGAATACATGAAGGAGAAGGGCTTGAAGCCTGAGGAAATCGTCTTCATGGGCGACGACATCCCCGACCTTAACGTGATGAAGGAAGTGGGCCTCCCCGCCTGCCCTGCCGATGCCGTGCCAGAAGTAAAGGCCATCAGCAAGTTCATCAGCGAGCGTCCAGGGGGTAAGGGAGCTGTTCGCGACCTCATCGAGCGGACCCTCAAAGTGCAGGGGAAATGGATGACGGCTGAGGCGTATGCTTGGTAAAAGTGAGGTCCCTGAGCCTGTCGAAGGGCCGGTTCATTGCACCACAATCCTCCGATTCAATTCCACCCCGTCCTCATCGACACAACGGAGACGATAAGTACCTTTCTCTACATCGATGGGCATTTGGTGGTTGAGGCGGGTTTGGCCTAAAAACTCGTCATTCAAGGTCCAAAAGATGGTCTTTTGCGGGTTGCGATGGGCAATCTCAAAAATCACCTGCTGGCGGTCGCCTCGGATGCCGATGGGGATGCTTACTTTGGCATCGCTTTTGGGATAGACGAAAGCCATCACCTCATCAGGATGGGCAGTGCCACAACCAGGATAGAAAGCTGGCAAAGGGCGAAACAAAGGCGAATGTTTCTTGTAGAACCACTCCATCACAGGGGGCAGCACATAATACACCTCATAACATTTCTGGTCGACGGGATAACAGTCGGGGCGCACTTGATACTGGCGCGATTCGTCCAAAAACACCTTTTTATGATAAGGACAAACACCCGTCTGGTTCTCCACATTGCAGACACGGATTTTCTTCGTGTTTTGGCAATATTCCGACTTGGGATAACCCGACTCCGCACAGACCTCTATCTCAATGCTTTCCGAGGTGTTGGCGGGATAGCGATAGCTGTCGTTCAACTTACTTACCACATCAAAAAGAATCGGGGCAGCCACACCGACGCCCGTCAATCCAGGGCGACCCTCACCGTCGGAATTGCCCACCCAAACACCTACCACATAGCGGTCTATAAGGCCGACCGCCCATGCGTCCTTGAAGCCGAAACTTGTGCCCGTCTTCCAAGCCACCTGCGCTGAAGAAGAAAAACCGCCCCACCCTATCTGACTCGTGGGACGCGTCAAACCCTTCATCACGTTAAAGGTCTCAGCGATAGCCTCTGCCGAGAACGGTGACTCCTTCTCATCTATCTTCGCATTAAAGTTTTCGTTCACATAAACGGCCAACTTGCGTCCCATTTTTGCGTAGGCGTTGGTGATGTCGTAGAGCGACGACTCCGCCCCGCCCACAATGAGCGAAAGGCCATAGTGCTCCGCGTCGAAAACAATGCCTTTCAGCGGCAACTGCTTGAGCAGGGCATGAAACCTTTGTTGGCCATATTCGCGCAACAGATGCACGAAAGGCGCATTCAAAGAGTTCTGCAAGGCCTTGTCGGCAGGCACTGCACCCCAATACTCACCACTATAGTTCTTCGGCGTGAAGCCCGAAAGACTCATAGGAATGTCGGGCAGGACCATTTGAGGCAAAAGCGTTCCTTCGTCAAGCATGGCAGCGAAGAGGAATGGTTTGAGAATGCTACCTGTGGAACGTTGCGCCTTCACCATGTCCACCATAGCGGCATCTTCGGCGTCGCTGTTGTTGCCCACGTATGCTACGATTTCATCATTCAGATAGTCAACCACATAAACCGCCGCATTGTCGATGTTGTTCATCACATTGGCCTCATGGTGGCGGTGCATGATGTCCAACACCGAACGTTGCAGGTTGAAATCAATAGTGGAAGCGATATGCTCTCCGTGATGCTTTCTGTCTTGGTCGCTGAGATAATGATAGGCTAACATAGGCATATCGAAAGGTCGGTCAGGGATGTTCTCCATCATAGCCAATTCGGCATCTTCCTCGGATAGTTTGGGCGCATTAAACCGTTTGGGAATGAACGTTTTGGAACGAGGCAAACGCTGTAACAGTTCATTGCGTTTCAGTTCCAATCGCTCGCGGGAGCGGCCTGGGTGAATCAAAGCCGGAGAGTTGGGCAACACGGCGAGGGTGGCTGCTTCGCCCCATGAGAGTTCATCAGGCATAGTATGGAAATAGCGCCACGCCGCCGCATCGATGCCCACCACATTACCACCGAAGGGCGCGTTGGCGGCATACATGTTAAGGATAGACCTTTTGGAGTAATGCAATTCCAGTCGCATAGCCAAGATGACCTCCCAAAGCTTCTCTGCGTAGGTTCGAGGCGGGTTGTCGCGCGACATGCGCACCACCTGCATCGAGAGGGTACTGCCTCCTCTGACCACCTCCCCTGCCTTCATGTTGTCGATGAACGACTTCACAAACGACACGGGGTTGAAGCCGGGATGGAAGAAAAACCATCGGTCTTCGTATTCCAAAAGGCAGGCAACGTATTTCGGGGAATAGTGGTTGGTGGCGGGAAAACGCCATTGTCCGTCGTCGGCAATCTTCGCGCCGAGGAGTTCACCGTTTCGGTCCGTCAGCACTGTTGAATAGGGCTTGTCGAAGTGCGGCACGGGGATGCATAGGAAGGCAATAATAAGACCTGATAGGATTAGGAGGATGATTTTTAAAGCTTTATGTCCTATAAATTTCAACACAAAATTCTTATTATAGTTGTTTTTGGCATCCCGTTTTTAACGTATCGAATTCAGTACGTTTATTGAAAAAACCTATTTAACGAACTTCACGATGCAGTCAATACAAATTGGAAGAGAAGTCACTTCATCAATAAACACATTTGCTGGGTGCATATCTTCCAACACAATGCGGTCGGAAATATAGTTCACTCCTTGTCCTGCCCTATTGTCACGAAACCCTTTTTCTGCCACAAGTTCATCTATTTCTTCCTTTGTGGCAAGGCGAAGACAACGGACATACGGCTGCGTAAGGATAATGCGGAAAAGTCCATCTGTATCACGAGTAAAGCCAATGACATGCATGGCGGTCTCTGGGAAAATGTAGTTGTGCAGAGCGATAGCATCAAGAGCCTTTTGGGTTGTGGAATAGATGGATGCACGCGCTTTCAAAACGGCGGGGGCTCCATCTCTGTAATAAACTTTGGCTTCTGCACCTTCGGCTATCATTGGGCCAAATCCTTTGCGAATAGTATTATCCGAATCTTCTACCCATAAACGAGTAGCTTTTGCCCACTGCTCAATGAGTTTCTCTTGCAATTCGTCTATTTCCCAATTGCTTGGGCTTGCTTGGCCGCTTCCAGCATAGCTACTTGTTGCAAGGCTTCTTCCAGCGTAGCTTGCGATGATGGACGCCCCGACGAGAGCCGAGCCTGCCTTGCAGATTCCTGAATGCTCTCGTAGATTAAATCGAGGAAGGTCTGTTGATCCATTTTCTATCTGGTTTACAAGTTCGTCAATTTTTTGAAGTGTTGACTCCGTGAAGCCATCTTGGGCTATTGCTTCATATATGTCTTGAATACACCTCATGTAGTTTGTTTCTTGTGTGCAAAAATACAACAAATTAAGGGCGGACGCAATAGTCCGCCCTTAATTTAATCACTTCACCACACAACCCCTTGCCGGAATCTGGTAGAAGATCTCAGCATTGTACATATCCTCGCAGCGGACGGCGGGAATCATGTAGTTGCCCTCGTAGGTGGCGTTGGCCTTCAGGGTGAAGGTCTTCTTGCTACGAGGTGAAAGGTCGAAGTAGAAGTAGGCACGGTCGTCGCGGAGGTCGATGTGCTTGGCACCTTCGTTGCCAGTCATGTCGCCACTCAAGCGGTCGTTCACCAGCTCCCAGCCCGAAGGCAGGTAGTATGACAACGCCAACTCGGTGACTTGATACTCACTCGGGTTGGTCACCGTCATCTGCACCCTGAGGTCGGTGCCAGCAGTCAGATTTGTCAAGTTGACTGGGTTGCCGTTCTTGTCGGTGTAGCTCACCGTCATGTTGATGAAATTGCCGCTCTCGTTCATGTCGTATTCAGCGACAGAGGTCTTGGTAAAGAGGTTGGCTATCATCTTCTGATCGGTGTTGTTCTTAATCTCGACCGCGTTGCTTCCTAATTTTGGCGTGAAGCCATATCCAACCGAGGCCATGTTGGCATTCAGCGTGCGTTCCTCACCATTCACCTTCACAGTAGCGGAGAGGTTGGTCTTGTTGAGACCCATCTTTTCGGCATACTTACCCAAGACAAAGAGTGCAAAGGCCGTCGACTGCGTATCCATCCAACGGTCGCCACTGATCAT
>JAEETH010000113.1 GCA_016290215.1 Bacteroidales bacterium
TTGGTTGTTTGGTTCATCGTCTTGGGTTTTTGATTGTGAAAGAGGCGTTTTTTCTGTCTTTCCTGCCGTTTATCAACGGCGGGGAGGGTCTGAAGTTCCCCGCCGTGGGGCTGTGTAGTTTTATTTTCCGTTTCTTGTTGTTAATCAGTTTTTTGCACGCCTTTTTTTTGAAAAAAGGCCGTTAAAGTGTAACGTGTCCCGCCTCTCGCCCTGCCTGCCGCGTTTATAAACGTTTCGCGCTTCGCTGGAAATATGACGGCGGGCGGCGGGCTGGGTCAGTCCGTCACGCTGCCCAAATATTCGTATTTATAGCCGTTTTCATCGTCTTCGGCTTGTTTCAGTTCGTACACGTCATTTTGTTTATAGTAGTAGATGCCCGCTTTGACGGATTCCGCGCCGCTGGCGGTGGTTATCCCGAAATATTGTGTGTTGGTGGTGTCGGGGTAGTCTTCGGGGATGAAAAAAACATCTTCGGGGGTCACGTTCTCATTATCCAAAAAGGTGCAGAACGTTGCAATGTTCTTGAAAAAATCGTTGTTTTGTCCGTTCATCGCTTCGGGGTTTATGGGGTTATAATGAAATTAAGTTGTCAATTACTTGTGTGTAGGTGTCGGCGTTCATTGAACTTTCAACGCGCTTTATATCGGCATAAACGGCGTTTTTGCGGTCTTCGGGGATTATGGCATACAGCCGCCAAAGGTTTTTTAATAGGTTCGTCAATCTCAAAATTTCATCTACTTGCATAATCTCAATTTTTTATTGGTTCGTTTCGGGGGCTGTTTGTTATCCCCTTTGTTTTATGTTGCTAATATACAACATTTTCCGCAATCTACCAAATAATTTTTCAAAAAAATGCAATTTTATTTCATTGATAATCAGCAAGTTGAAAATTATTTTCATTTTTAAGTGTTTTTGTATCAATATTTCGGGCGATTTTTCGCAGATTTTAGGGGTTGCCAGCGCAAAATTGAATTATTATAATATATTGATATACAACATCTTACAACAATTTTTCACGTCAAAAACGCGGGCGATATGCAACATTTTGGCGCGGTGGCGGTGTTGTCGGGCGGGGGTGTTCGGGGGTTGGCGGCTGTTCCGATGGATGGGTGCGAGTGCGAGGCGGGCGCGTGGATGGCGACCGCCGCAGGGCGGCGGCGCGTCCACTCTGACGGCGAAGCCGTCCACCCGTACAACTGCCGTCCACTCGTTTGACAAAAGACAGATACCATTGCGGCAGCAATGACCGCCTGTAAAAGCATTTTAGGTGAGCAATGGTACATTTGCTCACCAACATAATAAATACGCTTGTATGGGCTTATTCCAGCCTTATTTGTACCTTGTCAAGGTGCGCAGCACAAATAAAAAAGCAGTCCACATCGGACTGCTCAACTCATTTATCTAAATTCAATAACTCTATAAAACTGCGTTAGGGATTGAAGCACGTTATCGGAAGCGGACGGATGCGCCGACATTTTCAACGTCAAAAAAGGCGACCAGCGGAAGCCGCTTTTTGCGTCAGAAAATGGGCGCAGACGCGCTTTCGATTAAGGCGGAAAGCCCGACCCGACAGGGGAACGCCCAAAATCATAGTCACTCTTAATCGGTTTTATCATAACTGAAAAGAATATACAAAATGGAATGTGGAGTTATAATGCTTCTTGAGTAGGCCGCTGGTGTACTCATAATCAGGAGTTCCTATCGGAAGAATCGAATGGCAGAAACGAAATGATATACCATGATGACGTTTGAAAACATACGTAATTCCGCCGTGGAGCGCAAACTCAAGTCTCTTGAGATCATAAAGGTCATCCCATTCATAGCGCATTCCACCTCGTCCACCGTGGGTGGTGATAATTTGTACCGTTCTCTGATACAACAGAAAACCTACGGAAGGACCTATATCAAGCCACAATCCATCATTGCTGGTTTTGGGGCTGTTAAAACGCAGTCGTACCAAAAGAGGGAATTCAATGTAACCAAAAGACAATGAATATTTGTCTCTGCGATAGTGTCCTTCAGCTCCGAAATTCGGTTTAGTTCGAGTGCCTTTCATTGTAAAATTCATGTCCATTTGCAGTAGCATTCTCACTTTGTATTTATCGACAACTTTAACGTGACCAAACAATCCGGTGGTAAGACCTGTTTTCCAAAATCCCGGAATATTCTCTGCAGACATCGCAGAAATCGTATTACCAAAGGTAAATCCACCGCCGAAATCCGTTTTTTGAGCAAAAGTGCATACAACAGATATTTCAAAGACAACAATTAGAATGGTACATTTCACAAAGAAACCACTAATATCTAAGGATTTCAAAATTAACGAATTTATATTTCATTGATAATTTGGCGTTTGCAAAATCTAAAGCTATTGCCATAGGCAGATTTTAGAGGTTGCATAAAGAAGGCAATATTATTTGCTTACAGTTATTCGAACACCATCAGAATAATAAGGAAAGTAATCTATACAATTAAAGAACGTGGACATGTAGAACTGTTTTAGCCCCACAGCTGCGGAATAAGGGCGATAATGATAATTGTTCCCATCTCCACCATCGCTTTGAGCAGGAAATGTCTGTTGCGTTGCGTTGCTTCTATTTCTTGTATATGTGCCGGAATCAGTACTATAATATATTTCGACCTCTGGTGCGGAAATCACTCCCGGTTTGTTGATTTTAGAAAGCAAGGAAAAATAAACGGCGGCGCGTTGATAGACAACTTTGCATTTGGCTTCAGGAGAGGAAGGAAATGTGTAAGGTTCAGGATTGGAATAAGAGATTACGTTTTTTATGGGCTCTTCGTTTTTGAATAGAATATCCAAGACATTGTCATCTATGGAGAAAGTCATCATTTCGTTATCATTGTTCGTATCCCATACGTATGCTTTCTCATTGACAATGTCAATTTGAAAAACAAAATTGTCTATTTGTATGAAACCGTCAGGGTTGAGCAAAGTGGCCAAAATGTCATCTTCCACCCCAATAGCTTCCCTTTGGCTTTCAGACAGCACACACCGCATTGAAGAAAAATGCAGGTCCTGTTCAAAAAGGGACAAATATCCTTCTTTTTCATTCAGAAACGCAATTGCACGTTCATAATCTTCGCACGAGTTGAATGACAGCCAATTCGAAGAATTGAGGTTTTTCTCTTTGTTGAAATTGACGCAAACGTTAATGTTGCGTTCCTTTGTCAAAGACACCTTGTCATTATCTTTGGAACAAGAATTAAAAAACAATGTCGAGCATAAAACAACTACTGCTAATACAAATAACTTTTTCATAATACATTTTTTTTGACGCTGCAAAAATAAACTATTTTCCAATACGCAACACACTGATTTCAGAACTTTTCCCTTTTAGGTTATCACCAAATTTTGTCCACACAATCTTGTCGGCAGCATCGGAGAAATGGGTGGCTTCTTCGGGGAGTATTCCGGATGATTTGCGCTCTGATGATTTGTCTTTCTTTAATTGGCCGTCCACATCTTTAATCATGGCGTTGTTCATCGAAATGAGCGTATAGCGGCACTTGTCGCCGTTGAAGCGCACCAAAGGAAGACTCTCCCGTTCCTCGCGTAGAATCAAGCCCCACAGCAGGTATTTGTCCGACTGAGGCGGCTCCATCCCCTTGTGTGTGTGCTCGATAACCTCCCATCCGGCTTTCTTCAGATATGAAATTGCAAGCTGGTTGTAGCTCATAGAGTTCAGCACATTCGGGTTTCTTGAATCGCCGTATTTGTCGCGGTAGTAGTGTATCTTTTTGCAGCGATGTGTCTTGTAGTAGTCCGTCAGTTGTCCGCACAGTTCCTTGATGAGGATGTTGGAACTCTCGTCCGGCTTGACAAAGAACTCGTTGATAAAGTTCTGGCATTTGCGCTTGGTTGCGCAGTTGTTGACAAAGTCATAGTTCCGTTCTTGGCACACGCAGAAAAGGGAAATCGCGCTTCCCCAGTCTGCCACCACCTCCAAAGGAAGGTCGGGATTGCAATCTCGGTCAAACGCGCTGTTCTTTATTGATAACTTGTCCAGGTCGAAATTGCTCTCCTTGGCCAGCAGCATGAGCCGCTGGTCGTCCAGCCCGTTGTGATAAACGTGGCGGTCGTCGCTGATGGAATAGAAACAGTCCTCCACCTTGTCGAAGAGGAAGTTCATAATCTCAACCAAAAAAACCAGCGAGGGAAGCAACTCGCGGTTTTTCTTGACGTATGAGAGGCCAAGAAACTCTATGTTGTCGAAGGCGTTGGAGACAGTGAACAGAAGCCCGTCCTTGGACACAAAGGGGCGGATTCTGCGCTTCATGCGGATTATCTCGTTCCAGCACTGGGCGAACTGCTTGGGGTCGGTGATGTCGAGCAGTTCCAGCTGCATCTTCACGACGCGGTTCCAAATCTCAAACAGCCTCACTCCGGCCTCCTCCTCGTAGTAGTTGGCGAACTCAAGCACCCACCGCCCATCCCTTGTCGGCGGCATGGAGGTGGAATACTTGTAGCCGTGGTGCAGGTGTACGGGCTTGCCGGACTTCGCCCCGAAAAACTCAAGGTTGCCGCGGTTTGTCGGCGCGACCTCCTGGTCATACTGCTCCTTGTTGAGCGTCAGCGTCTCGTCTGCTATCTCGAAGTCCACGTTTGCGCCGCGCCCGCTGCCGGGCTCGCTCTGCGAGATGAGCGCGAAGCGCGTGCCGTTGCTGACGGATATGACGTTCTCGAACTTGTTGAGTTCCTCGTAGGAGTTTTCAAAGTAGGCGGGTGGACGCTTGCCTATTACGTAGTTGGCCTCTTTCTCGTAGCCCATTTGGTTGAGCATCTTGAGAGAAGAAGGCAGTGTCCTGGTCAGCAGCTGGCCGAAGGTCTTGCCCGTGAGGGCGATGACCGATCGCGGCATCAGCCGGATGAGCCTGTCCATCCAAAAGCCGATGTCCGCGCTCTTGCCCGTGCCGCGTCCCTCCACGGAGACGTGGCACTTGGGCTGCAGGATGAAGGAGGGAAGCTGGGCGCGGTTGCCGGATAGGTTTATCTGCATGGGGTCAGGAGTTTATGATTTCGCAGGCGGTTTCTTCGGTGATTTCGTCGTCGAGGCTTCCCAGCAGCTGGCGGCGTATGTCGGCGGGCAGCTTCATCAGCACCTCTTCCGGAAAGGCCACGTTTTTGTTGTTGATATTGAACTGCACGAAAATCTGGTTGGCCTCCATCAGCTTGGGGTCAATCTTCTGCGGCGGCAGCTGGGAAAGGAACTTTTGAAGCGTTGCGAGGTTCTTTGCCCGGGCGTTGTCGGAGGAGGCGGGGTCTGAAATTTCCTTCATGAGCCAGTCAAGGAACCAGCCCTCAAGGAAGTCCCTGTCCACAGGGTCGTATTTGTTCCACAGTCGGCAGGCGTTGCGAATGTCGCAATAGGCCTGCTCCTTGGATATTTCGGGGAAGCGTGCCTGCAGCTTCAGCGCGGCCACGCTTTTGCGGGGGTACTTGCGCATGACGGCGTGGG
>JAEETH010000114.1 GCA_016290215.1 Bacteroidales bacterium
CAGTTTGACTTCGGATTGCACGACGCCGAGTTTCACGGGCTATTACTTGCCCGACGAACGTCAGGTGACCGACACAGGCTTCCAAGCCGAATGGAAAGTGTTGGCCATCAACCGAGACTATCCGCAAGTTCTCAATGATTCATTCTTTGAGTATAGAACGGAATTCGGCTATTCTTCTTTCGGTGTGGAACTGAAAGTTCCAGTGGAGCAATACCTCCAGACCGATCGCGCTATCAAGTATGCCTTTCTTATTATCCTCCTCACTTTTGCTGCGGTGTTTTTCGTAGAGATGCGCAAGGCCAAGCCTATCCATCCCGTACAATACCTGCTTATCGGCATTGCGCTCATTGTGTTCTACACTTTGCTGTTGTCGTTCTCCGAACATATCAATTTCGGACTATCCTATCTCATTGCCTGTGTGATGACCATCGCGATGATTGTGGTTTTCATGGCTTCGATTACGAAGGACAAAAAGACCGCCTTGGGTATCGGCCTCCTGCTGGCTGTGCTTTATACTTTTGTCTATGTTTTGCTACAATTGGAGAGCTATGCCCTGCTGGTGGGAAGTGTCGGCCTCTTCATTATTTTGGGAATTGCCATGTTTGCGACACAAAAGATTGATTGGTACAAGAAAAAATAGAGAATCATGAAACACTTCTTTTTAAAATACTGGTGGATTTTTCCCATGGCGTTAGGTGTCTTTATGTTTTCGCTGGCAGCGTTATTTACCACCTGGCTTCCTGTTCTTGAAGACATCGTCGCTATTTTGCTTATGGTAACAATCATTGCTCTTGTCGTTTCGTGGGTAATCTTGCTCATTAACAAGAAATGGTGGCAATGTCTTACATCCATAACGGGTTCTATCATGGTGGTATGCCTGCTTTGGTTTCCACTCGTAATTGGAGCCATGCATGGACCATACCATGACGGTTTCGGCAAAAAGCATAAAATACCCGAAGGTTTGGAATATCATCTCCCTTTGGGTTATACCGATGAGAACGGGCGCAAAGACCTGTTCAATTTCCCTGGTGACACGCTTGATGTTGCCGAGATAGATAGCCTAAATCCAGATACATATCTTCAAATCTGGAATGATTTCCAAGGTGGGAGGTACATATATAGCTTCTATTATGGCCCATTGCCTCAAGGCGAGATATTTCTTCGTTGTTATGAGGTGACCAAGAATGTTCCTTTGTCAGAAAATGAGATTGCTGAAAGAAGCAATGTTAAAATTGGTACAACGCATACATTCCGCCAACTTGTGTATAAGAAAGGCTTTACGATTTACGAAGGCGATTGGGGAGATTACTATGCGGCTCGTATCGAAGTATGGTACAAAAATGCGAGAACTGGAAAAGAAACCAAACTGATGGAAAAGATTTATCGTGTTGAAGGTTGGATGAGATAAGAAAATGAGTAATTTTGCAGCGAATTTTAAGGCCGATGGCTAATGGCTAATGGCCGATGGCAGCTACCAACGTTGAGGAGATTGCGGATCAAGTCCGCAATGACACCTTGGAATAGAGCTGCCATAGGCCATAGGCTATCGGCCATAAGCCAATCTTTGAATTTTTAATCTTAAATCTTTAAATCATAAATTATGGCATTTAACCTCAGAAACAGAAACTTCCTGAAGTTGTTGGACTTCACTCCGGAAGAGATTAAGTTCTTACTGAAACTTGCTGCCGACCTCAAGGCCGCCAAGTATGCAGGCACCGAACAACCCAAACTGACGGGCAAGAACATTGCCCTCATCTTCGAAAAGACCTCGACCCGCACCCGCTGCGCTTTCGAGGTTGGCGCCAAGGACCAAGGTGCTCACGTCACCTACCTCGGCCCTACTGGCTCACAGATCGGCATCAAGGAATCGATGGCTGACACCGCCCGCGTGCTGGGTCGCATGTTCGACGGCATCGAGTACCGTGGCTTCGACCAGGCCACTGTCGAGGAACTGGCCAAATATGCTGGCGTCCCCGTGTGGAACGGTCTTACCGCCGAAGCTCACCCCACTCAGATTCTGGCCGACTTCCTCACCATTCAGGAGCATACCGATAAGCCCCTCAACCAGGTGAAGTTCGCTTATATTGGCGATGCCCGCTACAATATGGGCAACAGCCTGATGGTTGGTGGTGTGAAGATGGGTATGGACATCCGCATTATCGCCCCCAAGAAACTGCAGCCGGCCAAAGACCTTGTCAAAAAGTGCCAGGAAATCGCCAAGGAAACCGGTGCCAAGCTCACCGTCACCGACGACGTGGAGAAGGGAGTGAAGGATCTTGACTTCATCTACACTGACATCTGGGTATCGATGGGCGAGCCCGACAACGTGTGGAAAGAGCGCATCGATATGCTGATGCCCTACCAGGTCAATGCAGAACTGATGAAAAAGACAGGCAACCCCAAGTGCAAGTTTATGCACTGCCTTCCTTCGTATCACAATCTGGAGACCAAGGCCGGCCGCGACGTTTATGAGAAGTTCGGCTTGAACGGCATCGAGGTCACCGAGGACGTGTTCGAAAGCGAGAACAGCATCGTCTTCGACGAGGCCGAGAACCGTATGCACACCATCAAGGCCGTCATGGTGGCCACGCTGGGTGACTAATCAAAGTCCAAGTGCATCAAAACAAAAAAGGGAACCCTAGGGTTCCCTTTTTTGTTGAATGACTTCAATGTCATTAATGATTCACAACCACGCGTTGGTTGCTGACCGTGCCGTCGCTCTGGCGGATGTTGAAGAAATAGATGCCGTTGCGGTATTGGCTCAAGTTCACGTTGAGCATCAAGCTGTTGGCGGGGATGGTCTCCACCAAGGCACCCATCATGTTGTAAACCATCACGCTCTCGATGCCTTTGGCCGACTCGATGCGCACTTGGTCGTTGGCGGGGTTAGGATAGACCTTGGCTGTCGACGAAATCTCGGAGACGCTTAGCAGTTCGCCATCAACAGTCACATAGTAAACCACTTCCCCACCATTGGATTCCACCTTAACGGCAGTTTCAGCCACGCTTCTGCCGACAACCACGTTGGCTGCGATATGGAAATGGAATTCTTCTCCTTCTTCAATCGTTGCGGGCAGTGCGGTTGCGGGTTCAATCTCCAAATATTCATCGCCAGTAGGATTGGTTTCTGTGATGGCTGTAATCTCAATAGGCGTATGTGAGGCAAAATTGCCGTTGCTCACGTAGACATCGGCTTCAGGTTCGTTGACGGTCAAATCAACGTAAGGTGAACCGGGGATATACAATCCCATGTCTTGCAAGTTATCAGACACTGCTGCCACAACTCTGACAGAGGTCACATCGTTAGGATACAAAGCAACCACACCTACCACGTTGAACGCATCGGGATCGCCTTCAAACGAATACTCAGTGTCGGTGATGTTTTCAGCCACCAGTTCGTCGTTCACATAAACATTGTATCCGATAGGATTGCCTTGGCTTGGTGCATCCCAAGTAGCCTCAAACAAACCTCTTGGACCAGCAACTTCAGTCAAAGTCAGATTCTCTACAGGATAAGGATGCACTTCGGTGTATTCGTAAGCGAAGTGGCTGTTGTACACATATTTTGAGCTGTAGTTCTGTACCCAGATGGACACTTCGAGGTCGCTCATTTCCTCCACGTGGGTTGACGACATATCTTGGGTGAACTCCAAACGTTGCATTTCGCCAGTTGTGAAAGCGATAGTTGAGCCTTCGCCATCGGGCATCATCTTCATGAAGACGTGGTGGAACTCGGTCTCACCATTGCCTCCCACGTTGTTGTACGTCACTTTTTCATTGATGGCGACAAACACGCGAGCCTCAACATCAACGTATGGCATCACATCAGCAAAAATATGGATGTTGTTGCCATCCACAGTGAATGAACCTCTGACATCGAAGTAGCCAGGTTCTGCGGCGTGTTGGTCGAAAACAGTTTGGTTGACGGCAGCGTTGTTGGTTCCCACACCATCAAGATAAATGTCCGGAACACCGCTCACACCGTAATAAACACGGCGCACGCCACCCTCGTTAGTATAATACGGGTCGCCAGCACCAGGCCAGTTCATCTGGTACTTGGTGTAGGTGTAGCGACCGGGATTGTTGTTGCAGAATGTGTTCATTTGGTTGTTCACATTCACGCAAGGTCCGCAGGTGGACGAGGAGAAATGTTCAATCATAGGAAATCTTTGGGTGAAACCAACGGGAACAGAGAAATGCTTCTCCCAAGTGTTGTTGTCAGCCAAATCGTCATCCACACCATTCACTTTGTTGATGGTCAGCACGATGTCATAGCTGCCAGGAGTGGCAACGGTGACGGGCACATCGAAAGTCAAGGTAGTTGAAGCCAAAGGATCGAGGTTGACATTGAAGGTTTGTTCCACAGGTTCCATGCCCGACACCTCGTATGAGGCTTGGATGGAAGTGACAGGAGTGGAGCCATAGCTCATCACACCCATGTTGACCGTAAGGTCGCCAACTTGCACCAGTTCGGGGATGGAGGTACCCGTAACAGCCACATCGAGGTTTTCGAGCGTAAAGATCTTGACATCGTCGAAGAACCAGTCGTTGATGTTGTAGCTGCTTCCGTTGAAGAAGATGCAGAATTGAACATTGGGTTGACCCATGTCAGGGGTGTTGACGGATACGTTCACAGTCCAAGACGAGCTGGTGTTGTAGCCTTGGCTCCAGGCTTGGTTCCAGGTGGAGCCACCGTCAGATGACGTAGCCACGCCAATGGTGTTGCTGCCCGAATAGTTGTCAAGTGCATGCTTGAAAGAGAACACAACCTCGTTGAAACCTGTCATGTCGAGGGCGGGAGACACGAGGCGCGTCATGCCATTGAATTGGGGGCTCCAGGTGAGGTGCATTTCATTGGGAGTGCCGCCAGCATTGGCAGTTGCCGACACTGACCAGTTGTTGGGTTGTGCGTCAATGGTCCAACCAGCGGGCATCGAAGCACCATCAAAGGATTCTTGCAACAAAACCGTGCGATTTTGTGCCATCATCGCCGTTGCAAACAGCAAGGCGAATGCGAATAGTAAGGTTTTTTTCATAGTGTTAAAAATTTAATGTTTAGATAATTAGATTAGATTTTTCGGTGCAAAAATAAGAACAATTTTGAATAATGACTATTAGTTAGGTGAAAAATACGCCATCAAACTAACAACAATATTCCATAAACCAACACCAGCAAAAAACTATGCTTTACCTGTCTGCCCAAAAACGGGTCAAGCAGCTCGGGTTTGGTCTTTTTGATGGCAATAAGGTCCTTCAAAAAGAGAAGAAACAGCACAACAAACAGGTAGGAATACCATGCCGCTTGATGCAAGATGAGATAAATGGTCAGGCAGACGAAAGCCCCACA
>JAEETH010000053.1 GCA_016290215.1 Bacteroidales bacterium
TCTAAACCATAATAAAATTGTATCTTTGCGGCCTAATTTGAAATCATTCTTAATAAGGAAGAAGTTGGGTCCCTGAGCCTGTCGAAGGGCCCGCTCCAAAATAGAAAACTATGGATCAGAATCCGAACGAAAATATCATCAGTGAAGTCACGAACAAGGAATACGAATACGGTTTCGTGACCGACATTGAAACTGATTTTGTGCCGAAAGGCTTGAACGAGGACATCATCCGCCTCATCTCCAAGAAGAAAGAGGAACCCGAATGGCTGCTGGAATTCCGCCTGAAGGCCTTCCGCCATTGGCAGACGTTGAAGCAACCCAACTGGGCACATCTCGATATTCCCGAAATCAACTACCAAGACATTATCTATTACGCTGCGCCGCGCAAACGCCAGCAGAAGCAGAGCCTTGATGAGGTGGACCCCGAACTGTTGGCCACCTTCGACAAACTCGGCATCTCGCTCGACGAGCAGAAGAAGCTTTCGGGCGTGGCCGTCGATGCGGTGATGGATTCCACCTCGGTGAAGACGACCTTCCAAGAGACGCTCTCCAAACACGGCGTCATCTTCATGTCGTTCAGCGAGGCCGTCAAACAGCACCCCGACTTGGTGAAGAAATACCTTGGCAAAGTGGTGCCTTATACCGACAATTTCTTCGCTGCACTCAACTCGGCGGTCTTCAGCGACGGCTCGTTCTGCTACATCCCGAAGGGTGTGCGTTGCCCTTTGGAGTTGTCCACCTATTTCCGCATCAATGCGGCCAACACGGGCCAGTTTGAGCGCACACTCATCGTGGCCGACGAAGGCGCGTATGTGAGCTACATGGAAGGTTGCACAGCTCCGCAACGCGATGAAAACCAACTCCATGCCGCCATCGTGGAAATCATCGCCGAGACGGATGCCGAAGTGAAATACTCCACAGTGCAGAACTGGTACCCAGGCGATAAGGACGGCAAAGGTGGCGTGTATAACCTTGTCACCAAGCGTGGTCTCTGTCGTGGCGACCGCTCCAAGATCTCTTGGACGCAGGTCGAGACGGGCTCTGCCATCACTTGGAAGTATCCAGGCTGCGTGCTGCTGGGCGACAACTCTGTGGGCGAGTTCTACTCCGTCGCCGTGACCAACAACTACCAACAGGCCGACACGGGCACCAAGATGATTCACTTGGGCAAAAACACCCGCAGTACCATCATATCTAAAGGTATCTCCGCCGGTCACAGCCAGAATGGCTATCGTGGCTTGGTGAGAGTGGCCGCCAAAGCCGAGAACTCACGTAACTATTCGCAGTGCGACTCATTGCTTCTGGGTGACAAATGCGGTGCCCACACTTGGCCATACGTCGAATGCGGCAACGAATCGAGCATCCTTGAACACGAGGCCACGACCTCGAAGATTTCCGAAGACCAGCTGTTCTATTGCCAACAGCGAGGCATCCCGACGGAGAAGGCCATTGGTCTTATCGTCAATGGTTATGCCAAGGACGTGCTGAACAAACTGCCTATGGAATTCGCCGTTGAGGCACAAAAACTCCTGTCGATAACGTTGGAAGGCAGCGTCGGATAAAACAATTAAACAATTAAACGCCCAACAATCAACAAATGGCAGGGACCTGTTCAAATAACACCCCTTTATGGTTGCTCCTCATCGGATTGTTCCTCATTCTGGAGAGCAAGAGCCTATTGACCGAAGGCATGTTCCTCGACGGTGTGACCTATGCCAGCATCTCGCGCAACATGGCAGAAGGTCAGGGGACATTCTGGGATCCGCATTACACACAGACCTTGTATTCCGAGTTTCGTCAGCATCCACCCTTGGCCTTGGGCATGGAAGCTTTGGCTTTCAAGGCGTTTGGCGACCATTGGTGGGTCGAGAAGGCTTATTCCGTGTTGATGTTCCTACTCTCTGGTTTGTTCATCGCCTTGATTTGGAAGCACACCACCAACAACCTCCGTTGGGCTTGGTTGTCGCTGTTGTTCTGGCTCGCTATGCCTTTGGTTTCGTGGAGTGCGACAAACAACCTGCTTGAAAACACCATGTCGGTCTTCGTGTTGCTTTCCGTCTATCTGATGATTGTCGGCTATCAGCGCAACCATAAGATTTGGCTGTTTTTGTCAGCTGTAGCTTTGCTATTGGCCTTCCTCTCCAAAGGATTCACGGGATTGTTCCCCTTGGTGTTTCCTATCCTGTATTGCGCCTTCGACCAAAAGCACAAATGGATCCAAGGCCCGATTGACAGTTTGATTCTTTTAGTCTCTATAGCTGTGTTTGTCGGAATCATGTTCTTGGTTTGCCCTGGGTCGTTTGCCTATCTTAAGGACTACATCCATTTACAAGTCATCGGTGGGGGATTGCACGAAGCAACGGCATCTTCAAGATTCTATATCGTTTTCGCTTTATTGCAACAACTGATCATCCCGTTGGTCCTTGCACTCGTTTTGGTGATTTGCAAGACTAAAAGCAAGGTCAATTCGAAGGTCTTTGAGTTTCCACCCGACAAGGCTTGGTTCTATGTTTTCCTGATCATGGGTCTCGTGGGTGTGCTGCCCATTATGGTGAGCGTGAAGCAACGGGATTTCTATATGCTGGCAGCCTTGCCTTTTTTCGCCTTGGCTTGTGGACATATCACCCTCTCGATGCTGACTTTATGGTTGCCCAAGATAACGCCAAAAGTGCGTGGATGGATGACCCTTGGAGCAGCTTGCGTCGTGTTGTTGGGATTGGTCTTGAACGTGGTCCATATCGGGAAATATGGCCGCGATGAGGCCTTGATAGAAGAAGTGAAACACAAAATTGCGGAAGTGGGTGACAATTGTATTATTGAAATATCACAAGAAGAATATACACAGTGGCCCAAGCATGCCTATTTTATGCGTTTCGGCAAAATCAGCTTAAGCCCAACTGAAAACCCGTTGCCCATAGATTCCCGCCGACCCGCTTGCCAACGTTGGAATGACATGGGCAACCCAACTGAACAACTGAATAATTGAACAACTGAACAACTATATATCATGTTACTGAACATCAAAAACCTACACGTCTCCATCGGAGGCAAGGAAATCTTGAAAGGATTGAATCTGGGCGTCAACGAAGGCGAAATCCACGCCATCATGGGCCCTAACGGAACGGGAAAAAGTACGCTAGCTGCGGCCATCACAGGTCGCGAGGGCTATGAAATCACCGAAGGTGAGATTTGGTACAAGGGCAAGAACATCGTAGGGATGTCGCCCGAGGACCGCGCCAACGAAGGCATCTTCCTGAGTTTCCAATATCCTGTCGAAATCCCAGGTGTGAGCATCCAGAACTTCATGCGCACCGCTGTCAACTCGAAGCGCGAGTACCAAGGTCTGCCACCGATGAGCACGGTCGACTTCATGAAGATGATGAAGGAGAAGCAGGCCATGGTGGAAATCACCGAGAAATTGCAGAACCGTTTCGTCAACGTGGGTTATAGCGGCGGCGAGAAGAAGAAAAACGAGATCTTCCAGATGGCCATGCTGGAACCCAGCCTCGCCATCCTCGACGAGACCGACTCGGGCCTCGACATCGACGCATTGCGCATCGTGGCCCATGGCGTCAACCAGTTGCATAATGCCGAGAACGCCTTTGTGGTCATAACCCACTACCAGCGTCTGTTGGACTATATCGTCCCCGACTTCGTCCACGTGATGTACGACGGACGCATCGTCAAGACGGGCGGCAAGAACCTCGCCCTCGAACTCGAAGAAAAAGGCTACGAATGGATTAAGGAACTTTGATTATGAACAACCAACTTATCTTAGCCGCCAACCAAAGCCGCGAAATCATTGAGTATGACGATGACGCTCACCTGTCATCCGAGCCGAAAATCTCCGAAATTATCCTCAATGAGAATTCAAGCCTTGAGTTGTATGTGCTGCAGAATGTAAGCAACGAGGCTGCCATCCAAAGGGAGTTCAAGGTCAAGCAGCTGGCCGACAGCCGACTGAAGATTGTGGTCATCACCTTCAATGGCGGCGATGTGCGCAACACCTATCATGTCGACTTGGATGGCGAAGGTGCCGACACGCAGGTGCATGGTTTGTATCTCATTGACAAGACCCAGCATGTGGAGAACTTCTTGAAAGTGAACCACAATGTGCCACATTGTACCAGCAACGAAAAGTTCAAAGGCGTCATCGACGACTCGGCCTCGGCGGTGTTCAACGGCCATGTGTATGTGGCCAAAGATGCCCAAAAGACCGATGCCCACCAAAACAACAGCAACATCCTCCTGACTTCGACGGCCAAAGTCAACAGCCAGCCTTTCCTTGAGATCTATGCCGACGACGTGAAATGCTCGCACGGCACGTCCACGGGCCAACTTGACCAAGAGGCCATGTTCTACATGCGCCAGCGTGGCATCAGCAAGGCCAATGCAAGGATTCTGTTGATGTATGCCTTTGCTGCCGAGGTGAGCAACCATATTGGCAACGAGATGCTGCACGAACATATCGACGACATGATTAAGCGCCGCCTGCGTGGTGAATTGTCGAGTTGCGAGAACTGCGTCCTGCGCTGCAGCCATCCGAAAGATTACAATTTTGACATTGATTATTCGAAAATCTGACGATGGCTTTTGGCCTATGACTATGGCTCTCCCAAGCCGTGAGAATAGCCATAGTCATAGTCATAGGCCATAGTCGAGGGAACTAAATATCAAAGTGAAGTCAGAAGAAATGTTAGATATTAAAGAAATAAGAAACCAATTTCCCGTCCTTGATCAGCAGGTCTATGGCAAGCCCTTGGTTTATCTCGACAATGCCGCCACCACGCAGAAGCCTTTGTGTGTCATCGAGCGTGAGCGTGACTATTACTTGCACGAGAACTGCAACATCCACCGTGGGGTGCATTATTTGAGCCAGAAGGCGACCGAGGCTTACGAACATGCCCGCCAGACTGTTGCCGATTTCGTCCATGCCAAGGAAGCAAGGGAAATCATCTTCACGCGTGGCACCACCGAGTCGTTGAACCTGCTCGCCACTTCTTTCGAGCACCTCTTACTCTCAACTTCCAACTCTCAACTCACCACCGACTCTCAACTCTCAACTCTCAACTCTCAACTAAAAGTGCTCGTCACCTCCATGGAGCACCACTCCAACCTCGTGCCTTGGCAGCAGATGGTGCAGCGCCATCATGGTCGGCTGCTTGTTGTACCGATGGATGATAGAGGCATCTTGGATTTGGAGCAATACGAAAAGCTACTGAAAGAAGGGCCGAAGGTGGTCTCGATTGCGCATATTTCCAATGTGTTGGGGACCATCAATCCCGTAAAGGAGATGATTGCCATGGCGCATCAATATGGCATTCCTGTCGTTGTCGATGGTGCCCAATCCATTGCCCACCATCCCATTGATGTTCAAGACTTGGATTGCGACTTCTTCGTTTTCTCCGGCCATAAGATGTATGCGCCTATGGGTATCGGAGGCTTGTACGGCAAAGCCGAATGGTTGGAAAAACTGCCGCCCTACCAGTTCGGTGGTGAGATGGTCGACACGGTGAGTTTCGATAAGACAACGTTTAATGTGTTGCCATACAAATTTGAGGCGGGTACGCCTAACGTGGGTGCGGCCTTGGGTTTGGAAACGGCTATTCAATTCATTAAAGGTCTAGATAGAAGAGAGGTGGAAGCTCATGAAGGCCAGCTCTTACGATCAGCTCTTGAGAAACTATCTGAGATTGACGGCATCCATTTCATCGGCGAGTCGGATCATCGCTCAGGGTTGGTTTCTTTCATTATTGACGGTATTCATCCTTACGATCTGGGTACCATTATTGACAAGATGGGTGTGGCAGTGCGCACAGGTCACCATTGTGCCGAGCCGGTGATGACACGCTTCGGCATCCCTGGAACGGTGAGGGCTTCGTTTGCATTGTACAATACGTTGGAAGAGGTGGAAGTCTTCGTCAATGCGGTGAAAAAAGCTGCGATGATGCTGCGTTAGCTTTTGGCTTGGCCTTCGTTAACTGTAGCTGTGTTTTCCTGAGAGGGTTCAGAATCAACGGTTTCGATTTCGATTTTGCCGTCTTTAATCCTGACTTTTTTCTTTACGCGAATAGGGGCAATGATAAGTACGAGCAAGGCCTCAAGCGCGTATTTCATCCACGGAACAAACCCCGTGACGAGGAGTTGGAATATAATCAAAAATATCGAGGCGCCCACAAATAGTGCTTTGCCGCGGTTTTTCTTCCTAAAAATTTGGATTAGGCTGAAAACCAGGACGACGGAGAGAATCAGTTGGATGATTTGAATCACCAGTTCAGAGGAGCCTGCCCCAAATTCGACTTGGTTAAGGTAATAATAGTCAATGTAATAACGACGGTAGATAAGGGTGAAGACCTCGAAGATGAGCAATAGACTATAATAGGTGATGGCAAAGCTGGCCGCCAACTTCATGGAGGTGGTCATCTGAGGCTTCAGGTTGAATATCTTTCCTTCGTTCTGTTCCATGGTTAGGTCGGGTCTTGAGTGGTGTCAACCATTTGCATCCGCTTGAAATAGAGGTAATATAGCAGGATGAAGAGAATGGTGATAATCAAGTCGGAAGTGAATGGTGAGGGCTTTTGCAGGGGATAGACAAACACGGAATGGTCAATCAACATGCAGATTTGGGCGATGGAATAGATATGGAAACCGCGCTTGTCGCCTTTGAACATCTTCAAGACACCTATCAACGATGCGATGAACAGCACTAACAAAATCAGATAATAGTTGGGGTTGATTTGCGAGAAAATGTGCATGGCATCATTCATGGCGTTGGTGAAGTCCTCTCCCATGCCAGAAAACGGTGCCATCATCTCATCGAATTGCCCGTTTTGGTACATCTCGACCATCTTTGGCGTGGTGAAATACAAGACAATAGACCGGATGATGTTCCAACAGGCATTGATGAATGACAGCACTAAAAGGATGGTCATGCCCGTGGGGCGTGTTTTTTGTTCGGTGGTTTCCATATTTCAGTGTTGTAGGGCTGTCGTATCACGGCAGCCGCTTGAGGTGTTTCACAAGCGGTTACCACAATGTGACAGCCCTACAGGTATTATTTATTTGTTTTCCAATTCATCAAATGCCAACGGGTAATTTTTCACGAAATCAACCGATTTGGCAATCTCAGTGTACATCACCTTGTCGATACGCACAAACTCCACGTTTTTGCGGTATTCGGCGACGAACTTCTCAATGATGGGTGATGACTTCAACGGACGGCGGAACTCAAGGGCCTGGGTGGCATTGAACAGCTCGATGGCCAATACACGCTCTAAGTTTTCAGCCACGCGCAAAGCCTTCGTAGCGGCGTTGGCACCCATGCTGACGTGGTCTTCCTGACCTTGCGAGGATTCGATGCTGTCGACTGAAGCAGGCGTGCAGAGCTGTTTGCTCTGGCTGACGATGCTGGCGGCGGCATATTGCGGAATCATGAAGCCGCTGTTGAGGCCAGGCTCGGCGACGAGGAACGACGGCAGACCGCGCTTGCCACCAATCAGCTGATAGATACGACGTTCGCTGATGTTGCCCAACTCGGCCATGGCGATGGCCAAGAAGTCCAAAGTGATGGCAAGAGGCTGGCCGTGGAAGTTACCGGCACTAATGACGAGATCTTCATCGGGGAAGATGGTCGGGTTGTCGGTGACGGCGTTGATTTCCTCACTGAACACGGAGGCTACATAGTCAATGGCGTCCTTCGAGGCACCATGCACTTGCGGCATGCAACGGAAGGAGTAGGGGTCTTGGACATGTTTCTTCTCTCTGACAATCAGCTCGCTGCCTTTGGTGAACTCACGCACGCGCTTGGCGGTGACGATTTGTCCGTTGTGGTGACGGATCTGATGTACTTGGTCGAAGAAAGGCTCGATGCGGCCGTCGAAGGCCTCCAAAGAAACCGTTCCAATGAGGTCGGCGAGATAGCTGAGTCGGAAGGCTTTCAGCAGAACGTATGTGCCATAGCTGCTCATGAACTGGGTGCCGTTGAGCAGGGCCAGACCTTCTTTCGATTGCAGTGTGATGGGCTTCCAACCGAATTTCTTGAGTACCTTTTCAGCAGGGACGATCTTGCCTTCGAAATGCACCTCGCCCAAGCCGAGCAAGGGCAGCATGAGGTTGGCCAAAGGTGCTAAGTCGCCGGAGGCACCGAGTGAGCCTTGGTTGTAGACCACGGGCAGCACGTCATTGTTGAAGAAGTCAATGAGACGCTGGACAGTCACGACTTGTACGCCGCTGTTGCCGTAGCTGAGGCTTTGCACCTTTAAGAGGAGCATGAGGCGGATGATTTCCTCGGGCACCATCTCGCCCGTGCCGCAGGCGTGCGACATGACGAGGTTCTTCTGCAAGGTGCTCAGGTCTTCTTTCGAGATGCTGTGGTCGCAGAGGGATCCGAAGCCGGTGGTCACGCCATAGATGGGCTTCTCAGGGTTCTCCATCTTCTTGTCGAGGTAGTCGCGGCATTTTTGGATGCGCTTGATGGCGTCGGCACTGAGCTCGAGCTTGTAGCCCTTGGTGAGTATTTCGTTTACCTGTTTGAAGGTCAGTTCCTTCGATGAGATTTTATGGACTTTCATATTGTTGATTGTTAAATGTTTAATCGTTGAATTGTTGTAGAGACGCATTGAATGCGTCTCTTTTTATAATTGATTATTGGTTTTGAGACGCATGCAATGCGTCTCTACGGGTTATTTCAATATCGTTTCCACCAATCTATTTGCTTCCACGGTTTCTTGTTTGCCTTCCTTCATCCATTTCACGGTGAATTTCTGCTCAGCCACCTCGCTTTCGCCAGCGATGACGACAATCGGGATGTGGCGTTGGTCGGCATATTTCATCTGTTTCTGGATCTTGGCAGCATCGGGATAAATCTCCGCGTTGATGCCGTGTTTGCGCACCTGATTGAGGTATTTCAGGCAGTATTTTTCCTCGTTTTTGCCGAAGTTGAGGAAGATGACCTTGGTGCTTTCCGACATGGTCTCGGGGAAGAGGTTGAGGCCTTCCAACACGTCGTAGATGCGGTCGGCACCAAAGCTGATGCCCACGCCAGAGACGTTGGGCAAACCGAAGATGCCCGTGAGGTTGTCGTAGCGACCGCCGCCCGAGATGCTTCCGATGGCGAAGTCCTTGGCTTTCACCTCGAAGATGGCGCCAGTATAGTAGTTCAGGCCACGGGCCAAGGTGAGGTCGAGTTCGGTGTCGATGCCGAGCTCCATATTCTCAATGTAATCGAACAGGGTTTCGAGTTCTTCGATGCCCTTTTGGCCTACTTCGTTGTCTAACAAAGGCTTCAGTTGGGCCAACTTCTCGCGTGTGTTACCTTTCATGAAGAGGATGGGCTGTAATTTGTCGATGGCAGCTTGTTCCAATCCCTTCTCGGCAAGTTCTGCGTTGACGGCATCGATTCCGATTTTGTCTAACTTGTCAATGGCTACGGTGATGTCAACCAAAGCGTCTGACTTGCCGATGTATTCCGCGATGCCCGCCAACACCTTACGGTTGTTGATCTTTAGTGTGACTCTGATTTTCAAGGCGTTGAATACCTCGTCAACGATTTGCACCAATTCGGCTTCGTTCAGCAAAGAGTCGCTGCCGATGATGTCGACGTCACATTGGTAGAACTCACGGTAACGCCCTTTCTGCGGACGGTCGGCACGCCAAACGGGTTGGATTTGGTAGCGTTTGAAAGGGAAGGCGATTTGGTCTCGATACATGGTGACGAACCTTGCGAAAGGTACGGTCAAGTCATAGCGCAAGCCTTTCTCCGTGATTTTTGAGGCTAATTTCAATGATTCAAGCGGCTCGCCATTTTGTTCCACGCCACTCATGAAGTCGCCAGAGTTGAGCACACGGAAGAGGAGTTTGTCGCCTTCTTCACCGTATTTGCCCAAGAGGGTGCTGAGGTTTTCCATCGAAGGTGTCTCAATCGGTTGGAAACCAAAGCGTTTGAACACTGTCTTAATGGTGTCAAAAATATAATTGCGGCGCACCATGACTTCGGGCAGGAAGTCGCGGGTGCCTTTGGGAATGCTGGGTTTTTGTGCCATTTTTGAAAATTTTTGCAAAAATAGGAATTATTTCAGTTCAAACGTCTCGCCAGGCTCAGGAATGACGATGTTATCCCATCCTTCCTTGCGCAGTTGCCGTTTGTAATACTGTTGTGCCTCAAGGTCGCCGTGAACGATGAAGGTCTTCTTCACCTTGCTCGGGTCTTGGCAACTCAGGTAATGGATCATCTCCTTGTAGTCGCCGTGGCCGCTGAAGGCATCGATTTCGAAAATCTCGGCGTTGACGGTGTGTTCCAAGCCAAAGATGGATACACTGGCGGGTTTGGGGTTTTCCAACAGTTTGGCACCTAAGGTGGTTGGTGCGCAGTAGCCGATGGCAAGAATGCTGTTGTTGGGGCTCTCTATGCTGTTGGCGATGTGGTGTTTCACGCGACCAGCTTCCATCATGCCAGAGGCAGAAATAATGATGCAAGGCTGTTTGGTGGCGTTGAGTGCCTTCGACTGGTTGATGTCGCGCACGAAGGTGAGTCCATTGAAGCCAAAGGGGTCGGGGTCGTATTCGATGACGTCCTTAACGTCGTCGTTGAAGAGGTCGACATGCATACGGAAAATCTCGGTGGCGTTGACGGCCAAGGGGCTGTCGACGTATACGGGTATCTTCTCGGGTAGTTTGCCATCGTTGTAGAAGTTATTTAGCAGATACACAATCTCTTGTGTGCGGCTGACGGCGAACGACGGGATGATGAGTTTGCCGCGTTTCTCCACGCAGGTGTGGTAGATGATTTCCAACAGTTGTTCCTCGGCGTTTTCGCGGTCGCTGTGGAGGCGGTTACCGTAGGTGGCCTCGGTGATGATGTAGTCACAATGCGGGAAAGGTTCAGGCGAACGCAGGAGGTAGTTGTACTCGCGTCCGATGTCGCCCGTGTAGCCGATTCGGGTCATTTTGCCGCCCTCGTCGATTTCAATGATGGCGCAACCGCTACCGAGCAGATGCCCCGTGTTGTTGAACTTCACCTTTATATTATTGTCGATGTTGAAGTAGCGGTTGTAGGCCACGCTGACAAACAACTCCATGCTGGCGCGAGCATCTTTTTCGGTATAAATGGGCTGCAAGGCAGGAAGTCCTTGTTTGCGGCGTTTCTTATTGAACCACTCCATATCGTTCTCTTGGATGAAGCCGCTGTCGGGGAGCATGATGCTACACAGGTCCTCGGTGGCTTTGGTGCATACGACCTGTCCACGGAAGCCGAGCTTATAGAAATAAGGTATCAGGCCGCAGTGGTCGATATGGGCATGGGTGAGGATGATGGCGTCGATTTCCTTTGGGTCGACCATGATGTTACGGTTGGCGGCGTCGGTTTCGAGGCCCTTGCCTTGGAACATACCGCAGTCCAACAGGATTTTCTTGCCATGGTCGGTGGTGATGAGGTGCTTGCTGCCCGTCACTTCCTGGGCTGCACCGATGAATTTGATTTTCATTGCGCTGAAATTTTCTGCAATAATAGCAAAAAAAAGTGAGGCGGCAAGAAAATGTCGTCTCACTTTTGGATTATTTCAAAACAAGTTTAAAAACAGGGCTTATTCCACCACAATCTTCCTCACCATTTGTCCACCTACAGCCTCAATGTGCATCATATAAATGCCCTTGGCCATCTGCGAAAGGTCGATGACGGCTTGATTGCCTTCATGGTCGGCGTTGTAGACCGTCTGGCCGAAAGTATTGACGATGCGCACATGGCTTAAGCGTTCGCATTCGATGGTGACCTCTCCGGAAGTTGGATTTGGGTAGACAACCGCTGAAAGGATGTTGTTATCATCTACACTGTCCACATGAACGAAAGTGACATGAATATAATGGTTCGCTGTTACATTGGTGAATGTGTATGAAGTTAAGGCTCCAACCGAGTTCCCGTCAATATAGACATCTTGGATTTCATAACCGGCATCAGGAATCATGGCAAAGGATTGATTTGCTCCATGTGTAACCGTAACTGTCCCTGAAGGCGTAATGATTCCATTGGCTCCTGCCGTTGCTTGAATAGTGTGTTCGCTTTGAGCGAAGTTGGCTACCAAATTTCTGTTGCCCGTAACCGTAAAACTATAATTGGCGTTGGTGGAGACCTGCGTTCCGTTCTCAGTCCAATTGACGAAAGTGTAACCACTGTTGGCAGTAGCATGAACGGTACATGATGTTCCTTGGTTGAATGTTCCTCCCCCCGAGACACTGCCTCCATTGCTCGGGTTGGCCGATACACTTATTGTATATTGCTGCTGTTGCTGCTGGAAGTGCGCTATTAGATTGCGGTTGCCAGTGACGGTGAAAGCGTAATTGGCGTTAGTGGAGACTTGCGTTCCGTTCTCAGTCCAATTGACGAATGTGTAACCGCTGTTGGCAGTGGCATGGACGGTGCAGGATGCCCCTTGGTTGAATGTTCCTCCACCCGAAACACTACCTCCATTGCTTGGGTTGGCCGATACACTTATTGTATATTGCTGCTGTTGCTGCTGGAAGTGCGCTACTAGATTGCGGTTGCCAGTAACGGTGAAAGTGTAATTGGCGTTAGTGGAAACCTGCGTTCCGTTTTCAGTCCAATTGACGAAAGTATAACCGCTGTTGGCAGTAGCATGAACGGTACATGATGTTCCTTGGTTGAATGTTCCTCCGCCTGAAACACTGCCTCCATTGCTCGGGTTGGCCGATACACTTATTGTATATTGCTGCTGTTGCTGCTGGAAGTGCGCTACTAGATTTCGGTTGCCAGTGACGGTGAAAGTGTAATTGGCATTAGTGGAGACTTGTGTTCCGTTCTCAGTCCAATTGACAAAAGTGTATCCGTTGTTGGCAGTAGCATGGACGGTGCAGGATGCCCCTTGGTTGAATGATCCTCCACCCGATACGCTGCCTCCGTTGCTCGGGTTGGCCGATACACTTATTGTATATTGCTGCTGTTGCTGCTGGAAGTGCGCTACTAGATTGCGGTTGCCAGTAACGGTGAAAGTGTAGTTGGCATTGGTGGAGACTTGCGTTCCGTTCTCAGTCCAATTGACAAAAGTGTATCCGTTGTTGGCAGTGGCATGGACGGTACATGATGTTCCTTGGTTGAATGTTCCTCCGCCCGAAACACTGCCTCCATTGCTCGGGTTGGCCGATACACTTATTGTATATTGCTGCTGTTGCTGCTGGAAGTGCGCTACTAGATTGCGGTTGCCAGTAACGGTGAAAGTGTAATTGGCATTAGTGGAGACTTGTGTTCCGTTCTCAGTCCAATTGACGAATGTGTAACCGTTGTTGGCAGTGGCATGGACGGTGCAAGTTTGACCTTGGTAATATGTATTACCTCCGATTGTATGGATTGTAACATCGTCGACGTTCAGGTAGAACTGATCGTTGCAGCCAAAGTGGCGGATAGCCACATAGCCTTGACCATTATAGGCACTCAAGTCAACGGTATAAGGAATCCATGTGGTTTCTCTGCCATTAAGGCTTCTGGTCTTACAGTTGCCTAAGCCATTGCCAGTGTTTTTGGCACTTATCGTCCATTCGCTGATAGTCGTAAAGGCCGAAGCGTTGGTGTTGTTCGTAGTGCTCACAGCAACGCCGAAATGCTCAGCAGCATATTCGGGGTCTTGAGCGCAAGCCCAGAAAGTGATGCTACCGCCAAGTTCAATCAAGGGAGAAACGAGGTAATTGTCGGGAGTCAGAGCACCTTCATCAATGTCATAGCTTTGAGAACAGACCATGTCTTCACCATTGTGAGCATTGATTATATAGCCTGTCATTAACACTGATCCGAGCATCCAATTGAAGCCATCACCGTCAGCGTCAATGGAAGTCCAACCCTCAAAACCATTTTCGAAACCGTACGATACTTCCCCTGCAATTGAGACAGAACCGCCATTGGTTGGATTGGCCGACACATTGATGGTGTGTTGTTGCTGTTGTGCTTGGAAGTTTGCCACCATACTTCTATTTCCAGTTACGGTAAAAGTGTAATAGGGATTGGTTGAGACTTGTGTTCCGTTCTCAGTCCAATTGACGAAAGTGTAACCGCTGTTGGCAGTTGCTGTCAAAGTACATGTCTCGCTTTCAAAATAGTCGCCTTGTCCTGTAATAGTTCCTCCATTACTCGGATTGGCCGTTGCGGTAATGGTATATGTTGTAGGACTGAACACCTCTACTCTTATCGGATTAACAAACTCGGGATTAACACAATCCTCCCAATTCAATAGTGGATACCAATTGTCAGAACCTTCTGGCTGCTGTATTATTGTTAAATAATATGTTCCTGCAGGAACAGTTACAGAAGGACAAGAAAAGTTCAATGTATTTGTATAATAATATCCAGGTTGTAGCCCATTCTCTTCATAAAGCGTTGCTAGTATTTGTTTCAACTCGCCATCCAAATCATATAGAGCAGCAGCAAAATAACCATTAAAAGATGAGTTTGGGTCATCGTTAATGATGTTTGCTGTAACACTTATTGCAGAATTTTGTGCAATAGGAGAAGGCGAATACTCAATGTTAGAGTATAAGTAAAGTTCAACCACATCTTCTGAAAACGTGTAATAATTATAAAACTCACTAGGGTTTTGATGCATTCCATAAGTAGAAACCAAAGAGTATTGATTGTTTTCTATCGAATAGATACCGACATAAGCTTTACATGATAGAATGTTTAAAGATTCACTAAACGTAAACGAAAGCTGTCCAGAACTTTGCATTGATGGAATTTGACAATTGTTTATGGACTCTGATTCAGTAATATAGAGTCCTTCTCCATCAAATACAACTGCGCATAATGAACCATTAAAAGCCGTATTACCCCAATTGTATACTTCTGTAGTTATTTCTTGAATTTGGGTGTCGAAACAATACATATTGCCATAATAGCCATTGAGTTTAATGTCGTCATTCATACCTAAAAGATGGTAGTTGTTAGTTCCACCGGGTTCAATGCCGATTATCGCTTGCTGATTATAAGAATAATCATGCTGGTAGTACTGGTACCCATCTGTAGTAAGAGGAGTAAGAGAACTTACTGGAAAATGGCCATTTGCTTGTCCACTCCATCCCCAATTAAAATAGAAATAATTGCTATTATTGTATCCCTCACAAACAAAAGCATGTCCGCCTGTACCTGAACCCGCATAAAAAATAGGTCTTCCATTGTCTAATTCATTCTTTAATAAGTTTATCCATTGCATATCTGTATCATACGAAGATTTCATTACTAGAGTAGCATTATTATAATCAAAAAAAGCTCTAAAAGCAATTTCTGCTGCTGTGGTGTATGCCGAGCTTTCATTAGGCCCATAATTCATTTCAACACTGACACCACAATGATACATCAATGATGCTACTGCTTGTTTTTGGTTAAGAGGGGTGCTAAAGTTTAGTTGATTTGGCATAAAATTCCAATAATAAGAGCCTCCATCATATCCATAATATGCACCTAGTGTACCATAAACTGGATGCTCATATTCATGCCAGCCAACACTATGTGCGTCATTAGGATATTCCCAAAACTTTAAAATCTGAGCCATTGCTGTTGCCGCACATCCTGTAAGGGCATGTCCCCCATATTGGCTGCTATTGTCTTCTGGACACAACAAATTATAATAATCACCTTGGCCCCATGTTGTTGATAATAAATGGTCAACTGCCGTCTCCGATTTTATCGGTAGATTTCTCCCTTGTCTTAAACACTCCCAATCTGCACGAATCTCATCCGAGACTGTAGCTCTCATATCAACAGCAATTCGGATTTGTTCAGCATAACCATCAAGCCAACCTTTCAAATTCGGTGGCAGGTTCTCAGCGGCAAAGTTGTTGTCGTAGGAATAACCCAAAATAGGTGTAACGCAATCATCAGCGGCAATGATGACAAATCCTTTGCCGCCTTCGTTATTGAAAATGTAAAACTCGGAATAGCCACATTGCGGTGCAATATTCACAAATCGGGCTTCGCCCATCTTCTTTTTGAAAACTTTGTCGCCTTTCACACCCATGATGTTGTTTTCTTTCCAGAAGTTTTGGGCAAGTTGCTTGGCTGTGTTTTCGTCAATGGGGTTGCCGAGCATGGGCAAACTCATGGCGATGATGAGGGTTAGTAGTAGATTCCTTTTCATATTGATTATTATTTGATTTTTCAAAAGAAGCGTGAACTTAACCGTTCCGTCCTTTGGAGGTAATTTGGCGTACCCGTACTATTACGAAATAAGTTAAACTCACGCAAGCGTGAGCATTACCTGTTTCTACAATAGTACTAAATCGCCAAATTTTTCCAATAGGTTAGAAATCGGTCAATGCGTTCAATATGTGCTTTTTGTTCTACATATTTGTTTCGTTTAGAATTGGTGCAAAGATAGTGCTTTTTTAATTCAGTTTGTCTTCGCTTATTTAGAATTTGGTTTTTATAACGCCTCTCGTTCGTCAAATTGTTCTTTTGTCAGTTCTTTTCCATCTTTTTTATCAAGCCATACAACGAAATAGTGGTGTTCCGTTTCATCCATGTTTATGACTCCATCATTTCTCTTTGGTATTCTTATTCGAACAAAAAATGTCAGATTTTCAGCATGGACTATTTTCATAGAGGAAGGATTGATTCTAAAAGCTCCATTGACATTACATTTGTATAATAAATCGGCAATTTCTTGTCTGATGAAATAATCGTAATACTCTTCCAAACCAGCAATTCTCTCCACCTTTCCCTCCATCTTTTCAAGATCCTCTTTAACCTTGTTCCTGGTTTCAACTACGTATGCGAAATTGCTGATAACCACAAATGTTGCTACTATCCCTATAAATGAGAGCCCTATTTGATTGGCACTAAAACTATCAATTTTTGAAAGAATAACAATCTCTGCCACAGTAGTTACAATGGAAAACAATATGACAAAAATAGTTATTGCGTCTGGTCCAGTTTTCTTACACATCTTGTTGTTTAGTTTAAGCGCAAAAATACTCATATTCTTGAAAACATGCAATAGTGCCAACAAAAAAAACCGCCATCATCAGTGGGATTTTGGTCTAATAATCAGGATTGTTCCTTTTTCGCTTCTTCCAAATCCGGCAGCATCAGCGCATCAGCGTCTTTGGTCTCTATCGGCTTGATGTAGTCGGAGGCACGCTCGGGCGAAACGACGGAATGACCAAGGCGGCTTTCAATGTCGGCGCGTGCATTGCGCGCTACTTCGCCACCCTCCTGCGCGGTCTTACTGGTTTGCGCCATTCCTTTCGGATTACGTTGGCGTGATAGTTCAGTGGTAGTAACTTCTGCAAGGGTGTTCAAGGCTAACTCTAAGTTAGTCATATTGTCACGCAAATTCTCTTTGGTTAAACCCTTATAACTTTTATACTCTCTTGTGGTCATACCGCTCCACGCCTTGGTGAGGATGTTGGTGAGGATGGCGAAGTCCTTGGGCTCGTGAATGCCTGAGCGATGCCATTCATCGGTCAACTCTTTGCGCATCTCGATGGAACGCATCCTCTCGTTGATCCAACGGTCGCTGTAACCTTGTCGACGGTAGTCCTCAACGGCCATTTGAAAGGTCAGTTCGGGGTCAATCATCTGGTCTATGCGCTGAGCACCCACTTCAGCGAGCCATTGCTTTACTGGTTCAGCTTTCTTTGAAGGGATAGACTGGATGAGACGGAAGATCTGCTCTAAATCAGCCACGTCGGTCATGCGTTGCTTGCCGTCGGCTGCGGGCAATTTCAACTGGTAACAATTTGTTACCGTTTCGTTTCCCTCTTTTATCAGTCTACCTTTCAGCACTTTCCAGTATTTCCGTGCTGTTTGATAGTCGGCACTATCGGTTAATACTTGCACTATATCCACTACTGAGAAATAATACTTTTCCTGTTCCTCATCCCAAACGATGCGGATTTTTTTCTCATCAAAGAGTTTTATAGCTGTTTGTTGGGTCATTTTGTTCAATGATTTATATAGGGCAAAAGTAGGAAAAAATGCTGAAAAAACCAAAGGAAAAACAAAAAAATCCCGCCATCGCTGACGGGATCCTGATCGGGATTTGTTGGGCTGTCGTACCACGGCAGCCGCAGTGTCATATGTCGCTGCGGCTGCTACGGTTCCTGAGCATGTCGAAGGACGATGTGACAGCCCTACAAACAAATCATTCCACCACAATCTTCCTCGTCATCTGTCCGCCATTAGCCTCAATGTGCATCATATAAATGCCCTTGGCCATCTGCGAAAGGTCGATGATGGCTTGATTGCCTTCATGGTCGGCGTTGTAGACCGTTTGGCCGAAGGCGTTAACGATGCGGATATGGCTTAAGTCTTCGCATTCGATGGTGACTTTGTCTTTGGTGGGGTTGGGGTAGATCTTGGCTGAAACACTGTTCTCGTCGATGCCCTCGGTGTAGAGGAAGTGGGCTTTTAAGTAGCGATCTCTTGTCGCGGTGAAGATGTAAATCGTTTCTTCCGAAACCACCTCATCGTCCTCGGTCCAGTTCACGAAAGCCCAGTCCTCGTTGCGGTTCAGGGTCAAGGTGACCTCATCGCCGTAGTGGTAAGTGCCTTCTCCCGTGACGCTGGCGGCTTCGACAGGATCCACCAAAACCCTGATTTCAAAGGTCTGTAGCTCAAAGTTGGCCACTAAGTCGCGGTCGCCGGTCACGATGAAGGTATAATGGGCATCGGTGGAGACTTCTTCGTCATGCTCTGTCCAGCTGACGAAGGTGTATCCCTCTGCAGGTGTGGCCGACATGGTGCAGGACTGGTTTTCCTCGTAGCTGCCGCCACCTCTCACCGTGCCGCCTTCTGTCGGGTTGGCCGATAGGGTGATGGTGTAGATTTGCGGCACGTAGATGAAGTTGGCCACCAAGTTGCGGTTGCTCGTAACAGTGAAGGTATAGTTGGCATCGGTTGAGACCACTACACCACGTTCCGTCCAGTTGACAAAGGAATGGAATGCCGCAGGCGCTGCGCTTAGGGTACATGATTCGCCATAGTGGTATGTGCCACTACCGATGACGGTGCCGCCGTTGAGCGGCTCAATGGCGACATTGATGGTGAAACTCTGGACTTGGAAGTTGGCCACCAAATTGCGGTCGCTGGTGACGATGAAGGTATAGCTGGCTTGGTTGGAGACCACGTTGCCATTTTCCGTCCAGTTGACGAAAACGTAACATGTGTTGGCCGAAGCAATGACAGTGCACGATTGACCTTCGATATAGCTGCCACCATCGGTGACAAAACCTCCATCGGTCGGGTTGGCCGACACCGTGACAGTGAAGTACTGCGGGGTGTAGGTGAAGTTGGCCACAAGGTTGCGGTCGGCATCCACCTCGAAGGTGTAGGTGGCAATGTCGGAGACCACGGTGCCATCCTCAGTCCAGTTAGCGAAGGTGTAATTGGCGTTTGCAATCGCCCTGACAGTGCAAGTCAGTCCTTCTTGATACTCGCCACCGCCGGTGACGGTGCCGCCATCGGTCGGGTTTGCCGACACGGTAACGGTGTAATTCTGAGGCAAAACCGAGAAGTTGGCCACCAAATTACGGTTGGCTGAGACGTTGAAGGTGTAGGAAGTGTTGGTGGAAACCACGCTGCCGTTCTCGGTCCAGTTGGTGAATTCGTAACCTGTTGCTGCTACGGCTGTCACTGTGCAGGATTGTCCTTCATAATAAGTGCCTGCGCCTCCAACCATGCCGCCTTCTTCAGGATTGGCAGTGGTGCTGATATTGTATTGCGTGATGCTGCCACCGACGATTTCGATAGTGGAGATGTAGGTGATTTTGTTGTAGCCGAACACGGTCAAAGTAGCGGTACCTAAGACATTAGGCGCATCGAAGGTGATGTTGGCAGTGCCATTAGTGATAGGCGCTGAGCCTAAGATTTCGCCGTTTATGGTCAAGGTAGCCAAGGCACCATTGCCGTTGGTGGCATTCACGACGAAATTGTTGGCTGTGGTATTCATGGTGGAAGCGTGGGTCACGCCCATGTTCTGAGGGATGGCATTGCGCAAGGTCAAGGTCGGGTCGCCAAAAAGAATCCAGGTGTTGTAGGTGCCTTTGTTGGGGTTTGAGGAAGCACCAAGGTCAAGGATGGCCATGTTGCCGTTGATGGAAACGCCACCCATGGTGTGCCTGATGTTATCGCTGTAAGATTCGACCAAGATGTCCACCATTTCGTCCTGGCCATATTGCGGAGGCGTCCAAGGTTGTGAGATGTAGGAGAACATGCCACCGATGGCACCAGTAGGATTGCCGTTAGTGTTGTTGGTGGCACGCATCCAAGCCTCGGCGAAACAGTCTCCTGAGCGGTCATACTTACCATTGAGGCAAGCCACGGAAATGATGTAAGGCAACTTGAAGTCATTGGTCAAGGCGTTGACGTGGGAGTTGCTGTAGCTGAACACCCCCCAGCTGGTTTCAGAGCCGTGGTTGCAGTAGTTGATAATGCTCACGCCTTCGTTGATGTGCTGGCTGATGGCGTTTGCACTTGACGTCACGCCTGAAACGTTTTGATAATCACGATGTACTGTTGTGTAGTTGTAGTCAAGAAGGTCGTCGCGAATATAGTCGATATGCTGGTAGTCAGACTCACCAAAGTGGCCGCTGCCAGCACCTTCGTTTTTGCTGACGCCTTGTCCGATGGGAAGCCATGTGGCCGTCGCGTTCAAGTCTCTTTCGTAGTTGATGACCTTGTTGACATGGTTGCTCACTTGCATGACGTTTTCGCAGCAGAAACGACCGATAATCAATTCGTTATAGTAGTCATTGCCCGCAGTTTGTCCATATGGCACGTCACCGTAGCCCGAATATCCGCCATATCCGGAACCGGCTGAGGTGTAAACGCCAGGAATTTGTGTGACATCGCCAACGAGAAGCACGTCGGTCACATTGGGATGCGAGTTGTAATAGTTGGTGATATAAGACTTGATGGCTTCGGCAGTCGTTCCGGTGGTGGAAGTGCCTACCATTGTGGTCGGGCGACCGATTTGCTTTTTCCAAGCCACAAAAGGCTCCATGGCTGCCATGAAACCATCGTGGCAGATGATAAGCAACTCGCCAGCATCTTCGATGGCGGTGTATTTCGACATCGACTCACTGTAGTTGATATAACGGCTTTCGTACATCTTCTTGAACTCGGGGTCGAGCTTGAAACTTCTTGTGCGGCTTTCGATGATGTTTCTGCTGTCGTTGCCTTCTTTTACCATGCTCAGAACGAGGCGGTTGTAGACCCTGAGGACTTTGGTAATAGGGTTGTATTGGAAAGGAACGACCATCATGTTTTGACCTCTCACGTCACGATGGATGTAAGGCTCATCAAGGGTGGCAATTGTCGCAGGGAAGAAAGCGTCCGTTGTATAGGCCTCGCCGTAGGTATAAGGCACGTCGTCGGGGTCGATGCTACGGGGGAAGTCGCCTTTCGATGGGGCGATTTTGATGTTTTCATAATCGGTGTATTCTGCTCTCACCACGTCGAGGCGCATCAAGGCACGGTCGCCGATGATGGTCGGGATGGGAATCATGGGCAGGTCGGGCTCGCCAGCCGCAACGGTGCTCACAGCCTTTGGCAGAGATACTACTTGGGCTTCGCCATGAGGAGTGACGACAGGGTTGAGGTAGAAACCAGAGAGGGTCAAGTTGACCGTAATGCAGTCTTCTGACGAAGAGATTAGTTCGGTTCGGTAAGTGCTCGGTGTGTCGCTCTCAACGGCAACCCAACGCTGACCAAAGGTAACGATTGTCAGCATGGTGAGCAAAATAGTGAAAAGGTGCTTTTTCATAGAAAAAAATGAATTGATATTAAGTGGCAAAAATAGCTATTTTCTTGAAACGGTGGTTATTTTGGAGTATTTTTCCGCGTAAAAGCGACCGAATCGCCCCAGGCGTTGTATAAAACCTTGTGTCCGATGGCAGCCAGACGCACGTCGAGGCAACTGTGGCACTCGTCGGGTTTGTCCTTGACGCAGGCCTTGTCGGGGTAGATGAGGTAATTCTCACGGAACTCGTTCGGCGTGAGGTTGGGCATGATGACGTTGGCACCGGCAAGGATAGCCTTCTCGCGCCCTTGCGGGTCGACGGTCTGGTTGGCAGTGGCAGCCACCATGTTGATTTCGGGCATCATCAAGCGCAAGACGGCAATCATCTTCAAGGTCAGCTCCATGCGTTCCTCGGCAGACGGGATTTGGTCTCTGTATTGCCACAACGGCGTGTCGGGGTGGGGGATGAAAGGCCCCATGCCGACCATGGCTACATCTTTTTGCTTGAAGAACAACAGGTCATCGGCGAGGTCGTCAAGAGTCTGGAAAGGCAGGCCGACCATCACACCAGTGCCGGTTTGGTAACCGACTCTCAATAGACTGTCGATGCAGGCGAGACGTTGGCGGAAATCGTGTTTCTCATCGTGCGGGTGAATCTTATAATATAGTTCTTCGTTCGAGGCCTCGATGCGGAGCAGGTAACGGTGCGCGCCTGCCTCAAACCAACGACGGTAAGTCTCTTCGGTCTGTTCGCCCAAAGACAAGGTGATGCCTAGACTTCCGTTGTCTATCTTCTTGATTTCCTGGACTAAATAGGTGATCTTATCCACGAAAGCCTTGTCGCTCCTCTCGCCACTTTGCAGTGCCACCGAGCCATAACCCAACTCATGTGCTAGTTTGGCGCATTCGATGACTTCCTCGTCGCTGAGCGTGTAGCGTTCCACTTTCAGGTTCTTGCAGCGCACGCCGCAATAAAGGCAGTATTTTGTGCAGATGTTGCTGTATTCAATCAGTCCGCGCAGGTGGACGTAGTTGTCCAAGTGCGCCAGTTTCACCTGCAAGGCGCGGTCGAAAAGTTTCTTTTTGTCCTCGCCTTTGGCGGCCAAAAGGACTTTGATTTCTTCATGAGTTAAGGTCCCTGAGCCCTGAGCCTGTCGAAGGGTCGAAGGGCCGACTTTATTTAGGATATCATCAATAGACATGTATCAAAAATTTGCTGCAAAGGTAGAAAAATAGTATCAGCTGTAAAAATAATTCGACATTTTGCGAATTTTTGTATATTTTTGTGTATTTTTGCATCGTGATAGTAACATTTGAAGAGAAGTATCTTAAAGAATTGTACGATGAAGGCAAGACAACCGACAAAAAGCATCGGTTCCAGCCAGACGTCGTCAAGAGGTACCAGCAGCGAATCAAAACATTGGAGTCGGCACCTCGTATTGAGACCTTGTACCAAATCAAGTCATTGAACTATGAGGTGTTGAGCGGCGACAAGGCTGGAATCTCTTCGATAAGGGTTAATGACAAGTATCGTATCGAGTTCACGGTCAGTCTGTTGGATAATCTAGTTGTAACTATCTGTAATATTTTGGAATTGTCGAACCATTATAAATAAAAAGGTTATGATTACATTGAATGGCGTTGATCCTCAAATGATAGCAAACAATATGATGCCCTCAGAGCCTGTGCATCCTGGATTGCTTTTGAAAGAGGAAATCGAGTACCGTGGTGTCACACAGAAGCAGTTGGCGCAGCAGATGGGCGTTTCGTATTCCGTTTTGAATGAGATTCTCAATGGTAAGAGACCCGTTTCTATAGAATATGCATTATATTTGGAAGCTGTGTTAGGCATCGATGCGCAACTATGGATACAGATGCAGGCGGACTATAACCTCCAGGTAGCAAAAAGTGACAGGAAAATCAATCGCCATCTCCTTGAAATCAGGAAAATTGCTGCGGCGTTATGATTTCCGAAAAATGTATATATATTCTTATGAATTGACAATGGCTTTTTGCAAGTTTTTTTCTGTAGGAGTAAATAAGTTGTAGTTCCGTTGATAAGCTTCGTCTCTTTTAATGACGGCGAACATTCGGCTTACGAGTTTGGCA
>JAEETH010000013.1 GCA_016290215.1 Bacteroidales bacterium
TTGCTCCCCAGCAGAGCCTTCCTCCGTTTCAGCTCGCACTGCAAAGATACTCTTTTAGACTTATCTCTGCCTATCATATTTTGTCGTTTTTTGACCTCCGTCACCAACCATTTTTGGCAACATTACCATAAAAAAAGTGGCCTGTTGTGGCCACCCAATGCTATTGTTCTTGCGCTTTCAGGTATCAAATGCCCTACTGAGATTCGAAGTTATCCTTGCCCGTGTGCGAGCTGTGCGCCGCGCGCCGAACAGATGCGGTTGGTCAGCACCCCAGCAGAATTGTCGTTAACAGAACTCATCACGTGAACAGCGTGTCGTCACGGAACTGATGGAGCCAACTGTCACAGAGCCAACTCGCGCCGGGACTGACCGCACACCTGTAGCCCTTGGCCGTCCCTCGCATACAACCGGGCGTGAGCGGAGTCCCATCTACTTTTTCCAGCTAACAGCTAGATCCCTACTAATAGCCGCCTCGAACGCTAGTTGTTTGATGCAAAAATACAATTTTTTTCTTTTATACAAGAAAAAAAGCGATTTTTTTTTCGTTTTTTACTCTTTTTTCGCTGGAATACTGGCAATTTTGATTAGACGATTACGGAAATGGAACAATACCAATGTCGATCCGTTCCTTGAACCTTCTATGAATTCTGCAAAACGGAGGTCCGAATCCTTTTGCTTTTCCAAGAAACTCTTTAGCGCAAATAGGGCAGCAACATGCTTTTGGCTATAGGGTGCCTTGGTGTAATTGGCTGCATTGTTGTAGAACACCATCTGGATGAAATTCAGCAATTGTGTTTCGCTGCTAAGCCCAGCCAACAGGTTGTTGCCTTTTTCGATGTCGTTGGCAGAAAGGATTTCGTTGTTGCATATGCTTTTGAGGATATCCGTCTTTGAGAAATCAAGCAAAGTATTGGCGATTTTGAGGTAGGGGTCGTTTTTTAGGATAGCTTTTCTCGTAATTAACGCAAGTTGTTCTTCCCGCAGTTTCTTGAGTTTGACGTTGCCTAAGATTGACTCCTTTAAGAAAGTTCTTGGGGAATATTGCTCTTTGCCATTGATTACGGTTTTGGTCAAAACTCGGTATCCAAACTTGGTTTTTGCAGGAACACGCATCATCATCAAATCTGTTTCCTTGAATTCGGAAAGGGTGTGCTGCTCAAATACTAGCCTGGTTTTATCCTGTTTTTTCCCCTTATAAACAGGGACTCTGATGTGAACCTGTGCGAGACCGTTACTCATTGACATGACCTCTTTCTTGAACTTCTCGATTTGACTGATGCCGTTGGCGTCGAAGATCTTTGATTTAAGGGTCTCGATATGCTGCTTCTTGATGGCAGTCTTGTTCATTTCGAAGGACTGCACCTGGATGTTGAGGTCGTTGTCTTCAATATAGGCTTCCAGTAGCTTTTTGATTCCGTCGACGTTTTTCCCGTAGTATCCTTGCAAAAGCAGGGCCCAGTCGGTTCCGTTGGCGGGATGCGTGATCGCTACCGGCAGTGTGTCGTAATTGTTGGGGCGATTCTTCTTGGCAAGCATCGGGGCCGACCAAACTTTTTGAAGGGTTTCGGTAATCCTGTAGTAATAGGGGATGGGGCGCTCAGATAACGGTATGTCCGGGTTTTGCATAGTGATCTTGAATGGCAGCAACTTCGACTTGCCCATGTCTCCTCCGATAAAACATCTCGACATCACTATGATTCTGTAAAACAGTCTTCTGAGTGCTTTGCTAGACGTGATAAAATCCTGGTCGTCGGTCAAGGCTTGGTAGGTTTGCCTAAACGCATTGTCTTTGCATGCTTCACCGTTGCCTAAAAGGACAATTTGTCCATAGTGGTGTCTGTTGACGGTGAAAATGGGGTACTTTTCACGGAAGTCGTTGTAATAGTCAACAAATTCATTCATGGCTTCGCCCATGTCGCGGAGATACCAAAGGTAGTAATCGGGGATTTCTTGGTGCTCATTACACAGATATAGGAGACTTTTGTAGGTGTTGTAAAATCTTTGGGTGCCTCTTTTGTCGTTGTCCAATATCTTATGCCAGGCTTTGTCGTTATATAAATGACCGATGCGGAGGGCAAGTTCGAGTACCTTGGCTTTGTTGGTCTCAAAAAGGGCTCTTGTCTTTTTCATGAGCGTGTTGACATTGATGGCGTTGCTGATGCCAACAAAACGCTCCATCTGAACATGCCCTTCAAGGGGCGAAAACTTGGCTCGCAATGGTTTGGGGAAGAATTTGGCGTCAATGAGCACGGGGCGAGGCGTGATTGTGTAATTGATTTTGCCGATGTCGCAGGTGACCTCGCTGCACTTGATTTCCTCGTCTGTGGGCTTGAATTCTGCAAAGATTGCTATAACATATTTCGAGATGTCCGGGATTTTTTCGACACTCCCATAACTCTTGGCTTCTGCGTTTTCTTTCTCGAAAAGAAAGTACATCTCGTTAGGGGTATTCTCATTGGAGCCTTTGGATAGGGGGTTGGGCTCAATCGTATCAATCTTTACCACTCTGGTGAATGTGGTGTCTTTGCCAAGTTGTAGAAAGTAACCCTCGGAAGTGACGGCAGACCCCGCTCTTATGGTGAGTTTTATTTCATTCTTTTTAATGGTGCTCCATGAATAATGCAGCCCTTCAACGATGCCGCCACCGAGCATGAGTGACCGGGTCAATCGGGATTGCTCTTCCGTGTAACCGAAAGCATTATTCAGGAATTCGCTCGTCAGGATTTGGCCAGCCTGAAATTTTGGGAAGTTGTTGATGGTCTGTTTCATTTTTTATGTTGTTTTGTTTATTTGTTATCATTAAGGAAAGCCCACTCTTCGGTGTCTTCGTCATCGTACCACTCGTCCAAGATCATGAAATCAAGTCTTGGCATGTTTTCGATGGTAAGGTCGTCGGCCGATGGGACGACAAGGCCAGAATAAATGTTCCTGAAGGAGTTGAATACATCAAGCAACTCTTTGAGACAGTCAGACCAAGGTTGCCATTTCCCGTCTGGCTGTGTCGGATGTTTTGGCTTTGAAGCATACTTTAACGGCCTTTGTTTCATGGCTTCCACGAAGGCCCGATAGCTATTTTCAAAATTCCACATCACCATCGGGTCAACCCAACATATCTTGGCGATCACATGGGCAGGAATCTCGTTGTGGATGGTGTTTTCGACAAATTTCCTGAATTCCAAGTTTTGGCTGATTTCAAGCCATCCTGGGACAAGTACGGTAATATGGAACGAGTAGGGGTCTTCAAGCAATTGGCTGCTGTTCTCGGCTTTTATCCGCAAGAAATGCTCTCTGTCGGGGGTGTATCTGTCAAGCGGGAGCAACAGCGAATGCTCAACGATGTGGAGACCAAAGGTTTGGTCGTAGGGGTCGTGAGAATTGTTTTTGAAGTAACGCTTGGTCTTTCCGTTCTTTTTACGGTAGGTGCGCAACACGGGAGGAACGATGTCGAACTTGGGCTCGTTGACACCCAATTTGGCCAGTATCTGCCGCTCCATGCCGCTCAAACAGACGGTCTCGGTATAGTCTATGGCTTGGGAGCGGTGGTAGCTCAATTGGGCGAAGTTGAGCAATAGTCTTTTCTTGTCCTCCAATTCTTCTCGCTCGTTGAAAGATTTCAGGTAGCTTTGGTTTCCGTCCTTTGGACTGTTCAGGAAGGATAAGACGGAATAGTCGACGAAAGAGTCGTTGAAACGAGCCAACAAATGGTCCATGAGTCGGTTGCGACGTTCAAGGTTGATTTCGTTTCTTCTCGACTCGATGTCAGCTGCCGTTTTTTCGTCCCAGTCTTTCAGCACGGTTTTGACATCAACGATTTCCTTTTCGTTCAACTCATGGAAGAAATAGGAAAGGTCTGCCGGCAGGCTGCAGTCGACAGGGTTGACGGAGAAGTATTGCTCCATGGAGCTGAGTTGTTCCAGATAATCGGCTAGCAGCTGGTCAAAGAAAGTGAGGTAGGCTTTCAGTTGCAGCCGCTCAGCCTTGCGCTTGTTGCTGGCATTGTTGGAAATTCTTTCGGCTCCCATGCAGTAGGCCTTGGGGAACAAGTGCTGGAAGGAGTAATAGGTCTTGGTGTCACGGTGCTTGCTCTCTGACAAGGGGATGTCAGTGTCGGGGTTCTTGAAGGCGTTGGTCTCTGCGTCAAGTGGCAACTGGTCTTTTGGGTCGAGATGGAAAGTGAACCCGTCTCTGACGAAGAAATAGTGCGAGTCAGCCTTTTTCGTTGTGCCATATGGCGAAAGAAACAGCGTATAATCGTTCTTGTATTTTTCTTTAATGCTGACACTGGTGCATAAACCATTGCTGTTTGTGGTGGACAATTTGTCCTGGTCCTTGTCGTCAACAATGAAATAGAGTTCCCGGATTCCGACTACTCCTTTGATTTTCATGATGATGTTGAGGATGTCGGAAATATGGATGGTGTTGCGCTTTTGATAATGCTCAAGTTCGTCCATGTCGACGAAACCAATGCGAGGTAATATGCCTTGGTAGATTTCCTCAGGGGTTTTGCCTTTCTTGAGCATTTCGGGAAGGGTGTATCGTTTGATTGAGGGAGAAATATACTCTCCCACTTGTTTGGTAATCTCTCTCATGATGGCCTTCATCTGTGGGACATTGGCGCTCTTCTCTATCTCTATTTCTGCATGAAGACCAATGTGGATAGGGCTGAGAATGCTTACTTCTTGAAGGTCTTCGCAGAGGTTCCGGTGTTTCAGATAAAGGTTCCTGATGTGGTTCTTATAGGTGTCTTGGAGTTTGGTGTAAAACGACTTGCTGTATCTCCAGTTTTCATCGTGGCCTAAGGTGGCTTGGACGAGATTGTTGGCAATCAGTTGAGGCTCGTCTTCCAATTCAAGGGCGAATTTGTAATAGCCATGCACTTCGATATTCTTCTCCTCTAGATATGTGGAAATGCCAGGCGTGCGTAGGTGGCAGGTGTTGTCTGTATGTATTTCCACGTTTCTTACCCCTGGGAAATATTCCAGGATGAATTTCTTATAGTCGTTGATGCTGATAGGCTCGTGTGAGAGGATTTTCTGGGCAGGAAACAGAGTGCCGTCGAGATGTGGATGGCTCTCGCCTTCTGGTGTCAAATGGTCTGCTATGCTAAAACGGGTGCGGAAGGCCAAGTCGGTCAGCGAGAAGCAAAAGGCTTCGAGGATGGTTACACCAGGGTCATGCAGGTTGTAGTCGGTCCACTGCTTGTTGGCGATGCTGCGGATATACTCAAGTCCGTACTTCTTCAGCTGCTCGTAGTCTAAAGGCTCGGGTAGTGTGGGGTTATATGTGTCGTTGCTATTCATAGCTGTGTCTTTTCAAATGTGATAGTGTGGTCGTCGGCAGAGGTGATGATGCTGATGGCATCTTCGGGCTGTAACGCGGAGCCTTTCTCAACAGGCATATCGTCTACTTTGCACTCGAAAGTGACGATGTTGTCAATGTAGTCTTGGTTCTCGATGAACTCTTGTATGTGCGATTCGTTTTGTTTGGTCTTGAAATCAACCCCTTGCGCTCCAGTCGACCAAGGTGCGATGAATTGGGTGAGTTGCTCCTTCAGGAGTGTACCGTAGTATTCCTCGTCGGTGTACTCTTTCTTGAGGGTTAGCGTGCACGTGACTTTGACTTTCTTGTATATGGGGTCGATTACATAGATGTTCGCGAAACTTGAGCAGTGCTTTTTCAAGTAGTCCTCGATCTCCGTTTTCAGCGTCTGACCGATGCTGGGTTCAAGCGGATTCTCTTGGGGAATAGATTGAAAGTCGGGGACGACGAGGAGGGTCACGCAGCCCGCTTTCATTGTTCCGCTGTCATCGCAGCGGGGCAGGCATTTCACTTTGGCAACCTGCGGGAAGTGCTCCAGCACCATGCGTTCATAGTCCCAACAGTTCCATGCTCTCTCCTTGTGGCGCAGTTTCTCGCTCACGCGGCAGTAGAATTTTTCGTCCGATTCGTCTGCATAGCCTTCGTCGCCGTCGTAGGGCTGCTCCACTTTCTTGATGCCTTTAATGCTGACCTTGGTTTTCGTGATGCTGCCGGCAGGCAAGGCGGTGCCATGCGGGATGCGTCCTTCCGATGTCGGGTCAAGCTCTACTTCTACAGCCTGTGCCTTCACTCCCTCAAGTGCCACAAAGGGGTTGGACGGGTCACTCGTCATAAGCCAAAGACCGTCTTTGCCGGCTTTTATTGCGGCTTGTGCTACAGCTTCGTTGACAACGAGTTGCACGATGCCGCTTCGCTGGAATCGGTTGGTGGTGTCGCTCACGATGTCATTGCGGTCGAATGGTTGCCAGCCTTGTGAAGAGAAGTAATACCAAGAGGCAGCGTTCTCTCCGTATTTACCATTGGAAAGGTATTTGAAGGGGTTCGTCTTAAAGTGAAGCGTGATGAATCCGGTCGCGTTTATCCCTTGCATTTTCATACATACCGATTCCGTTTCGGGTAGTAAGGTGTTGCTTTTTGGTTGTATGTCCAATGTGCAATAGGGCGAGATGAAAGTGACGGAGGCTTTCCCTTTGTCGACTTTCAGGGTGTATTCTACGGTGATGGGCTTGGTCAAAGTAGGAGCCTGTGGAGGTTGCGGTAGAGCTGTAGAATTATTCTTTTGTCTATTGGCATGGCTTTTTATCGGCTTAAACCTGGATCTGCTCGAATTGGTTGTCGTGGTGTTTTCGCCATTTAATTCCTTGATGAATTGCTTCAAATTGTTGGTGTAGGTCGTCCAGTCAAGTTCTCCGTTAAAGGTTATAATATAGCCCTCAGGGAGGTTGTTATTGTTTTTATTGAACTTGGATTTATCGAAACCCTTGCAATCCATTGTGACGTTTGCGGAAGAGACATTGTCGGCATTAGGGATGTAAATCTTGAAAGAGTCACCTTTTTTGGGTTGGGCGCCAAAGGGCATGGTACCGGTTTGGTTGGCCAATGCACCTTGGATGTTCTCCATGGTGAAGTCGGTGCTGCCTTTTACGGCGACAGTAAGATAATGGAATTTGTTGATCACCTTGGCTAGATCTTGGTATTGATCTGTCGCCTTAATGTGAACGGATCCGTCAATCAGTTCGGGTTTGATGCCGTTTATGCCCAAAAGGATATTATTATCATTGCTATCGTATAGCGTGACGGTTCCTTCAATGTTGGTAAGAAGGGGAGAGGTTATGACCAACTCGAAAGGCTCTTGGTTGTTGAGGCTTTCCGAATATCTTTTGTATTCCTCGACTTTGGCTTGGTTTACGGTTACGTCTCTAACCGACCTGAAGGTGACGGGTTTGCCGTCAGCGTCTTTTCCGGCATCAAAGATGGTCCCTTTGGGTACAAAGGCTCCAGAGATGCTTTTCGCTGGCTCGAAAAACACGGTGGCGTTGCCGTTGCTGCCTGTCTTCGGCTTGAACCCCAAGATGTCTTTATAATAGAAGTTCAAGTGCTTTTCAGTCAGGGTGTTGAGGTTACTTTGCTCAATCTGGAACAACTTAATGAAGGCCATTATCAGGGCCATGTGGGGGGGCATGTCGCCAGCTTCCTTCAGGGCTTCGATGCGATCTTTCTTCAGTGTGTTTGTTTCGTAGTTGTACACATCTTTGAAGAAAGCAATCCAGTTGTCGTTGGGGTTGAGGTCGCTATCGTAATAAGTCAAGCGTTTTGCGTATACCGCCATTTGAGCGAGGATGTCGTCGAAACTGCGCTCGTCAATCTTCACGTATTCGTTCGACAACGCCTTAGGCAGTCGGTCGCTCTGCTGGGTGCCGTTGTTATTCCATTCGTATGTATTGGATATAGCCATGATCAGATACCGTTTTCAAAGTAATAGGGATAAACCATGTTGTTGCTTGAGTTGGTCTCATTGATGGTGTAGGAGATGGTGATGACGATCTTGCCTTCCATGATGTTGTCGAGGTCAATGTCGACTTTGTCTAATGTAATGCGAGGCTCGTGTTCCCTGATAGCGTGAGAAATCATCCCCTTGATAGAAAGCAAGGTGTGGTTGTCGTTTCTGGCAAATTGGTAGTCAATCAAACTACAGCCGAAGTCGTCATGGAAGAGTCGTTCCTTGAGTTGAGTGGAAAAGAGAATGGCGAGGCTTTCTTCTATCTCTTGTCGGCCCGAAACCATGTCGACGCCACCGGAGAAACAATCTTCTCGCAAGTATAGTTTTTTTTCGAAGTGGGGCGGAAAGCTCCAACCTTTACCAATGAAATCGTCCATGTGTCTATCCTCCTATCATTACTGTGGGACAACCGACTATAGGCATGGCGCCGCAGGCACAAGTGTCGGTGATGCGCAATGCGGGCTTGCCGCCAAGCATCACCGTCGTGCTGCCGATGATGAACGGCGAAGAGGGTATGTGTCCTGGAGGTGGTATAGGACAGACGTGGGTGTCGCCCATCACTGCGGCGGGCATGCCGCCTATCATCACTGTGGGTGCACCGGGCCCTATAATTATTCCACCATGGTTGGTGGGGTCGCCTACTCTTGCTGCTGCTGCCATGTCGAAGTCGTGTTTGTTGTCAATTGATTTGTACTATGGCGCCTTTCACCACGGTGTTGCCGCTGGCCGAGATTTCGGCCGAGGCACTGCCCGTGGCTTTCAGTTGCGCGTTGGCTTTAATGTTGATGTTGTTGCCCTCGATGCTTACATCTTGGGCGGCTTTCAAGGTGAGGGCTTTCTTGCTCTCGATGGTCACACCTTGGTCGTTCATGACTAGGGTGTTGCCGTTTTGGTCTTCAAGGCTGATGCCTTTCAGGTCGTCGCTGACGAGGAGTTTGTTGCCGCCAGGTGTCTCTATCCGCAAGGCTTTTTTCTCGTCGTCGAATTCTATGGTGATTTTTTCGCGGGTCACAAAGCCCTTGATGTTGTTGTCGTCGGCCAATGGGTAGGGCGAAGCGGCTTGGCTGCTGTGGAGCATGCCGAGCACGACGGCTTGGTTGGGGTTGCTGTCGATGAAGCCGACCACCACCTCGTCGTCGGTTTCAGGCATGAAGAAACTGCCTCTTTGGTCGCCGGCGTCGAGGGTGGCGACACGTGCCCATAGCTTGGTTTCACTGTCGTTCATCAAACGGATGTAGATGCGCTCCTCGCCCAAGGGGTCGCCTTCTAAGGCGTCAACTTTGGCAATTTGCAAGCCGTTGACACCGGGAACCGAGCCCATGGCAGGATGGTCGACGATGTCGCTGAACTTGTAGGAAAACAGTGTTCGGTCGAAACCAATGCTTAGCATGGTCTTCCAAAGGCCTTCCTTGATGGAGTGGTATACCGACGAGACCAAGGTCTTGCCGTCGAAGTGCTTGCCGATGCCCTCCAGTTGGATGAAGTCGGAAGGTTGCAAAGGCGCATAGCCGATGATGGTCATCTTGCCGACGATACGCGACAGGTTGTCGCGCATCACCATGGCATTGGTCCATGCTTCAAGTGCGTCTTGGCTCTCATGGTTGCTCATCGCTATGATGTTGCGCTCCTCGTTGTCGTTCATGGAGGAGAGTTGGCCGCTGTCGAGGTCGCCTTGCGCCGTGTCGAATTGGCTGCCTTGCACCGACACTTCGTCGGTGTCCTGCGAGGTGTAGTTCCATGCCTTGGCGGTATAGTTGCCGAAGGCGTGGCGACTGTCGATTTCGGTGTTGATGTCGTATATGGATTCGTCGCTGGCGACCAAAAGGACCGGGTCGGCACTCATATCGGGCTTTTTGACCACGATGCCGTCGTTAGAGGTGAAGAGCAGCCAACCGTTGGCTTCGGCCCTCAGGTTGATGAAGTCCCAGTCGGAGCAGTTGTATTGCACCATTCGCTCGTGTATGACGGTGCTGTCTTCCACGTCGACGTCGATACCGTAGTTGCCGCAGATTTCTTCGATGATGTCCTTGTCGGTCATATCCTCGAAGTTGCGGAATTGCCGGTTGAGGGTCATCTTGTAGGCTTTGTGCTTGGCCGTGACCACCAATTGCGCTTGGCCTCGTGAGTAGTTGATGGCTTGCTTGACAATGACGCCTTTGAACAAGGTTTCGGAAGGCTCATCATACCCCGCTTTCACTTCAATTTCCTTCCCGATGAGAAACAGGTCGGTATCGCCAATGGGATCGTCTTGGTTGAAATTGACAACGTTTTTTAATGCGATTTCTGACGTGGCAATCTTTCCGTACTCGCATGAGGTTGTGATGGAGATGACATGCTGAATACACTCTGGGTCCTTGCCATCGCTTAAAAGAGCAATGTTGAAGGGACGATAGAAGTCGGGACGTGGTATGTCATTGCTTGTGCTCATCTTTCAAAACTATTAGGGCTAAACATGCTGCTTTGGCCATTGGACATGGCGATATCCATGGCTTCTTGGGGACTTTGGTTGCTGCAGATGCAGACGAGGCCTTGCAGAGGATCGTTCTTTTTTTTGTCGTCTTTCTTTGCCTTTCTTGGTGGTTTATTCGCGCTTAAAGATGCTAATCCGCAGGATACTTTTGCTCTCAGAGGTTTTCCATCAAAATTAAATAAGGTGTATGAGATTTTGAAAGAAGTTACAGTGCAATCGAAATCCTTGCCGCAATAGTGCAACCTGACATGATTAGGATGATGTCTACCATAATCATCATAAGTAAACAGCACACTCGACAATTGATTCAATTGATCTTCAACGCTTGCTAAATTCTCGCCCAAAACACCTGTCCCGTCAATCACCAAGGTGAAGCTATAGCTTTCTGGATCTGTGCGTACGAGTTTTCCTTCTGAACCGCCAGCGGGTTCAGGGTCGGGGTCGTCGTAATGGAACGCATAACTCCTTTCAAAGCTGTCGGGACTTATCATTGCCCTATATTCATTATTTTGGAAAATATCGAAATCTTTGCCGGTCCCGAATTGTTTGAAGGTCATGAAATAACTACTGGTGCTTTCTTCTGTGTCGCTCATCGTTCGGTGCTTTTTAGGGGTTGGTTTCCATAAAATTCTTGCAGGAGGCCGCTCATGGGGCTTTGCTTCCTTTCCTCAGGTTGGGCCTTGGGAGGAGTGTCCTGCGCAATGTTCGCTTTGATGTTGAGCTCTCTTATTTTGATGGTCATAGCGGAACAGTCAATCTTTTCAGTTGTAGGTATGCTAGTTCTAACGTTTGGATGACGAGTTCGCCTTTGCTAGCATTAAGGCCGGATAGTTCTAACTTGATGGGATAGGCATTGGTGAAGACCCAGTTGGCTACGGGCATGTGCATGCTGTTGAGAATCGACACCAGCACCGTACAGGGATGAAACTCCAGGTTGTTGATGGCAGCCTCGGCCCAACGTGTGATGGGCGATGGCGTGGTGGCCAAGGCGCGTTTCAGCACGAGGTTCTTTGGCTTCGAAGGCTTGGGCAGGCGGTAAGTGAGGTTGGAGCCACCTTCGGTCACGTCTTCGGTCTGAAGCTCTGCGCTGATGCCGCTCACTTCGGCGAAGGGTATGACCAAGGGTGTCACGAGCCCTTTGGGGTAATTGAGGCCGATGAAGGTGACGTTGAAATGAAATGTCGTCAAAAACGTGTCGGTCCGTATGGTGTTTAGGTCTGCCATATCACATTTCCTGTTGGGCAGCGGGGACCGGCCTTCAAGGTGAAGGCCGGCACCGTTTGCCGCTTGTTAGTGTTTATTTGTTCCTTGTGGTAGTGAAGCTCTCATAGGCCAGCTCGACGCTCTCGATGAGCACCTTGCCGTCGGAAGCGTTCAACGCACCCGGGTCGTATTTGACGGGGAAGGCGTTGTTGAGGTTCCAAGTGATGACGGGCTCGTGGTTCTCGTCAAGCAGCTTGATGACGACGTCGCGACGTTCCACCGTGTTGTTGGCAATGGAGTTGAACCAGTTGTAGAAACCGTTATCGCTCGCCATCGAGCCGCGCTTGAGCGTGACGTTGTTGTAGGTCTTGAGGCCAGGCATCTTGTAGCTGGTGTAGTCCTTGTTGAATCCCTCGCGGTATTCGATGACTTTGGTGCTGACATTCAGCCCTGAAACCTCAGAGAAGCTGACACTTTCTTCGTTTTCGCCGTTCCATTCCACACTGAAGTGGAAGCCGGTCAATGGATAGTTATTTGTTGTAGGCATTGTCTTAATGATTTAGGGTTGATAACTTATGCTTCTTGTAATTTGTGCGAGAACTTCAGGACGATGAACTCGGCGGGACGCACGGCGGCGATACCGATTTCAACAATCAGGTAGCCGGCGAGGATGTCGGCGGCGGTCATGGTGATATCTTGGCCCACCTTGACATAGAAGGCCTTCTCCGGTGAGGAACCAGCCAAGGCACCGTCGCGCCACAGGTTGTTGAGGAAGTTCTCAATCTGGCATTGGATCTTCACCCAAGTATTGGCGTCGTTGGGTTGGAAGACGGCCCATGCGGTCGACTTCTGCACGCTCTCTTCAATGTAGTTGAACAAGCGGCGTACAGGCACGTAGCGCCATTCGTTGCTGTTGCCGTCTAAGGTACGGGCGCCCCACACAAGGATGCCCTTGCCGGCAAAGTAGCGGATGGCATTCACCGACTTGCCTGTGTTTGCATCCACGTTCATGTCAGCTTGATCCGCATCGGAAAGACGTCGGGTGAGGCCCGAAATGGAGGCGATGCCCACGTTGGCAGGTGCCTGCCACACGCCCTTGCTGCTGTCGTTGGCAGCATAGATGCCAGCAATGGCGCCACTCGGCGGGATGACACAAGCCTCGGCTTGAAGCTCGGCAAGCTTTTCAGCATAGCCTGGGATTTGGGGAATGATGGCCTTGATCCTTAACTTCTTTTCGTCTTCTTCAATGGCAGTGTCGATGGCTTCGAACAGAGCCTTCAATTCGGTTTTTTTCTTTTCGACTTTGATGCCTTCAAGAATTTTGGGTACTCCTCCAAGCGCTATGATTATACTTTCGAAGTCTATTTCCTTGGAGTATGAGCTGATCAGGTTGGGATAATAAGCTGCACCATAAGAGAGATGGTCGGTCACGCCGTTCCTAAAATTGCTTAAGGTTGTTTGCAGCGAGTCTTCCTCGATCAGGTCGAGGATGGCGAAACGATCGCCAAGTTCACCACATTGTATGAGCATTTGCTTTTGCAAATCCTGAAGTTTGTCTCCAAGCAACATGGCTGCGTCGGGTGCCAGCAAGAGGGTCACCTCGTCGATGTTTCTCAAGGAATTGAGAGCGGGAATGTAATGGTTATCCCATGTCGGATTGCTGTTTTCGAACTGTTCATACGTTCCGATAGAGGCCACGTAGCAAACGCCACCGCCATTGTCGTAGAAGAGACGGATGCTGTCGTAAAGGACGAAGTTTTTGCCTTTTAAAGTGTAGTCTTCCGAGTAGGTTGGGAATTCGGTTTCCCCCTCGTTTCTCATAAGCCTTAATGGAATGACTTCTTCACCGCTATCGCCGATGGGCTCAGCCTCGGAATCATTACCTTCGTCTAATTCTTCTTCATATTCTTCCTGAGAATATTCTACTTCAGTTGAGTTCTCTTCTTCAATTAAGTTCTCTTCTTCAGTTTCCTTCTCTTCTTCACCTGAGTTCTCTCCTTCAGGAGTGACATCGGTGGTGAGTTCTTCATCATCTTCTGCTTCGTTGGCTGAAACGACCAACTTAGGCCCATAACCGAACTTTTTCTCGAAGTCGAGAAGGCTGGTGATTCTTACAGGTTGGTTCGTCGGGTACTTTTCTGTGACGCCGATGAATGCTGGAATTGCGGTTGCCACGCCGGCCACTGATGGTGGGAACTTGGAAATTTCTTCCACGTAAACTCCCGGTGTTTTGTACTCTGCCATAGTTTCTTGTTTTAATTGGTTAGTAATTGTTTATTTATTGTTGTGTTGTTGAATTAGGTTCGTTTCTTCTGCCGACATCGCATCAGTCTTGGCCGTTGAGCTCTTTCAGGTAGTCGGCCAATTGCTTTTGCTCATCCTCGTCTAACAGTATTCCGTTCTCGAACAGGAAGTTCAGTTCAACGGGCGTCAGGTGGGGCAATTTCTTTGCTCTTAAGTTAGTGAGCACAGAAAGAAGCTCCTTGGTTTCTTCCTCGTTCAGGTTCTTGCCTTGCTCCAGTTTTCTGCGCAGGGGCGACTTGGGGTCGATGATGACGCCGTCTTTGTCCACCACGTGGACTTCCTTGGCCGAAAGGATCGAATTGATGGAGATCATCCTCGCCTTGTATAACACGGCGGGCACCACCTTGCCGCCAAGGGTCTGCCACAGGCTGTTCCACTGCTCGGCGGTGGGCGATTGCAGCTCGATGCTGAGTTTCTTTATGTCCTCCGGAATACTTTTGTCGTCGCGGTAGATGGAGTTGAGGAAATAAACGGTGTTGTTGATTTGTTGCAACGCGAGGTTGTAACTGGCGTGAGACGAGATGAGGATATATAGGTTGAGGCACATGTCGGGGTTGGCGTAGAAGGCCGTGCCGTCGTTGGTTTTCCGTATAGAGGCGTGCTGCTTCTTCACGGAGGTCTCTTCCTCGATGCGCACAAGAGTGATGAGCAGGTTCTTTTCTATCTGCCCTTCCTTCTCGATAGCCCCAAGCTCAACCGTACATTCGTTGTTTTCGATACCGTCGAATTTGGCTTGCAGGTAGGTCTTTATGGTGTTTAGGGTGGTGTACATGGATAGAGTTGTTATGTTATATTCTGTTTTTATTTATATCGAGAATGATATTGATGGTGTTAAAACTTTGACTGGTTAATCGATAAGAATTGTCTATTCTGTTTGAACCTTTTCATCCTCTGGAATAGCCTTGTCTAATTGGGGGTTCTGCTCGCTTGATGCATCTTGATCAAATGATTCTACTTCTCCGATAATATTTTCCTTCGATATCCAATTAATAGTGACCTCGTTAAGACTGTTTTTGAATACAGAACGCATAGTCAAGGGCGTTTTTTTATCTACAGGGGCCAAATCTGGGACCTCGTATTCGCCAGTAGCGACATTCTTATAAGTCTGCTGCTCATATTGCATATCAGAGATATCCACTGATACAAAGTCATCACTTCTTTGGATGGGGAACAGTCTCATCATTCGTCCATTCCGTATGGAATTAGCACTTTTCCAGTCCAGATCTCCGTTTCCATTCCGTGCGATGCCATTTGTTTTCTTGGAATCATGGGCACCTGATAACAAAAACTTCTTGCTTGATCCAGAACCTTGGACTCCGGCAATAATCTCAATATGACTTGCGTTAACATTCTTCGTTTTAATTAGGTCATCGAGAACAGTAAACTTGTTATCATTTGCTAGCTTTATCAATTGATCCCTTCTGTCTTTTTTTGTCCGCTCCTCCTTCGGCTCTTTTTCAATGGATTTCTCTGTTAGCCACTCATCGAAACTATCCAATAAAGAATCCTTAATCCATTCCGCGCTTAAATTCCAAAAAATGACAACATCTCCTTGTTTCGCATTATCCAAAGCTTTTTCCCCATATCCCGAGCCCTGCAAATTATAATCAGACCAATTGTACCTGTCTCCCGATGAAAGACCACTGATACGTCCCTTATTACTCCTCTGACTTTTATTATGTGCTTCCTTTGGATTAAACTGATATACGGCATCAGAAGCGATGAGTGATCCATATACAGCATTATTACAGACAGCACCATATTTGGAGAGACCGGAAGAAAGTCCTTCTTTAGCAGCATTTTCAGTTGCACCATTCAATACCGGATTATAGTCGGAACGATAATACGTTCCCTCGTACATTAATACTGCGATTGCTGGATTATGAGCCTTGTTTGCAAGGCTTCGGACAACATTAACGAAGTGATCCCTCGTCTCTATCCAATCTGTCATAGAAAGGTTGCCAGCGGCATCCTTCTCAGGATTAATCAACTTGGCATTAACAAGGATATCCATGGCCGAAGATACTTGCGTCAGTGTGTTATACACCTGTTGAACGACTTGCTCCTTCCCTACTTTTTTACCAATCTGATTGATTAATGATTCGCAATCATCCAGAATATTATCTATAATAATCAAGCCGTCGGTTTGATTATTGGAGATAATAACAACCCTTGATTGGAAGCTGTCATCTTTTAGGTCATTATATAGACCGTGCCGGATTTCTTTTTCTTTTTTCAATCGTTCATCCTTTTTCCGTTGAGCTCTTTCCTCCGGAGTCTCTTTTTTCTTTTTCCTCGCAATCACCCCGTTATTCTGGATTGTATGTGCCAATTCATGTGCCACAAGGCGTTGTCCTTCAGTAGTGTCGGGGGCGAACTGGCCACGGTTGAAATAAATGTCGTTGCCATGGGTGAAGGCCTTGGCATGGATGCTGCTGCTCATTCTGGCCGCCTCATTGTCGGTGTGGAGCCGCACTTGCGAGAAGTCCAGCCCGAAGCCGCTTTCCATCATGCTCTTCAAACCTTGTGGCATGGGCCGCCCGCCGCCTTGCAGCTGCGAGAGTTGGCTCTCCATTTGCGGTGACACGGCAATGCCGGACGAGTTACTGCCACCGCTTGAAATCTTCCGTGCTATTTTTCCACCGCTCATGATAGTGTTTGCCACGGCATCGGCTTCCTGTTCGTCGTGGTCGTTTGGCTCGGTCATCTCCAATTTGGCATGGACGATGGTGCGCGAAGGGAAGGCTTTCGCGCTTTGGCTTTCGTGGTGTTGTGCTCGTTGCGTTTGAGCTAAAGTTTTGTGTTCCAAAGAGGTGTTCATGGAAGGTGTGTTCATACTGCGCACAAAAATGCCGCTTGTTGGTTTGCAAGCGGCAAAATTAAACCAAAAAAAGCGTAAAAACAATAAAAATGTGAATTTTTTTTGCAGTCTTAGAAAAAACGTTATAGGTTGGTGTTGATAGATATAGAAAAGGTGTTTATTCCAGTGCTTTATGTTGTCGTTTGTCGTTGCTGTTCAGTTGTCGGTCTCCTTGGATAACAGGAAAATGATGAAACTTTGAATGTTCTTGAAATTGCAGACTTTACTCCAAACACACTGGATGGAACGCAACCGCCATGATCTTTCCTCATCCTTATTTTGAAGGCCGATACAGTTTGAAAATACTCTCAGGCATAATCAATAATAAGTTTCTCCCATACCTTCTCTATGGCGAGAGTGTTGTGACCTTGACAAATATAGAAAATGATCTGGAAAAGCAGTGTTGAGCACCATAATTTGCCCCCTTAGTACAGGTAATTGCCCACCCTCACTCTTTTATCCGTCTAGAATAGACAAGCAGCCAGAAGGAAGCCCCCGCTTCGGTTCGCATTCTATATTAAGTTTTCTCTTTTCAGCATAAGCGGTCAATTTGGAGTACCAGAGTGAATCACTTTTAAGAGAATATGACTGTGTCACTTTGTGTAAGAACTACCATTATAATACTCGATTAAAAAATGCAATAAACCTTTATAATCGGGGCGTCCATATCCATCTATGCTCTCATCGGTGATTTTGTACTGTTTAATAAAAACTCCATTTCCGGCTCCTTCGACATTACTAGACTCACCATGAACGCTATTACCAAACGCATCCTCTTTAGTAACACTCCCCTTGTTGTCTGTGTTTCCTTCAATCGTATAGACCATATCGCTTTTAACATTTATGACAAGTCCAATATGGTGAGGTCCTTCAGCCGCCTGTTTTATAAAGTAAATTACATCCCCCTTTTTAGGTGTTCCTTCCTTTCCAATAGAAGTTATAAAATCAGAGGGCACTGGATTGGACGGATCATTGTATTTCTTGGCGTCCATGGCTTCATTATAAAGTCTTTTAGTATCTGGAACATTTCCTCTTGTAGGATGCTTTGGAAAAGTTCTTTTCGTCGTATTTGTCAAAAGATCACCTTTTCTTACGTAAATATCTAAATTCTCGTACATTGTGTATTCATAAATAGAATTCTTAATTGTTTCTTGCACTTTTGTGTTCTTTTCGTCCATCTCTAATCCCATTGGATGAAAGGCATTAACAAAACACCAATGGACAAACCAATCGCACCATGCCAAACCAAATTCTGATTCTAGACCTATATCATATTGAAACTTGGTAATATTGGCTTCACTCGGTAAACCTTTATTAATAACACCTGTAAAATACTCAGTTTCAAATTTATTAGTGTCGCCATTTAAAAAACGGATAAAAGCCTTGTTCTTTAATATGGCTCTTCTTAATGTCTTTAAAAAAGCATATTCTTCTGTTTCTGATTTTAGATTCTGTAGTTTTATCGTTAAAGCTGACAGATAAATAGATTTGGATTTTATTTGTAACTTATCAAATATTCTTTTCTTTTTTATTGAATATACCTCCTCGCCTTCTTCCCTTTCTTCCTTGGTCAGGTATCGATTGACATAAAACTTATCAATATCTTTTATCAACACATCTCTTTCTATGTAACCTTCCGCAGCCACAGCCTTAGTAACCAATAGTTCAATAAGGTCATCCACTTTTTGATCCTCTGTGTCCTGAGATGTCACAATGCTTTTAAGATCCTTGGGTTGAGGCTCTGTGTCTTGGGTGAGATCCGGTTCTTGTCCATTAGAAGCAACATCTTGGCTTTGATTTGTATCTGGATTTGGATCCGGCTCCGGGTCTCTACTAATCCGACCCCCTCCCAGTGCCACATGCGTCAATTCATGCGCCACAAGGCGTTGCCCTTCGGTGGTTTCAGGGGAAAACTGCCCACGGTTGAAGTAAATGTCATTGCCGAGGGTGAAAGCCTTGGCGTGGATGCTGCTGCTCATGCTGGCCGCCTCGCTGTCGGTGTGGAGCCGCACCTGTGAGAAGTCCTGCCCGAAACCGCTCTCCATCATGTTGCGCAAACCCTCTGGCATGGCTTGTCCACCACCCTGTAAATGGTTCAGTTGACTCTCCATCTGCCGCGACACGGCAATGCCTGAAGAGCTACTGCCACCGCCCGAAATCTTCCTTGCAATCCTTCCTTCGCTCACCATGGTGTTGGCCACGGCATCGGCTTCTTGCTCATCGTGGTCGCCTGGCTCGGTCATCTCAAGCTTGGCGTGGACGATGGTGCGCGAAGGATAAGCTTTTGCACTATGGTTCTCACGGTGGGCTACTCTTTGCGTTGGAGCTTGGCTTTTGGGTTCAAAAGAAGTGTTCATATCAATAGTCTTATGGCACAAGATGGCTCATGTTGGTTAACAAGCGGCAAAATAAAGCCAAAAAAAGCATAAAAACAAGAAAATAGTACTTTTTTTAACCCAAAACAAACTGCATCGTACTCCTACTACTTTGCTTCACCAAAATCTTTCTGCCTTTGATGAAGTCGTTTTCCAAACCGTCTTGATAGTGGCGAATGGTGAATAGCTGCAAACCGTCGTTGTACTTGATACTGAAACCTTCTTTGAGGTTGGCTCTCAGCTGTTTCAGCTTCTGCTCGTTGCTGTCGAAACAGAAGGAAAGCATCAGCGCGGAGGTCTGAATCATGTTCGCGTGGATGTTGAGGTCAGCGCAAACGGCGAAGATGGTCTTCAGGTTGCGTTCGTCCATGAACGAGTAGTCGCGGGGCGAGATGGAAACTAGTGTTTGGTTGTCCTTGACAATATACGAGGGGATGGTCTCGTCGTTTTTCCTATGGCCGCCGTCGATGAGCGAAGGCTCGTGGTCGGGGTGGAGGAACGACTGTACTTTGAGTGTTATCCCCTTGTTTTGCAACGGTTTGATGGTTTTTGGGTGGATGATGGTCGCACCGTAGAAGGCCAACTCGATGGCTTCGGAGTAGGGAATATGTGGCAGCTGAACTGTGTTAGTGAAGCGTTTCGGGTCGGCGTTGAGCAGGCCGTCCACATCCTTCCAGATGGTAACCTCTTCAGCATCAAGGCAGTTGGCGAAGATGGCCGCTGTGAAGTCGGAACCTTCGCGCCCGAGAGTGACACTGTGTTTGCCATCGGCAGTGCCGCCGATGAATCCCTGGGTCAGGCATACGATACCTCGGATATGCTCATCGTTCAATTTGCTGATTCTGAGTCTTGTCTCATCCCAATCGGGGTTGGCGGCGCGGTAGTGGGTCTCATCTTCGGCAATGACATATTGGCGTGCGTCGAGCCAGCGTGTTGGGATGTCGCATTTGCTGAGGTATTCGTGGATGATGCTGGTCGAGATGAGCTCGCCGTAGCACACGGTCTGGTCATATTGGTAATCGTAGGGGTCTTCGGTCTTTTGCAGTTTCTCCCACAGCTCGATGAAAAGTCCGGCGATGTTTTCGTCGAAATGTGGGTCGGTGTTGCCGTCGAACAGGCCTTGGATGATGCTGTCGTGGTAAGCGATGACCTCATGAAGGGCTTCCATGCCGAGATTGCCGTCATGTTCACGGAAGTTGGCCAGGGCCTTTTCGAGCATATTGGTCGTCTTACCCATGGCGGAGATCACCAACAAAATATCCTCGTCCTTGTGTTGGCCCACGATGTCAGCCAAATTGCGCACAGCCTCGGCATCCTTCACCGACGCGCCACCGAATTTATAGATTTTTTTGATCATTTTTCTCGTGATTGAAAGTGCAAAAGTAAGAAATCCCCGCAATAAATTTATTAAATAGGAGTTATTTACCCAAATAACCGCTATTTTTGCACGATTTTTGACGGGCCGAAAAAGCCCTGAAGGGGCGGGCCAATTTCATCGGGGAATTCATTCCCCGACCTACGAGTAAACAATCAAACAATCAACATAAAATGATAGAAACTGACATTCGTGAACTGAACGAAAAAATCCAACGTGAGAGTCAATTCCTCGACCTCATCAACCTCGAAATGAACAAGGTCATCGTCGGACAGAAACAGATGACCGAACGCCTTTTGATTGGCTTGTTAGCTAACGGTCACATCCTTCTCGAAGGTGTGCCTGGTTTGGCTAAGACCTTGGCCATCAAGTCAATGGCCAGTGCCATCGACGCCGACTTCGCCCGTATCCAATTCACCCCCGACCTGCTGCCCGCCGACCTCATCGGTACGCTGATTTACAGCCAGAAGAAGGAGGAATTTGTGGTGCGTCGCGGTCCCATCTTCGCCAACTTCGTCCTCGCTGATGAAATCAACCGTTCTCCCGCCAAGGTGCAGAGTGCCCTGCTTGAAGCCATGCAGGAGCATCAGGTGACCATCGGCGACGAGACCTTTAAGTTGCCGGATCCCTTCCTCGTCATGGCTACCCAAAACCCCATCGAGCAGGAAGGTACCTATCCGCTGCCCGAGGCCCAGGTGGACCGTTTCATGCTGAAGGTGGTCATCAACTACCCCAAGAAGGAAGAGGAGAAACTGATTCTGCGTCAGAATATTGCTAATGCCGGTGCCAAGATCAACGCCGTGGTGAAGCCCGAGGACATCATCCGCGCCCGCGAGGTGTGCCGCGAAATCTACCTCGACGAGAAGATTGAGAATTACATCACCGACATCGTTTTCGCCTCACGTTATCCTTCTGATTACAAGCTGAAGAAGTTTGCCAACATGATCAGCTACGGCGGCTCACCGCGTGCCACCATCAACCTCGCCTTGGCTGCCAAAGCCTACGCCTTCATCAAGCACCGTGGCTACGTTATCCCCGAGGACATCCGTGCCGTGGCCCCCGACGTGTTGCGCCACCGTATCGGTTTGACCTACGAGGCCGAAGCCGAAAACATCACCACCGAAGAAATCATCAACGAAATATTGAATACCATCGAGGTGCCGTAACCCTCAGTCCCGTAGGGACGACGGAAATTAGGCAGGCGATGGAATGAAATGGAATCCCTGCCTGCCGAAAAAATCGGCGAACGGGGTGTAAACCCCAAGCCGAATAATGAAAAAATGATGGTTTAAAATATGGAATCAACAGAAATATTCAAAAAAGTCCGAAAAATCGAAATCAAGACGCGAGGCTTGTCCAACCACATTTTCTCGGGACAGTACCACAGCGCCTTCAAGGGGCGTGGTATGACCTTCAGCGAGGTGCGTGAGTACGAGTACGGCGACGACATCCGTAACATCGACTGGAACGTCACCGCCCGCTTCAACAAGCCTTTCGTCAAGATTTTCGAGGAAGAGCGTGAGATGACGGTGATGCTGCTCATCGACGTGTCGGGTTCCAACGACTTCGGCTCGCAGAGCCAGTCGAAGCGCGACCTGACTGCCGAATTGGCAGCAGTCTTGGCGTTTTCTGCCATCCAGAACAACGACAAGGTGGGTGTGATTTTCTTCAGCAGCAAAATCGAGAAGTTCATCCCGCCGAAGAAGGGCAGTTCCCATATCCTGCGTATCATCCGCGAAATCGTCGACTTCAAGCCGATGGAACGCGGTACCGATATTGGTGAGGGCCTGCGTTTCCTGACTTCGGCCATTAAACGTCGCACCACGGCTTTCCTCATCTCCGACTTCATGACGGATCAAAGTTTCGAGAAAGAGATGCAGATTTGTGCTAATAAGCACGACCTTGTTGCGCTGCGCATCACCGACCACCGTGAAATGGACATTCCTAAGGTGGGTTTGGTCAAGTTCCGCGACTCGGAGACGGGCAAGGAACGTTGGGTCGACACGTCGAGCCGTGCATGGCACGATGCCTACCAGCAGATGATTCAGTATAAATCGGCGGAGCTAAACCGTGAGTTTACCAAACATGGCATCGACAACTCGTTGATTTACACCGATGAAGACTATGTGAAACCTTTGATGCAACTCTTTAAGAAAAGGGAGGCAAGAAGATGAAGAAATATGTTTTGATTTTGATGGCGACGTTCGCTTTGCTTGGCGGCCTCAACGCGCAAAACGTGGAGGTGGAAGGCAAGGTCAACGACACGAAGGTGCAGGTGGGCAAGCCTTTTACGCTCGACTTGAGCCTCAAGGTGCCCTACGGCTGGTTTGTGGAATGGAACGATTTCGCCATCGACACGCTGTCGGAGCAGCTCGACATCATCAAGCGTGGCAATGTGGAACGTACCGCCGACGCCGATAGCAATGTCATCGTGAAGCAGCAACTGACCTTGATGACCTTTGATACCGGCCAAATCCAAGTTCCGGCTGTCGGCCTGACCTACGCCAAGTCGTTCGACGACCCGATGCGGATGCAAGCTTTTACGGAGCCTATTGATTTGTATGCCACTACGATAGCCGTTGATACCTTGCAGCCTTACAAACCCATCGTGGGTCCCATTGACGCGCCGATTCAGATGAAAGAGGTGTTCCCGTGGATTCTCGGTGTGTTGCTGTTAGCGTTGATCGTTGTCGGCATTTTGTATTGGCGCAAGCATCGCAAAACCAAGGTGGATGCCGATGGCAATATTGTCAGAGGTCCAGTCATTCCGCCATACGACAAGGCTGTCGATGACTTGAAACGCTTGCGTGAGGAAAAGATGTGGCAGTCGGGCAAGGTGAAGGAATATTTCTCTACGCTGACCGACATCGCCCGCGAATATATCGAAGGTCAGTTTGGCGTGAATGCTGTTGAAATGACCACCGACGACATTTTGGAAGAGGTCAAACCGTTGCGTTTCTCGTCAGAGACCTACAATAAGTTGAAAGAAACGATGGAAGTCGCTGATTTGGTGAAGTTTGCCAAGTATTCGAGCTCCAGCTTGGAAAGCGAAAACGCCATGAACAGCATGACCGACTTCGTCAATGAGAGCTATGCGCAATTCCAGAAGCGGAAGGCTGAGGAAGAAGCGAGACTCGCGGAGCAGCAGAAGCAGAAACAAGAAGTAAAAGTTGGAAAGGAGGGTGAGACAAATGTTTGAAAACATTGAATTTGCTAATCCTAAACTGCTGTGGCTCTTGCTTTTGGTGCCGCTGACCATCGTTTGGTACATCCTGCGCCACAAGAAACAGGAAGCCGCGGTGAACTTTTCCGACCTGAAAGGCATGGTCAAGTTGCCGAAGACATGGAAAGCCTACTTGCGTCACCTGCTTTTCGCTTTGAAGATGGCGGCTTTGGCATTGCTCATCGTGGCTTTGGCACGCCCTCAAAGTTCCTCGACCAACTCGACATCCAACATCGAAGGCATCGACATCGTGATGGCCATGGACGTCTCAGGCTCCATGTTGGCCCGTGACCTCAAACCCGACCGACTGACCGCAGCCAAAAACGTGGCCTCCGACTTCGTGAAAGGACGTCCCGGCGACCGCATGGGTTTGGTCATCTTTTCGGGTGAGTCTTTCACCCAGGTGCCGTTGACCACCGACCATGGTGTGATGCTCAACATGCTGGCTGAGATGAAAAACGGCCTCATTGATGATGGCACCGCTATCGGTGATGGTCTCGCCACCGCAGTCAGCCGACTCAAGGACAGCGAAGCCATCTCCAAGGTGGTCATTCTCCTTACCGATGGTATGAACAACGCAGGTTCCGTCGACCCGTATACCGCCGCCGAGATTGCCAAACTCTATGGCATTCGCGTTTACACCATCGGCGTGGGTACATACGGCATGGCTCCAATGCCAATGCAGAGTCCCTTCGGTGGCACTGTGATTCAGCAAGTGAAAGTCGAAATCGATGAGAAACTGCTGTCCAACATCGCCAACTCGACGGGTGGCAAGTATTTCCGAGCCAACAACAACCAGAAGTTGGACGAAATCTATCAGGAAATCGACAAGCTGGAACGTTCCAAAATCGAGGTGACGGAGTTCCGCCGCCTTCACGAGGAGTTTTATCCTTTGGTGGCTTGGGCTTTGGCATTGTTGTTGCTCGAATTCCTGCTGCGTAAGACTATTTTCAGAACGATAACTGATTAGTAGATAAGAAATGAAGCGTTACATTTTGACACGAGACTTCGAGACACGAGACGCGAGACATTTGGCTGTCCCGTGTTTCGCAGTCCCGTGTCCCGTGTCAATATAATTCTTATGGAAAACGTATTGCGATTTGAACACCCCGAGTACCTCTACTGGTTGATTGTCATCCCAGTATTGGTCATCATTTATATTTTGTTCCGCGTCAGCCAAAAACGCCGTTTCGAACGTTTCGCCAAACTGGAAATGCGGGAACAGTTGGTGCCGAGTTATTCTACCCGTCGCGCCAATTTCAAGTTCGTTATCTTCCTTCTTATGATTGCCTGTACTATTTTGGCTTTGGCCAACTTGCAGAGTGGCAGTAAGATGGAGGAAGTGAAACGCGAAGGCATCGACCTTTATTTGGCGGTCGACGTATCCAACTCAATGAATGCCGAAGACATTGTACCAAGTCGTTTGGAACGCTCCAAGCAGGCCATCAACAAACTCATCAGCGACATGAGAGGTGACCGTATCGGTGTCATCGTCTTTGCTGACAAGGCTTTCGTGCAGTTGCCCATCACCACCGACTATTCGGCGGCGAAGATGTTCCTTTCGACCATCAATACCAGCCTCGTGGCTTCGCAAGGTACAGCCATTGCTGAGGCTATCAATTTGGCGCTGAAGTCGTTCCCCGATGAAGCCCACAGCCGTGCCATCATCATCATCTCCGATGGTGAAGACCACGAGAACGATGCTGCCGTGAAGGCAGCGCAAGAGGCCGCGAAGCAAGGCGTACACGTCTATACCATCGGTATGGGCCTCCCCGATGGTGCACCGATTCCGGAATACAACCAGTATGGCCATCAGATTGGCTACCGCAAGGACCGTAACGGCAACACCATCATCACCCGCCTCGACGAGCAGATGCTGCAAAAGATTGCTGCGGCAGGTAATGGCATTTATGTGCGAGCCAGCAATTCCAACGTGGGTTTGGAGAAGATTTACGAAGACATCAACAAACTCGACAAGTCGGAAATCGATGCCAAGGTTTTCACCGATTACGAGGACCAATTCCAGTGGTTTGTGGCCGCTGCCATCATCCTTTTGTTGATTGAGGTTTTCTTTTCCTCGGGCAAAAAAGGCTGGGAGAGGAAGTTTAATATTTTTGAGAAGAAAGATGAATAAGCTCATTAAATATCTGACAATCATTGTTTTTTTGTCGTCTGCACTGACGGTTTCGGCACAGAGCGACGAGAAGGCCATACGCAAGGGCAACCGAAACTACAAGGGTGGCAATTACGAACAAGCCATCTCCAATTATCGGAAAGCGTTGGAAATCAGGCCTAACAACGCGAAGGCACAGTTCAACTTGGGCGATGTGTATTACGCCAAGCAGTCGTACGACACGGCTTATACTGAGTTCCAAAAGGTGTTGGAGCTTTCGCCCGATGCCAAACTGAAATCGGATGCTTTGTTCAATATGGGCAACTGCTTGCTGGCCCAAGACAAGTTCTATGACGCATTTAGTATATATAAGGTGTCGCTGAAGATGAACCCCGAGAACGAAAACGCGTTGTATAACCTTGAGTATTGCCGCGCCCATTTAGTCAAGAGCGAGATTTGGGTGGTACAGCCTGAGCATGGTAGGGTAGAGGCGAATGAAAAGATGGCATATAATGGGCAGCGCGTCACGTTGACTTCGCAAGCAGATGAGGATTATGCCTTGTCGGAGTATATTGTGGCACGAGCCGACAATATGGAGGTGAAGGTCGACGTGAGTGGCAACAGTTTCATTATGCCCAAGTTTGATGTGATGGTCACGGCTGTGTTTAAACCGTCGCATAAGATTGAAATCGAAAAGAACATCAAGCATGGCACGGTGCGTGCAGACCGACAAAAAGCCGTTGAAGGCCAGCAGGTTGCACTATCTGGGAAAGGCGAGGATGGCTATGTTGTGGATAAGTTCATTGTGTATAAGACAGGGAGCCGCAGTGATACGGTGACAGTCAATGATACGGTATTCCAAATGCCCAACTTCGACGTGACGGTGACAGCCACTTTCCGTACAGCATTGAAAGTCAGCGTCGACAGCGTGGCTAATGGTACCATTAAGGTGACCGATAGTTTGGTCAAACCTGGAACCAACATTGGCATTATCGTAAAACCCGACAAAGGCTACCAATTGGATGACTTGCGGGTGGTCAGCGACAAGGATGCTACTGAGTCGGCACCCGTTTCCGACGACAACATGTTCCAGATGATTGACTCCGATGTGACGGTGAAGGCCAATTTCGTGGAAGCGACGAATTATTTCAAGGTCAATGCCGACTCCACGCTGAAAGGCGGTCATGTCTTGCTCGACCAAGTGGAAGCCACACGCCGCGAGACGGTGAAGCTGAACAACGTTCCCGAGCCTGGCTACCAGTTCAAGGAGTATGTCATCCATCAGGTGGGCGACACTGCCGTGAAGGTGCAGCCTTTGGGTAACTTCTTCACCATGCCTGACTTCGATGTGGAGGTCTCCGCCATCTTTGAAAAGAGTGAAGGCGAGAACCAGCAGCAACAACAGCAGCAAGACCAACAACAAGACCAGCAGAATCAAGAGCAACAACAAGACCAGCAGCAGAACCAAGACCAGCAACAGCAGCAGCAAAACCAACAACAGCAAAACCAGCAGATGTCGAAGGAAGATGCCCAGCGCATGTTGGATGCCCTTGAGAACCAGGAAAAGAAGACCATGGAGAAGGTCAACGAACAAAAAGTAAGACAACAACCCAAGAAGAAGAGTGATAAAGATTGGTAATTATGAATAAACGAATCATTTTGTTTTTGATGTTATGCCCGCTGTGGCTATGGGCGCAAGACAACCCGACCCTGACCGTTTCCACCAAGAAACAAGTTATGGTGGGCGAGCGTTTCCAGGTGGTGTTTGAAGCCAATGCCGAAGGCAAGAATTTCCAAGCGCCTTCGTTTGATGGCCTTACAGTGTTGGGTGGCCCGTTCACTTCGACGAGTTCAAGCTTCTCGATGGTCAACGGCTCGATGTCGCACACCGTCAAGTGTACCTATACCTATGCCTTGCAGGCTTATCAGGAGGGTACGGTACATGTGGGTTCGGCATCGCTTACCGTGAAAGGAAATAAAATCACCAGCCAGCCTTTCGACATCAAGGTGATTCCTGACGATGGTAGTCATGCGGCGCCTTCGGGAGGAGGCACTTCTTCGGGACAAGGGCAGTCGCAGCAGAATACTACCGACTCGCAAGTCAGTGGCAAGGATTTGTTTCTCAGGGTTATACCGTCAAAGAAATCAGCATACGTCGGCGAACAGGTCGTACTGACCTATAAGCTTTACACCAAAGTGCCCGTGTCGTCGGTGTCGCTCTCCAAGATGCCTTCATACGCAGGTTTTTGGACGAAAGATGTCTCCGACAATAGCGGCACCTTGAAGCAGTCTAGCGAATACATCAATGGCATTGAATACACGACTGCGGAAATCCAAAAGGTGATTGTAGTTCCTCAGCGTTCGGGCAAGCTTGCTCTCGACCCAATGACAATGGAATGCATTGCCCAAATCCGCACCGAGCGCAACAACACCCGCAGCATGGACCCCTTCGAGGCCTTCTTCAACGATCCTTTCTTCAACCGTAACATCGTCAACGTGAAGAAGGAACTCTCATCGCAAGCCTTAACCCTTGAGGTGAAGAACCTTCCTGAAAACGGCAAACCTGCCTCGTTTGCCGGCGCTGTAGGTAATTATAGTTTCAAGTCTGACATCGACAAGACGGAACTGAGCACCAACGAGGCTGTTACCTTAACCCTTACCGTTTCGGGTACGGGCAATGTGGAGCTGCTTCAGATGCCCGAGCCTGTCTTCCCGCCTGACTTTGAAGTGTATGACCCCAAAATCTCCACATCAACCAATGTGGGCCCGCAAGGTCTGACAGGAACGAAAAAGGCGGAATATTTGGCAATCCCACGTCGTGCAGGCAGTTTTACCATCCCTTCGGTGGAGTTCTCTTATTACAACTCGTCGACTGATTCTTACGAGGTTATGTCCTCCGATCCATACGAAATTAAGGTGGAAAAGGGCTCTGGCTCCGACGACGGTGGCGGTGTTTTCACCTCCAACCAAGAGGATATCAAGTATTTGGGTAGCGACATCCGCCATATCATGACGGGCGATGCGCGTTTGAAGCCTACGCATACGGTATTCTTTGGGTCGGCAGCCTATTTCGTGGCACTTCTCGTGCTGTTGCTGCTCTTCATCATCTTGTTGTTTGTCTTGAAGAAGCGCGAACAGATGAGCAAAGATACGGCCGCAAATCGTAACAGAAAAGCCGACAAGGTGGCCCGTGGCCGTTTGAAGAATGCTTATCTGCACTTGAAAGCCAAGGACCAAGAGAAGTTCTATGTGGAGATGTCGCAAGCCTTGTGGGGCTACATCGCCGACAAATTAGGCATCGAACGCTCCAAACTCTCAATGGACACGGTGAGTGAGACCATGAAGGGTAAAAATGTGCCCGATGAATTGACGCAGCAGTTTGTCGATACGCTCAACAACTGTGAGTTTGCCCGTTTTGCTCCCGGCAGCGCCGAGGAAAAGATGGACGACCTCTATCAACGCGGCATCGACGTGATTTCGAAAGCGGAAAAAGTCTTGTAAACAATGAAAGGGAAAAAGAGATGAAACGATACACCTTATTTATATTATTGTCGCTATTCGCCTTCATGGGCAAGGCACAGGAAAGTGTCGACGTTTGGTTTGAGCAAGCCAATGCTGCCTACAATATGGGCAACTACGACTCGGCTAAAATCATCTATGAGAAGATATTGGCTACCGACATGGAGTCGGTGCCGCTCTATTATAATTTGGGCAATGCTTACTATAAGATGCATGAGTATCCCCTGGCGATTTACTATTACGAAAAAGCCCTGAAACTTGACCCTTCGAACGAAGAAGTGCAGACCAACCTCGCCATTGCCAACCATGCCATTGTCGACAAGATTGAGCCTGTTCCACAGTCGTTTATCGTCAGAGGATGGCGTAATGCCAGGGCTTCGCTTTCGGGCAACCAATGGGCTTGGTGCTCCATTGTTTTCTTCGCCTTGCTGTTGGTTTCACTGTTCTTGTTTTTGCGTTCACGCAAGGTGGGACTGAGGAAGTTGGGCTTTTTCGCTGGCCTCGTTTTCCTGCTTGCCTTTGGATTGTCGGTGGTCTTTGCCGCACAACTAAAGGTGGCTTCCGAGAAGCAGGACCAAGCCATTCTTATGACGCCGACGGTGACGGTGAAAAGCTCGCCCAGCGAAACCAGTGTCGACCTCTTTGTGTTGCACGAAGGCACGAAAGTCAGCATTTTGGAGACGGCCGACGGATGGTGCAAGATCAAAATCGCCAATGGCAGTGTAGGCTGGCTGATGGAAGATTCCATGCGCCCATTTTGACCTTTTTGGTAAGCTCTAAAAAGGCTTGTTGAGAAAAAAATCACTTTTTTTTTCGGCAAAATGCTTTTTCTTTGGGAGAATGTCCTATATTTGCAGACCATATTAAAGTGAAAAAGTGTCGTTAGACGCAATGACTTAGTGTAATACAGATAATTAATTAAAATTTCGTGATATGAAAAAGAGATTTTTACCTTTCAGTTTACTTCTGGTAATCATGATCTTGGGTCAGTCGGTTATCGCTGACCAAGGTGGACACTATGTGCCACGCACACAACCCACAATGAATTCGGAAAGCTTCATGGGAAGCCTTCGCGTTAACCAAAAAACAGGTTTGATTGACCCTGTCGACATGTTCAAGGCAATGCAAACCCCTGTGATGAGCGACAGAGCCGAAGACGCTTTGTATTGGATCAATATGGGTCCCGACAACATGGGTGGCCAGACTACCGCTATTTTGTATGATAACACTTTGAACGCTTCCAACAATCCTAATGGCGTCGTCTATATCGGTTCAAAAGGCGGTGGCGTTTATAAGACTTACAATCAAGGTATCACTTGGCACCAGGTGGGCAATGTTGACTTGATGGTCAGCACCATGGCTCAAGACAAGGACGGCGTCATCTATGTGGGTACTGGCGATTGCGGTACTATTTCCAAGTTTGGTAATAACACTTACGATTACAATGGTCTCAGCCAACAGGGTTATACCAATAGCTTCATTGGAACGGGCATCTGGACTATCGATGCAAGAAACAACGATGCAATGACCCAGATTGTGGCTCCCACGGCTGATGAATGGCTTTATATCAACGAAGTTGCAGTTGTTGGCAACAAGCTTTTGGTCGCCACTCCTGAAGGCCTGAAGTATACTTCTAACAAGGGTCAAAGCTGGCATACGGTCCTTGAAGGCAATGCCGCTCAAGTGAAAGTCGGTAGCGGCAATGTCATCGTTGCTTCTGTCGATGGTAAGATTTATATTGGTGACGATATCAATAACCTCGTGTGCCATTCTGGAGAGACCACACAAATGGAAGGTGACACCCTTCTGCCTTTGGCAGCTGCCATTCTTGACATCGCAGTTTCTCCTAAGAACGATAACGTCATTTATGCTTCAAGCATCGATGCCCAAGGCAACCACGCCGGTGTTTTCATGACATCGGACAAGGGCGCTACTTGGAGCAGAATTTTGCCCAATGTAGGTACTGACCTTGGTCACAACATTTATGAAGGCAGAGGCGTTTACAACCAGGGTATCGTTGTTGACCCCAGCAATGACGGCATTCTTTATGTGACTGGTTATAAATTATGGCGTTTGCAGCGTCCTTCAAGTGGATCAGGTTATTATCTGTGCGAAGCCGTCACCCTCAATTCCATGATTTCATCACCCGCCTATCTCCATGTTGGCCTTCACGTGATGACCTTTAATCCTAACGACCCGAATGAGTATTACATTGGCACCGATGGCGGTCTCTACAAAGGCGATAGGAATTTCATGTTCTTTAACTGCAATAGAAACTATGTCACCATGCGTGCCTTCAGCGTGGCCTACTCTGGCAAAGACACGCGTGTCATGGCTTCCGGCCTTGACCATGGTACCGTTCTGATTGAGGGTGATGAAAACACGAATACCCTTGGCACAGGCCTTTGGATTAATCCTTCTGGCGACAATATGGGTATGTACTCAAATGGATCGGATGCAGGTCCGTGCGCATTCTCAATGATCAACTCCAACACGATTTTCGTGACCTATAAGGGTAGTGACGGACATCCGGCGATTGCTCGTTCCGAAACTGCAGGTGAAGACTGGGTTTCCACCAACTTCACTTCAGGTTTGAGTGTGAACGGCTCTTCCTACCGTCTGCCTTTCGTGATGACTGAAGAATATGATGCAACTTGGAATATTGATTCTGTGTGGTACTACAACACAACAGAAGAGGTTGAACCTGCTGGAAAAGTGGTCGAATGCATCAGTAACAACAATTACCCCTTCAATTTCACTTTGACTGCTCCCCTTGCTGCTGGCGACTCTGTCTTGGTTCATGACCCCATTGCAGCCAAGTTGTTTGTCTCCTTCACGGATGCTCTTTATTTGTCGCTGACTCCCCTGAATTTCGGCGTGGAATCAGAATGGATTAAAATCGCTGGTAAGTTGTCAAATAGCATGATCAATCAGCATCCTGAACTCGCCAGCTACAGCTATACGGGCGAACCTCTTAGCATGGGTCTCTCCGCTGATGGCGACAATCTGTTTGTTGGCTTCAAGAATGGCAAGCTTTATCGTATTACGCACTTGAATACGGTTTCTAATCTTGCAACGGGTGTCAACACCGTCACCGTTACCGACTCCTTGGGCCATGCAAGCACTATCATGAATCCTGATTGCCAAGTGGTTACCACACTCATTGAGCTCCCCATTGATGGTCAATGTATCACTTCAGTTTCATTTGATCCTCGCAACTCCAATAAGGTCGTCATTACCTGTGGTAACTATGGCAACGAAAGCTATGTGTTCTATTCCACTAACGCTTTGTCGGATAATCCGGTGTTTACCTCAGTGCAAGGCAACCTGCCGCTGATGCCCGTCTATTCTTCACTGATTGAAATGGGAACGGGTGATGTCATTATTGGCACGGAACGCGGTATCTTCAGAACGAAGGACATCGCCAGTGCCAACTGGACGGCTGAAAGTCGCATGTTGGGTGAGGTTCCTGTGATGGAGCTGAAGCAACAAAGAATGAGCAAAGAGGACAAGCAAATTGTTGAAGTGACTGAAGATGGTACTTTCATCACCGATTATCCTGGTGTTCATAATACGGGTATCATCTACGCCGCCACTTATGGCAAGGGTGTGTTCCGTTGCGAGAACTACAAAGTTTCTGGCACCAGTGTTCCTGAAACACCCGCCGCTGTTGAAACCTCTGTGTTGCTCTATCCTAACCCGGTTCAGGGTGAGGCTACTGTGAGCTTCGAAATGACTGAAAGCGCCAATGTCAACTACCAAGTGTTTGACTTGACAGGTCGCATGGTGATGAACCGAAGCGTTGGTCGCATGTCAGAAGGCTCGCATGAGTTCAGAATCAACACCGAAAACCTCAGCACAGGCTCATACGTCTTGCGCCTCAACCAAGGTGGCAACAGCAGTTGCGTGAAGTTCTTGGTGTACTAATTCACCAATGGTTGTAGAGACGTGCATGGGCGCGTCTATACCAACCAATGTAAAAAAGGAAAGACAATCTGTTAAAGGTTGTCTTTCTTTTTGTATTTTTGCGGTATCATTATGACGCTATGAACAGCAAAAAGATAAATAAAATACTGATTGCTAACCGAGGTGAAATTGCAGTGCGTATCAATAAGAGTCTGCGGAAACTGCATATCGCTTCGGTGGCGGTCTTTGCCGACAATGATGCCAACGCGCTGCATAGGAGGATGGCTGATGAGGCGTGCCCTTTGGGTGGCGGTGCTTTGAAAGACACGTATCTCAATGTCCGGAAAATCATCGATGCGGCTTTGGATGCTGGTGCCGATGCCATTCATCCTGGTTATGGCTTCCTCTCCGAAAGTCCCGAATTGGTGGAGGCTTGTGAAGCCAACAACTTGATTTTCATCGGTCCCGACGCGCAGTCGATGCGCTTGATGGGCAATAAGATTGAAGCGAGGAAAGTGGCTATAAAAAATGGCATTCCCGTCACATTTGGCACCATGGGTAGCCACGACGACATCATCGCACAGGCCGACAGCTTGCCGTATCCTGTCTTGATTAAGGCAGCGGCGGGTGGCGGCGGAAAAGGCATGCACATTGTTTGGCAAAAAGAAGATTTGAAAGACGAGTTGGAACGTGCCTCGCGCGAAGCCGAGAAGTATTTCGGTGACGGGACGGTGTTCGTTGAGCAATACATTGAAAACCCACGACATATCGAAGTGCAGGTGTTGGCCGACCATTTTGGCAATGTCATTCATTTGCATGAACGCGAATGTACCATCCAACGCCGTTATCAAAAAATCATCGAGGAATCGCCTTCGCCGACCTTGACGGAGGAGAAACGCAAGCAACTGTGCGACACGGCAGTCAAGTTGTGCAAGGCTATAGGCTACCGTAATGCAGGAACGGTGGAATTTTTGGTCGACAAGGACTTGAACTTCTATTTCTTGGAGATGAACACCCGCATCCAGGTGGAACATCCCGTTACCGAAATGCGTACCGGCATTGACATTGTGGAGGAACAGATTCGTATCGCGAGAGGGAAGGAGATGGGCTGGACACAAGACGCCATCCAGCCTCAAGGCCATGCCATAGAATTGCGTATTTATGCCGAAGACCCCGCTAATGGCTTCTTGCCTACGCCAGGCAAGGTGACCGCTTACCACGAGCCTCAAGTGCGTGGTGCCCGTGTGGACAGCAGTATCGACGGTGCTTGCTCGATTTCAGAGGCTTACGACCCCATGATTGCCAAGCTGACCTGCCATGGCAAAACCCGTCAGTCAGCCCTCGAAACAGCCCGCCAAGCCTTGAGGGAGTTTATCATTCAAGGTCTTACCACCAACAAGGCCTATCTTTGGGAAGTGATTAAAAATGAGGATTTTATCGCTAACAAGATCGACACCTCGTTTTGCGCAACCCATCAAGAAACTCTTCTGAAAGCTTTGGAATCGAGTCGTAATAATCAGAATGTGAACGATATAGTAGTTGCATTTCTGATGTACGATTTCTGCAAGAAGCAGGTGGAGTGCCATCCCGAGAATGTCTGGGAAGAAATAGGCTATTGGCGTTATCGGATGCAACTGACGGTGGATGTGGAAGGCAAGAAGGTGCCAGTGAATATATTCGCTGCCGAAGCTGGAAAAATCAGCGGTGCGATAGGGGAGACCCCTTTCGTGGTGGAATTCATCCAATACGACAACAAGCAGCTGAAAATCATGCTCAACGGCCGTACTGAAACCGTGTATTGCTCCGTCAACGACGAACAGAAGACCATCGTCAATTTCCGAGGTCTCAATTTCACTTGTTTCCGCACTGACCAACTGAATGAGACTTGGGATTATGCCTGCAAGGAAATGGTGAACGACAAAACCAAATTGGTGTCACCGATGCCAGGTAAGGTGGTGAAAATCAATGTCAAAGAAGGTGATGAGGTGAAAGAAGGAACGATAATGATGGTGGTGGAGGCTATGAAGATGGAAAACAACATCGTGGCTTCGGGCACCGCCAAAGTGAAGAAGATTCTTGTCGCCGATGGACAAATGGTAGATAATAAGATGCAATTAATTGAGTTGGAATAATAATGAAGCTTTCAGCTGTCGGCAGTCAGCAATCAGCATGGTGTCACCGTGCTGAAAGCTGAGGGTTGAAAGCTGATAGCCAACAAATAAAACACTATGAATTTCGATCTCACACAAGAACAGGAAGCCCTCCGCCAGCGTGTGCGCGACTTCGCCGAACAGGAAGTGAAACCCGTAGCTCGTGAAAACGATGAAGACCAGCATTTTGATGTCGGCCTGACCCTCAAGATGGCCGAACTCGGTTTGCTGGGCATGACCGTCCCGAAAGAATACGGCGGTCAGGGTCTCGACAACCTGAGTTATATTATCGCAGTGGAAGAACTTGCCCGCGTGGATGGTTCCACAGCTGCCACCATTGCCGCCGACAATTCGTTGGGCATTGGTCCCATCAAGGACTACGGCACTGAGGAACAGAAACGCAAATACTTACCCCAACTTTGCAAGGATCGCCTTTGGGGCTTCGGCCTGACCGAAGAAGATGCTGGCAGCGACTCGCGTGGCACCAAGACCACAGCCCAGTTCGACGGCACCTTCTGGCACCTTAATGGCTCCAAAATCTTCATCACCAACAGTGCCACTCCTATCAGTTTGGGTACCACTGTGCAGGCCGTTTCGGGCGTGAAGGAGGGTAAGCCGGAGTTTACCGCTTTGTTGGTGGAAAACAAGAAAGAGGGTTTCACCCAAACCCCCATGCATGACAAGATGATGTGGCGTGCTTCCAACACGGGTAAGCTTATCTTCAACGATGTCCGTCTCTCCGAAGACTGCATCCTCGGCAAACCAGGTGAAGGTTCCCACATCATGCTCGCCACCTTGGATTCGGGCCGACTCTCCATTGCAGCAATGGGTTTGGGCTGTGCACAAGGTGCCTATGAGATGGCTTTGGCTTATTCCAAGAAGCGTGAGCAGTTTGGCAAACCGGTGTGCAAGTTCCAGGCGGTGAGTTTCAAATTGGCTGATATGGCCATGAAAATCGATGCCGCACGAGGCTTGCTCTATCGTGCTTGCTGGCTCAAGGACCAACACCGTCCCTTCGGCAAGGAAGCAGCTATGGCGAAGTTGTACTGCTCCGAGGTGGCTGCCGAGGTCTGCGACAAGGCTGTCCAGGTGATGGGCGGTCACGGTCTGCTGAAGGAATTCGACATGGAGCGCTTCTATCGTGACCAGCGCATCCTTCAAATCGGTGAGGGCACCTCTGAAATCCTTCGTCTCGTGATTTCTCGTGCCATCGGTTGCTGATCAATCGTCATTGCATTATGGAAAAACGCATTCTTTTAGGAAAGACACCTGCTGAGATTCAGGAGGTTGTTGAACAGCTGGAATTGCCTAAGTTCACGGGCAAGCAGCTTGTGGACTGGCTCTACCAGAAACGTTGTGCCTCGTTTGACGACATGACCAACCTCAGCAAGAGCACAAGAGCTTTGTTGTCGGAACAATTTGAAACAGGTTTTCATGCTCCTGTCAAGGAGCAAGTGTCGGCTGACGGCACAAAGAAATACCTTTTCCCTGCCGGGGAACATTTCGTTGAGGCGGCTTACATCCCCGACCGTGAACGCGCCACGTTGTGTGTTTCCACGCAAGTGGGCTGTCAGATGGACTGCCTCTTTTGCGCCACAGGCAAACAAGGTTTCCAGAAGAACCTTTCAGTGGCCGAAATCATGAACCAGATTCTCAGTTTGCCCGAGTTTGACGAGTTGACCAATATCGTGTTCATGGGCATGGGCGAGCCTTTAGCCAACTACGACAACCTGATGCGCAGCCTCGACATCCTCACTCAGGAATGGGCCTTGGGCTGGAGCCCGACACGCATCACCGTGTCGACTTGTGGTCTCATCCCCAACTTGAAGCGTTTCCTCGAAGAGTCGAAATGCAACTTGGCCATCAGCATGCACAGCCCCTTCCATGACGAGCGTCTCAAGCTGATGCCTGTAGAGAAGACCTATCCCATCAAAGAGGTCATCCATGCGGTGAAACAACACGACTGGCATGGACAACGTCGCCTTTCGTTTGAGTATATTATCTTTAAGGACCTCAACCACAGCAAGGACCACATCAAGGAAATTGCAAGGCTGTTGGGCAGCACGCGATGCCGCTTTAATTTAATTAGGTATCACGCGGTGCCAGGCATTCCGCTGAAGAGTCCCGATGCCGCCACGATGACTTGGTTCCGCGATGCCTTGAATGAGAAAGGCATCATCGCTACCATTCGCGCTTCTCGCGGACAGGATATCGATGCCGCCTGTGGATTGCTGTCGACAAAAAATTTATTGTAAACAATTAGTAATCATTAAAATAACACAAGATGAGCGATTATTTCAAATCGATGCTTCCTGCCGAAGAACTCGCGCAGTTGAAGTACATTCCCACCCTTTCCGAATTTGTGACCTGGATTGAGCAAAAATGGGGAGACCTTCCTTGTCTTTCCGACACGGTGAACACATATAGTTACAAACAAGCCTGCGACCTTGTGGCACGCAAGCGTGCCTTGCTCAACGACATGGGTCTGCAAAAAGGCGACAAAGTGGCCATCCTCGACAATACTACCATTGAAGCTGTTGAGATGTTCCTTGCTGTCACCTCAGCGGGCTTCGTCGCCATCAACCTGCCTTCGCAACTGCCTCCACAAGCCATTGTGGGTTGCTGCATGAAGTTTGGCGTCAAGGTGTTGGCAGCTGGAAAAGACTTTATGGAAGCTGTGAAAGGTGCTCCCTGTAAAGTCATCGCCATCACGGATTGCGCCGACCATACTGCTCCCGTTGCCACGGTCGACAAGAACGACCCCGCCGCCATCTTCTTCACGGGTGGCACTACGGGCGCTCCCAAGGGTGCCATCTTGCCTCACAGAGCTTTGATGCGTGGCGCGTTGAATGGCTGCTACGCTCCTGGAAAGCAACTTGGCTGCCATCGTTATGCTACCGTGTTGCCCTTGAGCCATGTCTTCGGCTTGATTGCCAGCACATTGTCGGCCCTCTACAAAGGTGCCGAATGGGTGTCGGCAGGCAACGTGAAGGAAACGGTTTCCAAGTTCCCGATGATTAAGCCGACTTATTTGGTGGCTGTTCCTGGCATCTGCGAGATTCTTATGGGTCTCATCAAGATGTACGGTGTTGGTTATCTTGGTAGTAACCTTAAATACATCATCTCGGGCGCGGCCAACGTGCCTCCGAAACTCATCGCTGAGTTCGATAAGATGGGCATTCAACTCTTTGAAGGTTATGGTATGACTGAAGGCGCTAACCTCACGACGGGCAACATCGACGTCAAGGAGAGACCTACGTCGGTTGGTAAACTCTATCCCGAACAGGAAGCCAAGGTGGTGGATGGTGAACTCTGGTTCCGTGGCGACAATGTGTTCCTCGGCTACTATGGCGACCCTGAAAAGACCGCTGAAACCCTGACTCCCGATGGTTGGGTGAAGACGGGCGACCTCGTCCGTTTCGACGAAGAAGGCTACATGTATATCGTGGGCCGCATCAAGAACCTCATCATTCTCGCCAATGGTGAAAATGTGAGCCCCGAGAGTATTGAGGAGCCGTTCTACAAGGACAGCAAACTTCGCGATTGCCTCGTCAAGGAAGAGGAAGTGGATGGTCGCAAGGTGATTGCCATCGAGATTCTTCCCCGAATGGAAGAATTCGGCAATGGTCCGTGGGAAGAGGTGGAAGCCTATTTCAAGGATCTTGTTGGTAAGGTCAACGCCACTATGCCGAGCACGCACCAAGTGAGCAAAATCACCGTTCGCAGGGAAGACTTCAAACGTACGGGTGCTATGAAAGTATCACGTAATCAATAATGTAACATGCAAAGAGAAACCATATTTGAAGGACTGAAAGAGATCTTGATACAAATCAAGCCCTCAATGGATTTTTCCTCAGTCAACGAAGATTCGCAACTCGTCCGTGATTTGGGCTTGGATTCCTTGACTATACTGCTGTTGAGTCTTGCCATCGAAAACAAGTACGGGTTCAGGTTCGAAGGCAACCCGAAGTTCATCACGGTGCGCGAGGTACTGGACTACATTGCTGCTAACACAACTCTTTAATCTATGTCTATCAACATTATAAAGGTGGAAAGTCACAAGCAATTGAAAAAGTTTGTGGCTTTCCCTTTGGAACTTTACAAAAACTGTGAAAACTGGGTGCCAGCGTTGGAAGGCGATGAATACGACACCTTCAACCCCGAGAAAAACGGTGCCTACGACTTCTGCGAAGCCGACTGTTTCTTGGCCTATCGTGGTGATGAAATCGTCGGTCGCGTGGCCGCCATCATCAACAACAAGGCCAACAAGGATGTGAAAAAAGTACGCTTCGGTTGGCTCGATTTTATTGAGGACGAGGAAGTGCTGAAGGCCTTGTTAGACACCGTCATAGCATGGGGAAAGCAACGCGGCTGCACCGAGATCATCGGGCCGTGGGGCTTCACCGACATGGACAAGGAAGGTCTTCTCGTGGAAGGTTATGAAAACCTCAGCCCTTTCACCTGTCTTTACAACTATCCCTACTACGACACGATGCTGCAAAAGCTTGGCTACGTGAAGGATGTGGACTGGACGCAGAGCGTGCTTATACTTGATGGTAGTATTCCGCCCACCTACAAATTTGCCCACCTCATTGAGGAGCGTTACGGTGTCCATGTGGTTCAGCCCAAGAGCATGAGGCAGATGGGTAAGCAATACGGTATGGAAATCTTCCACATGTATAACGATGCCTTTGCCCCGCTGATGGGATTTTCGCCGCTGACCGACAAGCAGATAGCGAACTATTTGGATACCTACGTTCCCATTTTGGACAAAGATTTCGTGGCAGTGGCCGTCGACAAGGAAGACAAGCCCATCGGGTTCCTGTTTTGCGTGCCCTCGCTCTCCAAGGCAGTGAAAAAAGCCAACGGAAGGTTGTTCCCCTTCGGCTTTATCCACATTCTCAAAGCCTTGAAGAAAAACGACACTTTGGAGGCCCTCATCATCGGTGTGGCACCTAAGTATCAAGGTTGTGGCGTGCCTTTGCTGATGTTCAAGTATCTTCACGAGAACTGCATACGGCGTGGTGTCACTCAAGTCATCCTCAACCCACAGTTGGAGGAAAACTACAAGGTGCAGTCGTTGTTCGGCGACTACAAGACCGTGCCGTTTATGCGGCGTCGGGCCTACAAGAAATCAATCTGATTTACTATCTGGATAATATTAGTAGAGACGGTGCACGCACCGTCTCTACTCGTATTACAGCGAGCGCAAAGAAACCGCAAATCCGCCGCAAGGTGCCATTCTCACCTTCAGCTTCGATTTGTTCGTCACCGTCTTCTTGGTGATGGTGTAGGCTTGCGCATTGTAGTGCTCGTCAGGAATGCCGCTGGCATCTTTGGCATCACAATAAATCGTGGCTTCGTATTTCGTTCCAGGCTTCAGGAAATCCAGTTTCACCTCCACCTCGCGGGCATTCTCATCGGTGATGCCACCTACATACCAAACGTCTTTTGGAGTTGGCAGTTGATAGTTGTCAGTTAATAGTTGGACTTCGTCCGGAATATCATAAACAAATCTCGTGGCATTGGAGATGACGCCTTTCTTTCCGTCAAGTAGAGTGCCTACGCCTTCGGCGGCCTTGTTCAAGGTCGACAGTTTGGGGTGGCGTGCCGTGACGATATAAGCACCAGGTTCGGCTTCAAGATACAGACTCTTGTCCCAGTCGACGGCTACATCCTTGATGAATTGGAAGGCATCCATGAAAGGCTCGTAATGCTCGGGGAAGTCAGCGGCCATCTGCAAGGGAGAGTAGAAGGTCACATAAAGACCCAGTTGGTTGCAGATGGTGGTCTTCATCTTTTTGCCCCAAGGCACGATTTTGCCCATATCGGTCTCGAAGATGCCAGGTGTGTAGTCCATCGGGCCGCCTTGCAAACGCGTGAAGGGCAGAATGGTGGTATGTCCAGGATTGATGCGCTCACGGAACTCGGTGCCCATAGCGCTCTCGTTGCCAATCATGTTGGGCCAAGTACGGCAAAGGCCGGTAGGTCTCACGGCCTCGTGTGAGTTCACCATGATATGGTGCTTGGCGGCCTCCACGACAGCATAATGGTAATGGTTGTTGATGGGCTGGCTGTAGTGGCCTTCACCGAAGGGAATGATGGTGCCCACATAGCCGCCTTTCACGGCATCGTAGCCGTATTGGTTCATCAAAGTGTAAGCCTTTTCCATCCAACGCTCGTAGTTCACTGTGGATGCGCTACTTTCATGGTGCATGATGAGGCGGATGCCCTTTTCGTGGGCGTATTTGTTCAAAGCGGGCAGGTCAAAGTCAGGATAAGGCGTGAGGAAGTCGAAGACAAATTCCTTCTGCTTGCCGTACCAGTCTTCCCAACCGATGTTCCAGCCTTCGATGAGGAGGGCATCGAAGCCGTTGGCGGCGGCGAAGTCAATGTAGCGGCGCACGTTGGCGTTGTTGGCGCCGTGGGTGCCATTGGGCTTGGCGTGTTCATAATCGGTTTGGCCGAGTTTCACCGAAGGGAAGTCGTTGGTGTAGGCCCAGGTGCTCTTGCCCGAGATCATCTCCCACCACACGCCCATATATTTCACAGGGTGAATCCACGACACATCCTCCAAGGCACAAGGCTCGTTGAGGTTGAGAATCAGGCGCGAAGCGAGGACATCGGTCGCCGAAGTGCAAACCATCACTGTACGCCATGGCGTAACACAAGGGGCTTGGATGCGGCCTTTGTAGCCCGTGGCATCGGGGCAAAGGAATGCGCGGAACACCATGTTTTGGTCATCGAGATCGAGATGCATGGTCGGGAAGTCGAGCGTGGCGGCCTCGTGGATGTTGAGGTAAAGGCCATCGTCGGTCTTCATCTGAAGGGCAGTCTGCACGCCGGTGGGCGAGAATGCCGTCCAAGGCCAGCCGCCGTCTTTGTGGCCCGCATCCCACAAATCACGGATTTGCGACAGCCGCGACTCGGTGTAGTTGTATTCCTGTGTGTCGAGGTCTCCGGGAATCCACCAAGCGGTATGGTCGCCCGCCATGGCAAACTCGGTCAGCTCTTCCTCAATCCAGAAGCACACCAAGGCGTTTTCGATGGGGAACTCATAGCGGAAGCCGAGTCCGTCGTCATAGAGGCGGAAACGGATTTGCATCACCGTGGCCTTTTTCTCGGTGGAGTGGTCCATACTTTCCACAGAACCAACGGGTTGCTCCAAGGTGACGAGCATCTCGTTGTAGTGGTTGCGGATTTGAGCCTCTTCGCCCCAAACGGGTTCCCAAGTCTCGTCGAAGGTGCTGTATTTCGTGTCTTTCAGCACAAAGGCGTGGGCGAGGTCGTCGCGCCATTCGAGGGTGAAGCCCATCTTGGAAGGCAGCACGATAGGCTTCCCAGCGCGGTCGAGGGAATACTGCGGAATGCCGCCGATGACTTCGAATTTCAGTTCAAGTTGGCCGTCGGGGCTTTGCAGCTTGACGGGTTCGGCATAGGACTGCAAAAGTCCAAAAGCCAGACAAAAGAGGATAAAAGAAAGTTTTTTCATATCAGAGGATTTTTCAATTGAGCGTAATTAAACTTACATCCTAAACACCCCAAATTGTTGCGGCGGGAAGGGTTGGTTCAATGAGGCGGCGATGCCCAAGGCGAGGATTTTGCGGGTGTCGATGGGGTCGATGATGCCGTCGTCCCAGAGGCGGGCGGTACTGTAGAAGGCCGAGCCTTCGTAGTCGTACTTGGCCAAGATTTCTTTCTTCAACTGCGCGATCTCATCCTTTGGCACTTCAAGGCCTTTGTATTTGTATTGGTCTTCCTTCACCGTGGCAAGGACGCTGGCTGCCTGTTCGCCACCCATGACGGAGATTTTGGCGTTGGGCCACATGAAGAGTAACCTCGGGCTATAGGCGCGACCCGCCATGCCGTAGTTGCCCGCGCCAAACGAGCCACCGAAGATGACCGTGAACTTGGGCACGTTGGCATTGGAGACCGCGTGCACCATCTTGGCACCGTCCTTGGCAATGCCACCTTGCTCGTACTGCTTGCCGACCATGAACCCCGTGATGTTCTGCAAAAACACCAACGGAATATTGCGTTGGCAGCATAGTTCGATGAAGTGCGTGGCTTTCAGTGCTGACTCGGAGAACAACACGCCGTAGTTGGCGATGATGCCCACGGGGAAGCCCATTAAATGTGCAAAGCCGCAGACGAGCGTGGTGGCATATCTTGACTTGAATTCCTGGAAACGGCTGCCGTCGACAATGCGGGCGATGATTTCCCTCGGGTCGACGAGCTTATGGAAGTCGATGGGAGCGAGGCCATAGAGGTCGTGCGCGTCATATAAAGGTGCCTCAACGGGCAGCATGTCCAACTTCTGACGATGCGACTTTTCTAAGGTCTTGAAGATGTTACGGCAAATCTGCAAGGCGTGTTGGTCGTTTTCGGCCAAGTGGTCGGCCACACCCGACACGGAGGTATGCATCTCGCCACCGCCCAATTCTTCCGCAGTGACCACCTCACCCGTAGCGGCCTTCACCAACGGAGGTCCGCCGAGGTAAATAGTGCCTTGGTTGCGCACGATGATGGTCTCGTCGCTCATGGCCGGCACGTAGGCACCACCGGCGGTACACATGCCCATCACAATGGCGATTTGGGGAATGCCCATCGCTGACATGCGCGCCTGGTTGTAAAAGAAACGTCCGAAGTGGTCGCGGTCAGGGAAGACGGTATCCTGCTCGGGCAAGAAGGCGCCACCGCTGTCGACCATATAGACGCAGGGGAGGTGGTTCTCCATGGCAATCTCCTGGGCGCGAAGGTGTTTCTTCACCGTGTATTGCATGTAGGTGCCGCCTTTCACTGTGGCATCGTTGGCCACGATGACCGCCTCACGTCCCTGGATGACCCCGATGCCCGTGATGATGCCCGCAGATGGGAAATCGTTGTTGTAGGTGCCGTAGGCCGCCATCGGTGACAGTTCAAGGAACGGCGTGTTCGGGTCGATGAGCAGGTCGATGCGCTCGCGGGCCAGCAGCTTGTTGCGTTTCTTGTGCTTGGCCACGGCGCTCTCACCACCGCCTTGCATCGAGGCCGCCATCGCCTCGCGGTATTGCGCCATCAGGGCGAGCATGTTCTTCTCGTTCTGCTTGAACTCCTCGGAGTCGGTCTTTATGTTAGATTTAAGCGTTTGCATATCTTATTCTTCCCTTGTTTTGATAATATCGTTAAGCCTGTTTGGATTTTGATAGTTATTCCAAATGGCAATCAATGTAATTATTTCATTTTCAATACTATATATCACAGAAATCTGTCGCAAGTGCAAAATGCGCACTTTTTGACCCTTATATAATACATCTTCCTCATAGCAAACCCCAGAATATGGGAATTGACACAGCTGCTGTACTCCTTCATGCACTTTGCTTTCAGTTTGGCGAGCCGCTTTCAAACCAAATTCATTGCACACATATTCTATTTCATGCGCCATGTCATCAAGAGCCTGACTGAGCCATCTGTATTTATAAGCCATAGCGCATCCGTATTTGTGCAAATCCTTCCTCTCCATCAATGTAGGTAGCCTTGCCCGTTTCCATCAGATGAATACGTTCGTTGACAATAGCTTTCATTTCCTCAGCTGTATGGGCATTGGGCGACATATTAGTATGCTTAACCGCCATTTCCTTTAGCCATTCGTCCACTTGCAGCTGAAGCCACTGTCCAATGCTTTCACGAGATGTGAGGTTGGGATTGATATGGCGCACAATGGTTTCGTCAATGTTTAAACTTACTGTACACATGTATTTTCTTTTTTAAAAGGCAAAAATAGTAAAAAAAATTGCTACAGCGCAAGAAATCTGTGATTCAACGAAGTTAATTGTTTATCTTTGCCGTTTCAAATTTATAGTTTGGCAAATACCACCAACAAAATATGTCAGGAAAGAGTTCAAGCAAACGCCGCGTGGCAGGGTCTTATTTAATGTCGATGGTGAGTATCGCATTGGTACTCTTCCTCTTAGGCGTGTTTGCCCTGCTTATGATGCATGCCCAAAGCCTTTCCAATCACCTCAAGGAAAACATCGGTTTCGAGGTGGTGATGAACAGCAATGTCAAGGAAGACAAAATCCTGCAACTGCAAAAGGAACTGGATGCCATGCCTGCCGTGAAGTCGACGGAATACATCACCAAGGAAGAAGCCATCCGCCGCTTGAGCGACGACCTCGGTGAGGATTTCCTTCAATGGCTTGGCAACGAGGAAAACCCGCTGCTGCCGTCCATCGACGTGCGTTTCAACGCGGAGTGGGCTAACAACGACAGCATCACTGCCATACAAACACAACTATTGAAAAACAAAGACATCAAGGATGTTTATTACCAGAAGTCGCTCGTCGGCCTCATCGACCAAAATGTGCGTCGCATCGGTATCGTCCTGATGATAGCCAGTTTGGTGCTGTTGATTATCGCCATTACATTGATACGTAACACCATACGGCTGATTATCTATTCCAAGCGTTTTCTTGTGCGTAGCATGCAGCTTGTAGGTGCCACGCCTGCTTATATCCGTCGACCTTTCATTAGGGGGGGCATCCTGCAAGGTTTCTTCGGTGCTTTGTTAGCCGACATCCTTCTCGCCCTGCTGCTTTACGGCATCACACAGCGTTTGCCCGAACTGACATTCGTCCAAGACTATACGATCATCATTGGCATCTTTGTTGGCATCATCGCTTTGGGCATCTTGCTTGGAGGTCTCTCCACACGCATCGCTTTGCGGAAATATCTCCATGCCGATGTCGACCGACTATATGTGTAAATCAAGGGCCTCTGAGCTCGTCGAAGGGCCCGCCAATTTTAAATTTTGAAATTTGAAATCTTGAAATCTTGAAATAACAAATAATATGGCAAAAGAATTGAAGAAAGAAAAAACAAAAACAGCTGAAGTTACTGAAAATCAAAAGGCCATGCCTTTTGGCAAGCAGAACTTCATCATCGTACTCATCGGCCTTGCCCTCATCGCATTGGGTTTCATCCTGATGATTGGTGGCGGCTCCAACGACCCCGACGTCTTTAATGAGCAGATGTTCAACTTCAGAAGACTCACCTTGGCGCCCATTTTGGTCTTGGCGGGCTTTGTCGTCGAAATCGTTGCAATATTCTGGAAAGGAAAGAAACAAGAATGAGGAATGATGAATGCAGAATGCGGAATGGGTAGAAACCAATCATTCCGAATTCAGCATTCAGCATTCATAATTAAAAGAATCTATTATGAGTTGGTTAGAAGCATTAATCTTAGGCATTCTTCAAGGTCTGACGGAGTATCTTCCCGTCAGTAGCAGCGGCCATTTGGCCATCGGACAAGCTTTGTTCGGATTGGATGACGGCGCGTCGAATCTTACCTTCACCGTGTTGCTCCATGTGGCCACTGTGCTCAGCACCTTGGTCATCCTTTGGAAGGAAATCGTGTGGATTTTCAAGGACTTGTTCACCAAACAGCCGTGGAGTAGCTACCAAGGTCTCAACGGCGGCACCAAATATGCCATCAACATCCTCATCTCGATGATTCCCGTAGCCATCGTCGGATTCTTCTTCAAAGATAAGGTGGAAGAAGTCTTTGGCTCAGGGTTGCTCATCGTGGGCATCATGCTTTTGGTGACGGCCTCATTGTTGGCCTTCTCTTATTTCGCCAAACCGCGCCAAAAAGAAAACATCAGTCCTTTGCACGCTTTCATCATCGGTATCGCCCAGGCTTGTGCCGTGATGCCGGGCTTGTCGCGTTCAGGTTCCACCATCGCCACAGGTTTGCTCCTTGGCAATAAGAAGGAAAAACTGGCTCAGTTCTCCTTCCTGATGGTCATTCCGCCCATCCTCGGCGAGGCTTTGCTCGACGTTAAGGACATCTTTGAAGTAGGTTTCAGCGAGGCCATGAGTGGCATCTCACCCGTGGCGGCCATCGTCGGTTTCCTGGCTGCTTTCATCTCCGGCTGCTTCGCCTGCAAGTGGATGCTTAATATCGTGAAGAAGGGCAAGCTGATTTGGTTTGCCGTGTATTGTGCCATCGTTGGTATATTGGCCATTGTTCTGCCTTATATCCTTAAGTAACAGCTTTGAAGAAGCGTTATCGGCAGCCCGATTAGGGCAAGCCGACAGATAGAGACTGGAAAAAGATTTATTATAGATTGATGTAAGATTTGCTTCCAAAGATGTTTAATTTCGAAGAAGGCGAGGTCATCCTCATCGACAAGCCTTTGGACTGGACGTCGTTCGACACGGTCAACTTCATCCGTTCATTGCTTAACCGTTGCTATGGCATCCGCAAGTTGAAGGTAGGCCATGCGGGGACATTGGACCCTTTGGCTACTGGTCTGCTCATCCTTTGTACGGGCAAGATGACCAAACAAATCGACAACTATCAGGCGCAGGTGAAGACCTATACGGGCACGATTCTTCTAGGTCAGACCACCCCGACCTTTGACTTGGAGAGCGAGCCCAATGCGTTTTTCCCGACTGAGGGCATCACGCCAGAGCAGATTGAAGCTGCACGTGTGCAGTTTATCGGCGACCTCAAGCAATATCCGCCCAAGTATTCCGCCATCAAAATCAAGGGGAAACGCGCCTTCGACTATGCCCGTTCCGACGAGGAAATCGAATTGAAAGCCCGCGACGTCCGCATCGATGACTTTAAGCTGAGCCTTGACCGCTTTCCCGAACTCGACTTTGAAGTGACCTGTAGCAAAGGCACTTATATTCGCAGCCTCGCCAACGACTTCGGCAAGGCCCTGGGCAACGGTGCCTGTCTGACTTCATTGCGCCGCACGCGCATCGGCGACTTCCGTGTAGAAGACGCTTGGCCACTTGAAAAGCTTCGGCAGCATATTGTTGACACGGGTGACGAGTACAAGGCTTGGAAAAAAGAGCAGCAGGAAAAAGAGCAAAAACAAAGCTGAAAATCAGTTTGTTAATAAAAAACACTTGACAAAATTTTGTTTTTGTCGTATCTTTGTAGTTTGTATCAATCGAAAAGCAACAATAATAGCATAAAATGAAACTATCACAATTCAAATTTAACTTACCAAGCGAGCTCATCGCCCTGCAGCCTATCCAGAACCGCGATGAAGCCCGCTTGATGGTCGTCGACCGCAAGACCGGAAAAATCGAGCACCGCGTTTTCAAGGATTTGGTGGATTATACGAAAGATGGCGACGTGTTCGTCATTAATAATACTAAGGTGTTTCCCGCCAAGCTCTATGGTGAGAAGGAAAAGACCGGAGCTAAGATTGAGGTGCTGCTGCTGCGTGAGTTGGATCACGAAAGCCGCCTGTGGGATGTGCTCGTCGACCCAGCCCGTAAGATCCGTATCGGTAACAAACTCTACTTTGGTGAAGGTGATGAACTGGTGGCCGAAGTCATCGACAACACCACATCGCGTGGCCGTACCCTGCGTTTCCTCTTTGACGGAACTTACGACGAGTTTAAGAAGACCCTTTCTTCACTTGGTCACACGCCCATTCCTAAGGAATTGAACCGTGAAGAACGTCCTGAAGACGCCGAGGATTTCCAGACCATCTACGCCAAGGTGGAAGGTGCTGTTTCGGCACCCACCGCAGGTATGCACTTCAGCAAAATCCTAATGAAACGCCTTGAAATCGTTGGCGCTTCGTTCGCCGAGCTGACCTTGCATCCAGGCATGGGCAACTTCCGCGACATTGAAGTGGAAGACCTCACCAAGCACAAGCCTGACTCTGAAGAGATGTATATCGACGAGGAGTGCTGCACTTTGGTCAATGAGGCCAATGCGCGCCACAATAATGTGTTTGCCGTGGGCACCACTTCGCTTAAGGCTTTGGAAACGGCCATGACCATCGGTGGCAAAATCAAGCCTTACAAAGGCTGGACGAACAAGTTCATCTTCCCGCCTTACACCTTCTCGGTGGCCAACTGCATGATTACCAACTTCCACCTACCTAAGTCGCCTATGATGATGGAGGTGGCTGCCTTCGCTGGCTATGACCTGCTGATGAAGGCCTATAAGGAAGCCATCGCTGAGAAATACCGCTTTTTCACCTACGGTGACGCCATGCTGATCATTTAAAAGACACGAGACTGCGAGACGCGGGACAGCGAGACGTTGGTCTTGTCCCGTAGTCCCGCAGCATAATCTTGAATAATTATTTACCAAAATAAAATCAAATGAAAATCAAACATTTAGCGATTATTGCGGTTGTGGCACTCGTGGCCACAGCTTGCGGCAACAAGAAAGTGGAACAGCCTCAAGAGCCTGTTCAAGAACAAACCACTAACCTGTCGGACAAGTACGCCGAGTACACTCTGACCACCGACATCAGCCATCTCAGCGACAACGAGCGCGAGATGCTGCGTCTGCTCTTTGAAGCCGCCGACATCATGGACGGCCTCTTCTGGAAAGAAAACTATGGTGATAAGGAAGAACTTATGGCCCGCATTGGCGACAATGCCGACCTGTGTAAGTTGGCCACCATCGCCTACGGTCCTTGGGATGGCCTTGATGGCAACAAACCTTTTGTGGAAGGCATCGGACCAAAGCCTGCCGGTGCACAGTTCTATCCTGCCGACATGACTGAAGAGGAATGGAATGCTTTTGACGACCCCAACAAGACCAGCCAATACACCATGATTGTCCGTGACGAGAATGGTGCCTTGAAGTGCGTGTGGTATCACGACTACTTTGCCGAGCAAATCAAGAAGGCTGCCTCCTTGCTTGACGATGCTTCTGAACTGGCTGGCGACGAGGAGTTTGCCGAATACCTGCGCCTCCGTGCCAAGGCTCTCCGTACCGACGACTACCTGGAGAGCGACATGCAGTGGATGGACGTCCGCAACAACAATGTCGACCTTGTGATTGGCCCCATCGAGAACTACACCGATGCCCGTTACGGCATCAAGGCCTCTCACGAAGCCTTTATCCTCATCAAGGATCAGGAATGGACCAAGCAGTTGGCTCGTTACGCCGCTTTCGTGCCCGAGTTGCAGAAGCAACTGCCTGTGCCTGAAGAGTATAAGAAAGAGGTGCCTGGTAGCGATGTCGACCTGGCCGCCTACGATGTGGTCTATTATGCCGGCGACTGCAACGCTAACAGCAAGACTATCGCCATCAACCTGCCTAACGACGAACGCGTGCAGCTGCAACGTGGCACCCGCAAGCTTCAACTCAAGAATGCCATGCAAGCCAAGTTCGACAAGATTTTGGCCCCGATTTCCGAGGTGCTGATGACGCCTGAATCGATGGAACACATCAAGTTTGACGCTTTCTTCGCCAATGTGATGTTCCACGAGACCGCCCACGGCATGGGCATCAAGAACACCATCACGGGCAAAGGTACCGTTCGTGAGGCTTTGGGCAACCAATACAACGCCCTCGAAGAAGCCAAAGCCGACGTGCTGGGTCTCTACCTCGTCACGAAGCTTGCCGAGATGGGCGAGTACACCAACACCACGATGGAAGACAACTACACCACCTTCATGGCGGGCATCTTCCGCTCGGTGCGCTTCGGTGCTGCCAGCGCTCATGGTAAAGCCAACATGCTTACCTTCAATTACTTCCAGAACGAAGGCGCTTTCGTCCGTACTGAAGACGGTCGCTATGCCATCGACTTCGACAAGATGAAAGTGGCAGTTGAGAAGCTCGCAGGCGACATCCTGAAGCACCAAGGTGACGGCGATTACGAAGTCACCAAGGCTTGGATGGGCGAAATGTCCGTCATCAAACCAGAGCTGCAAGCCGACCTTGACCGCGTCAACGAGGCTGGCATCCCTGTTGACATTTATTACAACATGGGTCCGGATGTGTTGCTGAAATGATGTCTTCTCCCCGGAAGGGCATCGATCAATTTCTGGGTATAAGCGTTAAGCGGATGTTCGAAAAGGGCATCCGCTTCGTTTATTTCTACGGGCTTGCCGTTGTACATCACCACCACGCGGTCGCTCATGAAACGCACCACGCTGAGATCGTGGGAGATGAAGATATAGGTAAGATGCCGTTCTTCTTTCAGCTTGTTCAGCAGGTTCAGAACTTGAGCTTGCACCGATACGTCCAAGGCCGATACCGACTCATCGCAGATGACTAAACGCGGGTTCACAGCCAAGGCGCGGGCGATGCAGATGCGTTGGCGTTGTCCGCCCGAAAACTCGTGTGGGTACCGGTCGTAATGCGCGGCTTGCAAGCCCACCTGCTCCAGGAGGTCGCAAACCTTTTGGCGGCATTTCTCCTTGTCACTCTCGATGTTGTGTACAAGCATAGGTTCGGCGATGGCTTCGCCGATGGTGAGGCGTGGGTTGAGGGAAGAGTAGGGGTCTTGGAACACAATTTGTGCCTGTTTGCGGAAGTCGCGCAGGGCTTGCCCTTTCAAGGCTGTCACTTCGATGCCGTCGAACCACACCTTGCCGTCAGTAGGCTCTGCTAAGCGCAAGATGCTGCGCCCTAACGTGGTCTTGCCGCAGCCCGATTCGCCCACAAGGCCGAGGGTTTCGCCTTCATACACTTCGAGCGTCACATCGTCAACGGCTTTCACATGGTCGTAGACGCGACTGAACACGCCTTTGCGCAAGGGATACCAGGTCTTCAGCCCTTCCACTTTCAAGAGTGGCGGCTGGCTATAGAGTCGTTGCAAGTGCTCTTTGCGCTCCTCGGCGGTGATTTGCAGGTCGTGCAGAATCTGTTCCTTGCCGCCTTGCCATTGTCCGTCGAGGAACTCCTTTACGATGGGCAGCCTTTTAAGGCGCACGTCCATAGGCGGACGGCAGGCCAAAAGTCCTTGGGTGTAAGGATGCTGGGGGTGGTTGAGGATGTGCTGCACTGTGCCACGTTCCAGTATCTCGCCGTTGTGCATGACGGCCACATCATCGGCGATTTCGGCCACCACACCGAGGTCGTGGGTGATGAAAATCATGCCCATGCCCGTCTCGGCTTGCAGCTTGCGCAATAGCTTGAGGATTTCCAACTGCACGGTAACGTCTAAGGCGGTAGTCGGCTCGTCGGCAATCAACAGTTTTGGGTTGCAGGCGATGGCCATGGCTATCATCACGCGCTGTTTTTGTCCCCCCGAAAGCTCGTGGGGATAGCTGTCGTAGATGGCTTCTGGTCGCGGCAGCATCACCTGCTTGAAAAGCTCGATGACACGCTTTTTGGCTTCGGCCTTACTCACATCTTCATGTTGCAATATCATCTCGCTGACTTGATACCCGCATTTGTAGACTGGGTTGAGCGAGGTCATCGGCTCCTGGAAAATCATGGAAATGCACTTGCCGCGCACGTCGGCCATCTGGCTTTCGGTGAAGTTCTTGATTTCCTCGCCTTCTATTTGGATGCTGTCGGCGCTGATGCGGCTGATTTTGTCGTTCAGCAAACGCATCACAGCCAACGAACTCACCGATTTGCCCGAGCCTGACTCGCCAACAAGCCCCAATGTCCTTCCCGCAAACACGTCGAGGTCAATGCCGTGCACGGCCTCAGTCCATTTCCCATCACGGGAAAAGGAGACATGGAGATTTTTGACGGATAGCAGCGGGATAGACATAGGTTTGAGATTTGGTGCAAAGATACAGCTTTTTTGGTTAAAACTAGCCGCCTATGTCATTCCGAGGAGAGGAAGGAGCGTATGGAAATGCTTTGCATTCGATGGAGTCAATCTATAGGCGGCGAAAAAGGGAGTCATGTCTTTCACGACGGCATTAGAAAACATAGATTCCATCCCCGGCAAGCCTCCGCAAGGAATGACATGCTTTCTAATGCCTGTTTGATCCTTTTAGATTGGGTTTGTTTGGACAAATAGTATTATGCCAGCTGCCTATGTCATTCCAAGGAGAGGAATGTGCGTATGGAATCTATAGGCAGCGGTTCAATTCAGTAAAATGTTTATTTTTGTGTCGTCATTATATCGTTATTAAGGATGAATAAGTATTGGGTATATATGATGCAAAGTGCAAATGGAAGAGCACTATATACTGGTGTTACCAACAATCTGGAAAGACGTGTGGGTGAACATAAAGAGGGTAGAGGCTCAATCTTTACCGCAAAATACAAATGCCACAAGTTGGTATATTTTGAGGAATTTGGTTTAATTGATCAGGCGATTTTGAGGGAAAAAGAGATTAAAAATATGACTAGAGCTAATAAGGAAAAGTTAATAGATACTATTAATCCAGATAGGCGAGATTTGTTTGAACAATAGTATAAAACTAGCCGCCTATGTCATTCCGAGGAGAGGAAGGAGCGTATGGAAATGCTTTGCATTCGATGGAGTCAATCTATAGGCGGCGGAAAAGGGAGTCATGTCTTTCACGACGGCATTAGAAAACATAGATTCCATCCCCAGCAAGCCTCCGCAAGGAATGACATGCTTTCTAATGCCTGTTTAACGCTGAATAAAAAAACACCATGCTATTTAAAAAAAGTGTATTTTTGTAGAAAATATCCAGTCATGAAAAAACAAGTGCTTTTATTGTTTGTTATGCTGCCCATGATAGCCATGGCGCAGTTCGACCAGTATTTTACCGAATCCTCCCTCCGCGTGGATTATTGCCTGACCGGCAACGGTAAGGCGACCACGTTTTCCCTCAAGGAACTCATTCACGAGCCTTACTGGAGCGGCTCCAAGACCAACCTCATCGACAATTTAGAGTTTGGCAACTATATCGTCAAGGTGTATGAGGCTGGAACCGATAAACTGCTGTTTTCCAAAGGCTACCAAAACCTTTACGGCGAGTGGCAGACCACCGACGAGGCCAAAGTCGTCACCAAGACCTTTGACGAATCCGTCATCGTGCCCTTCCCCAAGGTGAAGATTGAAGTTGCCATTTGCTACAAAACTTGGGAAGGCGAGTTGGTGGAAGGAATGCGCATCACGGTCAAGCCTGACGATTATTTCATCCGTGATTACGACAACCTGAACTTACCCGTCTACGATGCCTGGATTGGCAATAAAGACATCACCAAAGCCGTTGATGTGGTGATACTTCCTGAGGGTTACACGCAAGCCGAGATGGGCAAGTTCATCAAGGACTGCGACTTTTTCGTGAAGAGCATGTTCGATTATGCCCCTTACGACCGCTATCGCGAGAGTTTCAACATCCGTGGCGTGATGGTGCCCTCGGCAGAGAGTGGCTGCACGATGCCCGGCGACCACATCTACAAAAACACCGTCATGCGCTTCAGCTTCTGGACCTTTGATTCGGAGCGCTACTGCATGAGTACTGACAACCGCGACATCCGCGACTTGGCAGGGCAGGTGCCTTACGACCAGATTTACATCCTCGTCAACACGGAGAAATACGGTGGCGGCGGCATATATAACTTCTACTGCTCCAGCGCGAGCAGCAACGGCTTTTCAAGCGATGTCATCATCCACGAGTTCGGGCACGGCTTTGCGGGCTTGGCTGATGAGTATTACGACGACGACACTTACGGCGACATGTACAACAACGACTTGGAACCTTGGGAGCCTAACCTCACCACGCTCGTCGACTTCGACATTAAGTGGAAGGACATGATGGACAAGAAAACGCCCATTCCCACGCCTCGCGAGGAGAAATACGAGCACATCATTGGCGTGTTTGAAGGCGGAGGTTACGAGCCCGAAGGCGTCTACAGCCCCCAAATGGACTGTCTGATGAAAACCTTCAAGGGCCACGACTTCTGTCCCGTCTGCCAACGCGCCATTGAACGGATGATTCTTTATTATAGTAAATAGTGAGGAGAGTTGAGTGAGGAGTTAAGTAGATGAGCAGAATTAGTTTACCTATAGGGACGATGACTTGTGACTATGACAATGACCACCTCAACCAAGAGCTGAAATTTCAGCATTTCTGTGAAAGCGGTCATAGTCATTGTCAATGGTCATAGTCAATAAGTCCAGCGTCAAAAAAGTGTAGTTTAATTTTGAACAGTTACTTAACAGTTAATAGTTTTACGAATTACTCCTAACTCCACACTCCTAACTGCAAACTGAACAACTGAACAACTGCAAACTGAACAACTGATGAACTATCTCGACATCATCATCGCCATCATCCTTTTCCTCTTCGGTTTCAAAGGCTTCCGCAAGGGTCTGGTCATCGAGGTGGTCACGCTGTTGGCTTTTGCGGTGGGTATCTATGGCGCGATGCATTTCTCCGACTTCACGGCAGCGCATTTGGAAGAGTTTATGGAAATCAACCCGAAGTACCTGAATACTGTCGCTTTTGTGCTGACATTCATTTTGTTGGTGATAGGTGTCAATCTCTTGGGGAAATGGGTGACCAACCTAATCAAAGCGATGAACCTGAACTTCTGGAACAAGTTGGGCGGCGGTGTCTTCGGGGTGCTCAAGGGCGTGCTGCTATGTAGTGTCCTCTTGATGGTGCTCAACAATTTCCAGCTGATTGGCGTGGTGAAGCCTGAGGTGAGGGAGCAATCGAAACTGTATCCTTACATTGAGCAAACGGTTCCTTACGTCTATCGCGGCTTCGATTTGGTGAAGGATTATGCCAAAGAGGTTTTGCCCGAGGACAAAGAAAAAACGGAGCCCGAAAGCCCCGTCGTGTAGAGATGCGTTTTTATTGCGTCTCCTAATTCGCGTTTTTAAATCACCCCTCGTTCCAGCAAGGTCATGATGGTCTCAATCTCGTCGTCCTCGGGGTTGTTGTGCGGGTCATATTCCGTCTTGAGGTTGTAGCCCCACAGCCGCGCGAAGCCTTGGTAGAAGAAGGCGCGCACCTTGCCGCGCAGTTCCTGCACCACTTGGTAGGACGTGCTGCCTGTCTCGCGGTCGATGAGGCGGACGAGGATGAGCCCTTGGGTGATGGTGAGGTTCTTCAGCTCTTCCGTATATTGGTCGGTGATTTCCTTTTCGGCTTGACGCATCAGGCGGTTGCGTTCCGATTTGTCGGACACATGGGCCAAAATCGAGTCGTATTCATGCATCTTGGCTCCCGCCAGTTTGGCGTAGGGGAACACCTTCTTCACGTTGCTGGCCAAGCGGCGGCCTTGGCGCGTGTCGGTGATTTGCAGGTAGCGTTGCATCAGGTCGATGTCAACCTCGGGCAGGTAGACGATGAGGGTGGTGTCGCCGTTCTCCTCGATGCGGCCGTAGACCACCGTGCCCGTGATGGGCTCTGAGGGATTGGAGAAGTCGACCACGCTCGATTTAGGAGTGCTGTGCTTCCCGCCTAAGATTTGACCGTTGGATTGTCTCATAACCAACTGGGCGTTGCCCATCAAGGCCATCATGACCATCGCTGCGATTAAGGCTATCTTTTTCATGGCAATCAGTTTTTCATTGTTTAACGCTGGAGTGTTTGCAACTATTGTGCCAAACTTTTTCAATGTTCCACCCGCAAAGGTAAACATATTTTGCCAAACACACTTGAATCTAAATTTTTTTTCCTACCTTTGCGCTGTCAAAACAACACCCCCAATGTGCGCCCAAACAAACATATTTCCACCCAAAACGCCAAAGAAAATGCCAATAAGACTTGACATTGTCGGAAATATTTTTACACACACACACACAATTACCCCTCATTATTAATTATTGCGCAGAGCGCAGTCAATGCCTTGCCGCCCGTCGCCACGCCGTGGGACGCCCCTACAAGTATGAGTGGACCGACGAGGACTACGACGACGAGCCCGACGAGGAAATCGACGGCGAAGCGCCCACCGACAACGGCGACGAGATGCCGACGGAGAAAAACGGCGAATTGAACGAATGAAACGAATTGTTGAAATCTTGAAATAATGAAAAGCCATATGCAATAAGCCGTAAGCCCTAAGCTCAGATGCTGCCAAGCTAACAGCTAACGGCTAAAAGCTAAAAGCCAATCCTGAAATCTTGAAATCTTGAAATCCTGAAATCTTTGAATCTTTAAATCTTTGAATCTTTAAATCTTTAAATCTTTAAATCTTTAAATCTTTAAATCTTTGAATCTTTAAATCTTAAATTCATCTTATTGTTTAATTAAAACCTAATCAAAATGAGAAAAAACACATTCAAGCACTATGAGGCTCCGCAGGTGGAGGTCATAGAAATCGAAAACCAAGGCGTGCTGTGCGCTTCGGGCAATGGTGGCGGCGAAACGTCAGGCTTCGGCGCAGGAACCACTAACATGAACATGCAAGGCGGCTACGGCTGGTAAAGGTTGACGCGAGACTATTATACTATGACTTGTGACAATGACTATGACAGGGCTGTTAGCAATTAGCTTAGCTACCATGCTAAAAGCCAAAAGCCCGTCAAAGCGGTCATAGTCAATGGTCATAGTCAAAAAAGTCCCGAAGTCAAAAGAAACGAAAAAGCATAATTATGAACCATCTAACAGAAATCACTATGAAGAGAGTTACATTATTGATTGCATTGGCAGCCCTCGTCGTGTTTGCAGGCTGCAAGAAAGAGAAAGAAACCAATGGAGTCGTGCTGAAGGCTTCCATCGAGCAGAACAAGGGCGAGGGCCGCACCTCGCTCAACCCCATTGTCACGCCCACGGGCTCGACAGCCGAAATCCTATGGACGGCGGGCGACCAAATCCTCGTCAACAACGGCACCTCAAACGCCATCTTCACCCTCACGGGCGGAGCAGGCACCACCGAGGGCACCTTCGTCTACAACGGTGACTACGCATTTGACGCAAACAATGTGGCCGTCTATCCCGAGACCGCGACCCTCAGCGGCAACACGGTGAGCCTCACCCTGCCCGCCGCGCAAACCGCGGCGGCAGGCACCTTCGGCAACGGCGCGAACCCGATGCTGGGCACCTTCACTGGCCCAAACGACTTGCGCTTCAAGAGCCTCTGTGGCGTGTTGGGCGTGAGCCTGACGGGCGACAACGTGGTCATCACGGGCATTGAAATCGTTTCGAATGCCCCCACCGACAAGCTGAACGGCATGTTTGAGGCCGACTGCACGGCGGCCGACCCCGTGCTGGCAGCCACGGCGGGCAACACGGGCACAAATCACTTGATGCTGAACTGCAATGCTACGCTGACCACCTCGGAAACGCAGGAATTCTACATGGTGCTGCCCGTGGGCGCGTTGGCCAATGGTTTCACCATGAATGTCTATAACGGCGGCCCTGATCCCATCTTCAGCAAGAGCACCCAAAGCACTGAGCTTGCGGTGGAATGGAACACCGTGAAGGTGATGAGCGTCGTGGAAGTGACAGTGGCTGGTGGCGGCGGCGATGACCACGCCTATGTCGACCTCGGCCTGCCGAGCGGCCTGCTGTGGGCAACCAGCAATGTGGGCGCCAATGCCCCCGAAGAATACGGCGACTACTTCGCATGGGGTGAAACCCAGCCCAAGGTCACCTACAACTGGAGCACCTACCAATACTGCAACGGCGGTGATGGCTGGAACACACTGACCAAGTACTGCAACAACTCAAGTTATGGCTACAACGGCTACACCGACAACCTGACCACATTGTTGCCCGAGGATGACGCAGCCGCAGCCAATTGGGGCAACGGCTGGCGTATGCCCACCAAGGAAGAGTTCGAGGAGCTCTACAACAACACGACCGTCACCTGGACACAGCAGAACGGCGTGAACGGAAGGCTCTTCACCGCCACGAACGGCAACAGTCTCTTCCTGCCTGTCGCTGGCTCCCGCTACGATAGCAGTCTCTACCTCGCTGGAAGCGTCGGCTACTACTGGTCGAGTTCGCTCTACACGGACGACCCGATCAGCGCGTGGAGCTTCGGCTTCAATTCGGACGATTACGGTTACTTCATGGTCAGCAACTATCGCAGCGGTGGGTTCACTGTACGGCCCGTTTGTTCCTCGCGTCAGAACTAACCTTTGTTTGTTCCGTCACGGGCAATACGGGCAAAACCTGAAATCCTGAAATCCTGAAATCTTTGAATCTTTAAATCTTTGAATCTTTAAATCTTTGAATCTTTAAATCTTTAAATCTTTAAATCTTAAATTCACCTTATTGTTTAATTAAAACCTAATCGAAATGAGAAAAAACACATTCAAGCACTATGAGGCTCCGAAGATGGAGATTATAGAAATCGAAAACCAAGGCGTACTATGTGCCTCAGGCGGCGGTGCGCAACCACAAAACTTCAACGGAAACGGATTCCAATTCAACACGCGTGATGGCGTGTGGGGCTGATGTCTAACCTTTAAAACTACTTGAAAAATGAAGAAAGTATTCAGAACTATGGGCCTCTGCGGCCTCTTAGCGCTTGCCTTCGTATCGTGCAAGAAGGACAAGGAAACCACCGGCAACATGACCTTTGAGGCCACCATCAGCCAGCCGACAAGCAATAGCAAAACCCACATCGGGCCCGACAACATGTTGGTGTGGGATGCGGGCAACACCATCAAGGTGTTCAACGCTGCTGGACAGTACGGCGACTTCACGACCAACGACAACAACGCGGTGACGGCCACCTTCGCGGGCACTTTGACGGCCTCCGAGAGCTACACGGCCTTCTATCCGAACGCCCAGTTTGACGGCACTAACGTGCGCGTCGCCGTGGGCGGCACCCAGACTTACGTGGCCGACAACTTCGCGAACAACAGCTACCCGATGCTTGCGACGAATAGCGGCGACAATTTCCTCTTCCACAGCCATGCAGGTGTGCTGCGCCTCCAGTTCACTTCGGAAGTGGGCGCCACGGTGGGCAGCATTACGGTGGCGGGTGTAGGCAACGACGTGCTGGCCGGCACGATGGTCTATCCCTATGGCTACCACTACGACTTCAACGACGTGATGCCTTATACGGTAGAGGGCGGCGTGCAGGAGGTGACCTTGAACTGCGGCGCGGGTGTGACCTTGCAGAGCACCCCTACGGTCTTCAACATCATCCTGCTTGAGAACGCTTTGAGCAACGGCTTCACCGTTACGCTGAAGGCAGTAGACGGTAGCGAGCTGCAATCGTTCACTGCCCCTGAGGGCAACACGATTATGGCGGAAAACATCGTCATCATGCCCGAGTTGGCAGTGACGGGAACAGGCGGTGGCGGCGGCGACGAGCACGCCTACGTCGACCTCGGCCTGCCGAGCGGCCTCTTGTGGGCCACCTGCAATGTGGGCGCCAACGCTCCTGAGGAATACGGCGACTACTTCGCCTGGGGCGAGACCACGCCGAAGACCACCTTCAACTGGAGCAATTACCAACTCTGCAACGGCAGCGAGAACACCCTCACCAAGTACTGCGACAATTCCAACTACGGCTACAACGGCTTCACCGACAACCTGACCACATTGTTGCCCGAGGATGACGCTGCCACGGCCAATTGGGGCGATGGCTGGCGTATGCCCACCAATGAAGAGTTCGAGGAGCTCTACAACAACACGACCGTCACCTGGACACAGCAGAACGGCGTGAACGGAAGGCTCTTCACCGCCGCTAACGGCAACAGTCTCTTCCTGCCTGCCGCTGGCTACCGTTGGGACGTTGGGCTCTACGGCGCTGGCGACTGGGGCTACTTCTGGTCGAGTTCGCTCCTCACGGGCGGCCCGGGCTACGCGTTGTACTTCATCATCGGTTCGAACTACTACTGCAGTATAAGCTACGACAACCGCTACATCGGGTTAACTGTGCGCCCTGTCCGAGAGAACTAACTTTTGTTCCGTTACGGGCACGGGCGAAAAAGTTGGCGGGCGGGGCGCCCGCGGTAGCAGGCTACCCAGCCTCGCCCAGCGGTTTTTTCGCGGCGCATGTTATGTAGAGACGTCGATTTATCGCGTCTCTACTTTTTTTGTGTGTCGGGTGCAGCAGCCATGTCATCCCCACGCAGGCTTGTGCGGTGGTGGGGATCTATGGCTGCGACTTTGTACGCAGGGGTTGCGCTGCGCTCCACCGCCTGCTTAAGGTACCTCACCTCTAAGGGGTTCCGCTGAGTCCCGTAGGGACGACGGACAATAAGCAGGCGGAGCCAACCCCTGCTAACGGTGATGTCGTCTATAGATAAGATAAGGGAAAACCTCAATCCCCCACATGCAGCTTCTGCAATCCCGACTTCTCAAGCTTGGCCTCAGCGTATGCGCGGTCGATGACCAATTCCGTCGCATTGATGTCGGAGGGCAGTTCAAACATGGCATCGTTCAAGATGGCCTCCATGATGCTGCGCAGTCCGCGTGCGCCCACCTTGAACTCGATGGCTTTTTCCACCACGAAGTCGAGCACCTCGTCTTCAATCACCAAGTTGATGTGGTCCATGGCGAAGAGCTTCTGGAACTGCTTCACCAAGGCGTTCTTGGGTTCGGTGAGGATGCGTTTCAGTGCCTCGGCATCCAAGGGGTTGAGGTGGGTGATGACGGGCAGACGACCTACGATTTCGGGGATTAGGCCGTATTTCTTCAGGTCGGCGGGTGAGAGGTATTGCAACATGTTGTCGCGGTCGATGGCCTCGTTGCCTCCGGCACCGTAGCCAATCACATTGGTGCGCTTGCGGGCTGCAATGAGGCGGTCGATGCCGTCGAAGGCACCACCGGCGATGAAGAGGATGTCCTTCGTGTTGACGGCAATCATTTTCTGCTCGGGGTGTTTGCGTCCGCCTTGGGGTGGCACGTTGACGACCGAGCCTTCCAACAGCTTCAGCATGGCCTGCTGCACGCCCTCGCCGCTCACGTCGCGGGTGATGCTGGGGTTGTCGCTCTTGCGGGCAATCTTGTCGATTTCGTCGATGAAGACGATGCCGCGCTCGGTGGCGGCCACGTCGTAGTCGGCAGCCTGCAACAGCTTGACGAGGATGTTTTCCACGTCTTCGCCCACGTAACCGGCCTCGGTGAGCACAGTGGCGTCGGCGATGGCGAAGGGCACGTTGAGCATCTTGGCGATGGTTCGGGCCAGCAGGGTCTTGCCCGTGCCAGTCTCGCCCACGAGGATGATGTTCGATTTCTCGATTTCCACCTCGTCGGATTCCACTTTCTGGCTGATGCGCTTGTAGTGGTTGTAGACGGCCACGGCCAAGGTGCGCTTGGCTTCGTCTTGCCCGATGACATACTGGTCGAGGAAACGCTTGATTTCGGTGGGTTTCTTCAGAATGAGGCCTTTCGAATCGAAGCCCTTGCCTTGCTTGGGCTCGCCAAACTGTTCTTTGACGATGAGATGGGCTTGCTCGGCGCAGTTGTCGCAAATCTCGGCATCGATGCCTTGGATGAGCAGCCGAACTTCGCTGGCTTTACGTCCACAAAAAGCACAAACTCCTGACTTCTTTGCCATTGTATTAGGCTTGTTTCTTGATGAGTACCTCGTCAATCATGCCGTAGGCTTTGGCTTCTTCTGCGGTCATCCAATAGTCACGGTCGCTGTCGGCCCACACCTTGTCGTAGGTTTGGCCCGAATGTTTGGCGATGATTTCGTACAGTTCTTTCTTCAGCTTCTGGATTTCGCGTGCCGTGATTTCAATCTCGGTGGCTTGGCCTTCCACGCCGCCCATGGGTTGGTGGATCATGATGCGGGAGTGGGGCAGGGCAGAACGTTTGCCTTTTGCTCCGGCGCACATCAGTACGGCGGCCATCGAAGCGGCCATGCCGGTGCAGATGGTGGCCACGTCGGGATTGATGAACTGCATGGTGTCGTAGATGCCCAAGCCGGCATACACGCTACCACCAGGTGAGTTGAGGTAGATTTGGATGTCGCGCTTCGAGTCGGTCGACTCAAGGAAAAGCAACTGGGCTTGGATGATATTGGCCACGTAGTCGTCGATGGCGGTGCCCAGGAAGATGATGCGGTCCATCATCAGGCGGCTGAACACGTCCATCTGTGCCACGTTGAGTTGGCGTTCCTCGATGACGGTAGGGCTGATGTAGCCGCTGTTGTTGATTTTCGAAATATATTGCTCAAGGCCGAGGGTGTTCAATCCCACATGCTTGGTGGCGTATTTGAAAAATTCGTTGTTCATTTGTTAGGAGAGTTTTTGAGTTAAAGAGTTTTTTGTAGCTTTTAGCTATTAGCCGTTAGCTTTTAGCGATAGTTTCATGCTAATAGCTAACGGCTAACAGCTAATGGCCATTTGCCAAAAGCCATAGTTTATCTTGCTTTCCGCTCCTCTTCCAGCTTCTTCATGAAGTCGGCGGAGGTGGTTTCGGCGTAGTTGATGTTCATCTTGCCTTTCAAGAACTTGGTCATCTTAATGTCGGCCAGTTGGTTCTTGAGGTTGTTGACTTGCTTCTCGTCCTTGAGGTAGTTGGCGGCAATCTTGTCGAGGTTGGCTTTCATGTCGTCTTCCAAGGTGGCGTAGTCGATGCCGGGGAAGATTTGTTTCAGCACGAAGTCTTTCACTTCTTCATCCTTGATGATGAGCTCGGGGTTGGCTTTCACGATGGCGTCTTCAATGAGTTGCCAACGCAGACCCTTCACGTAGTCTTTCTCGTAGTTCTTTTCGATGTCCTCGGCGGAGATGTTGCCTTGGCTGTTGTCAACAATCCAACGCTTCATGAAGGCATCGGGCAGGTCGAAGCGGACGGCGGCCACCAACTCGTCAATCATCTTGTTGAAGAGGATGGGGTCGATTTCGGCTTCATGCTGCTTCTCCATTTCGGCTTTGACGGCAGCCTTGAAAGCGTCGAGGTCCTTGATTTCTTGGTCGGGGAAAATCTTCTTGAAGAAGTCTTCGTCAAGCTCGGGCTTCTCGTCGCGGATGGCATCGTCGATGATGATGTTGAAGTCGCTGGCGGCGGGAGCATCTTCGCCCAAAATCTTGGCGGCTTCCTCTTCAGAACCGAATACCTTGGCGAAGTTGACGATGAACTCTGAGCCCACTTCCTTGTCGATGAACTTCTTGCGTTGGGTCTTGTTCTTGATTTGGCTCATGTTGAAGTAGAGGCCGTCTTTCTCGAAGCCGCCTTCCACTTCCTTGCCGTCCTTAGCCTCACGGATCTTGATTTCGAGGCGGTCGTCTTCACCGACGGTCTCGGGATGGCTGGTGTTGGGGTTGCGTTGTTGCAGGTCTTCAACGACCTTGTCCACTTCCTCATCGGTGGGGACGATATGGTAGAAGTCGACCATCGTGTTGGTGAAGTCGACGTTGATTTCGGGACGCAGGGCGGCTTCGAAGTAGAAGTCGATGTTGTCTTCTTTCTCAAGGTCGGCAGGTTGCTGCAGTTCGTTGTCGCTGAGCGGGTAACCGAGTAGGTTGAGCTTGTTGTCGAAGATATGTTTGTTGAGGCTGTCGGAGACGACGGTGTTCAACGCTTCCATTTTTGCGCTGGCGCCATACATCTTTTTAATCATGCCCATGGGGACCATTCCAGGACGGAAGCCCGGGACATTAGCTTTATGTCTCAGTTGTTTCAATGATTTTTCAACCTCTTCTTGGTAGTCTGCTTTTTCTACGCTAATCTTGATGGAGATCAGGTTGTCTCCCTTCGTGCTTTGTGTGATGTTCATTTTAAAATATTGATTATCTTTAACTTGTGCGGATGAAGGGACTCGAACCCTTACTTCGTGAGAAACTAGATCCTAAGTCTAGCGCGTCTACCAATTCCGCCACACCCGCAAGTTAGATGCGTTTTTGAGGGCGCAAAGATACAACAATTTTTTTAATGCTGAATGCGGAAATATGAATTATGAATGATATTCCTCATTCAGCATTCCCCATTCAGCATTCCTCATTCAGCATTCCTCATTAACTCTTGACGTCAAGTGCTTCGCGAAGTGCGTTACCGATCAACATGAAGGCCAAAACAAGCAGCATGATGGCGATGCCGGGCAGGATGGCTAAGTAGGCGGCGTCCAAGATAATGAAGGCGTAATTCTCTTTGATCATACTGCCCCACGAAGGCATGGGAGGTTGCACGCCGATGCCCAAGAAACTCAAGCCTGCCTCCAAAAGGATGGCCGAGGCGAAATTGGCTGCCGACACTACGATGATAGGGTTGAGGATGTTAGGCAAGATGTGCTTGAAGATGATGCGTAAATTCTTGAAACCTAAGGCTCTGCCAGCTTCCACGAAGGTCGTCTCGCGGATGGAGAGAATCTGTCCGCGCACGATACGCGCCACCTCAACCCACATGGTCAAGCCGACGGCGATAAACACCTGCGCTATGCCCTTGCCCAAGGCGAAGGTGATGGCGATGACCAACAGCAGGGTAGGGATGGACCACACCACGTTGATGAACCACACCACTGCATCGTCGACCTTGCCTCGGAAGAAACCACCAAGGCTGCCCACCACAATGCCAATCATCAAGCTTAAGAGTACGGCGATGAAACCCACCGTCAGGCTGATGCGGCTGCCCAGCACCAAACGACTGAAGAAGTCGCGGCCAAATTGGTCGGTGCCCAAGAGGAATTTGCGGTGCTTCACACAGTGACTTCTTATATAGGTGTCGGCTTCCTCAGCCGAAGCAAAAATCAAGGTCCCTGAGCCCGTCGATGGGATGTTATTAAGCAGTTCCCTATTCTCAACAATCTCCGTCCTCACTGTCGAACTTTCCTCACCTTGATAAAGATAAACGATGGTGCTCTCCTTGCCGACACTGATGCTATCGAAAGGCAAATAAATGCAGTCGTCGGGTCGGCCATTGAAGAGGAACTTGAAAAATGGAGTCTTGGCAGGTGGCGTTTCTTTCGGAATCATCAGCATGTCGACCTCAAAGCCAGGTTTTTTCGTGCTGATTTCAAGAATCTGTCGGTTGGCATTGGGTGTTTTGTCGGGGATGATGAGGTAGGCAAAAAGGGCCATCAATGCCCAAAGAAGCACAAAACCGCAGGAAACCATGCCGAGCTTGTTGCTTCGGAAACGCTTCCATGCCAATGCTTTAGGGGATTGTGCTTGCTTCGGTTTGCCTTCCATCATATGGTATGTTTTGCGCCGTCAAAAATACGGAATTCGCCCTTGATTTTGAGCCAAATGAGAAAAAAATGAAAAATTTGGGCAAAAACAGTGGCGGTTTTAGAAAAATGTTGTATTTTTGCAGCCGATTTCCGTTGGTACGGAAGAGATGGTGGATTTAGCTCAGCTGGTTAGAGTACCGGATTGTGGTTCCGTGGGTCGTGGGTTCGAATCCCACATTCCACCCTGAGAGGAAGAGGTTCGCGAGAGCCTCTTTTTTCAATTTAAAACGACATGGCAAGGATAATGGCTATCGACCTCGGACGCAAGCGCAGCGGCATCGCTGTCACCGACTCTTTGCAGATTATCGCAAACGGGCTGACCACGGTGGAGTCGCACAAGCTCGTCGACTTTGTGTTGGATTATGTGAAGCATGAGGAGGTGGAGCAAATCGTCATCGGGGAGCCGAAGGACATGAATAATAACCCTTCCGACTGCTCCAAGTACATCGAGCCTATCGTCAACCGTCTGAAAAAGTTGCTGCCCGACATGAAGATTGTGCGTTACGACGAACGTTTCACTTCAGTGATGGCGCACCAAACCATGATTGATGCTGGCCTCAGCAAATCGCGCCGACAGGACAAGGAACTCGTCGACACCATCGCCGCCACCATCATCCTGCAATCGTATATGAGTTCAATAAAACCATGATAAATCGGCGTTTCGTCAGGCTCAACGACCTCGGTCCCAGAGCTTGTCGAAGGGCCCATAACTGAACAACTGACAACTGCAAACTAATAACTGAAATGATATTACCAATAGTAGCATACGGTCACCCCACGCTGAAAGCCATCGCCCAACCCATCACTCCGGATTATCCCGAGTTGGAAACCTTGTTGACGGATATGTGGGAGACCCTGACCCATTCCGAAGGTGTTGGCCTTGCCGCCCCGCAAGTCAACAAGTCCATCCGCCTGTTCATTGTCGATGGCAACCCGTTTTATCCCGATTATCCGGACGCCAAGGATTTCAAGCAGGTGTTTATCAATGCCGAATTAGTTGAAGCTTTTGGCGACGTGGTGCCTTTTAAGGAAGGTTGCCTGAGCCTGCCCAATATCTATGAAGAGGTGATGCGCCCTGACAAGATTCGTATCAAATACCTTGATGAGAACTTCCAGCCGCACGAGGAAGTCTTTGAAGGCATTCGATCCCGCATCATCCAGCATGAATACGACCATTTGGAAGGCCATGTCCATGTCGACCGCATCGCGCCTTTGCGCAAAACATTGTTGCAGGGCAAGTTGCGTGCTATTATGGACGGAAAATGCGATGTCGACTATCGCATGATTTTCCCCCACAAGAAAAAACACAGATAAATACCCAATCTTGAATTCTTCATTCCGCGAAAGCGTAACTGAAATCTTGAAATCTTGAAATTTTGAATTTTTGAAATATAAAATCTCCCTAATATGAAAAACATCCTAAAACTTACATTATTCTCCCTGCTGGCAATCGGTTTGCTGGCTTGTGGCGGCAACACAAAGAAACTGACTCAAGAAGACCTGAAGAAGGCTGAGGAGTCATTGTTCAACGAAGACAGATCGATTAAGGTCGAGGAGGCACCAAAGGTGGCAGAGAAATACTGCCAGTTTGTGGAACAGAATCCTGACGATTCAACGGCTGTGACATGGCTTTTCCACGCCATGGAAATCAATGTGATGCTAAAGAATGCCGACAAAAGCATTGAGTTGTGCAATCAACTGACGGAGCAGTATCCTGATTCGGAATGGGCTCCGAGAGCCTTGTTGTATGTGGGCTCATTCGTTTATGACGACATCCTCAACGACACGGCCCAGGCTCATGCCATGTACCAAAAGCTGATTGACGACTATCCCAACGACCGTCTTGTCGAAGATGCCAAGAAATCCATCGAATATCTGGGATTGACATCTGAGCAAATCATGGCGCGCATTATGATGTCGAATCTTGAGGAGATTGATATTGATGATATCGCCGCTCAATGAGTGGAACTGAAAACAAACAAAAAAGCCTGCAATCGCAGGCTTTTTTTATGCTTGAAGCTTTGAGTTAGCACCCGAAAGCCTTTTTCAGGTTGTCCACCAGATCGAGCTTTTCCCAAGCAAAGAATTCCACGTCTTTGTAGGTCTTGCCGTCCTTTTTGTAAGTGGTGTCATCTTCGTATTCCACCTCAACGGTACGGGTGAACGGCTGGCGACCAAAGTGGCCGTAAGAAGCCGTTTCCTCAAAGATGGGGTTGGTGAGGCCGAAACGCTTCACGATGAAGTAAGGTCTCAGGTCGACTAAGTCTTTCACCTTGAGGGCAATCTCGGCATCGCTCATCTTGACGTGCGAGGTGCCGTCGGTGTTGATGTAGAAACCCACAGGCTCGGCCTTGCCGATGGCATAGGCAATCTGCACCAAGGCTTGGTCGCAGATACCCGCAGCCACGAGGTTCTTGGCGATGTGGCGAGCAGCGTAGGCTGCCGAACGGTCCACCTTCGAGCTGTCCTTGCCCGAGAAGGCACCACCGCCGTGGGCACCGCGACCGCCGTAGGTGTCGACAATGATTTTGCGGCCTGTCAAGCCGGTATCGCCGTGGGGACCGCCGATGACGAACTTGCCCGTCGGGTTAACGTAGAGTTTCATGTCGTCGCCAAAGAGTTTCTTCAGGCGTGCAGGCAGTTGTTTCTTTACTCTTGGGATGAGGATGTGGCGCACGTCAGCCTCAATCTTCTGTTGCATAAGCTTGTCGCTCGGCAGGAATTCGTCGTGTTGCGTGCTGATGACGATAGTGTCGATGCGCAGCGGCTTCCAGCCTTCGCCGTATTCCACGGTCACTTGTGACTTGGCATCGGGGCGGAGATACTTCATGTGGCGGCCTTCGCGACGGATGGCGGCAAGTTCTATGAGCAAGAGGTGGGCAAGGTCGATGGTGAGGGGCATGTAGTTCTCGGTCTCCTTGCAGGCGAAGCCGAACATCATGCCTTGGTCGCCGGCACCTTGATTTTCTGGATCTTCACGGCCAACACCCATAAAGATGTCGTTCGATTGTCCGTGCAAGGCTGACATCACGCCGCACGACTGTGCATCAAACTGGTACTCCGACTTGTTGTAACCGATTCGGTCGATGACACGGCGTGCCACATCGGGGACTTCAACATAGCCTGTGGTGCGGATTTCGCCTGCCACAACTACGAGTCCGGTGGTAACTAAAGTTTCGCAAGCCACCTTTGAGGTGGGGTCTTTGGTGAGAATCGCGTCCAATACGGCATCTGAAATCTGGTCAGCTACCTTGTCGGGATGACCCTCGGAGACGGATTCTGAAGTGAAATAATAACCCATAACAAATTGTTTATTAGTTAGTTAATAATGAATTTGTGTGGGAAGTCTGAAGTTGAAAGGGTCCTTCGACAGGCTCAGGAACCCAAGGAAAAACGGCATTGTTTTAGCATTTTTTCTTGTGGTTGCAATCAAATCAAATCTTTCCACGTTTGCGGCGGCAAAGGTACGAATAAATTATGAATGCTGAATGCTGAATGCTGAATTATTTTTGCATACAGCATTCTACATTCAGCATTATTTCGTCAGCTTCTGGAACGCCTCCTCAATGCTCAAGTCCTCTTTCTGTAAGGTCTTGATAATGAGGCCGCGATCCACAGACCACTTCATTAGGTTGGCGCGGATGTCGATGTCGCCTTGAGGTTCGATAATCCAGTGGTTTTCCTTGACTTGCTGTACACGTCCCACCTGAGGGATGCTTCGGAGCAAGGACTCGCTGACTTCGCTCTCAAACTCCACGATGATGACATTGCTGGCCGAGTTTTCCTGCTTCAGGTTCTCGATCTTGTCGTCGGCCACTACCACACCTTTATTAATAATAATGGCGCGTTCGCAGATGGCTTCCACTTCCTGCATGATGTGAGTGCTGAGCAGCACGGTCTTCTCTTTGCCGAGGTTAGAGATGAGGTTGCGGATGTCGATGAGTTGGTTGGGGTCGAGGCCGGAGGTGGGTTCGTCGAGGATGAGCACCTGCGGGTCGTGCATCATGGCTTGGGCGAGGCCGACGCGTTGGCGGTAGCCCTTCGACAAAGCCCCGATTTTCTTGTGTGCCTCAAGGCCGAGGCCCGTCTCGTCAATCATATCCTCTATACGTTTCTTGGCGGCTTCGCCTTTCAGTTGGTGCACACCAGCCACAAACTCAAGGTATTCGCGGACGTACATATCGAGATACAGCGGGTTGTGTTCCGGCAGATAACCCACGATGCGCTTCACGGCCATCGGGTCATCCATGACGTCGTGTCCTTCCACGCTCACCGTGCCCGAGGTGGGCGGAATGAAGCAGGTGATGATCTTCATCAGCGTCGACTTGCCCGCGCCGTTGGGGCCGAGCAGTCCGACGATACCTTTATTAATAGAGAGCGTGACGTCGTTGAGGGCGAGTTGTTCGCCATATTGCTTGGTGATATGGTTGATTTCGATGGACATCTGAGTTGATTTTGCGGCTGCAAAGATAGGAAAAAAACTGAATGGAGAGGAGATTCCCTTTCAGGGAATGGAGTTTGTTATTTTGTTTCTTGCGGCGGCTAGTGGAACTTGCGAAAAGTAAACACTACAAGCCGCCGCGTTATACAAATGCACACTATTCCGTTCCCGAAGGGAATCTCCAAGTCTTGAAGTCCCTCGTCAAAAAAATGCAATTAATGTATTGCTGGTTTCCGAAAAAGTAGTACTTTTGCGGCCTCGTTCAATCATCCAAAATCTGTCTTCAGAACGCGCTAACGCATTGATTTATGGGCGAACATGAATTAATGCACAAAAAAAGTTGGAGCGTAAAGAAGAAAGTTGTACTTTTGCACGCCCTAAAATAGGGTAGTGTCTTATAGAATTGGATAACATATTAAACACAAAATGAACTACTTAAGTTACAAGACAGTAAGCGTCAACAAAGAGAATGCCAACAAGAAGTGGTATGTGGTTGATGCTGAAGGACAAATCCTCGGCCGTTTGGCAAGCGAGGTTGCCATGATTCTGCGTGGCAAAAGGAAGGCATGCTTTACTCCCCACAGCGATTGTGGTGATAATGTCATCATCATCAATGCAGAGAAAGTTGTGCTGACAGGAAACAAAATGACCCAGAAGTACTACATGCGCTACACGGGCTATCCGGGTGGCCAGCGTACTCGCACCGTTGCTGAGCAGCTGAAGCGTAAGCCCATCTTCGTGGTCGAACACGCCGTCCGCGGCATGCTCCCGAAGAACCGTCTCGGCGACGCCATCTTCCGTAACCTTTACGTTTACGAAGGTCCCAACCACAACCATGAGGCACAACAGCCCCAAGAACTCAAAATCAACACTCATAAGCAATACAACAAGTAATCATGGAAGTTATCAACGCTTTAGGTAGAAGAAAGACCGCCGTTGCCCGTATCTATATGAAGGCCGGCAGTGGTAACATTACGGTGAACAAGCGCGACTACAAGGAGTACTTCCCGACGAG
>JAEETH010000014.1 GCA_016290215.1 Bacteroidales bacterium
TATACTCGGCCATCGGCGACGACGGAGTGATAGGATAAATGGCGGCCACTTCACTGAACATGTAGGCAACATGGGCCGCAGCCTGGTTACCATCGCATGTCAAAAACTTTTTTTCTGCCATTTCTTTAATGTTTAAGAATTATTTATTTGAACTTGAATTAGTTATCATTTTCTTCCCGTTTATAACCTATTCTTCTTCTCGGCTTGTCATTCTTCTCTCGCAATTGGTCTAGGGCATCATTTAAGGCTTCTATCTGTACGGCAATTTCATTATTGGTTTCCTCCTGCATTCTGTTGACATCGTTTTGGTCGTGCAGAATCTCTTCCACATAGTTATTCAACTGGTCAACCTTATGATTGAGTTGCTCTATTTTCAAATTGGTGTCCTGCCATGCCGACACTGCTTGCCGTATCATTACAAACGCCCTCATGATGTTGATGTTGACCTGTATGGCCGTTTCCGATCGTAACACAGAGCTGAGCATCGCAATGCCGAGTTCAGTAAAGACAACAGGAGGCCTCCGCATACCCATTCGAATGGAATTGGACATCACAATTTGTGATTTCCAAATTTCCATCTCCTTTTCGGTCATTGTAAACATGAAATCATCAGGAAAACGTTCTACGTTACGCCGCACGGCTTGATTCAAAACTCGAGTTTCCACTCCATACATTTCAGCCAAGTCACGGTCAAGCATCACACGAAGCCCTCGCACCTCGTAAATACGATGCTTGATGACCTCGATGTCAGTCGTTTTGCTTATGGTAATTGCCTCGGTCATAATATTCCAAATATTTCGCTGAACACTTTGGTAGCAGAGCGGCTCTTTTGTGACACTTTTGTGGTCGAATATTCGACTGCAAAATTAGGCCGCAAAATTAGGCATTCCCCAACAAAAATACAACCTTATTATAAAAAAGATTTTTTTTGCTAAAAAAAGACCTTTTTGGGAGAGCTATTGAAATTATTTGTATTTTTGCGCGCTCAAAAACTGAGAGAAACAACATATCAATAACAAACAACAACTTAAAACTCATTGAAAATGAAGAAATTAGTTCTTACACTCGGTTTGGCCTGCCTCTTCATGGTGGCCTGCAACAACACGCCTAAGCAACCCGAACAACCCGCTGAGCCCGTTCAGGAAGAAGTGGTTGAAGTGGTTGAAGAAAAGCAAGAATGCCCCATGCACGCTCTGAAGGAAGAGTATGCCAAGTGGGACGAAATGACCGACGAAGCCAAGGCCGAACTCAACAAGAAGGCTGCTACCATGTTCAACGAAATGGATGCCAAGATGGAAGAAATGAAGGCTGCCGGTGAGGAAGTCTGCAAAGAGATGGCCGAAATGACCGAAGAACAGAAGGCTGAATGCGAAAAGAAGTGCGCCGAGATGAAAGAAGCTTGGGCCAACTTCGAAAACATGACCCTCGACGAGCAAAGAGACCTCATCATGAAGCGCCTTGGTGGTTGCGAAGGTGAAAAGGGCTGCTGCAAGCACGAAGAAGGCAAGTGCGAAGAAAAGCCTGCTGAATAAAAATTACATTTCACAAAAACAACGAAAAAGAGGGCTGGAAAGTCCTCTTTTTTTGTTTGTATAAAGTTATTTCACCTCACTTTTTTCCATAATAATTAATTTTTTTGCAAATCATTACAAAATAATTAGTATTTTTGGCAGCTAATTGTTTAATCACAAAAAACTCATATTGTATGAGACACAATGCTAAACTCTTATTAGTTGTCCTGTTTCTATTCGTCTTCAACCTGAAGCCGTGGGCACAAACACCTTACAGACAATATTCAAACAACGGTGTCGAACTGAATTTTTCGAACATCGATGATGTCTATTTTAGGGCGTATCTTTTGTATAACCTCAGCCAAGACGATCGATTTATTATGACTGCCGAAGAAGACAATGGCATTTTTTACATCGGCTCAAGCGATGAGTCGTTGGACGAAGGCTTTTTCGACACTTTTGAGGACATTTACAACCTGTCTTATACTGACTTCCAAATATTGTCGAAGTTAGAGGTTACGGACTTATATCCAGTTTGGAAATCTCAAGTAGATCCTCGGTTTTTCACTTCAATGATGATGGATATTACCCTCCGTAATTCAAGAGAAGGAGAGAATGAGCATTGCATCAATGCCGACCCCTTCTGCACCTCGGATTTCTATGAATTTGATGCTGCCAGCTCTGATCAAACTGCTGATGAGGCAGGCATGGACGATGGTTGCATTGGTTTATCCTACAACCCTTCATGGTATTATTTGAGAATTGCTGACTCAGGTCCATTAACCATTCACATGGAAGGCCATGATCCTGATAATCCAAACACTCTTAGAGATATCGACTTTTGCTTGTGGGGACCTTACACTGAAGAACAAGTAAATTCGGGTTATGCTTGCACTCATCTGACTAGTGACAAGATTATTGACTGTAACTATTCGACTTCTTATCTTGAGAATGCCTACATGGGCTATCCAGAAGGTGAACACCAACACAATACAGGCCATGGCACGGTAAACTACCACGTGCCCCAATCGGGAGAGTATTACCTACTGATGATTACAAACTACTCCCGACAGCCATGTGTCATCACCTTCAACAAGCCTGACGAGACCGAGCCTGGCACCACCGACTGCAGCATTCTTCCTCCTATTGTGAACAATGATGGTCCCTATTGCGTTGGCGAAACCATCCACTTAACTGCCATTGGCGTAGCAGGAGCTTCCTATTCTTGGACGGGTCCTAACAACTACAGATCAAGATACCAAAACCCTAACCGCTCGAACTGCACGATGGCCATGGCTGGTCCTTATATCTGTACCATCACCAAAAACGGCCAATCCGCCTGCGACACCACTTGGGTTGAAGTTTACCCTAACGCCGTTGCCAGCTTCACTGCCTCTGCTACCACTGTTTGTGTAGGCAGCCCTGTCGATTTCACCAGCACATCAACCACCAATCCTGCAGGATATAGCATAGAGACCTCTGAATGGGACTTTGGTGATGGACAAACTGCCTCGGGAGCAACACAAAGCCATACCTTCAATCAAACGGGCACCTTCACCGTGACGCTCAATGTAGCCACTGAAGGCGGATATTGCACTGACGAAACCACACAAACCATCACCGTCAGCGAAGGCGAAGAAATACAATTCGACCCAGTGACCTCGTGTACACCATACACTTGGACCGAAGGAAATGGAGAAACTTATTCCGAACCAGGCGTTTACGAAGTTGTCTATGAAACACAGACTGAAACAGGCTGCCCACGGACAGAATATATCACTATCACTATCAGTGATGTTGAGGAAACTGAAACGTCCATTACCGAATGTGATTCCTACATCTGGGCTGACGGCGACGGACAGACCTACAACACCAGTGGCGATTACGTCTTCAACACCACCAACGAACAAGGTTGCCCAGTAATTAAAACGCTACACCTTACCATCAACCAGTCAGAGGAGGACGAAACCTCAGTTTCCGAGTGCGACACCTACACATGGGCCGACGGTAACGGGCAGACCTACACTGCCAGCGGTGACTACACATGGAACACCACCACCGCGCAGGGCTGCGACAAGACCGTGACCCTCCACCTCACCATCAACCAGTCCGAGGAGGACGAAACCTCCGTCACAGAGTGCGACACCTACACCTGGGCCGATGGTAACGGGCAGACCTACACCGCCAGCGGCGATTATACTTGGAACACCCAGACTGCTGACGGCTGCGACAAGACCGTGACACTGCACCTTACCATCAACAACAGCGAGGAGGACGAAACCTCGGTTTCCGAGTGCGACACTTACACTTGGGCAGACGGTAATGGACAAACCTACACCTCCAGCGGCGATTACACTTGGACCACCCAAACAGCTGACGGTTGCGACAAGACCGTGACCCTCCACCTCACCATCAACCAGTCAGAGGAGGACGAAACCACCGTGGCCGAGTGCGACACCTACACCTGGGCAGACGGTAACGGGCAGACCTACACCGCCAGCGGCGACTACACATGGAACACCACCACGGCGCAGGGCTGCGACAAGACCGTGACGCTGCACCTCACCATCAACAACAGCGAGGAGGACGAAACCTCCGTCACCGAGTGCGACACCTACACATGGGCCGATGGCAACGGGCAGACCTACACCGCCAGCGGCGACTACGTCTGGAACACCACCACAGCGCAGGGATGCGACAAGACCGTCACCCTCCACCTCACCATCAACCAGTCAGAGGAGGACGAAACTTCTGTCACCGAGTGCGACACCTACACATGGGCTGACGGCAACGGGCAGACCTACACCTCCAGCGGCGACTACGTCTGGAACACCACCACGGCGCAAGGCTGCGACAAGACCGTCACCCTGCACCTCACCATCAACAACAGCGAGGAGGATGAAACCTCCGTCACCGAGTGCGACACCTACACATGGGCCGACGGCAACGGACAGACCTACACCTCCAGCGGCGATTACGTCTGGAACACCACCACGGCGCAGGGCTGCGACAAGACCGTGACCCTGCACCTCACCATCAACAACAGCGAGGAAGACGAAACCTCCGTCACCGAGTGCGACACCTACACTTGGGCCGACGGTAACGGACAGACCTACACCTCTAGCGGAGACTACGTCTGGAGCACCACCACAGCGCAGGGTTGCGACAAGACCGTCACCCTACACCTCACCATCAACAACAGCGAGGAGGACGAAACCTCTGTCACGGAGTGTGACACCTACACTTGGGCAGATGGTAACGGGCAGACCTACACCTCAAGCGGCGACTACGTCTGGAACACCACCACAGCGCAAGGATGCGACAAGACCGTGACGCTCCACCTCACCATCAACAACAGCGAGGAGGATGAAACCTCTGTCACCGAGTGCGACACCTACACATGGGCTGACGGTAACGGACAGGCCTACACCTCAAGCGGAGACTACGTCTGGAACACCACCACGGCGCAAGGCTGCGACAAGACCGTGACGCTGCACCTCACCATCAACAACAGCGAGGAGGACGAAACCTCCGTCACCGAGTGCGACACCTACACCTGGGCCGACGGTAACGGGCAGACCTACACCTCAAGCGGAGACTACGTCTGGAACACCACCACGGCGCAAGGCTGCGACAAGACCGTGACGCTCCACCTCACCATCAACAACAGCGAGGAGGACGAAACCTCTGTCACCGAGTGCGACACCTACACATGGGCCGACGGCAACGGGCAGACCTACACCTCCAGCGGCGACTACGTCTGGAACACCACCACAGCGCAAGGCTGCGACAAGACCGTGACACTCCACCTCACCATCAACAACAGTGAGGAGGACGAAACCTCGGTCACCGAGTGCGACACCTACACCTGGGCCGACGGTAACGGACAGACCTACACCTCCAGCGGTGACTACGTCTGGAACACCACCACAGCACAAGGCTGCGACAAGACCGTGACGCTGCACCTCACCATCAACAACAGCGAGGAAGACGAAACCTCAGTCACCGAGTGCGACACTTACACCTGGGCAGACGGCAACGGGCAGACCTACACCGCCAGCGGCGACTATGTCTGGAACACCACCACGGCGCAAGGCTGCGACAAGACCGTCACCCTCCACCTCACCATCAACAACAGCGAGGAGGAAGACTATAACGTCACCGAGTGCGACACCTACACTTGGCCCAACAACGGACAGACCTACACTACCAGTGGCAACTACGTCTTCAACACCACCACCGCTCAAGGTTGCCCACGTACTGAAACCCTACACCTCACCATCAACAACAGCGAGGAGGAAGACTATAACGTCACTGAATGCGACACCTACACTTGGCCCAACAACGGACAGACCTACACTACCAGTGGCGACTACGTCTTCAACACCACCACCGCTCAAGGTTGCCCACGCACTGAAACCCTGCACCTCACCATCAACAACAGCGAGGAGGAAGATTATACCGTCACCGAGTGCGACACCTACACTTGGCCCAACAACGGACAGACCTACACTACTAGCGGTGACTACGTCTTCAACACCACCACCGCTCAAGGTTGCCCACGTACTGAAACCCTGCACCTCACCATCAACAACAGCGAGGAAGAAGATTATACCGTCACCGAGTGCGACACCTACACTTGGCCCAACAATGGACAGACCTACACTACCAGTGGCGACTACGTCTTCAACACCACCACCGCTCAAGGTTGCCCACGCACTGAAACCCTGCACCTCACCATCAACAACAGCGAGGTAGACGAAACCTCTGTCACCGAATGCGACACCTACACATGGGCAGACGGCAACGGACAGACCTACACCACCAGCGGCGACTATGTCTGGAACACCACCACAACGCAAGGTTGCGACAAGACCGTGACCCTCCACCTCACCATCAACTACAGCGAGGAAGAGGACTTCAACGTAACAGAATGCGACTCCTACACTTGGCATGGCACCAACTACACACAAGGTGGCACTTACACCTTCGACACGCAGACCGCACAAGGCTGTCCGCGCACCGAGACCCTTAACCTCACCATCAACTACAGCGAGACTGAGGACTTTAATGTCACTGAATGCGACTCCTACACTTGGGCTGATGGTAACGGACAGACCTACACCTCCAGCGGCACATACGTCAACAACACCACTACCGCACAAGGTTGCCCGAGGACTGAGACTCTCCACCTCACCATCAACACATCAGAAGAGGAAGATTATACCGTCACCGAGTGCGACACCTACACTTGGCCCAACAACGGTGAGACCTACACCACCAGCGGCACATACGTCAACAATACCACCACAGCCCAAGGCTGTCCAAGGACCGAGACCCTGCACCTCACTATCAACAACAGCGAGGAGGAAGAGTATAACGTCACCGAGTGCGACAGCTACACTTGGCATGGCACCAACTACACTCAAGGTGGCACTTACACCTTCGACACGCAGACCGCCCAAGGTTGCCCGAGAACTGAGACCCTTAACCTCACCATCAACTACAGCGAGGAAGAGGACTTCAACGTAACGGAATGCGACAGCTACAACTGGCACGGAACCAACTACACTCAAAGTGGCACTTACACTTTCGACACCCAGACCGCGCAAGGTTGCGACAGGACTGAGACCCTCCACCTCACCATTAATAATAGCGAAACCGAGGAGTTCAACGTCACCGAATGCGACTCTTACACCTGGCACGGCACGACATATACTTCCAGTGGTAACTACATCTTCAATACCGAAACAGCCCAAGGTTGCGAACGTATTGAGACCTTGCACCTCACCATCAACCAGAGCGAAACCGAAGAGTTCAATGTCACCGAGTGCGACTCCTACACTTGGCACGGCACACAATACACCTCCAGCGGCAACTACACCTTCGAGACAGAGACCGAACAAGGCTGCTTGCGTACCGAAACGCTACACCTTACTATTAATGAGAGCGAAAACATCACACTCCCTGCTGTGACGGAATGCGACTCTTACACATGGTACGGCACGGCTTATACCACAAGCGGCAACTACACACACGAGTCAACAACGCCTGAAGGCTGCCTCCGTGTAGAAACCCTTCCGCTCACCATCAACAATAGTGAGACCGAGGAATTCACCGAGACTGCCTGCGACTCCTACACTTGGCACGGCACCACTTACAACTTCAGTGGCAACTACGCTTACGAAACGACAACAGCCGCCGGCTGCCCGAGAACTGAGACCTTGCACCTCACTATCAACAACAGCGAGACCGAGGAGTTCACCGATGCCGCTTGCGAAAGCTACACTTGGCACGGAACTACTTACACCACTTCAGGTAACTACACCTACAACACCACCACAGCTGAAGGCTGCCCCCGCACTGAGACCCTCCACCTCACCATCAGTGATGTGATTCAAACCGATTTCTCAATGCAGGTCTGCAACAACTACACTTGGAACGGACAAACCTACAATACCTCAGGTAACTACACGCAACAGTTCACCTCGGTGCAAGGCTGTGACTCCATCGTCACGTTGCACCTCACCATCAGCGATGCCATCCAAACCGAATTCACGGATCAAGCTTGCGATTCCTACACCTGGAACGGGACCCCATACACCGCTTCTGGCAACTACACGCAACAATTCACCTCGGTGCAAGGCTGCGACTCCATCGTCACCCTGCATCTGACCATTAATCATAGTGAAACCGAAGACATCAACGAAACCGCTTGCGATGCCTTCACTTGGCACGGTACACAATACACCGAAAGCGGCAACTATACCTTCGAGACCACTACCCCACAGGGCTGCCAGAAGATAGAGACCCTGCACCTGACCATCAACCAGAGTGAGACCGCAGAGTTCACCGAAACCCAATGCGACTCTTACACTTGGCATGGCACCGAATACACCGCCAGCGGTAACTACACCTTCGAGACCACCACACCTCAAGGATGCCAACGCATCGAGACTTTGCACCTCACCATCAACAACAGCGAGAATGTAGAGATCACGGCGGCCTCTTGCGACACCTACACTTGGCATGGCACCCAATACAACACTTCGGGAACCTATACCTACAACACCACAACGGCTGAAGGATGCCCGCGTACTGAGACCCTGTACCTCACCATCAGCGATGTCATCCAAACCGAGTTCACGCAACAGGTCTGCGACAGCTACACTTGGAACGGTCAGACCTACAACACCTCGGGTGACTACACGCAACAGTTCACCACAATGCAAGGTTGCGACTCCATTGTTACCCTGCATCTGACCATCAGTGATGCCATCCAAACCGAGTTTACGGAGCAAGTCTGCGACAGCTACACTTGGAATGGCATCCCGTATAATTCCTCCGGTAACTACACGCAAGAGTTCACTTCGGCACAAGGCTGCGACTCCATCGTCACCTTGCATCTGACCGTCAACCATAGCGAAACCGAGGACTTCACGGAATCTGCTTGCGACTCCTACACTTGGCATGGTACCCAATATACCGAAAGCGGCAACTACACCTTCGAGACCACCACACCTCAAGGTTGCGAACGCATCGAGACCCTGCACCTCACCATCAACCTTAGCGAGGATGTGGAGCTCACTGCTGCCTCTTGCGATAGTTACACTTGGCATGGCACTACCTACACCAGTTCAGGTACCTATACTTACGAGACAACGACAGCTGCTGGCTGCGAACGCATCGAGACTTTGCACCTCACCATCAGCGACGTCATCCAAACTGAGTTCACGCAACAGGTCTGCGACAGCTACACTTGGAACGGACAAACCTACAACACCTCGGGTAACTACACGCAACAGTTCACCACGATGCAAGGTTGCGACTCCATCGTCACCCTACACCTGACCATCAGCGACGCCATCCAAACCGAATTCACAGACCAGGCTTGTGATAGCTACACTTGGAATGGAGTCCCGTATACCACCTCCGGCAACTACACGCAAGAGTTCACCTCGGCGCAAGGCTGCGACTCCATCGTCACACTGCACCTGACTGTCAACCACAGCGAGACCGAAGACTTCAACGAGACCGCCTGCGATGCCTTCACCTGGCACGGCACTCAATATACCGAAAGCGGCAACTACACCTTCGAGACCACCACACCTCAAGGTTGCGAACGCATCGAGACCCTCCACCTCACCATCAACAACAGTGAGACTGAGGACTTCACCATGGCCGCCTGCGAAAGCTACACTTGGCATGGCACTACCTACACCACATCAGGTACCTACACCTACAACACCACCACCGCTGCTGGTTGCGAACGCGTAGAGACCCTGTACCTGACCATCAGCGATGTGATTGAGACCGAATTCACACAACAAGTCTGCAACAGCTACACTTGGAATGGGCAGACCTATAACACATCGGGTAACTACACGCAACAATTTGTCTCGGTGCAAGGCTGCGACTCCATCGTCACACTGCATCTGACCATCAGCGATGCCATCCAGACCGAGTTCTCGCAACAAGCTTGCGAAAACTTCACTTGGAACGGTCAAACCTATGACGCTTCTGGTGACTACACGCAGCAGTTCACCTCGGTGCAAGGTTGCGACTCTATCGTCACCCTGCACCTGACCATCAGCGACATCGAGACGGAAGATTTCACCGTCACTGAATGTGATACCTACACCTGGCACGGCACGGCTTACACCAGCTCGGGCACCTACACCTTCGAAACGCTGACGCCTGCCGGCTGTCAGAGAATTGAGACTTTGTACCTCACCATCAACAACAGCGAGACTGAGGACTTCACCATGGCCGCCTGCGAAAGTTACACTTGGCATGGTACTACCTATACCGCTTCTGGCACTTACACCTTCAACACCACCACGGCTGCAGGATGTGAACGCTTAGAAACGCTGTACCTGACCATCAGCGATGTCATCGAAACCGAGTTCACACAGCAAACCTGTCAAAGCTACACTTGGAACGGTCAAACTTACGACGCCACGGGTAACTACACGCAGCAGTTCACCTCGGTGCAAGGCTGCGACTCCATCGTCACACTGCATCTGACCATCAGCGATGCCATCCAAACAGAGTTCTCGCAACAAGCTTGCGAAAACTTCACTTGGAACGGTACCACTTACGATGCCTCTGGTGACTACACGCAACAGTTTACCTCGGTGCAAGGCTGCGACTCCATCGTCACCCTGCACCTGACCATCAGCGACGTTGAGACGGAAGAGTTCACTGAAACAGCTTGTGAGTCCTTCACATGGCATGGCACCCAATACACTGCCAGCGGTAACTACACCTTCGAGACCACTACGCCTCAAGGTTGCTTGCGCATCGAGACTTTACACCTTACTATTAATAGTGCGTTCGAAACCGAGTGGTCACAACAGGCTTATAACAGCTTCACCTGGAACGGCATCACCTACGATGTCTCAGGCGATTACACACAGACCTTCACCTCACAACAAGGTTGCGACTCCATAGTGACCCTGCACCTCACCATCGACAACGAGGTGGTCACCAACGAGTTTACGGACTTCGCCTGCGACAACTATACTTGGAATGGCATCAGCTACACCGCCTCTGGTGACTACGTGCAACACTTCCCGTCGCAACACCAAGGTGACAGTGTCGTGACCCTACACTTGACCATCTACCATGCCTCCACCACGCAATGGTCAGAGCAAGCTTGCGACAGCTACGAATGGGATGGCATGACCTACACCCGTTCGGGTGACTACACACGAGAGTACACCACACAACACGGCTGCGACAGTACCGTGACCCTGCACTTAACGCTCGGACACAGCTCTGAAAACCATACAAACATCACCACATGTGAGTCATACGTCTGGTACGGTACCTTGTACACCGAAGAAGGCACATACGAACACATGGAGCATACCGCAACGGGTTGCGACAGTCTGATGGTGTTGCACCTCTCCATCGGCACCAGCTTCATCTCAGAAGAAAGCCAAACGGCATGTGACTCCTACTTCTGGCGCAATAAACTCTGCTATGAAACCGGCATCTATACTGATGAATCGCCAAATCCTGATGGCTGCGACAGTACCTTCATCCTCAACCTGACCATCAATCCGAGCGTGACCACCCACATTGCTGAGAAGGCCTGTAGGGAATACGAATGGTATGGCACAATCTACAATGAGTCAGGCGACTACGAATACGTTGAACAAAATGTGTTCGGCTGCGACAGCACAGTCATCCTCCACCTCAGCATCGACGAAGGCCTTTCAACGGGCATCCATGGACAGACACTGATCAACCCGGCAACCAACCTGATTATGGGTGTCTACACCTACTATGTCGACTCAACGAATATCGATCCTGCCAATGTGCGTTGGAGCCTCGACCGTCCAGATTGGCGTATCACACCGCACCGTGCCTCCTGTAGGGTGACCTGCCTGACCACCGGCGAAGCCAAGCTGAGAGCCTGGACAGAAAATGAATTCTGCGACTTCGACACCACATTGATCCTGCTCGGAAGCTTCTATGCTGTGGACGAAAACGACGATCCTGAACTCTCTGTCTATCCTAACCCGACCAGAGGCCAAGTTACTGTGAGCTGGCACGAAATCGAAGAGGTCAATGTCATTGATATGTTAGGACAGCGACTCGCCACCTACAAGTTAGGTAGGGTGGAGTCGTGCGAACTCAACATCCGCGACTATGCCCACGGCGTCTACATGCTTGAAATCATTTCCTCGTCGGGCACGGCCTACCGACCTGTTGTAAGAGGACTTTATTAAGCATTTTTCAATAACGAGAGGAACCGATAAGAAATGCATGTCATTTTTTATCGGTTCCTCTCCTTTTATACTTTTTTTCGTACTTTTGCAATTTCAAATATTGCGCTCAAATGTACGCCTTCATCACGGGTAAAATAGCCGAAAAATCACCTACTTACGTCGTTCTCGACAACCAAGGCATCGGTTATTTCATCAACATCACGCTCAACACCTTCACCGCCATTGGCGAGAAGGAGGAAGCCAAGCTCTACGTCCACGAGCAAATCCTCGAGGACGCCCATAACCTTTTTGGCTTCTTCACCGCCAAGGAACGCGACTTGTTTGAGCTGCTCATCTCCGTGTCGGGCGTAGGCTGCAACACGGCGAGGCTTATCCTCAGCTCGCTGACCGTCAACGAGTTGAGTACCGCCATCGCCAACGATGACGTGAAAACCATCCAAGCCGTGAAAGGCATCGGGGCCAAGACCGCCCAGCGCATTGTTATCGACCTGAAAGACAAACTGAAGAAAAACGACTTCCAGACGGAAATTTTCGCCGCTCCAAACAATACAATCAAAACTGAAGCGTTATCAGCATTGACGATATTGGGCTTCAGCAAAGCCGCCGTCGACAAAGCCCTCGACCGCCTGCTGAAACAAATGCCCGACGCCAACGTCGAAACACTGATTAAGGAAGCACTTAAGATTCTGTAAATCAAATGAATTTATATTATACAAAAGATATAAAAATGCGGAATGCGGAATTAGGAATGCGGAATGAGAGCAAAGCCCTGCGTCGCATTGTGACAATGACTCCGTCGAATACTTCGTATTTCAGCATTCAGCATTCAGCATTCCTCATTCTTTTCCTTCTTGCATTATTCTTATCGCCAGCGCTTACTGCTGCAAACGACTATGATATTTTCTACAACCCCTATACCGTGGAGCCCGACACGACCAAGGTGATTTATCCCATCCCGGTCAGCACGGGCAACCCCATCGAAGACCTCCACAACCAGTCGCCGCTCTACCTCAGCGACCCCGAAAACTTCACCACCGAAATCATCTACGACCCCCTCACCGGACAATACACCTTCAAACGCCGCATCGGCGAGTTCTATTACGACACCCCCACCACGCTGACACAAAGCGAATACTTTGAATATCAGAACAAAAAAGGAATCCAACAATACTGGAAGGAACGCCGTAGCCAAAATGCACGTTCCACCACGAATGGCAACTCCATCATCCCGCCCATCTACGTCGGCGGCAAGGCCTTTGAAACCATCTTCGGCAGCAACACCATCGACATCCGTCCGCAAGGCTCCGTCGACCTTACCTTTGGTTTCAAACACAGCTACCGCGACGACCCCTCACTGAGCGAACGCCGTAAAAAACACAACGACTTCATCTTCGAGCAGGACATCCAACTCAACGTGATGGCCAAAATCGGTGACAAGATCAACTTCAACATCAACAAGAACACCAAGGCGACCTTCAACTACCAGGACAAGCTTGCACTGAAATACGAAGGAAAGGAAGATGAAATCATCCAACTACTCGAAGCCGGTAACGTCAGTTTCCCGCTCAACAGCACCCTCATCACAGGTACGCAACAGCTATTCGGTATCAAGTCGAAACTGAAATTTGGAAACACCACCATTTCAGGCATCGTCTCCTACCAAGAGAGTGAGTCGCAGAACGTCACCGTGCAAGGTGGCGCACAAACCAGCGAATTTATTATCAACTGCTTGGACTACGAAGACAACCGACACTTCTTCCTGAGCCAGTTCTTCCGCGACCAATACGAAGCCGCTTTAGCCACGTTGCCTACGGTGACCTCAAGCGTCAACATCACCAAAATCGAAGTGTGGATTACCAACACCAACACCTCGACGCAAAACACACGTAACATCCTCGCCTTAAACGACTTGGGCGAAGCCAAAGATGAATGGATTTACAGTCAAGAAGTCATCCCCACCAATAGCACGATTTTTCCACGCAATGCAGCCAACAACTTGCTGACCCGCATGGACACCACCCAAATCCGAAACATCAGCACGGTGACCAACTACATGAGCAACGACCCGATGCGCTTAGGCATGTCGGGCTACATGGTCTCGGGACGCGACTTCGAAAAAGTGGAAAACGCCCGTCGCTTGAGCAACACAGAATTTTCACTGAACTCCAAGTTAGGTTTCATCTCGTTGAATGTGACGCTCAACCCGAACCAAACCTTGGCCGTTGCCTACCAGTACACCATCGTGGGTTCCAACGATGTCTACCAAGTCGGTGAATTCTCCGACCAAGGCATCAACACCCCACAGGTGTTGGTTGCCAAGTTACTGAAAGGCACCACGGTGAACACCAAGATGCCTATCTGGAACCTGATGATGAAGAACGTCTACAACATCAGAGCCTTCCAAATCAGCCCTAACGACTTCATGCTGAACATCTTCTACAACGGCAACTCCAGCAGCACACCTTACGGCTACTTCACCGAAGGCAGCGTGAAAGGCGTTTCGTTGCTTCACCTGATGGGACTCGATAACTTGACTACGCAAAACAACCCCATTGCGGGCGGTGATGGCGTGTTCGACTTCATCAACAATGCGGCCACACAAGGCGGTACCATCAACTCAGCGAACGGTCGCGTCTTCTTCCCCGTTTTGGAACCTTTCGGAAAGCACATCCACAACAAGATTTTCCCCGACGAACCTGACCTCGCCAACAAATACGCCTACGACTCGTTGTACACGATGACGAAGACCTCTGCCGAGCAGTATTCAGAGAAAAACAAGTTCAGTCTGAGAGGTTACTACTCGTCGCAGTCGGGCAGCGAAATCAGCCTCAACGCCATGAATGTGGCACAAGGTTCGGTCACCGTCACTGCTGGCGGCGTACAACTTGTTGAAAACGTGGACTACACCGTCGACTACACCTTAGGTCGTGTGACCATCATCAACGAAGGCGTTCTTAATTCCGGCACACCCATCAACATCGCCTTGGAGTCCAACTCTGGCTTCAGCGCCATCAAGAAGACCTTCCTCGGCGCCCGCGTCGAACACGAATTCAACCGCGACTTCCACATCGGTGGTACGGTGCTGTATCTCGGCGAGAAGTCATATACCCAGAAAATCAACTACGGTGAGGAAGCCATCGCCAACACCATCTACGGTGCCGACCTCAGCTACAACACAGAGGCCCGTTGGCTGACCACCCTCATCGACGCTTTGCCTGGCATTGAGACCAAAGCCCCGTCGCGCATCAGAGTGGACGGCGAGTTTGCCCGCTTCATCCCTGGACTCTCCAAGTCGGCAGCCGAGCGCAACACCTCCTACATCGACGACTTTGAAGGTGCCAAGTCGACCATCGACCTGCGTCTACCCACGCTGTGGAACATGGCCAGCACCCCGCAAAACCAGACCGACCTCTTCCCCGAAGCTGCCGCTGGCACGGGTCTTGACTACGGCAAAAACCGCGCCCGCCTATCGTGGTACGTCATCGACAACTCGATTTTCTACGACCGCAACTACAACTACAGGCCAGCCAATATCACTAACGATGAGCTGTCGAAACACGCTGTGCGTCAAGTACTTGAAACCGAACTCTTCCCCACCAAGGACATTGCGGCTGGTACCCAAACCAACATGTCGGTGCTCAACTTGTCGTATTATCCCGATGAGCGTGGCCCCTACAACTATGATGTCGACCCGACCCCCTACTCCGCTGGTGTCAACCTCGATGGCAAACTCAACGACCCGAAGAGCCGTTGGGCCGGTATCATGCGTAAGATGGAGTCGACCGACTTTGAAGCCACCAACATCGAATACATCGAATTCTGGCTGATGGACCCCTTTGCTGATGAAGCATTCGCCAACAACCCCGGCAAGCTCTACATCAACTTAGGCGACATTTCCGAAGATATTTTGCGTGACGGCAGAAAATTCTACGAAAACGGTTTGCCCTCCACTGCCGTCGTGGAAAATGTGGACACCACCATTTGGGGACGCGTGCCTACCTTGCAAGACCTTGTCGGTACCTTCAACAATTCATCTGAAGCCCGTCAATACCAAGATGTCGGTTACGACGGCCTCCGCGACGTGGACGAACGCAGTTTCTTCGACAACAACTTCCTGACCCTCATCAGGGAACGCTTTGGCGAAGCCTCACCCGCCTATGTCCAAGCCTACAACGACCCATCAAGCGACGACTACCACTACTTCCGTTCGTCCGACTGGGACAGCGACGAAACACATAGCAGCATTTTGGAGCGTTACAAGTTCTTCGCCAACCCCGAAGGCAACTCACCCGCCGACATCCAGCAGACGGAAGGCTACACCACCAGCAACTCCACGCTGCCCAATGCCGAAGATATCAACAACGATAACACCTTGAGCGAGTCGGAGCGCTACTACCAATATGTCATCGACATCGACCCGGCCAAGATGATTGTCGGACAAAACCACATCTCCGACGTCTTCCATGCCACCAATATCGCATTGCCCAACAACACCATCGGCAGCTGCACCTGGTATCAGTTCCGCATCCCCATCAAGCAACCTGACAAAGTCATCGGCCACATCGACGACTTCTCCTCCATCCGTTTCATGAGAATGTTCGTCACCGATTTTGAGCGTCCCATGGTGCTACGTTTCGCCACCCTCGACCTTGTCAAAGGCGAATGGCGCAGCTACTCGCAAAGCATTCAAGCCCCTGGCGAATACGAGCCTAACGACATCAGTAATGCCACCACTTTCGACATCTCGGCTGTCAGCATCGACGAAAACAGCCGCCGCGAACCCGTCCCGTATGTGATTCCGCCTGGCATCCTGCAAGAAAGAGTCATCGGTACCACGCAGGTGACCCGTATCAACGAGCAGTCGCTACAAATGACAGTCCAGAACCTCGTCGACGGTGACGGTCGCGCCATCTACAAGACCGCCGACTTCGACTTCAGGCAATACAAATACCTCAAGATGTTCGTCCACGCCGAAGCTGCCCACGAAGACAGCCCGCTCGAAGACCAAGACCTTACTGTGTTCTTCCGTTTGGGTACTGACTTCACCGAAAACTACTACGAGTATGAAGTGCCGCTGAAAGTGACACCTTGGGGAACCGCCTACACCAACAAGGAAGCCATCTGGCCAGAAATCAACAACTTGGACATTTTGTTGGAAGACCTCGTAGAGGTGAAGACCCACCGTAACGAAGCCATGAACCAGCCCAACAGCAACGTCAGGCTCAACTACATCTACTCTGAGAAGAAGAAGGTAGGCAACGTGGACGGCAGGGATTATTTCCACACCATCAAGGTGATTGGTAACCCAAGCATCAGCGACGTGGAAGCCATGATGATCGGTGTACGTAACCCGAAACGCCAGAACTTGGCCGACGTCGACGATGGTCAGCCCAAGAGCGCCGTCATTTGGGTTAACGAGTTGCGTCTCACCGACTTGAACAGCAACGGCGGCATCGCAGCCACGGGCCGTATTGAAGCCACCTTGGCCGACTTTGGTCGAGTGAGTGTCAACGGCACCTACAGCTCCGCCAGCTTCGGGGCCTTGGACAGCCGTATTGCCAACAACACTTTCGAAGCCCACTCCGCCTTCAACGTCGCCACCGACCTCGAATTGGGCAAGTTCTTCGAGAACATCGGACTCAAGATTCCTATGCACATCGACTACGGCGAAAACAAGATTACGCCGCTTTATAACCCCTACGACGCCGACATCAAGCTGAAAGACGCCCTCGCCGCCATGAGCAGCGACGAAGAGCGTAAGGAGTTCACTTCGACCATACACGACTTCACCCGACAAAAGAACATCAACTTCATGAATGTCAGGAAGGAACGTGTGACAAAGAAGCGTAACAAAGGCGAGGAAAGCGGCAAGACCGAAAACTCAAGAGACCCCAACCGTGCCTTGAGCGGTGGTGGCCGTGGCAACGCTCCCAAGGTCCACATCTACGACCTCGAGAACTTCAACCTCTCCTTCTCGTATGCCGAGACGTATCAGGAGAACACCGATATCAAGTACTATTTGACTAAGGCTTACCGTGGCGGCTTAGGCTACAGCTACGCCGGCAACCCCAAGCCCTGGGAGCCTTTCTCCAAGGCCCAATGGGCTTCGAAACCCGCTCTGCAAATCATCAAAGACATCAACTTCTACTATCTGCCGAAGAGCCTCACCTTCAACACGGAGATGTACCGCTTCTATTCGGAAAGAGAGTTGCGCAACAAGAGCGGCGGCGAAATCATCATCAACCCGACCTATTCCAAGCAATGGGACTGGAACCGCAACTACCAGCTGCGTTATGACCTCTCCCGCGGCTTGACCTTTGAATACTCGGCACAAGCACAAGCCTACATCTACGAACCGGCAGGCATGGTCGACAAGAGCCAAGACCCAGAGACCTGGCAACTCAACCGCGACACCATCAAGAACGAGTTGAAACACTTGGGCTCGATGTCGCGATTCCAGCAGAGTGTCAACGCCAGCTACACCTTGCCCATCAACAAGATTCCGATTCTCAACTGGATCAACGCCAGCGCCAACTACCAAGGCACTTACAGCTGGACTGCCTCGCCACAGCACATGCAGAAGCGCTTGGGCAACACCATCGAAAACTCCAACAACATCCAGGGTAACGCCACCCTCGATTTCACCAAGTTATACAACAAGGTGCCTTACCTAAAGAACCTCAACACGCCACGCCGTAACAACGACAGCGGCAGAGGCGGCAAGAACGATAAAGGCGGCAAGAAAGGCAAAGACGACAAAGGAGAAAAAGGCGTTGACGAACAGCCTTCCGACTCCACCAAGAGCAAGGAGAAAGTCAACGTGGGCAAGATTGTCCTCGACAACGGCTTGCGTATCCTCACCCTCGTCAAGAAAGTGTCGGCCACATACGCTTTGACTAACGGGCAAACCTTGCCAGGCTTCCTGCCCAAAGCGCAATACTTTGGCATGACACCCGGTTACGGCTGGGCACCTGGCGTAGGCTTCGTCTTTGGTAGCAGCTTTGGCAGCGACAGCAACATCTATGACAAAGCCGTGGCTCACAGTAACGGCGACGACGTAGGCCAATGGTGGCTCACCACCGACTCCATCATGAGTAACCCCTACGTAAGACGCACCAACGAGACCATGAACTTCCGCGTCAATGCCGAACCGTTCCAAGGACTGAAGATAGACATAACGGGGCAACGCAACTATGCTGAAAACCAGCAACATTATTTCAGATACAACACGGCCTCGCAAGTCTTTGAGACCTTCACCCCCACCAATGGCGGCACCTTCACGATGAGTTACCTAATGTGGGGTACTTCATTCGCGCCTTCCGACTCCACAGCGTCGCCATTGTTTGACAACCTGCTGAGGTACCGTTCGGTAATCGCCGACCGTATCGCCCACAACAACCCGCAGTGGATTGAGCAAGTGAACGAATACGTCTACGACAGTGTCGCGGGCGACTACTTCCCGAAGGGCTACGGCTCGGGCTCGATGGACGTGTTGCTCTACTCCTTCATCGCTGCCTACACTGGCAAGGATCCCAACACCATGAAACTCAACCCCTTCCCTCGCTTCCCCTTGCCCAACTGGAACATCACCTACAACGGTCTGACCAACATCCCTGCCATCGGCAAACTCTTCAAAACGGTCAGCCTCACCCATAGCTACAAGTCGAACTACGCCATCAACTCGTGGGCCAGCAACGTCTATTACGATGAGCACAACATCATCCAGACCTACGAAAACTCCGACCAAATCATACCGAAATACGACATCTCGCAAATTGTCCTCAACGAACAATACGCGCCTCTCATCGGTATAGACCTCGGTCTGCAAAACTCGATGACCATCAACTTGCAATTCAAGAAGTCGAGGACGATGACCCTGAGTTTCACCAACAACCAACTCACCGAGGTGAATGGACGCGAAATCGTCATCGGAGCGGGCTATCGTATCAAGGACCTCTCCTTCTCCATCGTCTCGCTTGGCGGCAGCGGCAACAGGCAAAACATCAAGAACGACCTGATACTGAAACTCGACTTGGGATTCAAGAAAGACGTCACCGTGCTTCGCCGCATCGACGAGAACAACAACCAAGTGTCGGCTGGCCAGAACAAGATCAACATCTACTTCACTGCCGACTACACCTTCAGCCAACGCTTGGCGGCACAAGCTTTCTTCAAGCGTGACGTGACCGTGCCGTTTGTGGCTAACACCTTCCGTAACTCGACCACCTTTGCTGGCATCACCATCCGATTCAGCTTGGCGCAATAAAATTTTCACCAAACCGCGGAGTGAGCCACTAAAATATGTATTTTCGCAGCCTAATTAGACACTTTAAAATTTAATCAAATGAATATTCCAGCAAACCTGAAGTACACCAACGACGACGAATGGATCCGCCTCGAAGGCGAAGAAGCCTACGTCGGCATCACCGATTATGCACAACACGAACTTGGCGACATCACCTTCGTTGATGTTGACCCCGACCTCGTCGGCGAGACCCTCGACGCCCAAGAAGAATTTGGCGCCATCGAAGCCGTGAAGACCACCGCCGAGCTCCTCATGCCCGTGGCTGGCGAAGTCCTCGAAGTCAACGAAGCCCTCGCTGACGAAGAGAACGCCAAACTCGTCAACACCGACCCCTACGGCGAGGCTTGGATCATCAAGATCAAAGTGAACAACGTTGCCGACCTGGACAACCTCCTCGATGCCGCCGCTTACGAAGCTAAGATTGGCTAATCTTGGAAAAGCTCACTAGAAATAGTTACCCGGGACTCTTGTGCGGAATCGTCATCATGGTTCTGACAGGAATTCCGGGTTCTTGTTTGCCCCATGTCAAGCCCATCGTCGGCCTGGACAAGGTGGTGCATCTATTAATGTATGCCGCCTTCGCCTTTCTCTGCCTCTGGGGTTATCGTAAGCAGTTCATTTCCAACGGACAAGCCTACCAAAAGAAAGCCCTGCTGTTGGCACTCGTCATCAGCATCTTCTACGGTGGACTGACCGAAATACTGCAAGAATACCTCGTGCCTGGCCGCACGGGCGACTGGATCGATTTCCTTGCCGACGGCATCGGCACCCTTCTCGGAGTCTTTGTTTTTCAGCTTTTTTACCGCCACAAAAAATAAAATTCGGTTTACTTGCGTTTTATAAGCAAATAATTCCTATTTTCGCACCCAAAATAGGAAGTAATATTTAAAAACACATAACCATGGAAGAGAAAAAATCACCTAAGGCCAATCTTGAGAACAAGAAATTGATGTTCATGCAAATAGGTATGATCATCAGCTTGCTCATCGCTTGGTTAGCCTTCGAACACAAGAGCTACGACAAGCGCGAAATCGACCCGAGCCTGCTCCGTCAGACCGAAGTCGTCGAGGAAGAGATGGTGGAAATCACCAAGCAGGAAGAGCAAAAGCCCCAGCCTGTGGAAGTGCCCAAGCAGACCACCCAGCTCGAAATCGTGCAAGACGACGTTGAAGTAGAAGACATCGAAATCAACGCCGAAGTCGACCAACAGGAAGTCATTGAAGAGTACGTCCCCGTCGAAGTCGAAGAAGAAGAAGTTCAAGAACAGGAGATTTTCCAAATCGTGGAAGAGATGCCTGCCTATCCTGGTGGCGAACAGAAACTGATGGAATTCGTGGCCAAGAACATCAAGTATCCCCAGATTGCCCGTGAGACTGGCATCCAGGGCCGTGTGTTCGTCGGCTTCGTCGTTGAGCCTGACGGCAGCGTCTCCAACGTAAAGGTGCTCCGTGGCATCGGTGGCGGCTGCGACGAAGAAGCTATGCGCGTCGTCAAGAGCATGCCGAAGTGGAAGCCTGGTAAGCAACGTGGTAAGGCTGTGCGTGTGTCTTACATGCTGCCCGTGAACTTCACGCTTAAATGAAAAAAGCCAGCGATTTGCTGGCTTTTTTTTGTATCTGCACGGGTCAAGGGAGATTCCCTTTGGGAATGCAGTATTGCATCGTTATTGTTTCGCGGCGGCAAGTAAGGTTCATCATTCATTGAGACTGACATGCCGCCGCATAATGACACGGTCACGCCACGCCATTCCCAAAGGGAATCCCTTTATTGCTGAAAATGTTTATAAACAATCTCAGCCTTGGCGGGTCCAACAATCTCGGAAAGCCGTTCCTGCGTTGCCTCCTTGATGCCTTTTACCGATTTCAGTTCCAAAAGCAGCTTCTCCGCCGTTTTCTTCCCTATACCCTTGATGTCGGCTAACTCGGAGTGCATGAAGCCCTTTTCGAACTTCTTGCGGTGGAATGTGATGGCGAAACGGTGCACCTCGTCCTGGATGTGCGTCAACAGACGAAACACCTCCGAATTAGGCTTCAAGCCTACCACACGGGGCGGGAAGCCAAACAACAACTCGTTGGTGCGGTGATGGTCGTCCTTGGCCAAACCCGCAATGGGAATGTCGACATGCAACTCGTCCTCGATGACCTGACGCACCACCTCCATCTGTCCCTTACCGCCATCGGTGATGATGAGGTTGGGCAAAGGTTTCCCCTCCTCTATCAGCCTGGAATAACGCCTTCTGACCACCTCTTTCATCGAGGCGTAGTCGTCGGGGCCTTCCACCGTCTTGATGTTGAAATGACGATAGCCCGCCTTGTTGGGCTTGCCGTCGACAAACTGCACCATGCCCGCCACGGCATAGTCGCCTTGGAAGTTGGAGTTGTCGAAGCACTCGATTACGTTGGGCATCTCTTCCAACTGCAAAGCCTCCTTAAGGCTGTTCAGCACCCGCTTCTGATGCCGTTCGGGGTCGACAAGGGTGCGTTGTTTCTCCAAATCGATCTTGTATTGCATGGCGTTGCGGCGCGAGAGGTCGAGCAGTTTGAGCTTGTCGCCACGCTGCGGGATGGTCACCTGAACTGCATCAATGTCGTAGTCTAATTTCATCGGGACGATGATTTCGGCAGCGGGCTTGTCGAACTGTTGCCTTAGCTCGGTGATGGCCAACAGCAAAAGCTCTTCGGCGGTCTCCTCCAAGCGGCGTTTCATCTCGAAGGAATGACTCTGCACCACGGCCCCGTCCATCACCTTCATGTAGTTGACATAGAACAGCTCGCCCTCGTCGACGTAAGAAAACACCTCCACGTCGTGAATCGACTGGCTGACCACGGTGGAGCGGCTGCGGTAGTTCTCCAAGAGGTCGTATTTCTCCTTGATGAGTTGCGCCTCCTCAAACTCAAGCCTTGAAGCGTGGTCCATCATCTGGGCTTTCAGGTCGCGGAGCACACCACCCAAGTTGCCCTTGATGACTTCGCGGATTTCGGCTATCATGGCGCTGTAGTCAACCTTCGAAATCAAGCCTTCGCAGGGACCGTTGCACTTGTGGATATGGTAGTCGAGACAGACTTTATACTTGCCTTTGGCGACACCAGCTTCCGTCAGCGGCGTGCGACACGAGCGCACCTTGTAGACCTGCCCAAGCAGGTCCAGCAGGATATGCGCCGTGCGTACCGAGGGATAAGGACCAAAATACTCAGAGCCGTCGTTAACCTTTCTTCGGGTAAGGAAAACACGCGGAAAAGCCTCTTTCTTGATGCAAATCCAAGGGTAGGTCTTGTCGTCCTTGAGCATGATATTGTAGCGCGGCTTGTACTGCTTGATCATCGTGTTCTCCAGCAGCAGTGCCTCCGACTCCGAGTCGACGATGCTGTATTCGAGGTCAGCAATCTTACTCACGAGGACGCGTGTCTTGCCCGTCTGTTCTTTATTGAAATAGCTGCTGACGCGACGTTTCAGGTTCTTGGCCTTACCGACGTAGATCAATTCGCCTTTCTTGTCGAAGTAGCGGTATACGCCAGGCTTCAAGGGCAGCGCGGCCAGCTTTTGTTTCACTATCTCAGGGAGAGCTTGCATTGTTTGTTTATTTACTATGGCTTATGGCCGATAGCTTATGGCTCGCTACTGCCAAAAGTACTTACTTCACACTTTGGGTAAAGCGAGCCATTGGCCATAAGCTATAGGCCATAGTCACTTTTTCTTCATGTGGTCCCAGCCCTGCGCCTTAATTGGGATGACGTGGTTGTCGGGCGTGATCATCTCGGCCACGCCTTTGTCGTCGGTCATGTAGCCAATCACCGTCACATCAGCCGAGAGGGTCTTGATTTTCTCGTAGTCCTTTTGGTCGATGGTGAAGAGCAGCTCGTAGTCCTCTCCCCCACTCAAAGCCGCCACCGAAGGCACGATTTGGAACTCCTTGGCCATTTTGTCCGTCGTCGGGTCGATGGGGATACGCTCCTCGTAGAGTTGGCAGCCCACGCCGCTTTCCTTGCAGAGATGCAGGATTTCGGAAGCCAAGCCATCGGAAATGTCGATCATCGAGGTAGGTTTGACGCCTAAGGTCTTGAGTTGTTCGACGACGTCCTTGCGGGCTTCGGGCTTCAGCTGACGCTCCAGCACATACTCCATACCCTTCAACTGAGGTTGCATATTGGGGTTGGAGAGGAACTCCACCTTCTCGCGTTCGAGGATGAGCAGGCCTATATAGGCGCCACCCAAGTCACCGCTCACACAAAGCAGGTCGTTCTTCTTGGCGCCACTTCGGTAGACGATGTCCTCTTCCTTCGCCATGCCGATGACGGTGATGGAGATGACGAGGCCCGACTTGCTGCTTGTGGTGTCGCCGCCCACCATGTCGACATGGTAACGTTCGCAGGCAAGGTGTATGCCCGCATATAGCTCATCAAGCGCTTCGGCGGTATAGCGGCTCGACACGCCTAAGCCCACCACAATCTGCGTGGGGGTGCCGTTCATGGCGTAAATGTCGGAGAAGTTGCTCACGGCGGCCTTGTAGCCCAAGTGTTTCAAGGGACAGTAGGTCATGTCGAAATGGACGCCTTCCAAGAGCATGTCGACCGAGACAAGGGTACGGTAGCCTTCGTGGTTGATGACGGCGGCATCGTCGCCCACGCCTTTCAGCGACGAGGCGTTACGCAAGGGAAAGTCGGCGGTCAGTTGGTCGATAAGGCCAAATTCGCCTAATTCGTCTAATTCAGTCAGAGGTTTATTTTCTTTTGCCATATTCTTCATTATTATTGGCTGCAAAGGTAAGTTTTTTTCCTAATTTTGCACCATGAAAACCATCAAAGACATTTACAAGATTGGTGTAGGCCCTTCGAGCAGCCACACCATGGGGCCGCAAAAGGCAGCCCATATCTTCAATAACCGTTTCCCCAATGCTGCCTCGTTCGAGGTGACGCTCTATGGCAGCCTCGCCGCCACGGGCAAGGGCCACATGACCGACAAGGCCATCCTCGACACCCTTCAGGCGCCCACCGAAATCGTTTGGAAACCCGAAGTCATCCTTCCCTTTCACCCTAACGGCATGCTGTTCAAGGCCTTCGGCGCAGAGAAAAACCTTCTCGGCGACTGGCAGGTGTTTAGCATCGGCGGAGGCAACTTGGCCGAAGAAGGCAAAACCGACGAGTCGCCTGAAGTCTATCCGCTTTCGACGATGACCGACATCCTCAACTGGTGCGAACGCACAGGCCGCACCTATTGGGAATATGTCTACGAAAACGAGAACCAAAAAGAGATTGAGGACTATATGCTGGAGGTTTGGCGCGTGATGCAGGCGGCTGTCGAGCGGGGCATCCAAGCCGAAGGTGTCCTTCCCGGACCGCTCAACCTGAGCCGCAAAGCCGCCACCTACCACATCAAGGCCTCAGGCTACACCCATACCTTGAAGAGCCGTGGCTTGGTGTATTCCTACGCCTTGGCCGTCTCTGAAGAGAATGCCTCGGGCGGCGTCATCGTCACGGCGCCCACCTGCGGGTCGTGTGGCGTGATGCCAGCCGTGTTGTACCATCTCTCGAAGAGTTACGAATTTACCGACCAGCGCATCATCCGTGCCTTGGTGACGGCGGGCTTGGTGGGCAACATCGTGCGCACCAACGCATCCATCTCGGGAGCCGAGGTAGGCTGTCAAGGCGAAGTAGGCGTGGCCTGCGCCATGGCTGCCGCTGCTGCCAACCAACTGTTTGGCGGGAGCCCTGCCCAAATCGAATACGCCGCTGAGATGGCGCTTGAGCACCATTTGGGCATGACCTGCGACCCCGTATGCGGTCTCGTCCAGATTCCCTGCATCGAGCGCAACGCCTACGCCGCTGCCCGCGCCTTAGACTCCAACATCTTCTCCACCTTCTCAGACGGGCACCATCGCGTGTCGTTCGACAAAGTGGTGGAAACGATGAAAGAAACCGGCAAAGACATCCCCTCGCTCTACAAAGAGACCTCGCAGGGTGGTTTGGCAAGAGATTACATGCAGATGGACTGAAGACCTCGGGAGGTTCCCAAGGGAAATCGAAGATTGGCTCCGCCGAATCGGAGATTTCAACGGAGTTAATGGAGTAAGGTCATTAATTCAAAAGCGGCGGCCTGTGAAACTTACCTAATGTAAGACCCACGAGCCGCCGCTTTGTAACAGGAACTTATATTAATGTTGGCAGATTCCCAAGGGAAATCGAAGATTCAACGAAGTTAATGGAGTATGTGGTAGGGTTTAAAAAGCGGCGGCAAGCAGTGTCTACTGAGCGTAAACACCACAAGCCGCCGCATTAATACATTAGCCTTTAGCTCCATTCCCCGTCAAGGGAACCTCAATTATTCCTCTCTGCGCTTCTTTGCAACCATGTAGGCTGCGCCGAGGCCGGCGAGCAGGACAATGCCGCTGCCGAGGGGAGCGTCAGCGTTGGTATTGCCACCGTGACCGGGCATACCAGGGGTGGAGAGGGGTGTGACTCCGCCATCCTTGCTGAAGTAGCTTCTGTCTTGATACACGGCATTACCGTTGTCGCCGCTGTTTTCGCGGTGGAACATGCTACCACCTTGTGCGAAACTCGTCATGGCTAAACCCAGGACGATTGCTGTTGTCATTATCAGTTTTTTCATAGCTATAATTGTTATTGAATTAATTTCGTTGAATCTTCGATTTGTTTAACTGTTTAATTGTTTCGGAGTTTCCCTGCGGGAATGGAGTGTCATTGGTGAGTTTTAAAGGCGGCGGCCTCAGGTTTTTTATGGCTTGTGTTTCCTCAAGCCGCCGCATTACAAAATACGCCTCACTCCATTCCCCGCAAGGGGAATCTCATCATCTCACCACCACCTTTTGCACTTTCACGTCGTTTCCAGTCACGAGGCGGAGCATGTAGACGCCGGCGGCTTGGTTGAGGTTGACTTCGGTGTTGCCGCTGATGGTTTCGGTGCTGAGCACGCGACCCATCACGTCGACGACTTGCAGGGTAGCTTCACCCATGTTATCAATAGTCCAGCTGCTGCCGTTGAAGTAGGCGAAGTTGGACATCGTATTTTCTTCCACACCGTTGGTATTGAACACCAAACGGAAGCGGTTGGCATAGTCGGTGGTGCGGGCTTCGAAGCTGTAGCTCGGGGTGGCGAGCAGGTTGACGTCGGCACCAGTCATGTTGTCGATGAGGTGGAGGTAGCTGGCTTCCACGTTCTCGGCTTCGATGCTGAGGGTATAGTTACCGTTTTCGGCGGCCTTGAAGCTGACGGGCATCTCACCGGCGTTGTTGCTGCGCACCACGGCGTAGTCTTGGTTGCCTTCGGTGATATAGAGCTTGGTGTTGTCAGCATTCAGCATGAACTTGGGCAGTGTGCGGCCTTCGCCAAAGCGGACCACAGCGCGGTCGATAATGCCACGACCCTTAGTGAGGTTAAGCACCAGTTTGGAATCTTCAGTCGGGCCTATTGCGGTACCACCGGCAACAGTGATTTGCAGCTCCTCACGGTCATGTTCAGCGATGACGAAGATGCCTTGCATGGGGGCAATGGCACCGCTGCCTTGAATGAAGTCGCTACCATCAGAGTTCATCACATAGAAGTCGCGGTTGTCGCTCAGCACAGCGGTCTCGCCGAAGGGGTTACCCACGAGGTTCCAGCCTGGGAAGTCGCCGCTTTCGCTCTTCGAAAGGGTGATAGGTTCGTTGTTGTAAGGAATACCTGTAAGCTGGAAGGTGTAGGTCTGATTTTCGGTAGTGGCCTTCTTGGCATAGAGGTAGCCCTTGCCAGGAACGAGGTTGAAAGCAGCGGCTTCATAGTTACGCCATTCATCCGCTTGAGACTCGTCGAAGGAATAGAGGTCGAAATCGCCAGTGGTCATACCTGCAACGGTGGCAGGATCCACGTTGACGGGCGAAGCGATGAGGTTGTAGCCATCTTTGGTATTGTCGTTGGTATAGCCGTCGACGGTGAGGGTGTGGGTCTCAGTGGCAGGCTCCTCCCCAACTTTCTTGTAGAGTTGGATGGCCTTTTGGCCCGTGTATGACGAGCTCTTGAAGTAGCGGAAGCGGTCTTGACCTGAGGTAGCATTATATCTCAAATAAGCGCCACCAGATGCTACAACAACAGCATTACCATTATCGTCAATCGAAATCGTATTCGTATATGCTTCCGTTGCACTTGTATTCATTCCGTTTGAATCCCCAGTTCTGCCGATATAATATCCGCTTGCACTCTTGATAGTACCTACGGTCATATCGATTGTGAATTCTGCTGCAGTAGTAATATTATCAACGTCAATTTCGCTATCGTTGATGGTCACTTCGATTGTATTGCTTGCTGCATCCAAAGTCTCCAAACTACCGTCAAAAGCGACAGAACCTTCTTCATAGACAATAAGGTATTGACCACTGGTAAGATCAGCTGTAGAGGTCACTTTGACGTACTTGTCACCTGTGACAGGGGCCACAGGAGCGGCTTGGCTGATGGTGACGAGGTTGGAATAGACCAAGTTGGTTTCGTCATCCATAGCGTAAACCTTGAAGTAAGCTGTGCGGGCATCAGGGCCCTCGTTTTCCACCATATAGTACGAAACCACATAGCCTTCACCAATTTCAGGGTCTTGTTCGGCCACCAGAACCTCAATCCAGTCAGGTTCTTCGCTCAGTTCTTCACCGTTGGCATCGCAGAACTGAATATCGAAATCGGTCATGTCAGTAATGGTCAGGTTTTCGTAGGTGAGATCCAAAGTGCCGTCGTGTTCTTCGGCATCCACGTTGACTTCATCAGGATTAACAGCGATGGAAGCCTCGTTGGAAACAACAGCAATCGAGATAGGACCGACGCCGACATTAGAACCCTTGGTGAAGAGCATTCTCACGTAACGAACGTTAGCAGCAAAAGCATTGGTGGTTTCAAGAGTCAACACATCGTTTTGAGCGCCGCTGATGGTCAGCTCTTCAACATCGGTGAAGGTTTCGCCGTCGGCAGATCCTTGGATAGTGATGGTGGAGGTGCTAGCACCGCCAATCATCTTCACACCAATGGTGACCTTGCCAGGTTGCTCGTTGGTTTTCACTTGAATATAGTCGCCAGTGCCATCAAACTTGATAAGATAAGGAGCGTTGTTTGATCCATAATCGCTACCCAAACCATGTGCTGTGACACCGTTGAGAGCCAAGAAATCAGCACTTGCACCACCTTCCCATTCAAACGGCAGTGTGGCATAATCAACCACATATTGAGCTTGGTTGACAGTGACAATGGCAGAAACTTCTTCCAATTCATCATCGTAGGTATAAACCTTCACGTAAGCAGTGCGCGCTGCGCCGTCATTGGCTTCGATGATGTAAGAGAGTGTGTAAGCCTCATTTTCTTCATTGATTTCAGCATCAATCCAGTCGCCAGGATAATCAGGATCAGTATCTTCGAGTTCGTTGCCATTGGCGTCGCAGAAATAGTAATCGAAGCTGATGAACTCTTCGATGTTTTCATAGGTCAGAGCCAAGGTGCCTTCTGCACCAGCAAAGGGAGCATTGATCGTGTTGGGGGTGACGGTGACTGAAGGATCAGTGTCTTGAGGACGCACCAAGGAAACGAGTTCATTGTCGGCGGCAAACTCATAAGTACTATTATACTTGGTCAGATTACCATAAATCACAACAACATCTCCTACTTGAATGTCATCAATGGATGAGAAGTCAGCTCCATTAATGCCTTTCCCATGGAAAGCTTCAAGTTGATCGCCAGTGGTTGAGCCATCAGCCGAAATATAATAAGTGATGTAGTGATTGTTTTCACTATAATAATCCACATTCGAAACAATACCCGTAGCATAGACGCCCGTCATATTACCGTTGTTATCGATAGCATAAATGGCTTGTGCCACAGTGTAAGGATTGTTCTGAGTGCCAGGAGCATTGCTGTCTGTAACAGTAAGTTCGTATGTACCCGTGGAAGGTCTGTACTCATCTTCAACACCTGCATAATTAGCGGTGATGGTGGTGGTACCAACGGCAACGAGAGTGACTTCGCCGTTAGCATCGATGGTGGCAACGCCAGTGTTGCTCGAAGACCAAGTAACGGTGGCACCGCTGATAGGAGCACCTTCAGCACTTACCGTAGCGGTAAGTGTGCCGGCGGTAGTGCCTTGGTAAATATCGTTATTGAAGTTAGCGGGAACATTGATGGTGGTGGTGGTGGCAACGGCGGGATTGTCTATAGTTTCATAGGCATAAGAAATGTTGTAGCACTTGACACCTCCAGCGGTTGGAGTAACAATAACTGTCAATGTTGTTCCAATTTGAGCGGAAGAACTACTAACCGTAACATCAGCGGCTCCATTGAGAGTACCAGAACCAACTTGAGTGTCATCAACTTTTAGAACAACCGATGCGCGAGTGGCGCTGAATCCCCCAAACATGGCCGAAAAATCAGTCACATTCACTTCTTCATCGAGAGTTGTAGTAAAGGTGATGCTAGTGGCCGGGCTATTACCCGAGCCAACCTGATAATAACCAGAATTTGAAGTGAAGCTATTTGTACCCACTGTTGTTATTGTCCAAGTATTGCCTAAATCATCCTCACCTGTGACAGATTGGCTATTAATTGCCGTGCAACTTGATTGATTGCTGAAACAAATAGTGCCTTCACCATATGTACCATCTGATTCCCATTGTGCAACGAAAGTCACATTTGAATTCACGGTATAAGAGTCACCCGGATCGTATGTAGTTGCGCCGTAAGTCCAGCCTACAAAATTATAATGCGGTCTGCTGGGTGCACTTGCCAAAGTAATTGATGTGCCAGGTGCAATACCTGATACGTTTTCAGGGCAATCGGTTTCTCCACCATTACAGTCGTAATTCACCGTGAACGTTGTTGAAGCAGTTGTATTGTACACAATTGTCACATCATCAACATACCTGACTGCAGTTGTATTGTTGCAAATGAACCTAACGTAATAAGCAGTGTTTCCATCAAATGTTTTAGTCACAGTTTTATATGTGCCATTATTAAAGGAACCCATTGTTTGATTATCAACAGTATTCCAAGTTTCGCCGTCAGTAGATGTCTGAATGTTAACACTATAGTTACTGTTGTTTGACGTACGTTTAAATGCGTATGAAAACGATGTAACATTTACTTTGTCATTGTACTGTACAGTAGTAGTGTTTGTGCTGATTTTTCCAGCATAAGTTCCAGTATTCCCCTGTCCACTAGTTTTGGTAATAGCAGATGAAATAGTCCATTGACTTGCATCATCAGCGTCTTCCCATCCGTATGAAGCCGTGATACTTTCTCTACTTTGTCCCCACATCCCCATAGGCACTGCGAGGAACGTAAGCAGCGCGAGGGCTGCGGTCAGGATTGAAAATCTCCTTTTCATTTTGTTTGTTGTTGTTTTAGGTTGTTTGTATTTAATTGATTCAAAATTTAAAATTCAAAGATTCAAAGATTCAAAGATTCAAAGATTCAAAGATTCAAAGATTCCGACGGGGGGATTTGTGAGGTTTTTCGCATCATTTTCAGCCGCCCGAAAAGGCCTCTCTTTGATGCTGCAAAAGTACGAAAAAAATCCGATAGAAAAAACAGGAAATTTCGATTAATTTTGGATTATTTTTCGGCGGGAAAAAAGGTGTTTTTTTGAGTTTTTGGGAACCTATAAAACGGCTTTGCCGCAAACATTTTTTCGGTCACAATCTGTTACCACAAAAAGGTATTGTATTGGGTTTCAATTGGAAGCCTCAAAACGGTCGTTGCTCTTCAGTAGTATGGGATTTTGTCGGCAATCCCAAACCATTAAAATGGAACAGACATTATTTTCGTAAAGGTAAATCAATTTGTACGTGTGTAGTACAAGAACGTAACGGTAGTTTCTGTTGAGTTGTTCAAGATAAGGTTCTTTGGGACCCATCTCGGGCATCTGCTTCAAGCGTTCGCCAGCTTTAAGCAGTTCCTCTGAATAAGTCATCGCCACCTTAAGAGACAACGTGCTATAATAACGGAAAATTTCTTCCAAATCTTGCCGTGCCTCTTTTGACCAAATCAATTGTACCATGAACGAACTATCTTTTCAAACTCTTCATGAGACATAAGGTCTCTGCCTGCGTCAACATCGGCAGTGGCCTTAATAACGCGTTGTATTGCTTCCTCAACCGTGTATTGGCACGGAGGAGGCATGTCCTTGCTGCGGTTTTGAATCGGCACTGCCTGCGCAGCACTGCTCACATAAGCAACAGCTGGTTCGCTTGCCATTGTCACGGGAGCGCCGTCATCATACTCTACTTTGCTCATTGTTTTTCCATGTTTTATATGCCGCAAAAATAAACAATATTTCCAAAATGGAAGCTTTTACCACAAAAAAGGCGACACACTCCGAGTGCATCGCCTTCAAGGTCGTGGTCCCACTAGGGCTTGAACCTAGGACCTACTGATTATGAGTCAGTTGCTCTAACCAACTGCGCTATGGGACCGCAAAAAAACACTTCCAAATGCAGATTTCTGCCTTTTTTCTTGCTTTTTGCGCTGCAAATTTACAACTTTGCACCGAATTACACGGCAATTTTTCGCAAAAATGAACACAAAAATCAAAAACATCATCTTCGACCTTGGCGGCGTCATCCTCGACATCGACGAAACCGTCGTTTACAAAGAGCTCGAAAAACTTGGCATCAGCACTTCAGAACTCGCTCATTCCAAGGACTTTATCGACATCATGAGCAAGTTCGACACAGGCATCTACACCGCCCCCACTTTCCGCCGCAAGATGAAAGCCCTCATTGGCCAAGAGAAGATGACCGACCAGCGCTTCGACGCCATCTGGAACGCCATGCTGTTGGACATCCCCCGCGAACGCATCGAAGCCATCGAGAAGGTGAAGAAACACTATAAGATCTTCCTGATGAGCAACACCAACGAAATCCATTACGACCTCTACGTCAGGGACTTGCAGCTGCGCTTCGGCTACAAGGAGTTTGACGCGCTGTTCCACAAGTCGTACTTCTCCTTCGCCGAACACCTTGAAAAGCCCGACCCGCGCTTCTTCGAGCTCATCCTCGACCACGAAGGCCTGCAACCCGAAGAGACCCTGTTCATCGACGACACGGCCAAGAACATCCAAGTCGCCCAGTCGTTAGGCATCCGCACGTATCATATCAGCAGGGAGGAATTGGTGAGGAATTTGTTTGAGAATGGGGTTTTGAAGGAGGGGGTGGTTGAATGAGATTCCTTGCGGGAATGGAATATATTGCATTGGTTTAAAGGCAGCGGCAGGAGGTTCCCTACGGGAATGGAATATTAAGCCTTTATTAATATGCGGCGGCAGGAAGATCCTACAAATCGCAAGTGCAACAAGCCGCCGCTCCATTAGAACACGACACTATTCCATTCCCGAAGGGAATCTTTATTAAACAGCTACAACTGGAGGTTCCCTGCGGGAATGGAATGTCAAGCCTATCTTAATACGCGGCGGCAGGAAGAACCTACAAATCGCAAGTGCCACAATCCACCGCTCCATTAGAACACAGCATTACCCCATTCCCGTAGGGAATCTTTATCAAACAGCTACAGCTGGAGGTTCCCTTCGGGTATGGAGTTTTGGTTTTTTTGTAAACAGCGGCGGCAAATGGTGTCTGATAGTTATAGTCACCTTAAGCCGCCGCCATTATAGTTTCCACAACTCTTCCATTCCCGTAGGGAATCTTATTGGTTTTTCATCAAGTCCTCCATGACCTGTTTTACTTTTTCACTCCAAGGTGTTTTATCATATACAAATCCTTTTTCAGTCACCAATTCTTTCCATTCTGGATTCTTCTTTTCAATCATCTCTATTTTTGCTTTTCGAGACAATCCTTTTATTCGGTTTTCTTCGTCAATGGCAGATTGATAACTAGTGAATTCTTCAAAATAAACACAATACTCACAGTTATATTTGTCCGTGAAAGAACCTTTATAATGATGGTTTTTATGCTCACCGACCCTACGTACCAAATCATTTGTGCATCCTGTATATAAAACGGTATGCCCTTTATTTGTCATAATATATGTGTAAGCGAATTTCATAGTCAACAGGTTTTAATGCTACAAAAATAGTAAAAATGGGGTTCCCTGCGGGAATGGAGTGGAGTGTAATACTATCTAAATGCGGCGGCAGAGGAAACTTGCTAATTGTTTGACACTTGAAGCCGCCGCAGAATAACACAACTGCAATCTCCATTCCCGTAGGGAATCTTTATCAAACAGCTACAGCTGGAGGTTCCCTGCGGGAATGGAATGACAAGCCTATTTTAATACGCGGCGGCAGGAAGAACCTAAAAATCGTAAGTGCTACAAGCCGCCGCTCCATTAGAACACGACACTACTCCATTCCCGAAGGGAAACTTTATTAAACAGCTACAACAAGAGGTTCCCTGCGGGAATGGAATGACAAGCCTATTTTAATACGCGGCGGCAGGAAGAACCTAAAAATCGTAAGTGCCACAAGCCGCCGCTCCATTAGACCACGACACTACTCCATTCCCGTAGGGAATCTTTATCAAACAGCTACAGCTGGAGGTTCCCTGCGGGAATGGAATGACAAGCCTATTTTAATACGCGGCGGCAGGAAGAACCTAAAAATCGCAAGTGCCACAAGCCGCCGCTCCATTAGACCACTGCATTACTCCATTCCCGAAGGGAAACTATAGTCATAAGCCATAAGCCATAGTTATATACTGTAATAGTCCTCAACTTCATCCAAAATCTTATAAACCTCGGCAACATCCAGCGTCTCCATCAGCCTCATCTTGAACGGCTTGAAATTCGGAAGTCCTTTGAAATATGCCGCCCAGTGCTTCCTGATTTCCAATAAGGCGATATGCTCGCCCTTCCAGGCTACCGAACGCTCCAAATGGATTTTGCTCACGTGCACACGCTCCGCCACATCGGGCAAGGGTAGCTCCTCCCCTGTTTCCAAGTAATGCCTTATCTGACTGAAAATCCATGGGTTGCCGTAGCTGGCACGACCTATCATCAGACCATCCACGCCGTATGTGTCCTTGAAGTATTTGGCTGAGGGGCCGTCCACCACGTCGCCATTGCCGATGATGGGGATGTGCATCCTTGGGTTGTTTTTCACGGCTCCGATGAGGGTCCAGTCGGCGGGCTCGCTGTATTTGGTGGTGCGCAGGCGGCCATGTATCGTGAGCGCGGCGATGCCCACATCTTGAAGGCGCTCGGCGATGTCGACAATCTCGCGGTGCTCGTTATCGTAGCCGAGGCGTGTCTTCACCGTCACAGGTGTGTTGACCGCCTCAACCACGGCCTTGGTGATGGCCACCATCTTGGGGATGTCGTTCATGATGCCTGAGCCTGCACCTTTCGAGGCCACCTTCTTCACCGGACAGCCGAAATTGATGTCGATGACGTCGGGGTGGGCAGTCTCGGCATAACGCGCCGCCTCCACCATAGGCTCGACGGCATTACCGAAGATTTGGATGCCAACTGGTCTTTCAAACTCTTCGAAATCAAGCTTTTTGATGCTTTTCACCGAGTCGCGGATGAGGCCGTCGGCGGAGATGAATTCCGAGTAGACCACGTCGGCACCAAACAGCTTGCAGACATAGCGAAAAGGTGGGTCGGAGACATCCTCCATAGGAGCGAGGAGGAGGGGATAATGCTCGAATTCGAGATGGGCGATTGTATATTTCATTTCAAGGTTGTTTTGGCTATGGTCTATAGCCGATGGCTGATGGCTCGCTAAGCCTTCGGAGGAGATTGCGGAACAAGTCCGCAATGAAGCCCTTGTCTGTTGCGAGCCATAGGCCATAAGCCATAAGCTATAGTAAAGAAAAATGCGTGGCAAATTTACAAAAAGTGTATCTTTGCACCCAAATAAACACATTTTATTATGTCAGAGCACCTAAAATATCCTACGGGAAAACGCATTTTACTATTCCTTATCATTTTGTTAATCAGCGGTTTAATAGGAGTGGCTATTTCAGCTATCTTTATGTCTGCCGGCGACACGGGGATGAAAATTGCCCAAGGTCTTTCGTCCATCATAATGTTTGTGGTGCCGCCCATTGTGTATTACAGTATCACACGCAGGGAAGACCAGTTGGAAGCCATGGGCCTCCGCGACCCTGCCGAGCCACAATGGATTATATTAATAGGTGTGGTTTTAATGTTCGTCTCGCTGCCCGTCACCAACCAACTGACCCGCTGGAACGAAAGCACGACGATCTTCTCTTCCTTCGAGAAGTTGGAGGACTACCTTAAGATGTTAGAAGAAACAGCTGCCGCCACCACGAAGAAAATGCTCAACGTGAATACCTTTGGCGGATTGTTGCTCAACCTGTTGGTCATTGCATTGATACCTGCCATCGGCGAGGAGCTGACCTTCCGTGGCGTGCTGCAACAAGGCTTGATGCGAAAGATGAATCCGCATGTGGCCATCGTCATCTCGGCGGCTATTTTCTCATTCATCCACTTCCAATTCTACGGCTTCCTGCCGCGCATGTTCCTCGGCCTCCTTTTGGGTTACATGTTCTACATCACCAATTCACTGTGGACCAGCATCTTGATGCACTTCGTCAACAACGGCACGGCCGTGGTGGTGTATTACCTCAACAACAAGGGCACTATCAGCATCGACCCCGAGCATTTTGGCGAGGTACCGAGCTTATGGATGGTGACGATGAGCCTCGTGGTGACCGTGCTTCTCACCTTCTGGTGCTGGTGGAGAATAGACATTACAAAAAAGGGGAAAATAGAGGTATAATAAACAAAAAGGGTAGTAACTATTAAGTCACTACCCTTTTTTCAAGTTTTGAAAACCAAAGATTAGTTTTCCAAGGCGCTACCTTTCAATGTCGTGTAGTTGATACGGAAGGCACCCACCTTACGAAGCTCCTGCTTCACGTCGGTGACGACACCCATACGGGTTTCTTTGTGCACCTTCAGAGCCGTGGTCAGCAGGGGACGGTCGGCCTCGCTACGCGAGTCACGTTCCTTCTGGATCCAGTCGGCAATGTCGGTCGTGCGTGCGAAGGCGTCGTCCAGTTGGATACGCGATTCGGTACCGAGTTTGGCGTCACGCGGCGGGCCGATGTAGATGGAGCTCACCAAAGCCTTGCGTTCGAGTTTTTGAATCTCCGAAGCCTTAGGCAGGGCGGTCTTCACCTTCAGTTCGACGTCACGCATCGAAGTCGTGATCATGAAGAAGAATATCAACATGTAAACGATGTCAGGCAGTGAAGAGGTGCTCACTTGCGGCACTTCCTTCTTTCCTTCTTTTCTGAATTTTGCCATATCTATATCCTCCTTTACTTTTAGTACACAACGGGTTCGGCCTCGCTGACACGCACAGGCACGGCCTCGTTGATAGCCTTGGTTTGATCTTCATTGAGTTGGTCGAGGTGTTTGTGGAATTTCTTCCAGGATAATTCTTCCTTCATTTCATTGAAGGCGCGAGCCAACTCATTCTGCACACTGATATACATAGCATACGAGGTACCGCGGTCGTTCTGGAGAGAGATAACGCCCTTCGACATGAGCACGTCGCCCACGAGGTCGAAGGATTTGGTCTCCACTTCAGGAGCGGTCTCGTCGCCAGGACGGGGCGTCATGAAGCGTTTGGCTTCGTCCTTCAACAGACTGATGTCCATGGGACGGCCATTCACCAACAGACGGTCGCTCTTGTTTACCATTACATTCATCACATTTCTTTCCTTGACTTTCACGTCCTCGTCGTTTTGCTCGACGGGGGGAGGCAGACGACGGGTGATACCGTAGTCCACGTCCATAGAGGTCGTCATCAGGAAGAAACACAACAGCAAGAATGCTATGTCAGCCTGCGAACTTGAATTGATTTCCGGAGTTTTTCTTGCCATGATGTGATGATTTACTTTTTAACTGCCTTGAAGATGACAGAGAACAGGATTGCAATGATTGCGACAATGAAAGTGACATAGAAGAAATTAAGGCCAAATGCGACCCATCCATGCGTCTTACCAGAGTAAAGTTTTTCGCCAGCCTGGTAGGGGATGTCGAAATAGCTCTTCGACATAATGTAAGCTACAACTGCTATAACAGCGAATGCAATGACGGCAATCAGTAAGGTCTTGACGTTGACGCCTTTGACGACGGCGGTGAAGACAACTGAAATCAATGCAAAGATAATGCCAAGTACAATCAAGATGTAGCCCCAATTCAGGAATAAGTCTGCCTTAGGTGTCGGTTCACCTGCCAAGAAATCGGGTTTAATAGTACCTACGACGAGGTAATACATCACCGCGATGATGACAGTAACCGCTGCCAGGGCGAGAAATACCCATCTAGAAATATTAAGCTTACTGTTCATGATTTATACTTTTATTATTTGTGGTATTTTGCAAGGATGTCCATGAAGGAGATGGAAGCGTCTTCCATATCGTTCACGATGCTTTCGATCTTAGAAGCGATGAAGTTGAAGAAAATCTGAAGGATAATAGCGGCGATCAGACCGAACACGGTGGTCAACAGAGCGACCTTCATACCGGAGGCAACGACCGTCGGGCTCATATCACCGGCAGCGGCGATGTCGTCGAAGGCCTGGATCATACCGATAACAGTACCCATGAATCCGAACATAGGAGCCAAGCTGATGCAAAGACCAATCCAGCTCAAGCCGCTTTCGAGCTTACCGCCAGCGACGGAACCGTAGGAAATGATTGATTTCTCGACTTCTTCGAGTGACTGACCGTCTTGGTAACGGATGAGGCCTTGGGTGAAGATGCTGGCCACAGGACCACGAGTGTTCTTGCAGAGCTGCTTGGCGCCTTCAACGTCGCCGTTCTTCATCTTGGCTTCAATGCCTTCGAGGAGTTTCTTGGAATTAGCGGTAGCCAGGGTCAGATAAATGATTCTCTCAATGGAGATAGCCATACCGATGAGCAGGATGACCAACACGATGCCCATAAAACCAGGACCACCATCGATGAATTGTTTCTTGATGGCCTCGCGGAAAGTCACAGGAGCAGCCTCGTCTTTGACAGCGGGAGTAACTTCTTCAACAGTCTCCACGGGAGCGGGAGTTTGTTCAGGAGCAACGGTCTGTTCCGTCTGCTCAGTTTGCGCTTGCTCTTCTTGAGCAACAACGAGATTGCTGACACCAAAGGTAAACAGGCCAGCAACCATGAGGAAAGCAATTAATTTTTTCATAGTTGAGTTTGAATGATTTAATTATTACTATTATGAATTACTTTTGTTCTGATGAAACAATCATTACTTTTCTGCGGAGAGAGCGGGATTCGAACCCGCGGTACCCTTTTGGAGTACACACACTTTCCAGGCGTGCTCCTTAAACCACTCGGACATCTCTCCAGTGCTTTCCTTTCGCCTCTACCTTATCTGAAATCGTTGCCAAAAGTACAACATTTTTTCATTAGGATAACAAAAATAATTGTTTTTTTATTGCACTAAAATTTCAAATGCTTGAATTATAGCGTCAAAGGGTCATCTCGCCACGAATGGATTTTTGCAGTATTTCATGGATTCGGGCTTTCGGCAAGCCTTCTCCGATGAGATACATGAGCTTGGCGACGGCGGCTTCGGTGGTCATGTCGTAGCCGCTGATGACGCCGATGCGGGCCATGTCGAGGCTGGTCTCGTAGCGTCCCATCATCACCGAACCGGCCTTGCACTGGGTGATGTTGAGAATGATGAGGCCGCCATCGATGGCTTCCTTGAGGGCGTCGAGGAACCATTCCGCAGTGGTGGCGTTGCCCGATCCGAAGGTTTCTAACACCAAGGCACTGAGGTGGGGCGTCTTCAGCACGTGGCGGACGAAGTCTTCCGAAATGCCCGGAAAGAGCTTCAAGATGCCGACATTGCGGTCGATTTTGGTGTGCACCTTCAGCTTCTTGAAGTTGGGCTTCATGATACGTTCCTTATTATATTTGATGTGAATGCCCACGTCGGCGAGGCTGGGATAGTTGGACGAGATGAAGGCATTGAAGTTCTCGGCGTTGAACTTGGTGGCACGGTTGCCGCGCAGCAGCTGGTTCTGGAAGAAGATGCTCACCTCGGGGACGAGTGGGGTGTCGTCGTCCTTGGCGGCGGCAATCTCGACGGCGGCGAGGAAGTTCTCACGACCGTCGCTGCGCACCATGCCCATGGGCAACTGCGAGCCGGTCAACACGACGGGCTTGTTCAAGTTTTCGAGCATGAAACTCAAGGCCGAGGCGGTGTAAGCCATGGTGTCGGAGCCGTGAAGCACCACGAAGCCGTCGTAATGTTCATACTCCTCCCCTATCTTCTTCGCCAAAAGAATCCAGAAGTCGGGCGACATGTTCGACGAGTCGATCAGCGGGTCGAAGCTATAAACGTCGATTTGGTAGCCGAAGTTCTTCAGCACGGGCAGATGGGCGTATATGTTGTCGAAATCGAAAGGCACGAGAGCACCCGTCTTGCGGTCTTTCATCATACCGATGGTGCCGCCGGTATAGAGCACCAAAATGGAAATTTCTTCGTTGCTTTGCATGAAAACGTTTTTTTGCGGCGGCAAAAGTAAGGCTTTTTTTGGCTTGCACGGCAATTTGCGTTATTTTTGCGGCATGAAAACCATCGCCCACATCCACACCGACTTCCCGACCAAGTTCGGCATCCCGCGTCAGAGCGGCATCATCGCCTCGCTGCAAGGCAAGATCGTGTTTGAACCAGAATATCGCATTCCAGAAGCTGTACGCGGTTTGGAGGACTTCTCCCACATCTGGCTGCTGTGGGAGTTCTCGGAGGCGGTGCGCGACAATTGGTCGCCCACCGTGCGCCCACCACGCTTGGGCGGTAACGTCAGGAAAGGTGTCTTTGCCACACGCTCGCCCTTTCGCCCCAACCCCATCGGATTGTCGTCGGTGCGGTTGGAAAAAGTGGAATTCGAGCCCAACATCGGCCCCGTGCTTTACGTGTCGGGTGCCGACCTCATGGATGGCACGCCGATTTACGACATCAAGCCCTACATCGCCTACACCGACAGCCACCCCGATGCCGTCAGCGGCTTTGCCTCAACGCCAGCGGAGTTTCTGTTGGAAGTGGATTTTCCTGAAAGCTTGTTGCAAAAAGTTCCTGAAAACCAAAGGAAAAGCCTAATCGATGTGTTGGCTCACGACCCGAGGCCACAGTACCAAGACGACCCCGAACGCGTCTATGGAATGGCCTTTGGCGGAATGGAAGTGAAATTCAAGGTCGATGGGATGCAACTTACCGTGCTGGAGGTAAAGTCCGACACATGACTACCGGCCCTTCGACGGGCTCAGGGACCTGTTATTACCATGAGACCAAGGACCCTGAGCCTGTCGAAGGGCCGAAAGATAGCAGACAAACTCAGGGGCCTGTTATTCCGCTTTCATAGACTGCGCCTTCACCCTAGGTTTCAGATAAGCCGGGCGAAACGACACATCGAAGTTCCTGATTTGAATGGGGCTTTCCGAAAAGTTGTGGACATACAGCTTGATTTTCTGCGCCGTGCGGAAGGTGGAATCTATCGGCAAGGCAAAAGTGGCGAAATCCCATGTGCCATTTTTTTGCACAGGCTCATTCACGGCATACGAGTCGATGGACTTTTCGCCTTGGGAATTATGTTTTTCCACGGCAAAGATGGGTTTACTCAAGTCATCTTGCTGCTTGATTTCGAAGGCTACATTCACCATGCCCCAATCGGGACGGATGCTATCAGCGGTGAGCACCAAGGTCATGCTATAAGGGTTTTGCCTATCCAACTCAATCGTCCCGTCTAAAAAGTAATGGCCCGTGTCCATCTTGAGCGAATCGGGATTATGGTAATCATCGGGATAGAAATTGCGCAGGGTCTGTGCCAAATGGTCGGCGATGATGCGACGACCTTCTTCGTAGTAATGCTCGGTGGTCCAGTCCTGGTCGATGAAATTGACGTCGCGGACAAGGCTCAAATTATTGACCACTATGACACCCTCCAGATTCCCATAACGTTTCAGCAAATAGTCACGGTTGAGTCGGAATAGCAGCATCAAGTCCTTACCCACCAACTCATTCGCCTTGTCGACATTTTCCGCCATCAGGTTGAAAACCAGATTCCAGCCTCGCTCACGACACAAGTCCACGATGGCATCAAAGTCCTTGACCCTCGGATTGTCGTCATCGATTTGGAAGGCATAGGTCTTGATGTAATGGCAAGCCAAAGCGGTCAAATCCCAATCCCGCTGACCGTTGAAATCATACCAGCCGTAAGAATACATGCCATAATCCCAATCGGCAGTGGTGCGCCACGGAAAATTGGGGATATTGAAGGTGTCGTTGCGCCAATGCTCAAACACCAACTCGTTCCATTCCTCTTCCGTCTTGATAGGATAAGCCTTGAAAGCCAGCAAGAAACGATTCACCAAAGGAGGTCGGTCCTCTAACAGCACGAGTTGCTTGCGCAAAGGCGTCTCAAGCTTGGAGTTAATCCAAAGCGGCCCAAACGAGCGCAGGTTCATCGTCACCACCACCGTTTCCACCGCCGACGATGCCGGAATATGCTTCAACATGTAGAGATAAGTCTGGGCATGAGAAGCTTCTTTTGTCAAATCACCCATCTTAACCGTTGGAAAATAATCCGCAGTGAAAGCACTGATTTTCCGATGATTGATTTCTTCCTTGCCATAATTATTGTTCGATGACTCGCCGAGGTAGATGATACGACAACTGTCGTCCACCACATCCCATGAAAGCTCTACGATGTCGGAATGCTTGCGCAAGTCCTTCTCGAAGAACCACTTGGAATACACCCAGTTGAGCACCACGAGCATCACCAAAACCATCCCTATGCGTATCAACAACTTCTTCATGGTCAGAACTGGAAATAGATGAACGGGAAATTGTAAACACTCGAACAGCAGATGACCATAAAGACCAGCACTGCATAGATTAACCACCTCAATGCCAAAGGTTTGCCATCACACCACGCATCGAAACGGGTATTACGGAGCAACACATCGAAGAGAATGAGCACGCTGAGATAAATCCACATGCCAGGTTTTACTGACATTTGCTCGCCGCCATCAAAGTTGGTGAAAGCGGTCACGAAAATGGCTTTGAGATGCTCCAAATCGGTGGCACGAAACATGACCCAAAACAGCGTCACCAACACGAAAGTTTTGACCATGCAAAGTGCATCTACACTGATTTTCAGCCATTTGGATTTTAGCTCTTTGGAGGGTAATTTGTCGCGCAAGGCCTTTTCGACGATGTGCAGCAAGCCATGGGCAAAACCCCACAGCAGGAAGGTCCATGCCGCACCATGCCAGATGCCGCTAAGCACAAAGACGACCAAAATATTAAACGCCCATCGCCCGAACTTCACGCGGCTGCCGCCCAAGGGGATGTAAACATAGTCGCGGAACCAAGTGGACAGCGAAATGTGCCAACGATGCCAAAACTCGGCGATGTTTTTTGACAAATACGGGGACTTGAAGTTATCCATCAAGTCGAAACCCATGAGTTTCGCGCTACCCAAGGCAATGGTGGAATAGCCGAAGAAGTCGCAATAGATCTGAAAGCTGTAGAACACCATGCAACCCAGCACCGTCCAGGAATTGTACTCGTCGAGATGGCCAAACACCTCGTCGACATATTCGCCCAGATGGTCGGCCACCACCATCTTGGCAAAAAAGCCGAACAGTATCAGGCGCATACCTTTAGAGATATTGTCGTAGTCAAATTGCTTCTCCTCATGAAGTTGCCGCAGCAGGTTGCCCGGCCTCTCGATGGGACCCGTGACCAACTGCGGGAAAAACATGACATACAGCGAGTAATAGCCGAAATGCCGCTCCGCCTTTTGGTGGCCGCGATACACCTCGATGACATAACTCATGCTCTGAAAAGTGTGGAACGAGAGGCCAATGGGCAAGATGATATGCGTCAAGAGATGGGTCTCCATGCCCAAGGAGGCAAAAAGTTGGTCCAAATTGGCGGTCAGGAAGTTCAAGTACTTGAAAATCAACAGCACCGTGAGCGTACTCACGATGCTGATGATAAAGAAAGTCTTCTTTTTTCGGGGTTGGTCGGCATAACGCTCCATCAGCAGTCCCGCTGAGTAGTCAACAATGATGGTGACTAACAGGATGAGGATGTACTTGGGCACAAACCACATGTAGAACACGCAGCTCGCCGCCAACAGCATCAGCCAACGCCACTTGTGGGGTAGCAGGTAATACAGCAGCACCACAAGAGGCAGAAAAACGAGGAACTCTATGGAATTAAAGACCATAAATCCCTCGTTTTCAAGTTATTTAATCTTATTGATAGCTGTTTGCAAAATCTTGCCGTCCGTCTTATCGTAGATGTAAGACATGAGATAGCACTGGTCGGCGTTGTAGAAGGGATCCAATTCGATGCAATAATTGTAGATGTACTCATCATTGACATAAACAGGTCCTTCCCAGAAGCTATCGCCGCTAGCACCGTTCAAAGTGCGACGGAACACGTTGCGGAACACATACGCCGTATCGATGCCTCCAGGAACCACCTGACGACCCACGATGCTGTCCTCCAACAAGCATGCCGTAACATAAAAATTGCCAACCACTTCCGCGGTGGCCACCACATCAACCTCCAAGTTCAGTTGACGGGTTTCTTCGTCAAAGTAAACCCCTTGAAGAATCTCGAAGGACTGCTCCTCGGCGAGCGCATCTGCCACAGGTGTATCAATCTGGTCCACATACAAAGTGTGACCATCGGTAAGTGCCACATGGTCCACCGAGAAAAGCGGATTCGACGAATTGTCTTTGTACCATTCTATGCCTTCAGGGGTGGTGAAGTCTGGGAACTGGCCTACAGGTTGAGCCAGTGGCCCGGCATGAACACTCATAAGGATTACATTGTCTTCACCCAAGTTGTGTTGCAACTCATGGGCAGCTTCGGCGGCAGCGGGGCAGTTCACACAGCGCACACCGGTGAAATCCTTAATCAACACGGTCTTGCCATGTCCAGAAACATTGAACGGCTTATGGGTGTTGTCGATGTCAATTTTATCGCAGCTTACAAAGAGCATCATGGCTGCGGTTACTAATATGAATGATAACTTTCTCATTGGTTTAGTATTCAAGATTTTACGTTTTTGTCAGCGTTTAACTACGTTGAATCTTCGATTTCGACAGGCTCAACGGCCTTAGGTCCCTGAGCCTGTCGAAGGGCCGATTTAGAATGATGTTGAAACCGTTAATGATACACCACTTGAGGCGGGGACGGTGCGACAAACGCCACCCACGCACACCACGCCTTCGCTTTGGCGACCAGCACTCAGCATGACGCGTGTGGCTTCGTGGATGTAGCTGATGCTACCCGTGAAGTAATGGTCACGGAACTCAGGAACAGGATTGCCATAGTTCCACTTGTCGGCGATGGAGAACGACCAATGAGGGCTGATGGTGTATTCCAACAAAGCAAAGGCCCAGTCGCCACGCTTCTGGTAGTCCTTCATCTCGCTTTCGTCGTACTCGTAGCCTTTGTGGACTTCGGTCTCCCACAGACCTTGCAGTTCGAGGCGGAGGCTGTGTTTTCTGTTAATCTTATAGGTCACATCAAGGAAGCCGATGTTTGCTTTTACAGGCGGTGCACCGGCATGGCCTTCGATGGTCTCGATGTCGTAGTACAAGTTGATGTACTGTGCAGTGATATGCCATTTCGAACTAATCTTCTTGTCAATTTCGAAATTGATGTCGCGGAAGAAACGGTGGTCGCTGACGGCAAAGAACCTGGAAGCATAACCCAACGAACCTCTCTTGTTAAGCACCAACTGTCCTTGGTCCATGACCGAGTCGCGCACGATGTCGTTCACCTGGCTCATGTTGAAGGCGAGCTTGGTGCCATACTTGCCGCCCAATGCCGTGCCCTTCGGGATGGTGTAGTTGACTTGCAGCTGTGCCGCCATTTCGCCGTTGGGTTGGGTCGAATAGGTGTACATCGACGGCAGGCTGTGCGTGTGCGTATAATTAATAGGTGGAATGAAGTTGATGTCGAGGTCGTTCTGTTTCGCCGTGTACATCGACTTGAAGCTCATATTGTCGACACGTTTCACCTGCAACACAGCGCCGAAGCCTTTCTGCGAATAGCTCAGCGAGGCCATCAGGGCTTGGCCTTCCTTATAGATGAAGTTGTTGATGGCTGAGGGGTCGTTAATCTTGTAGGCATATTCGGTGCTGAATGCCCAGTTGCCATAGCCCAAGTTGATGCGACCTGCGGCAGCGCCCACATTTTCAGGGATATAATAGAACAGGCTCTGGTCATACTGTTTCTTGCTAACGAAGCTACCGCCGATACTCATCCTGAACTTGGAGTCGTTCAAGGCGGGAATGCTTTGGTTGAGGTCCCACTCGCCGTCGACACCGCGAACGATGCCACGGTAGTCGTCAATGGCAAACTGACGTTCCAAATAAGGTGCCCAGTAATAACGTTGGCGGCCATACAATGCCTTCAGTGTGACACCTTTGGTGGGACGCAGCACCACACGGGCGCCACGCAGGGAATTGTCCATGCCGAGCGACCACTCCTCGTAGGTACGGAATACAAAGCCGCAGCCAAATTGGTCGTAGATGTCGCCCACCGTCATGCCGATGAAGCCATTGTCGTAAGTGGCATAGAAGTTGGCCACACCCACGCCATTGAGTTCATCGCGGAAGCCATTCAGTTCAGGCAAGAACGCCTCGAAACGAAGACCAGCCGAGAAGTTGCCGTTGGTATAGTTGACCTTACCGAAGCCGTTGACACCGAACTTCTTACCGTTAAGGTCGGTGATGCCGATGCCGTTGTCGAGCATGTAGTATTGTCCGTCGACTTGGAAAGCGCCGTTCACCTGGCTGTTTTCCAAAAACGACTGCGCGCTCGCCTTGAAACCGACTGCCAAAGCGAGTGCGAATAATAATAGTATATGTTTTCGCATAAGCAATAACTGAATTAAGAATGCGGAATTACAAATGCGGAATAATGAAATTCCGCATTAACTTCGTTGAATCTTCGATTTCAACATTCCGCATTCAGCATTTATTTCTTCTTAGCTACTTTCAGGATTTCCTCATAAAGGTCTTCTTCTCCGCCTTCGATATAGCCGGTATGCTGATAGACAAGCTTGCCGTTGCCGTCAAAGAGGAAAGTGTGAGGCGGGTTGCTCACGTTCATGGCACGCTTGAGGTCGCTGTTCACGTCGAGCAGGATGTCGAAATCCCAACCCTTGCCTTCAACGACGGGCTTCACCTTGGCGGTGGAGCGTGAGTCGTCGATGGAGACGGCATAAATCTTCACGCCAGTCTCGTCCTGCCAATCCTGATACACGTCGTTCAAGGCGTTGTGTTCCTTGATGCAAGGACCGCACCATGTGGCCCAGAAGGTGAGGACGATGGGCTTGCCATTGTTCGATAACTTGGAAATGTTCACATCCTTGCCGTTGAGGTCCTTCAAAGTGACATTCGGCAAATCCGTTTTCGATTGCGCATGAAGGCCTGTGAAAACCAAAGCCATCAGCAAAAGTGACATAAGTTTTTTCATTGGATTTAAAGATTTGATATTCAAAAATTCAATATTCAAAATTCAAAATTTAAGATTCAATTTCCAACTGAACAACTGCTAACTGCTAACTACTAACTCTCCTCAAGTTGACAATACACCTCAAGTAGTTTACAATATTTTTCCGCCCTGATGGCCACTTTCTTGATGACGTTCGGAATCAGGACACATTCTCCAGCATTTACAAATATCGCGCCATTCTCCCAATTCAAGGTGAAATTTCCTTCCAAAGGCATCAAAATCACGAAAGAGTCGAGGTTGGCATAGTCCTTTTCCATCTCGCCTTGCAGCTGGAGGAGGTTGGTCACAAAGTACTGACAATCAACGACGGGAACGGTTCTATTCATCACATCTTCGACCTCAGTACGGTAACTCTCGGGCATCCTGCCATCGATGGCTTCCACCGACTGCGGGATGTGCAACTCGCGGCGCATACCCGCCACGTCAATGCGGTCCCAGTCATAAATACGATAGGTGGTGTCGCTGGTCTGTTGTATCTCGGCCACCATGATGCCAGGACCTAAGGCATGGACACGACCCGCAGGGATGAAAAACACATCGTCTTTCTTCACCTGCTCGTGGTTCAGCACCGATTGTAGCCGATTGTCTTTCAACACATTGGCATAATCCATCCGCGTCATCTCACGGTTAAAGCCCATGACGAGTTCGGCATCCTTGTCGGCTTGCATCACATACCACATCTCGGTCTTGCCGTTGCCCAAACCGCGCTTTTCGGCCAACTCATCGTCGGGATGCACCTGCACCGAAAGCCAGTCGTTAGCATCGATAATCTTCAGTAATAGAGGGAACTGCTCACCATATTTATCAAATACCGATTCGCCAACCAAATCCCCCATGAAAGTCTCCACCAAGTCGTTGATTTCGTCGCCCTCGAAGTCGCCATTGGCAATTTCACTTTGCTCATCCCAAATACCTGAGAGCAGCCACACTTCGCCACAGTTGGGCAGCGGACCGTAGTCCATGCCAAGCACTTCCTTGATTTTACGTCCGCCCCAGATCTTATCTTTGAAGATGGGCTTGAATTTTAGGGGATAGAGTACTGTTTGCATTGTCCGTCTGAAATTTGGGGGCAAAGATAAAACAATTCTTTAAATGAAGGACTTGCCATGATGAAAAAGCCGTACCTTTGCCTGACAAAAACAAACCTCATTATGCAAAACCTCTTCGAACTGCGACATATCCTCCACGCCCACCCCGAGCTTTCAGGTCAGGAGGCCATTACCAATAGAATTTTGAACGAATGGGTGAAACAAACTCGCCCCGACCAACTCATTGAGAAAATCGGCGGTTATGGTCTGGCCGCTATTTACAAAGGAGCAAAGCCCGGCAAGCGCATCCTCATCCGTGGCGACATCGACGCGCTGCACATCCCCGAACCGAACGACATTCCCTATCGTTCACAAAACCAAGGCGTTTCGCACAAATGTGGCCACGACGGACACGCCACCATCCTCTGCGGCTTGGCCCAATGGCTTGGTGAACAACGTCCCGACCAAGGCGAAGTGGTGCTGCTCTTCCAGCCCGCCGAGGAGACCGGCCAAGGCGCACAAGCCATTCTCAGCGACCCTCAGTTTGAGCGAATCAAACCCGATGTGGCTTACGGGCTGCACAATCTGCCTAGCTTCGAGAAAGGCAAAATCATGGTGAAGGAAGGCTGTTTTGCAGCGGCTTCGTTCGGCTTAAAGCTCATTTTCGACGGCCGCACGGCACACGCCTCGCAACCTGAGACGGGGCATAGTCCTTCGGAGTTATTGGCACAACTCATCCACCATTTGGAGAAAAAACGCGAGCAGCTGAAAGCCGTAAAGCCGCTGACCACCTTTGTCATCACCCACGCCATCTTGGGCGAAGAAACCTTCGGTGTGGCCCCTGGCCATGCTGAGATTTGGCTCACCCTGCGCAGCTTCAACGACCGCAATCTTGAACTGATGTCGACGGAAATCATCGAGTTTTGCCGCGCCAAGGCCAAAGACTGTCTCTTTGAATTCAGTTTCTCAGAACACGAGGCCTTCGCCGCCACCAACAGCGACGACAACTGCGTGAAAACCATTGAACAAGCCGCCAACAACCTTGAGTTAAGCCTCGGCCATTTGGACGAGCCTTTCCGTTGGTCAGAGGACTTTGGAAGGTTCGGGAGCGTCTGCCCTATTGGTTTCTTCGGCTTAGGTTCGGGCACAGAGCAGCCAGCACTTCATGACCCGATGTTTGATTTCCCTGATGACATTTTGGAAATCGGAATGGGGATGTTTTGGGAGATAATTAGGTTGGAGTTAGAAGGTAGGAAGTAGGAGGTTTTGAGGTAGGAGGTTTGAATTATGAGGTAGGAGGTGTAGGGCTGCCACGGTGTGACAGCCGAATTACACCAACCTCATAATTTCCCCAACAATCGCCCTCGAATAAGCATTTGCCACCTCGACGATGAACTTGCCAAAGTCGACGCGGGCATTGTGGTCGGCGGTGTCGCTGATGGTGCGGATCACCGTGAAGGGCGTGCCGAACTCCAGACAAACTTGTGCCACGGCTGCGCCCTCCATCTCGACACACAACACATCGGGCAACAAACCGAGAATCTCATTGCGCTTTTCATTGCTGTTGATGAACTGGTCGCCACTGGCGATGTCACCGAAATGCAGCTTAGGATTGAGGTTAAACTCCTTGACAGCCTCAGTGCCCACCATGTTTACCACACCTTTATTTAATACGTTGGTCACGGCCTTACCTGCCAATTCGGTCAGTCCGGGGTCGCTGTCGACATAAACGCGGTTGAGCAAGGGCAACTCAAAGCGTGAGATGATGGGACGGGCATCAAGGTCATGTTGCACAAGGCGCTTGGAAATGACAATGTCACCCACATTGAGACCTTCGGCCAAGGCACCTGCCGTACCAATGAAAATCAAATCGGTGACAGCGAACTCTTGTATTAATAAGGTGGCCGTAATCGTTGCAGCCACTTTGCCCCATTTGGAGAAGGCCACCACGCAACGCACGTTGCCGATTTTGCCTACCACGAACTCACGGTTCGCGATTTTAACTGTCGTTTTTTCCGTCAGCAAGGCTTTCACCTCGTCGATTTCTTGCGCCATCGCGCCAAGAATGCCTATATTTCGTGTCATAGATTCAAAGATTTAAAATTCAAAATTCAAAATTCAAAGATTCAAGATTTGAGATTTGAGATTTGAGAAATTTGCGCGGCAAAAATAAAAAATACTACCTTTGCAAAAATTTACCGAATGAAGAAAATCTGCATTTTTTGTGGCAGCAGCATGGGCTTCGACCCGATTTACAAGGAAAAAGCCGCTGAACTGGGCAACGTTTTGGCCGATAACGATTGCGAACTGCTTTATGGCGGCGGCAATGTGGGCTTGATGAACATCATCGCCGAAGTGATGAAACAACGCCATTGCAGGATTGTCGGCACCATCACTCAGCACTTGCTCGACATGCGCGTAGGTCGCCCCGACATCGACGAACTGATTGTGGTCGACACCATGGCCGAACGCAAGAAAATCCTTGAGGACATGGCCGACGCCTTTATCGCCATGCCGGGCGGCGTGGGCACCATGGACGAGTTCTTCGAGGTGATGGTGCTCAGCCAACTACGCGTGTTCGACAAGCCCGTGGCCCTCTTCAACGTGAACGGCTACTACGACGACATCGTCCGCTTCCTCGACCGCGCCACCCGCGACGGTTTCATCCATCGCGAACATGCCGACAACCTCATCGTCAGCGACGACCCTAAGGCACTGCTGCAAGGCATCGAAAACTTCAAACCCGTGGAGCTGAAGAAATGGGTAAGTGAGATTAAGGAACAAGTTAAATAGTTGAGAGTTTAGAGTTGAGAGTTGAGAGTTAAGCTAGTCCCGTAGGGACGACACATCAATAAGCAGGCGACGTGAGTCCCTGCTCTTACACAGACAACAGTCATAAGCAGGCGACGTCAGTCCCTGCTCTTAAAAACATCAAGACCATGATCATCATAGGAATAACAGGCACCCTCGGTGCGGGAAAAGGCACCATCGTCGACTACCTCGTCAAAGAGAAAGGCTTCGTGCACTACTCGGTGCGAGCCTACATCACTGAAGAATGCCAACGCCGCGGCCTCGAAGTGAACCGCGACACCCTCACCATGGTCGGCAACGACCTGCGCGCCGCGCATTGCCCGAGCTATATCACCGACCAGCTCTTCGAGCGTGCCAAAGCCGAAGGCAAAAACGCGGTCATCGAGAGCGTTCGCACTCCAGGCGAGATACACTCGCTGCGCGAGAAAGGCGAGTTCTACCTCTTTGCCGTCGACGCCGACCGAAAAATCCGCTACGACCGCATCTACCTCCGTGGCTCCGAGACCGACCATATCGACTTCGAGACCTTCGTGGCCAACGAGGAACGTGAGATGACCGCCACCGACCCCAACAAGCAGAACCTCGGCGCTTGCATCAAGGAGGCCGACTTCGTGTTTATGAACGACGGCTCCATCCCACAGCTGCACCAACAAGTGGAAAAAGTGTTAACCCAGCTACACGTGCGCCCTTCATGGGATGACTATTTCCTCAACTTGGCCGACACCGTCAGCGAGCGCGCCACCTGCAACCGTGGGCGCAGCGGCTGCGTCATCGTGAAAGATAAGCAAATCTTAGTGACCGGTTATGTGGGCTCACCCAAGGGTCTCCCCCACTGCGACGATGTGGGGCACCTGTTCCGCAAGACCATCCATGAGGACGGCTCGGTGACCCAACACTGCGTGCGCACCGTCCATGCCGAGCAGAACGCCATCTGTCAAGCTGCCCGTCGTGGCATCGCCTTGGATGGCAGCACCTTATATTGCCGCATGACACCCTGCCGCACCTGCGCCATGCTCATCATCAACTGCGGCATCGTCCGTGTGGTGTGCGAACGCCGCTACCACGACGGTGCCGAGACTGAGGAGATGTTCAACCAAGTGGGCATCAAGTTGGAATACAAATACGATGAGGTGCAACAATATGAAGGACAACGCTGCGAGAATGCCGATCCGGTAAAATAAACATTACGGAACATAATCCTTTGTAGAGACGTAGCGCGCTACGTCTCTACTTTTTTTCCGACCAATCTTACTATCAGGCCGAGCACCACAAAACCCATCAAAAACGCCACCCATGACGGCAAACCCAAGGCCGTTGGCAGCACGCCAATGAGCACTGCCACGCCTCCTACAACGAGGGCATAAGGCATCTGTGTCCTGACATGCTCCAAGTGGTTGCAACCCGAAGCCAAAGAACTCATAATCGTCGTGTCAGAAATCGGGGAACAGTGGTCGCCCATGACAGAACCCGCCAGCACCGATGCCACCACATTGTAGAACAAAGGCATCGTGGCGTCGACAGACAGACCTTGCGACTGACAGAGCATCCATGAGGCGGGCAGAATCAAAGGATAGAGGATGGCCATCGTACCCCATGAGGTACCAGTCGAAAAGCCGATGAAGGCAGCAAGCACGAACGTTAACACGGGCACTATGGCAGGCGACAGCGACCATTGCAGCAGCAGTTGCGACACAAACTCAGCAGTATGCATGTCTTTAGTAACCAAGGCGATAGACCACGCCATCGTCAGAATCAGCACAGCGTTAAGCATCGTCTTAAAGCCTTCAACCATCTCCTCCATCACTTTGGAGAAGGGCAATGTGCCTCGCAGCATAGTCATTACGATGGCGGTAATCAGCGAAAGTAACGAAGCCCAGAGCAAAGCCAAGTAGGAATTGGCCGCGCCGATGGTCACAGATAGTTTAGAGAAAAAGCCTGAATCGCCATTCCACACCGAAGCATCATAACCTGTGATAACCAGTCCAATGATCGTCCCGAAAATCAAGACCAACAACGGTATCAGCGCGTCGATGATATGGGCGGATTGGGGTTCGGTGGCAGCCTCTGCGCTTTCAATATTGGCTTGAAGCCTTGCCTTGCGTTCCGCCTTCAGCATGGGGCCAAAGTCACGGCGGCTGAAGATAATCATCAGCACGAAGCCAAGGGTAAGAAAAGGATAAAAACTATAAGCCAAGGAATTGACAAACACCGAATAAGCCGAAGTGTCAAGGCCTATAGCATTGATACCATCCTGGATATAACTCAACTCAGCGCCAATCCACGTGGTGACAAAAGCCACCGCCACCACAGGGGCCGAAGTGGAGTCGACGATATAGGACAGTTTCTCGCGCGAGATTTTCAGCTTGTCGGCTATGGGACGCATGGTGTTGCCTACCACAAGGGTGTTGGAATAGTCATCGAAGAAGATGCAGAGGTCCATCAAAAAGGTCATCAACTGTCCTGAGCGCGGACCTTTTGCTTTACGCGAAAGCCACTTGACCACACCTTGCATGCCACCATTGGCCGTGATGATGCGCACCATGCCACCAATAAGCATGGTGAAGACAATAATCGTCACATGGTCGGCATCAAACAAAGAACCCACAACGCAGGTATCCACAACTCTCAGTATTCCGCCACCCAAAGCCGAGGTTGGACTTGCGCCGCCGTAATAAGCCATGAGGAAGGTGCCCGTCAGAATGCCGACAAAAAGCGAGGAAATCACCTCTTTAATTAATAAAGCCATCACGATAGCCACCATAGGAGGCAGAATCGACATCCAAAGCGGCATCGGTGCCGAAGCCGGGCCAAAAACATACAGCAACATCAGCCCCAACACAAGGGCAAATGCCACTATCAAGCCAATCCATTTCTTTTTCATAATGCACAAAATGAAGCCCAAAAATACAATTTTTTGATGGATTTCCGTTATCAAAAACAATTTGGTCTTATTTTTGCAAGCCGAAACATCTTTGGTAATTATTATCATCAATACAAAACCATTCAAATCATGAAGAAAATCCTCATCATCGCATTAAGCTGCCTCGTAGTTCTGTTCGCAGCATGCAAGAAAAAACCCGTCGAGCCAACGCCTGATCCCGTTGACTACACCCCCACCTATGTCGGCAACTATTTAGGACAGTTTGATTTCAACATCACCTCGGTGAACCACCAAGCACAAACGTTGGCCTTTACCATCGACAACATCGGCATGGACATCGCCAAAGGCACTGCCTTCAATGCCATCACAGCCACGGTGACCGTCGACAACGAGACCCGACAAACCTCGGGAACAGCCTCGGCGGAGAAAGCCGATTTCGAGTCTGTCAACCTCATCATCGACAAGCCCGACCAGAACTACTATTTCGAATTGAGCCTCAAGATGGAAGGCACCAAAGTGGAAAACGACACCACCTTGAACATCGTCGGAACGTTCTCCGGCAGCGGCAAAGCCACTATCTTAACCCCTCAGGGTGCATTTGAACAAATCTTCGACGAAGTGTCGGGCAATTTGAGTGGCGACCTTGTAAAACAGTAATTTAACACTATAACCTCATGAAAAAAACCACATTATTCATGGCTTGCTGCATCGGCCTGATGCTGTTTGCAAGCTGCAAGAAAGACGTCCAACCTACCATCAACATCGCCACGGGCACCAACTATGTCAGCCAAGGCTCCCAAGTGTTTTCGGGTGACCAAATCACCGTTGGCTTCAGCCTCGCCGGTGAGAGCTTGACCAAAATCGAGATGAACGCCAGTCAAAACGGGACCGTGCTCTACAACAATGTCCAAAACATCGAAAATGTAGCTGCCTACCTTTATGTCCACAACTTCAACATCGATGCTGTCGGCACCGTTACCATCACTGGCGTAGTGACCGATGCCAAAGGACACACGGCGACATCAAGTTTCGACATCCAGTGTTTCGAAAAACCTAACGCCAAGTTTTTGGGCCGCTATGAAGGCGACATCCTCATTACGGGAAGTTATGAAGCCAGCATCACAGGCATGGAACCTATAGCCGGCGACCTGGACAACACACCTCTCCCAGCTATTGTTGACATTGCCGCTGACGACGGCATGAACGATGTAACTGCAACCATTACCATCAATGGACAATCGAACACAGTGAATGGCACCGTTGACGGCAACAAAGTCGTCTTTGAGGCTGTCAACAGCACATTCAACTACTCTTACCAATACCAAGGCTTCCCTATCTCCATTCCGCTCACCATGACCTATGCCATCAATGGCACGCTCAATGGAGAAGGCAATCAACTTGCTCTTGACGGAGCCTGCAATGGTGAAGGCAGCGTCTTAGCTTTAGGCACATTTTCAGTGGATGGCACCCTCAGTGGCAGCTTGAACAAGACAAGATAAATCCGCAATACTGGTAGAGACGCGCCATGGCACGTCTCTACCATCATACAACAATCCCTAATGAAGAGAACCTCGTTATTCTTAGCTTGCTGCATTGGCTTGATGTTTTTTGCCAGCTGCAAGAAAGGCCCTGTGCTCCCCAGCATCAGCATCCTGCGCAATCAGGGATGTGTCATAGAAAACTCCCAGGTGTATTACGGCGGCGAGATCACGGTGGGCTTTCACTGCACAGGCGAGAACCTGACCCAGATTGCTGTCGTCCTCATGCAAAACGACAGCATCTTGGCGAGCCATACTGACAATCTCAACGCCAAGCAGGTCGACCCAGTCACCTCCATCGACTACAAGCATCCTTTCACCCTTGAGACACTCGGCATCGTCACCGTCACAGGCACCTTGACCGATTCCTTGGGGCATGTCGCCACCGTCAGCTTCGACATCAACTACAACGAAACGCCGAACATGAGGTTTGTGGGGCACTATGAAGGCGACCTCTTCATCAACGGGAACTATTCAGCAGACCTTTCCATCATCGGCCTCCAGAACGGTGACTTGGACAGCATATCTTTTTATACCATCGCCGACATCGTGACCGGCGACAACATGAATGAAGTGATTGCCACCCTCACCCTCGGCGACCAACCCAACACCGTGAGAGGTACGGTGGACGGCGACAACGTCGTCTTCGATGAAATCAACAGCAAGTTTGTCTTCGATTACACCTACGACGGTATCTTCAACATCAACATTCCGATTGAGCTGGATGTCATCTTTTCCATGCATGGCACACTCATCGATGGTCACCTCGACCTTGAAGGCGAGTGCCAAGGTGGCGGAGACATCAGCATCATGGGCGGCATTGTCAACGGTCCTATGACCATGGAAGGCACCCTTGGGGGGAGCTTGATGAAGAATTGGAAACGGTAAAGGGAGGTTAGCCCTTTCAGTCGTGATCCTTTTTGAGAGGACTTAACAAAACCAAAACGAGCGCGCCACATTGCGCGCTTTTTTTATGCGACCCTACAGTTGAAAGCAAACTTTCGCCACATGGTCGCATAAAAAAAGCAGGATTGTCGTCCTGCTCATTTTGGTTTTGTAGCGGGGGGAGGATTCGAACCTCCGACCTCCGGGTTATGAGCCCGACGAGCTGCCTCTGCTCTACCCCGCATCGCGCGAAAATCCCGTTTGGAAAACTTTTTTCCTCTCGAAATCGGCTGCAAAAATAATAATTTTGTTTCTTTGCAAGGCCAAAATCGAAGAAAAAATTTCATTATGAGTCATAAAGCAGGCTATGTCAACATCATAGGACGCCCGAACGTAGGCAAGTCCACCCTCATGAATCAGCTCGTCGGCGAGAAAATCTCCATCATCACCTCGAAAGCGCAGACCACGCGCCACCGCATCCTCGGCATCGTCAACGGCGACGACTTCCAAATCGTCTTCAGCGACACCCCAGGCATCATCAAGGACCCGGCCTACAAGATGCACGAGGTGATGAACCAGTTCGTCAACGTGGCCCTCATCGACGCCGACCTCATCCTTTTCGTGGTCGACATCACCGACAAAAAGATTGAAGAAAAAACCGTGGAACGTCTGAAAACCACCGACATCCCTGTCTTTGTGCTCATCAACAAGATTGACCTGTCGACACAAGAACAAGTCGAGCAAGCCGTTGAACAATGGCGCGAAATCTTGCCAAACGCCACTATTTTCCCGCTTTCGGCACAATACAACGCCAACGTGGAATTCATCTTCAAGAAGATTTTGGAGAAGATGCCGGAATGCCCACCCTACTTCCCCAAGGATGAGCTCACCGACCGCTCGATGCGTTTCTTCATCACCGAGATTATTCGCGAGAAGATTTTGCTCAACTACCAGCAAGAAGTACCCTATTCCGTTCAAGTTGAGGTGGAAAGCTACGAGGAGACCGAACATCGCATCCACATCCGCAGCGTCATTTATGTGGCCCGTGACTCGCAAAAAGCCATTATCATCGGCAAGGGCGGCAGCGCCATCAAGAAACTCGGCATGCAGGCCCGCACTGACATTGAGGAGTTTACGGGAAAGAAAATCTTCTTGGAACTCTTCGTCAAAGTAGATAAGGACTGGAGAGACAACGAGGCGGAACTGAAACGGTTTGGGTATGAAGCCTAAATCAGTTGAAAGTTGACAGTTGATAGTTGACAGTTAGGAGTTAGGAGTTGTTCAGTTAGCTTCTTTAGCAAACACTAATTTGAACCTTGATACAGCATCGGTAGTCGTGGCACTAAAACTATAACATGGGCTGCCGAGCAAATCCACATCGTCACCAGTAATATTGTCGATGAGATGGAGATAATTGAAACTGACGCCCTCCATGTCGAAACGAAGGACATAGTCGCCATCCTTTTCAGCCTTGAAGCCTATCGGCATCTCCCCCACAACCTCAGCATTGACCACGGCATAATCCTTGCCATCCATCGGAATAAACAACTTACTGCTGTAGTCTCGGAAACTGAGTTTCGGGAGTGGGTTGCCTTCACCAAAACGTATGATGACATTGTCGAGCTGGGCACTGCCAGAACTCAAACCAACATTAAGTTTGCTGCTCTTGGCAACGGGAGCATTCCTTGTGATGACAAAGCTTTGGTCAGGTTCCATCAAAGCCACGAAAAAGCCTTGCATCGGCTTGATTGGACCCTCCGTGGCCTCAAAGCCCGTGCCTTCTTCATTCATTACATAAAAGGCCAACGCCTCACCTCCCTCTTTAATCAGATGCGCATTGCAGACAAAAGGATTACCATAAAGCGTAAAGGCATCGTGTTCACCGTCATCGAAGAAAGGCGGCGTTACGACCACTTCCTCGCCATTAGCCATGGCGACGCCTTTAAAAGTCAAGCCATGTTGCTCGCGGGCAGCATAAAGATAGCCTTGTCCGTTATTCATCTCAAACCCAACTTCGGTGTTTCGGAAGTTGATCCATTGCAGTTCACTCTCAGCATCCCAACGATAGAAATCATATTGGAACTCATCATCGTCATTCACGAGCCCTTCAACATAGGCCAAATTTTCATTGGTATAGGTTGTTGGAGCTTGCAAAGGTGTGGCTATCAGACGCCATCCATCGCTTAGGTCGGTCCAATCAGAAGCTGCGGTGATGTTCTTTTCCACAATGACTTCAACGGGAGCGTTGGTATAGAGTTGTCCACCTTCGGCAAGAGTGATGCTCGCGCCATTGTCAAAGCCGATGGCATTCGCCTTGGCCGTATAGTTGTCAGGAATGGTGACATCGGCAATGACGTAGATATTGTCTCCAACGGCAGGGGCCGCGCCAGCAGTCCATTTCGCGACCTCGTTCCAATCGCCTTCGGCAAAGAAAACGTTGGCATCAGTAGGCAGATAGACAATGTTGTTGAAATAGCCCCATCCGTCGGCAGTGGTCCAGCCCAAAGCGGCATTGGTGAAATTGGCGTGACGGTAAGTGTCCATGCTCCCTATCGGCACATGCAGCGTGACTTGGTTGGTATAATAACTTTGTGTATCACTAATGCCGCCGCTGTGAAAACAAAACACGTCATTGTACTCCCAAACAGGAGGCGTGACGGCATGAATGAAAACATGTTGCAAACCAGACAATTCATAAAATGCGCCTGCTCCGACGGCGGTGAGTGTAGAAGGCAGCTCCACCTCAAGCAACCCCTGACAGCCAAAAAAGGCAAAATCGCCGATGCGTGTGAGGCCTTCTGGCAAGATGACACGCGTTAACTTGGTGCAAAAACGAAATGCCAATGACGACACCTCCGTGACGGGATAGACCGTACCATCCACAGTAATCGTCGGAGGCACCACAAGTTCTCCCTCGGAATAATGTGGCACACAAGCGTTGAAGCCTGAGCCCAATTTAGCCGACATCCCTTCAAGAACATATTCCGCCTGAACCGCAGTGTTGCCCAAGGTCACCGTACCTTTCACGACGGCGGAAGCCAAGCCAATTGATGGCAAAAGCCACATCAGGCTGGCCAATAGTATAATATTGAAATGCTTTTTCATCTGACTATTTTTGACAAGTAACTATTTAAAACTAAACTGCAATATCTTAGCTGTAAGCTTTCAGCCGTCAGCTATCAGCTTGGTTGCAACGAGGCTGAAAGCTGATTGCTGAAAGCCAAAAAGCGACTCAATCTCATTTCCAATGTGTAAACTATATTTGCTCATCTCCTTAATTAATTATCCAAACTGCTTTGGCTGTAATTGTTCTTTGCCATCCTCACGTCATCCAAGGTCTGAATGTAAGGCATCGCCGACAAAGCCCTGATGGCATTGAATTCCTCGGTACCAAACAAGAACTCCAAACCTGTAGGCACATGGTCTGACTGTAAGCCACCAATGCTGGCGTGCAGCTTGATGACCCACTCGCCAAAGGCAGTGGATGCACTGGTACGATTCGACTCAGGCACCACAGTATCTACATAGCTATGATACAGGAACATGGCATGTTGAGGTTGCCAGCCACGCACCAAGCTATTGCTTTCCATAGCGAAGTGCAGGTCTTCATTCAAACCCCGATGGGTGGGCAGAGGCACAGGGGTCGTAGCATAGGAGGGATTGTCAGCCAACAACGCGCGCAGATAAGCTAAGACCTCGGGCTTCATGATATTGCTCAACTTGGCCTTACCCTCAGCAGTCAGCACGGAATGGAAATAAGAAGAGCTTTCATACTGCGATTTCCATGTCTCTGTGATTTCGTCCGTCGTCTTCGACTTCTCAGAAAGCCATGTCAGAATGCCTGTCTCCAAAAACCGTTCGACGAAATAATCCTCCGGGTGATGGTTTTTCATATAAGGGTTAAAATCACACAATGCCTTGAGAACTATGGGCATCACAACGGGCATCGAAAGCACCTCTCCTTGGTTGTCTCTGTCCACATAATAAAGGATGGTAGTCATGAGGTCGTAAGGGCCACCTCCACACACCGAACCGGCCAAGTGTAACTCTTCAGAGAGGTCATTCTGTTCGATAAATCGCTGGACACCCAATGCGACTGCACCCCCTTGGGAATAGCCCAAGCTTATGGAACGCCACCCGTCGCGGAAAGGATGACGGATGCCATTGACCTGAGGGTCACTCTGATAAAGGGCAATGCCATAGCGCGTGGCATCGACCACATGGCGAGCCGTAAGTTCTTGATAAAGATAGGGTTCCTGCTTATATCTAGTAATCCCAAAACCTTCATAATCGGGTAAGATGACAAGGTTGTAATAGGGCATGTCACTCTGAGCGGAATGAATCACCAATCCACTGCTGGCATGGTTCATCAGTATGCTGACATCGGAGGCGGCACTTCCAGCGGTGTTGTACATCGACGGACACTGATCGTTGTCGGTAAGGGTAACGTGACAGGCAATAATGACATTATTCACATACCGACAATCGTTATCCGGCATACAAGCCATGCTGGAAAGAAGCAGGTAATTGCCATCTTCGTCAACGGAAGGATAATTATATGTGTACCAATGCAAATCGAGCCACCAGTCGCTATCATGGTCATAGAAACCTGAGCCACCGTCCCTTTGCTCTGCCATGCGCCGCTTGGCGGTACCTGGCTCTGTGTGCCACTCAACGTTGGTTACCTTACGTAAGGTGTCGACTCTTCCTGACACCGAATCCACGACTATACTTTGCCTCAAAGTCAGCGTGGCGTGCCCCATCTGGGTGATGGTGGCATCACTTGCCTTGACCTCCTTCGGGATGTCGTTGATGGCACTTTGAGCCCAAGCCATTGAAATGCCGACAAGGACCAACAAAAGCATCATGGCACCTCTCGCAACGCCCTGCTTAATGGGAATGTTTGTTCTCATAACGATATAATTATCAGATGAAAATGAAGGTCAAAAATATAAATTATCATGTAAACAACAGCAATTTGTGTCTTAATTTTCCAAAGAAATGCAAAAAAACGGCGCTAAATGCCTATTTTTGCAGCCAATTTCAAATTCAAAGCATTATGTCAAACATTGTAGCAATTGTGGGGAGACCCAATGTGGGAAAATCGACGCTGTTCAACCGTCTGCTGAAGCAGCGCATGGCCATCGTGGAAGAGACGAGCGGCGTGACGCGCGACAGGCACTACGGCAAGAGCGACTGGAACGGAAAGGAATTCACCGTCATCGACACCGGCGGTTATGTGGTAGGGTCGGACGACATCTTTGAAGAAGAAATCCGCAAGCAGGTGGACCTGGCCATCGAAGAGGCCGATGTCATCGTCTTCATCGTCGACGGTCGCGAAGGTCTTCATGTCCTTGACGAGGATGTTGCGGTTATCCTGAGGCAACAAAAAAAGCCAGTTCTATTGGCTGTCAACAAGATAGACGAACCCAGCAAGGAAGTCTTGGCGGGCGAGTTCTATGCACTCGGTTTGGGTGAGCCCTTCCCCATGTCGGCCATGACCGGCACAGGCACAGGTGAGCTTTTGGACAAAGTCTGTGAGCTTTTGCCCTCCGACACCACCGACTTCAACACCGACCTGCCGCGATTCACGGTGGTGGGAAGACCCAATGTCGGCAAGTCATCACTCATCAATGCCTTCCTTGGCACCGACCGCCACATCGTCACCGACATCGCCGGCACCACGCGCGACGCCAACTACACGCGCTACAACGCCTTCGGCATGGAGTTCATGCTCGTCGACACGGCCGGTCTGCGCAAGAAGAGCAAGGTGGAGGAAGACATCGAGTTCTACAGTGTGCTGCGTTCCATCCGTGCCATCGAAGATTGCGACGTGGCCATCCTCATGCTCGACGCCACACAAGGCTTCGAGGCCCAAGACATGAACATCCTACGCCTCATTGAGAAGAACAAGAAAGGTTTGGTGATGGTCGTCAACAAGTGGGATTTGGTTGAAAAGGATTCCAATACACACAAAGCCTACGAGGAGCTGATTCGTTCCAGGACAGCACCTTTCACCGACTACCCCATCATCTTCACCTCGGCCATCAACAAGCAACGTATTTACAGGGTATTGGAGACCGCGCACAAGGTTTATGAAAACCGCGAACGCCGCATCCCTGTCCGCGAGCTGAACGACAAGATGCAGGAGCATATCAACTCCGTGCCGCTGCCGACGGCTTCGCGTGGACGTTTCCTAAAGATCAAGTACATCACCCAGCTGAAGAGCATCGCGCCTCAGTTCATCTTCTTCTGCAACCTGCCAAAGGACGTGAAAGAGAACTACAAACGCTTCTTGGAAAACAAGATCCGCGAGACTTGGGACTTCAATGGCGTGCCGATTCAGTTGATATTCAAGGAGAAGTAGTCAATAATTCCCTTCGGGAATGGAAACACTGATTGTGTTTACAGCGGCGGCTGGTTAGTTTTACGAGTCATAAACACCACAAGCCGCCGCCATATAGAGCCCCCGACAATACTCCATTCCCGAAGGGAAACTCAAAAGCCAATTACAATGGATACCGAAGAAAACATCGTCAGGATGGACAAATGGCTATGGGCGGCGCGCTTGTTTAAAACGCGTTCGTTGGCGGCAGATGCTATCAAAGGCGGCAAGGTGAAGGTGGACGACAGCCCCGTTAAGCCCTCACGTGAAGTGAAGGTAGGCGATGTCATCCAAGTGCAAATTGAGCAGCTACACAAGGTGGTGGAGGTGAAGACCGTGGTCAAAAACCGCGTTTCAGCCAAGCAGGTTCCCGAGGTCTACAACGACCTCACGCCCAAGGAGGAATACGAGCGCATTGAGTTCATGCATGCCTACAAGGCCGAATGGCGCGACAGAGGCGCAGGCAGGCCTACCAAGAAGGAACGGCGCATGATTGAACGGTTAAAAGATGATTTATAACACAACAAAGGCGACTCCGAGGAGTCGCCTTTGTTTTTGAATGGTTGTCCTCTCGGTATTACACCATCAGTGCGCCGACAAGGCCCAAGATAGCGTAGAACTCAGGAAGAGCGGCATAAATCAGCGTGTTGGTGAACACGTTGTGACCTTGGCTCACACCTACAATACCGTTGGCGCAAACCTGTCCCTGACGCATGGCCGAGATCATGCAGACCAAGCCCACGCAAAGGCCAACGCCAAAGATGATGAGACCTTGCGACGGGTCAGCCTTCATCTTGCTCAGCAGCATGAAGAAAGCCACGAAGCCGTAGATACCCTGGGTGGCCGGCAGTGCCGACAACACCATGAAATTGCCCGATGCCTCAGGGCGTTTCTTGAGACCGCCTTCGGCAGCGTTGCCCGCCGTCGAAGTGCCGATTGAACTTCCGATACCTGCCAAGGCCAACACGAGGCCCAAACCGAGATAACCTAAAATTGTTGCTAACATAATGTTGATTGTTTATTTGTTGAATTGTTTAATTGTTGATTACGAGATTTTGTTTAACTACGGATTTTACAGATCTCTTCTGACAATTTTTGGATGCAAGCATCCGATTTTTACAGATAGGCCATCACTTATGGAAATCTGTAATAATTGGGCGCTTGCGCCTTTCAAATTTCCGGTCGGACATCCGTTTAATCTGTATAATCCGTAGTTCTTCATATTCATGATTGTAAAGGTTTATACCTCCTGCCAGTGCCTTCGTAACCGGAGTTCTTGAAGAACTCAAGGAAGTTGAGTCGCAAGGGATGCACGAAGGCACCCAAGACGCACATGGCGATGTTCAAAGTATGCCCCACCAGCACGATGAGGATGAAGAATATCCAATTGAAGCCACCATCACCCAATGCCTGGACGCCGATGGCGTTGAAGGCCTCGCCGAGCTTGGCACCAGCCAGACCTAAGGCATACAGACGCAGGTAACTCAACACGTCGCCGAGCAAACCCGTCGCCGTGTTGTAGGTCTCCCACAAGCCCGAGCCCACATTGAGCAAGGGGTTGCGGTGCAAGTCGTTGAGGAAGAAAATGCCCAAAGCAGAAAGACTACCTAATACAATAACTATCCACTTCGTCAAGGCTTTGTCCATCACACCCATCAGAGCGAGACCACCTACAATGACACCACCCACGATGAGCAAGGTCCAACCCCAAGTGCCCAAAGAATTGGCAAAGCCCTTCACCTTAGTACTCTGGTAGGTCTTCATTATCATGGCGAGGCAGATGTGGACGATACCGACGAGCAACGCCAGCACCATCGTGCCATCAAAACCCGCAATCGTTGATGGTAGCATACACTTCTTCACCGAATCGGGAATCCAGCTCCACTGAAGCATGTCCATAGAGAAGAAAGTATGGAACAGCAGGCCTACCACCGTGGTGGCAATGCCCAAGATAATGCCCAACGGAGCAATGTTAGGCAGTTTCTTCTTCAACATAAAGCCAGCAAAGATGAGCACCAAACCGTAGCCTGCATCACCCATGCAGAAGGCAAAGAACAGCATGAAGAAGATGGAGATAAAGATGGTCGGATCGAACTCGTCGTACTTGGGCCGACCATACATGTCGGTCAGCAACTCAAACTTTGAAACGAACTTGTTGTTTTTCAGCTTGATGGGCGGGTTGTCATCGACCTTGGCTTTGTCCACCAAATAAAGGATGTTTTCCTTTTCCAGCATATCGTGCAAGGCAGGTTCATTGTCGACGGGGGCAAAGCCTTCGAAGACGGTGATATAGTCCTCAGCGGCCTTTTCGCCTGCGACGTTGGCCAAATGCAGGTCGAGTTTCGAGAGGGTCTTATCCAACTCAGCTTGCAGCACGGGTTCATGCCATTTCAGTTGGGCCAAGCGATGTTCTTTCTCTTTCACCTGTGCCTCCAAGTCGGCAATCTGCTGCTCGATGGCGGCATAGTCGCGGTCGGGAGCGGGCAGTTCTTTCAGCGGGAAGTCGTAGTCGTCGGAATCGGACACGACCACGAAATAATTGTAGCCACCGAGGTTCGAAATCTCGCTCAGTGCGTACTGCTCTTTCCAAGCGGGGTCGATGGCTTTCGCCTTGTAGAAGTGGAGTTTCAAGCCTGTTTCCTTGAGGCGGTCGAAGCTCTTGGCGTCAAATTGACCCCAAGGCACCAACTCATCCGCGTCCTTGCGAAGCTGCGGCAACTGGGCCTCGATGGCTTCCTTGTCGCGCACAGCCTCCATCACCTCCACGGCGAAGTCGGTAGGCTTCTGACCAGGGTCGTCAGCCTTCTCAACCGTCTTCAGGGCGGCAAGGGCCTTGCGGTAAATCTCCGCACGGGCCGATAGCTTCTCCGATTTCTCGTCGACAGGCTTCATGGAACGCGTAATGTCCACCACACCCACCGATTGCAATTTCTCCAAGAAGGCATCGGCGTCGCCGCTCATGAGGATGAAATCATATTTTGTCATTTCAGTTACCATAGTCTGCCTCCTCTTCTTCCATGTGTTTGTTTTTCACGATTTTCTGCGAAGCCTTGTCAAGGTTCTCCGCGTCTTCCATATATCGCTTAATCTTACGTATGGCTTCGTTGTAGCCAGGAATTTGCACCTTCTCGTAAAGGTTGACTTTCTGTGTGGTCTTCTTCCGTTGGTAGTCCAAAATGCGGCTCACCTCGGTGTAGACCTCCGACTCGATGCCCAACTGCGCCAGATTTTTCAAGATTTGAACGCCGTCGGCATACCACATCGGCTTGGTGAAAAGGTTGATGTCCTTCACATCGAACAGCACCTCCTCCAAAGCCGGCACTGGCACGCCCGCAATTTTGACGGTCTTCAGCTTGACATCGGTCACGGAAATCAGTCCTGGCTCAAATTCATTCCAAAGCCGGGCCATATACTCATACGACTTGAGTTCGGCCTCTAACTGTTCTACAAGTCCCTCCGAACGCTGTTTGGCTTTCTTCACCTCAAGGCGCAGCGCGCTCTCCTTGCTCTTCAGCGTGGGCAGGGCACGCGTTCGCGTCTTGAGCTGCTTGTTCATCTCATTCAGCGAGGTCTTGTTATATTGAAATTTGATGGCCATTGAATCGATTTAAAGATTTAAAATTTAAGATTCAAAATTCAAAATTGGTCACTTCGCTGGCTCTTTCCAGTATTTTTCAATGAGTTTTTCCTTCAAACCCGTTTCGGCCTTGGTGAAATACTTGCCGAACAATTCCCAAGCGGTGTCAAGCATCTCGGTAATCGAAATGTTGACGTCGATAGCTAAGAGGCGCGTGGCGTATTCCTTGGCGTAGTCGAGGCAGCGCAGGTCGTAGTCGCTTAGATCGAAGCCATTCTCCAATTTGGTTTTGGCATTGGCAGCATCGGCATACAGACGCACCGAAGTGTTCATCACGGCACTGTGGTCCTCACGGGTCTTCTTGTTCTGGACATGTTGTTTCAGACGCGACAACGAACGGAACGGGTCGACGATGACCTTGCCCGAATCGGGGTCGGCACGGAGGTACAACTGTCCCTCGGTGATATAACCCGTGTTGTCGGGGATGGCGTGCGTGATGTCGCCATCGTTCAAGGTCGTCACTGCGATGATGGTGATGGAGCCTCCCGAAGGCAGTTGCACAGCCTTCTCATAAATCTTGGCCAAGTCGGAATAGAGTGAGCCAGGCATGGAGTCCTTCGAAGGAATCTGGTCCATACGGTTACTCACAATACTCAAAGCATCAGCGTACAAGGTCATGTCGGTGAGCAGCACCAGCACCTTCTCGTTCTTGTCCACGGCGAAATATTCCGCTGCGGTCAAAGCCATGTCGGGAATCAGCAGACGCTCGACAGGGGGCTGGTCGGTGGTGTTAACAAAACTGACGATCTTGTGCAAAGCACCCGCACTTTCAAACTCATGTTTGAAAAACAGGTAGTCGTCGTTAGTCAAGCCCATGCCGCCAAGGATGATCTTATCCACATCGGCGCGGAGGGCAACCATGCTCATCACACGGTTGTAAGGTTGGTCGGGGTCAGCGAAGAAAGGAATCTTCTGGCCTGAGACCAAAGTGTTGTTCAAGTCAATGCCAGCGATACCCGTAGGAATCAGCTCTGAAGGCATACGACGTTTATAAGGGTTCACCGAAGGGCCACCGATTTGGCGTTTCTCACCCTCCACAGCCGGACCGCCATCGATAGGCTCGCCGTATGCATTGAAGAAACGGCCGGCAAGGTCATCGCTCACATTCAAGGTAGGCGGCTCGCCAAAGAAGGTCACTTCGGCATTGGTCGGGATGTTTTCTGTGCCACCAAACACCTGCAAGGTGACGCTGTTGTCCTTGATTTTCACCACCTGCGCCAAACGGCCGGCAACATACGCCAGTTCGTCGTTGGCCACGCCTTGCGCCTCAAGGGTCACAGTGGCCTTGGTGATGGCAGTCAGCTTCGTATAGATGCGTTGAAAGGCTTTCTCACTCATGTTTCAGTTCCTCCTTAAGCTGGTTCAAGTATTTGTTGAATTGTTCCGACTCGTATTCCGTGTAGTTCATCTGGCGGCAGATGTTGATCAGACCTTTGAAGTAGTTCATGCACTCCTCGAAGTTGTCGAACTTGAAGCTGCGGTCGCAAATTTCAAGTATCAGGTCAAGCATGAACTTCTGGCGTTCCAAGGGGCAGCAGCCATCGATGTCATCAAAAGCGTCTTGTTGAAGTATCACAAAGTCAACAAGTTCCGATTTCCAGTATTGCTCGTGGTACGACATCGGCACACCGTCGTCGCCCAAGATGTTGATTTGCTCGTAGGCATCCTTACCTTTTCTAATAATGTATTTCGTCTTCGTCACCTTGTCGACCCAGCCTTTTTCAATCTTCTCGTCGAGATACTCAATGATTTCGGGATATTCGAGGTATTTCGAATAGGAGTCCACGGGGTCGACGGCGGGATAACGCTTCTTGTCGGCACGGTTCTGCGAGAGGCCGTAGAAGCAACGTGCAGCTTTCTTGGTGCTCTCGGTGACAGGCTCTTTCAAGTTACCGCCAGCGGGCGACACCGTTCCGATGAAGGTGATGGAGCCTGATTGACCGTTGTTGAGTTTCACGTAACCCGCACGCGCATAGAAGTTGGAGATGATGGCCGAAAGGTCCATGGGGAATCCGTCCTGACCAGGCAGCTCCTCCAAACGGTTACTCATCTCACGCAAGGCCTGTGCCCAACGCGAGGTGGAGTCAGCGAGCAGCAAGACTTTCATACCCATGGCGCGATAGTATTCGCCGAGGGTCATGGCCGTGTAGACGGAAGCCTCACGAGCGGCGACTGGCATGTTGGAGGTGTTGCAGATGATGATGGTACGCTCCATCAGGCTACGACCCGTGTGCTTGTCCTTCAGCTCGGGAAACTCGGTGAAGATCTCCACGACCTCGTTGGCACGCTCTCCGCAGGCTGCCATAATGATGATGTCGGCATCGGCTTGCTCGGCGAGGGCGTGTTGCAGCACGGTCTTGCCGCAGCCAAAAGGTCCGGGGATGAAGCCCGTGCCACCTTCGGCGATGGGATTCAGCGTGTCGATGGTACGCACACCCGTCTCCATCACCTTGAAGGGACGTGGCTTCTCAACGTAGCCACCCACAGCCACTTTGACGGGCCATTTCTGGGTCATGTTCACCTTCACCTCCTCGCCGTCGCTGTTGGTCAGCGTGGCGATGGTATCGGTAATCTTGTATTGTCCGGCTTTGGCCACCGACTTCACCGTGAAAGTACCCTTGAAACTGAACGGTACCATGATTTTGTGGGGCAGCCAGCCTTCCTTGACTTCGCCCAACCAGTCGGCGGCAACCACTTGGTCGCCCGCCTTGGCGAGAGGCGTGAAGTCCCAAAGTTTCTCTTCGTCGAGGGCCTTGGTGTATTCACCGCGTTTCAGAAACACGCCCGTCATGGTGGCGAGGTTGTTCTGCAGGCCGTCGAAGTTGCTCGAAAGCAAACCAGGTCCCAAGGTCACCTCAAGCATGTAGCCTTGGAATTCCACCGGGTCGCCGATTTGGAGGCCACGGGTGC
>JAEETH010000015.1 GCA_016290215.1 Bacteroidales bacterium
TTAATCTGAGTTAAATCAGTCGTTTGGTTGCAATCCTATCAAAACAGCCTTCTTCATACGCTTTGATGTTCTCCATCGCACCCTATAACATTGATTGGGATGCCTCAACGAGCCAGTTACGATAGATTTGCTTGGGGATGACATTGGTAATAAGTTTCAAACGCGTGCCTTTGCCACCAACCAAGCACGACAAGTAATCCAACAAACACAGTTTTGCATCGTGATATTTTTTTTCTATATCACTATTACCACCCAATAGCTTTAAATAATTGAAAAACTTGGTTGTGATATTATTGTTATCCATAATGTTAACTTGATTATTTCAATCTACTAACCAGCATGTCGTAAACTTTCTGAATGTAATATGACAGCACCAGCATTAATGGAAATACGATACCAGCCATATACATCCATTTTACCCAATGCAGAGTTGGATTCCATATCAACTCACCCGCCCAGAAGAAAAGGCGATGGAACATATAGCACGCCATGCTCGCATAGCTGATATACCCAATAAGCAGGCCCATCCGTCCTTTCCATCCATCCTTATTGCCATGAAGACAGCCTCACAAAAAAGCAACTGTTGCTCTTTGAGGGTTCTCCATTGTTTGTTTTGATTAATATGATTGATAACTCTATTGCCTTATTTTCTTTATAACATCAAATAAAAGTACTTTTTTCATGATTCTGTCAACACGAGCACTAAAAAACAAGGTGCAAAGCAATGGCACACCGACAAATAAAGTAGCCAAGCCATACCATTCATAGCGAAAATCATAAAGTAGTCCCCAACAAATCACAAAAATTGGAATAACATGAAGAAGATAAACGTTCATTGTTCGTGATCCGTATTTAGTAAACCAATACTCCTCGTTTGGCATCAACACAATAATACAAACACATGCGATTACCCTTAAAAACATTAACCCCCATTTTTCTAAAGCTGCAATAATATTAAAACCATAATATGCCTTAAAGGCACCTGTTCTTTCTGGATAAAAATAAATTATGGCGATTTGAATAACAACAATCAATGCCAATATAATAATTGATAATAATCTGATATTGTGAACTTTACCCCCCCCTATTTTGTCCACAAGTAACTGATTACCGGCATATTCCTTAAGCATAACACCAAATGCAAAACAAGGAAACAAACAACTAATCCGTTGTATCTCGAAATAATTGTTTGAAATAGGAATACATCCAATGATAAATGCACCGCAAAATGCAATTAACAGATATTTAATAGCACCCCAACGCTGCCTTATTATTTTTGTTAATATGGAGTATAAAAACAAGGCCATCAAGTACCACATTGCATAACCCGGCTTAAATTTGAAGATATTCCAATAATTCGGGTAGAAGAAGTTTCCCAATATACCATTTATTACCGTAAATAGAATACATGGCCATAAAAATTGCAAAAGCAATGCTCTGAATGACTTTTTCTTATACCAATATCCAGAAATAATAGTAAACAAAGTCATCGGATAAAGGTTAATGAACGGCTGCATATATTTCATTAGTGTCATGCCATCATGTGCATAGGGTATTGTTGAATGCAATACCAAAATACACAGCATTGCTAGAAACTTTAAGTTGTCGTACAAATAGACTCTTTTCATATAAAGCACCTATTACAAATGTGCGTTAGCTCCTATTGTAAAGTGTAACCGCCATCAATGGTAAAGATACTTCCTGTTACCCAACGCGAAGCATCACTTAACAAATAGATACAGCCATTTGCTATATCTGAAGGAGTACCAAATCCCAACGGGTGTCTCTCTTTATACCATTGAAGTGCATCTTCACCCAAGCCATGAGTTTCCAAAATGTTTGAAGGCACAAAGCCCGGCTGAATACAGTTGACACGCATTTCCTGCTTCGACACTTCCAAAGCCATAGCCTTGGCAAACGAGTTAACCGCACCCTTTGTGGCTGAATAGAGCGAGTTCCCAACCTTCACGTTGAATGTGGAGACTGAAGAGATAAATACCACCGAACCGCCATGGTTCAGTTTCTTCTTCTTTAACAGGCGGCTGCAAATCTTGATGTCACCCATAATATTTGCATTGAAGATTTCGGTCATAGCCTCTTCGCTGATGTTCTTCACCGGCATGGTCTTGATGATACCGGCGCAAAGTACCACACCGTCAATTACCGGCAGCACATCCACCAGCGCATTGATATCATCAGTGCTGCAAAGGTCAGCCTGATGAATGACATGGCCTTCGCCCTCCATCTCATCAAGTGTTCTGTTCAACCGTTCCACATTGCGTGCCATCAGGTGAACCTTGGCACCCATCTTGGCACAGTCAATGCAGATACCACGACCAATACCAGAAGAGGCACCAGTCACTAAAATAGTTTTCCCTTCAAGGGAGAATGGATTAAACATAGAATTCGTTTTTTTAACCTGGCCAAATGTTTTGAGGGTCATCTTTTACAATAACTAAATCTGAACAATGGACTTTATTGACTCGAATCATTGCGGAAGCCAGTGAAAAACCGCCTCCGATTGCAGTTGAAAGAATGTTTTTGCGACCTTCTTGGTTCAAAATGTCTTTCATTTCAGTTACCATAGTCAGAGGAATAGATGCTCCTGATGAGTTACCAAAATTCTTATAAGAGAAAAATGATTTTTCGGCTGGCATCCCCGTCTTTTTCATTACTTTGTCACAAAGGAACTTGTTGGCCTGATGCATCACAAAGTAATCAACATCTTTGTCTTTATCAATATTGAAATGCTCAACAAGTGCTTTTACTGATTTAGGGAGATATTTGTTGGCAAAAGCAAATACATCCATGCCATCCATAATCAGATTTGTCTTATTTCGTTTTATGTCATCTCCGCAATCTTCTACAACAAACGAATCAGGAGTAATAGGATGACGATAACCACCATGAGGCACATATACTGATTCCAGCTGAGAACCGTCTGTCATGAAATGGAAATCGAAAGAATCGCCATCAGTAGGAGCATATTCCAATGCCGCCACAGCACCAGCGTCTCCAAAAATCATATAGGTACTTTTGTCTTCATAACTAACATTCTTTGATTGAGTGTTTCCTACAAGTAACAGTCCTTTATGGAAATTTCCCGTTGACATAAGATTGGCAATAATACTCAAGCCATATAGGAATCCCGAGCATCCATGATTTATATCAAATGCCATACATTCGGTAGGAAGTGAAAGCCTGTTTTGAAGAATACAGGACGTCGAAGGCAATTTATAGTCACCTGTATGAGAAGCAAACACAAGCAAATCAATATCTTGTTTTTCCCATCCAAGATCTTCGATAAGCTTTTCAGCAGCGGCAACGCACAAGTCAGAAGTGCATTGATTTGCAGTAGCACGACGACGACGTTCCACTCCTGTAGATTCGATGAAATGCTCTATCTGCTCTGGGGTCATCAGGCTATATGCATCCGTCTCAATAATATTCTCGGGTACTCCTGCAGAAAGACCAACAAGTTTAATGTTTTTGATACTGAGAAATGACATATCTTTTTTCTATTTGATTTAATACAGAACGTACCGAGAGCTGGTATCCAAAGGAGACCAACTCTCGGAAACCAGTGCCTTATTTTGCACAAACCACATTGTACAGATCCTCAATGGTCTTTGAATTACGGAGGTCTGCACCTGTGATTTGAACATCCATCTCGTCGTCAACCATCGAAATGATTGAAAGGGCGACGAGCGAACCCCATTCTTCTAACTCCCTGTAGTTTGTAGCAGGTGTGAACTGTTCCACAGGAGTGTCATCGAACTCGGCAGCAAAAGCTTTTACAAATTCATCTAAAGTCATTGTTTTAATTATTTATTGTTAATACTAGAGTTAATTATTCTTTAACAATTGAAAAATCATGAACCTTCCCTTCATACAAAGGCGTGTGAAGAATTGAAGTCACGAATGATTCAGGGGTCATACGCTTTACTATTTTCTGTAGTGTGTCGTCCGTTCCCACCTCATAGAATTCGCTGACTCCGTTAGACAACATATTTAATGCTAACTTGGTCCATTGAACAGGATAAGTCATCAATTTTATTTGGTTATCAAGGATTTCTTGTGCATTAGTATGCGGTTCCCCATCAGCATCTTGATAAATGGGAATCTGTGCGTCCTTAAAGGTCAGTTTCTTAAGTTCTTCACCAAGTATTTTGCCTTCTTCAGCAGAGTTGGGCGAGTGACCAACACCTTTTTGGGGCAACACCAAGGCCCGTTTAGCACCCATATCTTTCAAGATTTTACAGGCCTTCTTCACAGATGCTCTGGCGCCTGTAACTACCAGTTGCCCAGGGCCATTATAGTTGGCAATATAGAGCTTTTCGCCATCTTCTTCACCCACCTGATTCAACACAATTTGAACCTGTTCCTCGGGAATACCAATAATGGCTCCCATGGCACTGGGATGTTTTTGGAATGCTTCGTAGAACACTTCACCACGTTTCTTGATGAATTTAACGCCTTCCTCAAACGACAGAACTCCAGCCGTCACCAAAGCAGCATATTCGCCAAGTGAATGACCTGCCGTACAATCTGGTTTTACTTCATCCTGTCCCAAGGCCAAAGCACATTCATAGACAAAAATGCCCATTTGAGTGTATCGAGTGTCCATCAACACTTCCTCATTTGCCTTGAACAGGAAATCAGAAAAACGCTCCCCTAAAATGTCATTGGCCTGTTCGAAAATCCCTCTGGCTTTTGGAAAACTCTCATATAAATCCTTTCCCATTCTCTCCTTTTGGCAACCTTGGCCTGGAAAAATAAATGCTTTCATTTTCTTCTATTTTTGGAGGAAACTTTTGATTTCTTTTCTTCTATCAATATAATATTTTTTGTAATCCTGCTTGTACTTTTCCAAATCAGTTCTTTCGCTTTCAGGAAAAATAGCCTTTTCAAATTCAGCCACTTCCTCAGGAGTATACATAAAACCAACTATCTTAGCGGGATTACCAATCATGATTGAATAAGGAAGTACATTGCCTCGGATATATGTTCCAGCACCAATTCTAGCATATCTTCCGATAAAATGACAAGTATCGGCAATATAGGCACGTGTCAAAATTTTAACACCCTTTTCTATCTCTAAACGACCCGGAGTAGGAGGAGCCCCTTTTTTTTCAATCAGATGAGTATGTGTTTCTATAATTACCCCATTGGCTAAAGCTACATCATCGTGAATAAATAATTCTCCAGAATAGTCGATATATACATGTTTTGCTATTGTACAATTATTCCCTATCTGGACTGTACCCCATAAATAATGATGTCTTTCTATAATAACATCGTGACCGATAAAGCAATTGTCGCCCATATTATATCTTCGGCGATATGCTTCAGCCCTTCTTTTCTGCTGTTTCGCAGTGGCCTCATATTTATATGCCGTCCACTTGATTAAGAACCTAAAGTTTTCATAATAGTCTTTCGCCCATGCTTCATTCTTTAGGTTTTTCTCTTGGTATTTCTTTGCTACTTCATTCCTTTGTTCGGGTGATAATTGCCAAAACTTTTCTTTTTTATATTGGATAGCATAAACATGATACTTAAAATAGCATCTCAAAATATCCATAAAAAGAGAAGATTTGCTCAAATTCACTTCAGGCATTTGGCTAATCTCTTCAGCATTTTGATTAGCATATTTCAGTAATTGCTTCAGCTGTCGAAAATCCATGATGATTATTAGATTATATATTAAAACTCAGAATTATTGTAAATTTTATCAAACGTATCCCAGACAATCATTTCATTGCCATCAACATCCAACACCGAAATGTTATCTCTGATGGTTTTTAATGATTCAAACAGTTCCTTCTTTGAATTCCTCACCACCATAATCCTTCCAAATAGTTGACTTAAAGTATTGATATGCTTAGGCAAAATAGTATCACCCACATCACAGAAATGTGTAAAATTGACGACCCCTTCTATATTAGGAATCACATCCATTCCTATCACTTTGGAAATTGTACCTGGAATTAATGGAAGAGCCAGTGAAGCAGCTTGCTTACCGTTAAGATAAGGATTGATAGTTTGAACATCACTATCATCACACATTTTGCCAGTCAATGCATAATTAATGAGCATCTCCAAATCATTATTCCCACAAGCAGCCTCTGTGATTTTATACGTCATCCCGCCACCGGTTCTCAATCCCATTTCATATACGTAAATGTTGGCTCCATCAGGCAGTGCCTGGAAGAAGAAAACACCATTATTAAAACCGATAGAAAGGAACATGTCTTTAACCTTAGAATCGATAGTATTCAAATACAAATCGGTGTTCTTTGATGGGAAGAAAGTTATGGCGGTTATCAATCCATTGTTCAACACATATCGATCGCCCATGATTTCCATATAAAACTTCCCGTCCACTACAACATATTTAATAACATGCGTTAGTCCACCGTTTTCAATATACCTTTCAATGATGATCTTTTTGGCCTCAGATGCCTCCAAAGCCTTTTTTTTCGCATCTCTTAATTCGTCATTATTTCTGCATACGCTTATTCCTATCGAGGAACAACCATCCACAGGCTTTACAATCACGGGGAAATCACTGTCAGAAAGCTCTTCATCCACAGAATATTCAGGCACGCCTGGAACTCCGTATTTTTTACAAAGATCTTTAAAGTTCCTTTTGTCTTGAGTAGCATTCCACTGTTCTTCAGTTGCATAACATGGCAAACCCGCATTTTTACACAATTTTATCATTTGTTGTATCTGAAACTCCGCGGAACCTGTCATCACACCGTCTATCTTATTCTCTTTGATAATCTGTATCAATTTGTCGTGTTCCTCAGAACCAACGAGGAAAGTATGGTCAGCAATATCTTTTGCTTGACCACCTTCCTGAATTCCTGTAACAAATGTCTCAACACCAAGACGGTGCGCTAATTGAACAACATTTACAGAAGCGGCCTTGCCTCCAAGAATTAACAACTTTTTCCCAGATAATTCTTTCATGATAATGACTCTTTATAGTTTGTTATCTTCTTAATCTAATTGTATTCTGATTTCCAGTGCTTTATTATACTCCTTTAATCTTTTGTCCACCATTTTCCTATCTTCACCTTTTACAATCACCTCCCCATACCGATTCAAGCTGCTCGTAATCTGATGCACTTCGTCACCTTCTTTCAGTTTCAACTCAAAACTATAAACTCCGGGCCAATTGACAACTTCGTTTATCAGCGGGTCAATCCTTTTCACCACACCCTCGGGCAAACAGAAGAAGCAAACCCCTGAAGCTTTTTCCACTCGTCCTGTTTGGGTATCCACTTTCTCACCCAAAGCAATATGTAACAATTGGTCTTCCATATTGATGCCTGTGGAAAGCGGCACCAAAGTAGAAGTAATGTAATCGCCACCCATACGAGGACTGGTCTCTATGATAAAGATACCACGCTCGTTAATCTTCAGCTCAGTATGTGAAGGACAATTCTCGAAATGCATACACTTTGCAATCTTTGAAACTAGCTCCCTTATGTCATTCTTCTGATTCTCTGTTAGGTTGGCCGGTTGCTTGTGTGCCAATTCCACATTATAAGGAAACTCCGTAGTGGTTTTTTCCGTGAATTGGATCACTTCACTCTTGCCTTCATAATGCAAGCCTTCGATACTGTATTCCTGTCCTTCGATGTATTCCTCCACCAACACGGTGTCAAGATGGGAATACTGCAAAGCCTCTTGCATGGCTTCCTGTAGCTCCTCGTTGTTTCGGCAAAGTTTCACGCCACGGCTGCCTGAGTTGTCACGAGGCTTTATGATGAGTGGATAATACAAATCGTCAGCTTCTTCCACCTTGGCGATAAGACGCCCACGGGCACAAGGCACACCGCCTTCCAAGAAGCGTTGTTTCATCTGGTACTTGTCCGTGGACCATTGCGCGGTCTCAACGGAATAAAACGGGAAGCCATACTTCTCAGCCACTCTCGCCATCATCACCAAAGGCTTGTCGGTTGCTGCAGTCACAATGGCATCAACGCCATATTTTTCCACCACAGCACAAGTGCCTTCAAAGTCTTGTCCGCCGACAATCTCAAAGGCATCCACCTCGTCCTTGCATACCGCATCAGCACAAGGGTCAATGCCTATGGTGAACAAACCTTTCAGCTTGGCTCGACGGATGATGGAGCGTTGCAGTTCGCCCACACCGAAAATTAATACTTTTTTCATTTTTCTTCTTTCACATTAATTACCATGTAATCGACCATGTAATTTTTCATTAATTGTTGTCTTCGTCATCCAGCAGTTCAGCATAATCTGCATCGTCAATAGGTTTCATGCTGCGATCAACAATGAAACACTCGTTGGTATCCTCATCATAAGCCCATCTCTCGCCAATCAGGCTCTCTTCGCCGAAGTTAATCAGCAAACCAATCGGTTTGCGTGTCAAGCGAAGATAATTGCACAACTGTGCACGGTGGGCCGAGGCCAGACTAGTTACCGACTTCAACTCTACAATAATATCACCAACCACAATGTCCATCCTGTACTTTTTTTCGAGTATGTGTTTCTTATAGTAGATCTCTATTTCTTGTTCCCTCTCGTTGGCAAGGCCACGGTCAAGCAGTTCAAGGTGCAAAGCCTCTTGGTAAACTTGCTCCAATAGACCCCAACCCATCTCAGAGTGGACAGTCATCGCGGAACCAATGATTTTGTAAACCTTGTTGGCGTATTTGGAAAGATCAACCATAAAATGCAAAAAAGAAATTAATGAAAAATTAACGGCTTAATTCGTGACAATTAACGTTAAAATGATAGGAATCATGAAATCTCTTTTACCGCTTGCTCAACTGTCTGGCAAATGAAATCAATTTGTGTTTCTGTAAGTGCGGCGTACATCGGTAGGGTGATTTCATGGTCAGTCACATACTCCGTTTGAGGCAACACTGCTGGATAATCCTTATAGATAGAGAAACGATGTACAGCTGGATAGTGCACACTGGTTTGAATGCCAGCGGCATGTATCTTGTCGCGGATAGCATCGCGATAAGCCGTATCGCCTTTAGTCAACACGACGGGCATAATGTAGTTGCTCACAAACTCCTTGTTGTCGGCAAACGGCACCACCACGTCCTTCATGTTGGCCAGTTGCTCCACATAACGCTGACGCACCTTGATACGGGTATCCAAGTCGGCAGGCAACTTCTTCAATTGCTCAATAGCAATGGCTGCGCGAATGTCATCCATGCGGTAATTGTAACCCAATTCAAGGATGTCGTAAGTGGTGGCATGGCCACTGGCACGTTGGTAGCTCATGGTGGTCATGCCATGCGAGCGCAACAGACGGGCTTTCTTGGCCATCTCCTCGTTGTTAGTGATGAACATACCACCTTCACCCGTGGAGATGTTCTTGTTGGAGAAGAAACTGAAAGCAGCGCAGTCGCCGAGCGTTCCAAGTTTCTTGCCTTTGTATTCCGACAATGGGCCATGGCAAGCGTCTTCTATCACCTTCAGGTTATGCTTGCGGGCGATGGCCATGATTTCGTCCATGTGGGCAGGGAAACCCGCCATGTGTACCACAACAATAGCTTTGGTCTTAGGAGTAATCTTCTTCTCGATTTCCTTCGGGTCGATATTGATATGGTCGGGACCGATAATATCGCAGAAAACAGGTGTTGCCCCTGCATAACGGATGCTATTCACAGAAGCAGCAAAGGTAAGCGAAGGCACCAGCACTTCATCGCCAGGGCCGAGGCCGCACACCATGCAGCAGACATGCAGTGCAGCAGTGCAGTTGGTCATGCTCACCGCATAACTCACCTTCCACATATCGATGAACATCTGTTCCAGTTGTTCATTTTTCGGGCCCGTTGAAATCCAGCCCGACTTAATGGTATCGTAAGCCGCTTGGGCTTCTCTTTCGTCAAAGTTTAAGTTGAATAATGGAATTTTGTAACCCATATTATATTTACATTTTCTGATCCAAATTTTTTCCCTTCTCTTCATGCTCGAAGTTCGGGATAAACTCCGTTAAATGTTTGATGTTTGAAGGATGATGTTTGATGTATTTAAATACGCGATGTTTGATGGTGATATTTGTATTTTGAACACGGTTATACATCCTACATCTTACATCCTACATCTTACATCCTACATCTCACTTCTTACATCTCACTTCTCATCAAGTTTCTTACAACGGGGAGTTAGTATCTTAACCAGTTCGTCACAGTCAGCATACAGATTGTCGTATTCTGCATCAGTGAGGTATTTGTTCCTATATAATAGCTTCAGCCAACTGAGGCTTTCACGCGCCTCTTTTAAGGCTATATAAGATTTTGACTTAAAGTCAGCTTTGCTAATGGCGCTTGTTGCTTCAGCATTGTTGGCGCTGATACTCGTGCCAGCACGCAAGAGCTGGTTCGAAAGATTCGCGACAGATTTCAGATAAATTGGAATCCTGCCGCTTTTTTGCTTCTTGCATCTTTCTTCTTCTTTCTTACACTCTTTTTCCAGGAGATAGTCGTTCAGTTTAATAACCTTATCTCCAAAAGCCAAACATTTTTCCTGTATTGCATCACCGATTTCGCTCATCGCTTTAAATTTACATCATACATCTTACCTCATACATCTTACATCTTCTGATCCAAATTCTTCCCCTTCTCTTCATGCTCGAAGTTCGGGATAAACTCCTTAATGGCTTTCACTACATCCTCTTTGGTGAAATCGGCAGCGAAAAGCGTTTCCAGCTTTTCAAAGAAGGCATTCACTTCATTCATCGGGCGACGCGTGGTTTCTTCTACCACACCTAAGGCCTTGAAGCGTTCCATGTTAATCTTTTCGCCAGGGATATAGAACTCTTCGTAGGCTTTCTCACCCGTGGTGTCGCTTTTGAAGTAAACTACGGGATAGGTGTCGCTGTCGTATGACATCTGATGGGCAAAACGCTTAGCTTCCTCGTCGTTGGCGCATTCCTTTTTATAAAAGCCTTCAGAACTAACGAAATCGTCACAAATGGCTGAGAAAGTCAGCATTTGGTCTTCGCCCAGTTTCGGGAAGAACACCTCACCACCATTGCCAAGGATGCAGGCCAACATGCAGATTTGGCCGCTCTCTTCGGGCGAAACGAAGTAACGCTTCACATCGTTGGGAGCTGCTAAAGGCTGTTTTTTCTGCAAACGATGCAGCCAGCCATCGGGCAGTGAGCCGTTGCTGAAAGCTACATTGGCGAACCGTGCAGTGGTCACCTTAAACTTGCCGTTGTAGGCCATCACCAAATCTTCCATGATGCGTTTGCTGGCCCCCATGATGTTGACAGGGTTGGCCGCCTTGTCGGTGCTCACGCAGAAGAAATGCTTCGGTGGAAATTCGCAGAGCAAGTCCATCAGCTTCTTAGCCTTGATGTCGTTGTTCTCAATGAGTGCCTGCACGGAATATTTGTCCTTTTCACTACGCACATGCTTGTGGGCGGAGAAGTTGGCCACAATATCGAAGCCTTTCTCTTCGCGGAAAATCCTTGTAAAGATTGGGTCGGCAAAATTCAACGTATAAGCACGATACTCCTGAGGCACGAACAATCCCTCTGTCGAGCGAATATCACGAGTCAATTCAGCCAAACCGTTTTCGTTGAGGTCAATGACCACCAGTTTGCCAGGTTTGAATCGTAGTACGGCTTTAATAAACGAAGAGCCGATGCTTCCAGCACCGCCAATGACGCAGACGGATTTGCCTTCTATTTCTTGAGTCAGCCGAGCTGCGTTGGCTTGGATATCGCCCTCAAACATGCTTGATGGACGATGGGTGACGCTGTCGGCGATGAATTTGTCTAGGTTGAACATGTATATTAGTTGAGAGTTGACAATTGATAGTTTAAAGTTCAGGGGTTAGTGTTTTATGAGCGTTTATAAATTGAGAGTTGTAAGTGTCCTGATTGACTTGCTTTGGGGGTAATTCGAGTATTTCGATGTTTATAACAGATCCTCCTCCCCCAACGCCTCCCAAGCCCCGTCCTTGCACTCCAAAATCACGCTTCCCGTTTCCAAGCACTCCAACGAATGCCACTGTCCCATGGGAACGCTGAGGCCGCAGATGTCGCCGCCAGCTTCAACGAGGATGGTATCGGTAAGTTCACCCTTATCATTGTAATAAAGCCACTTCACCTTGCCACGGAGCACAACGACGGTCTCAGAGGTTTTCTGATGGCGATGGATGGGCATTACTGTGCCTGGCTCCAAGGCGTTGAGCATGCGCTGGCTTTGGTCGGCTGGGCTGTTGCGCAGGTCGAGGTTCATCCGCAATCTCGGAGAGGCCTTCGCCTGAGCGGTCAGCTCATCTAATAAAGTTGCAGATAACAACATCGTTTTTTCTTTTACATCGGAATAATCGGAAAACTATTCCTCCTTCTGTTTCTTCTGTTTCTTCCGATGTTCAAAGATTATTTCCGCCAAACCATCTTATTCACAATCCCCGTATAGCTCTGGATGATTTTCACCACCTTAGTGCTCACATTCTCATCCACATAGTCGGGCACGGGAATGCCATGGTCGCCGTTCTGGTTCATGTCAACGGCACATTCCACGGCCTGCAACAAACTCTTTTCGTCGATGCCCGCGATGAAGAAACATCCTTTGTCTAAGGCCTCGGGACGTTCAGTGCTGGTACGGATACATACTGCTGGGAAGGGATGCCCAACACTCGTAAAGAAGGAACTCTCCTCTGGTAGTGTTCCACTATCACTCACCACGGCGAAAGCATTCATCTGCAAGCAATTGTAGTCGTGGAAGCCCAAAGGCTCATGTTGGATGACACGTGGGTCAAGCTTGAAACCACTGGCTTCAAGACGCTTACGACTCCGCGGATGGCAGCTATAGAGGATGGGCATGTCGTATTTCTCAGCCATGGCGTTGATAGCATTGAAAAGGCTGAGGAAGTTCTTCTCCGTATCGATGTTCTCTTCTCTATGTGCGCTCAACAAAATGTATCTGCCTTTTTCAAGATTTAGCCTCTTGTGAATGTCGGAGGCCTCAATTTCCTTAAGGTTGTTATGCAACACCTCAGCCATAGGACTACCCGTAACGTAAGTGCGTTCCTTGGGAAGACCACAATCGGCCAAATAGCGACGAGCATGTTCGCTGTAGGCCATGTTTACATCGGAGATGATGTCAACGATGCGGCGGTTGGTCTCCTCTGGCAGACATTCATCCTTACAACGGTTACCAGCCTCCATGTGGAAGATGGGAATATGGAGACGCTTGGCACCAATCACACTGAGGCAACTGTTCGTATCGCCCAGCACCAAAACTGCGTCAGGCTTAATCTCGACCATCAGTTGGTAGCTCTTGGCGATGATATTACCCATGGTCTCACCTAAGTCGTTGCCCACAGCATTCATATATACTTCGGGGTCAGCGAGCTTCAGGTCCTTGAAGAAGACACCGTTGAGGTTGTAGTCGTAGTTCTGGCCAGTGTGCGCCAAGATACAATCAAAATATTGTCTGCATTTGTTAATCACAGCGGCAAGACGGATAATCTCCGGGCGCGTGCCTACTATGATCAACAATTTTAATTTTCCATTATTCTTAAACATCGAGTATTTGTTTTCTTACATCGGAATAACCGGAATAATCGGAAAGGATTTCGCCTTTTCTGTTTCTTCCGTTTTTTCCGATGTTTTATTATTCTTCGTTTTCGTCTTCGTAATCCTTAAAACGTACTATTCGTTGGGGTCTTATTTTTCTGGCATTGAAATTGACCAAGAAACCAAGCTCAAAACCTGTTATACATAAGTAATTCACTACCTGCGCCGTATGTATAGGAAGTAAGTCTTCTACAGCTTTTAACTCCACAATTATTTTATCAAAACAAACAAAATCAGCAATGTATTTTTGTTCAAGAGGTTCTCCTTTATAAACAACGGTGAATTCTTTTTCTCTTTCAAAAGGAATCCCTTGCAAAATAAACTCTTTTTCCAGTGCTTCTTGGTACACTTTCTCCAACAACCCAGGTCCAAGGTGCTTATGAACTTCGAATAATGCACCGTTAATCCGATAAGATTCGTTGGGATAGAGAAAACCCGTCATGAATATTGCCTTTTTCTGTTTTTTCTGTTTCTTCTGATGTTGATTAAACTGGATCAAAGAAAGTATCTGGTTTGTTCGGGTCAAAAATCTCGTTGCAATACATTACCGTCACAAGGTTTTCAGTGTCGCTGAGGTTAATGATATTATGGGTATAGCCAGGGAGCATGTGGATGCATTGGATATTGTCGCCAGTGACTTCAAATTCGATGACCTTGCCCTCTGGGTCGTTAAGGTTCCGCTCCTGAATCAGGCCGTGACCACTGACCACAATGAAGAACTCCCACTTCGTGTTGTGCCAGTGTTGGCCTTTGGTGATGCCTGGCTTAGAGATGTTGATGCTCACTTGGCCACAGTTTAAGGTGTGCACCAGTTCGGTAAAGGAACCACGATTGTCAACATTCATCTTCAAAGGGAAAGCCACTTTTTCCTTAGGTAGATATGAGAGATACGTAGAGTAGAGTTTCTTGGCAAAGCTGTTTGCAGGTATCTCAGGAATCATCAAAGTCTTGGGCTGTTCAGCGAACTGCTTCAGCAAATCCACTATCTCGCCTAAAGTGACTTTATGGGTGACAGGAACATAACAATAGCGCCCTTCTGCCTTTGGCAACACCTCTAACCCGTCAAACTCGCAATGGTGTTCTTCGCCTTTGAGACAAGCTATCATTTCCTCAACTAAATCATCAATGTAAAGCAACTCAAGTTCTACCGATGGGTCGTTTACCGTATAAGGAAGATCGTTGGCAAAGGCATTGCAGAAGGTGGCGACGGCACTATTATAGTTGGGTCTACACCATTTTCCAAATAAATTCGGGAAACGATAAATCAACACACGTGGCCTCAGCGCAACATTGTTTTCTACATCGGAATAACCAGAATTATCGGAAGAGGCTTCTCCTTCTCTGTTTTTTCCGTTTCTTCCGATGTTCTGGGAATCGCTTTCTTTTACATCGGAAGAACCAGAATAATCGGAAGAAGATTCTCCTTTTCTGTTTTTTCCGTTTCTTCCGATGTTCAAAAACTCTCGTTCGTAGTTAAGGAACAACTCTTCGCCTGCCTTCTTGCTTCTGCCATATTCAGAGTTGCCAAAGCGGCCTGTCAGTGAAGCTTGTTGTGAGCTGCTGAGCATAACAGGACAGCGATTGTTGTATTTTTTCAAAGTGTCAAGCAGGGTGCTGGCAAAGCCGAAGTTGCCTTGCATGAATTCCTCTTGGTTCTGTGGACGATTGACACCTGCAAGGTTGAAAACGAAGTCGCAGTCGCGACACCATACATCCAGTTCCTCTGGCGTATTGCCTAAGTCGTACTCAAAGATTTCATCAATCTTCAGTTCGGGAAATCTTCTGTCTTTGCCGTCTCGTATATTTCTTAAAGCTGCGCAGAGGTTCTTACCAACGAAGCCTTTGGCGCCTGTTACTAGTATCTTCATTTTTCCACGTATTACACGTATCTTCACATATCTTTTTCGAGATTATACTCGTGATTCGAGAGATACGCGGAGAATTATTTCACTATATTTGGAACCCCATTCAACTCGTTTTGGATATACTCCAAAGAGGCAATCTTATCAATTGTCTCTTGGAGGTTAAGGCGATAGGTGTTGTCGGAGTTAAACTCATCGATAGTGGCAAGTTTCACATCACCTTCCTTGAAATACTTGTCGTAGTTCAAATCGCGGTTGTCGGCTGGGACACGATAGAAGTTGCCCATGTCCTCCGCCTTGGCACACTCCTCTTTGGTAAGCAGTGTTTCGTACATCTTCTCGCCATGACGGATGCCTATCACCTTAATATTCTCTTTCTTGCCGCCAAATAACTCACAAACCGCTTCGGCCTGGGTCTGAATGGTGCAAGCAGGAGCTTTCTGCACGAGGATGTCACCATTTTGGCCGTGCTCAAAAGCAAACAACACCAAATCAACGGCCTCTTCCAATGACATGATGAAGCGGGTCATTTTAGGCTCGGTCAAAGTAATCGGGTTGCCCTTGCGAATCTGATCAATCCAAAGCGGAATCACCGATCCACGTGAGCACATCACATTGCCATAACGTGTGCAGCAAATCTTGGTGTTGCCCGAGAGACGGCTTTTTGCCACAGCGATCTTCTCCTCGATGGCTTTGGTAATGCCCATGGCATTGATAGGATAAGCCGCCTTATCAGTGGAAAGACAAATCACACACTTCACGCCTGCATCGATAGCAGCATCAAGGGTGTTGTCAGTACCCATCACGTTAGTCTTAACAGCTTCCATCGGGAAGAACTCGCATGAAGGCACTTGCTTCAAAGCGGCGGCATGGAAAACATAATCCACACCTTTCATAGCATATTTCAGTGTGCTCTTATTGCGCACATCGCCGATGTAAAACTTGATTTTATTGGCCACCTCCGGCATACGAGCCTGAAAATCGTGGCGCATGTCGTCTTGTTTCTTCTCGTCGCGGCTAAAAATACGAATTTCACCAATGTCGGTGCGAAGGAATCTGTTGAGTACAGCATTGCCGAAGCTACCAGTGCCCCCTGTGATGAGGAGGACTTTATCTTTAAATACTGACATATAAGTGTCTTGTTATTGTTTTGTCTTTATCTTCCTTTATACATATCCTCGTAATACTTCTGATAATCGCCAGAAGTCACATTGTCCATCCATTCCTGGTTGTCGAGATACCAGCGGACAGTCCTTTCGATGCCTTCCTCAAACTGTAGGCTTGGCTCCCAACCCAACTCTTTCTGGAGCTTGGTGGAGTCTATGGCATAGCGCATGTCGTGACCAGCACGGTCAGTAACGTAGGTAATCAAATCCATGTCGGCACCTTCGGGACGCCCGAGGATGCGGTCAACAGTATTGATGACCACCTTAATAATATCAATGTTCTTCCACTCGTTGAAACCACCTATGTTATAAGTCTCGGCGACCTTGCCTTCATGGAAAATCAAGTCTATGGCTCTGGCATGGTCTTCCACATACAGCCAGTCGCGGACGTTCTCACCTTTTCCATAAACAGGCAACGGCTTACGATGGCGAATATTATTAATAAATAAAGGTATCAGCTTCTCAGGAAACTGATACGGACCGTAATTGTTGGAACAGTTCGTGACGATGGTTGGAAGGCCGTAAGTGTCGTGGAAGGCTCTTACAAAGTGGTCGCTACTAGCCTTTGCAGCACTATAAGGGCTATGCGGCTGGTATTTCAAGTCCTCGGTGAAGAACTTTTCGCCGTATGCCAAATGGTGCTTGCCTGAAGATGCCTTTGTGGTAAATGGTGGTTCAATGCCTTCTGGATGCGTCATCTCCAAAGCGCCATACACTTCATCGGTGCTGATATGGTAGAAACGGCAGGGAATACAGGTCCCTGAGCCCGTCGAAGGGCCGTCTATTTTTGTCGGTGCTTCGACAGGCTCAGCAACCTTCATTTTCCAAGGCTCAGGCTGTGACTCCCAATACAACTTCGCGGCTTGCAACAAGCTCAAAGTACCCATCACATTGGTCTGGGCAAAAGTGAACGGATCCTTGATTGAGCGATCCACATGGCTCTCGGCGGCAAGGTGGATGATGCCGTCGACGCGTTCATCCTGCATCAGCTTATACACGCCTTCAAAGTCGCAGATGTCCATCTTCACGAAGCGGTAGTTGGGCTTATCCTCAATGTCCTTCAAGTTGGCGAGATTGCCGGCGTATGTCAGCTTGTCGAGGTTGATGATTTTATATTCCGGGTATTTGTTAACGAACAAGCGGACGACATGGTTGCCGATGAAGCCAGCGCCTCCAGTGATGATGATCGTTCGTTTCATGATTGCGATAATTAGTTTCTTTGAAGATGCGTCAAGGTATCGGAAGTAATCTCCGACTTGTATTCGTCAATCACTTTCAGCAAATACTGTCCATACTGGTTCTTTAGCATCGGCTTGGCTAACTCGCGCATCTTTTCCTCGTTTATCCAGCCGTTGCGGTAGGCGATTCCTTCCAAACAGGCTATCTTCAGTCCTTGGCGTTTTTCAATTACCTCCACAAAGGTCGAAGCCTCGGAAAGGCTGTCGTGCGTACCCGTGTCGAGCCAAGCAAATCCTCTTCCAAACACCTGCACCTTCAGTTCTCCGTCTTTCAAAAACTCCTGATTCACCGTAGTAATTTCAAGTTCTCCCCTTGCCGAAGGTTTGATGCTCTTGGCCACTTTCACCACTTTGTTCGGATAGAAATACAAACCGACAACGGCATAGTTACTCTTGGGTGCCTTGGGTTTCTCCTCGATGCTGAGGCAGTTGCCCTGTTTGTCGAATTCGGCCACACCATATCTCTCAGGGTCTGATACCCAATAGCCAAACACCGTGGCTTTTTTGTTTTCTTCGGCATCTTTGACAGCATTTATTAGTAGCTTCGTAAAACCGCTACCATAAAAGATATTATCACCCAAGACAAGGCAGGCACAGTCATCGCCGATGAACTTCTCGCCGATGATGAAAGCTTGGGCCAGTCCGTCAGGTGAAGGTTGTTCGGCATACTCAAAATGCACACCATAGTCGGAGCCATCGCCAAGCAAACGTTTGAAGCCAGGGAGGTCGTATGGAGTGCTGATAATCAAGATGTCTCTAATACCGGCAAGCATTAAAGCCGATATAGGGTAATACACCATCGGCTTATCGTAAATAGGTAGCAGCTGTTTGCTCACACCTTTAGTGATAGGATATAGTCTTGTGCCAGAGCCTCCGGCGAGTACAATACCTTTCATAGGTTAAAGACCATTTCGATTATATAATTATCGTCAGCTTTAAGATTTCTTACAGTCTTCCATCAATAATGTCTCTCGGAAGAATGCCTTTTACGTCATAAATGACACCACCTTCCTTAGCAAAAGCCTTCACATCCATGTCAAGGAATTCATTGTGTGCCACAGCGAGGATGACTGTATCATATTGTTCGTTCGGCTTTTCGTTAGTCACCGTAACGCCATACTCTTGGAACACATGTTCGGTATTGGCCCAAGGATCGAAGACGGTGATATTAGGAGTATACTCGCGCAACGTGTGGTAGATGTCGACCACTTTGGTGTTGCGGATGTCGGGGCAGTTTTCCTTAAAAGTGATACCAAGGATGAGTATTTTGGCATTCTTTACCAACACACCCTTTTTATTCATATACTTAATGGTTTGGTTGGCTACGTATGCACCCATGCCGTCATTTAACCTTCTGGAAGCGCGCATGACACGTGGCAACACACCATAGACTTGTGCCTTCTGAATGAGGTAGTAAGGATCCACTGAGATGCAGTGTCCCCCCACCAAACCTGGACTCAGTTTGATGAAGTTCCACTTGCTGGAAGCGGCTTCGATGACATCATGGGTGTCAATACCCATGGCATTAAAGATCTTCGCCAACTCATTCATGAAAGCTATGTTGACATCGCGTTGGCTGTTCTCGATGATTTTCGATGCTTCTGCCACCTTGATGCTTGGAGCCTTGTGCGTGCCGTTGACGAGAACGCTGTTGTAAACGCTGTCAACATAATCAGCTATCTCGGGCGTGCTTCCAGATGTCACCTTCTTGATCTTTTCCACAGTATGTTGCTTGTCGCCAGGGTTGATACGCTCAGGGCTGTATCCGGCATAAAAGTCGACATTGAACTTCAGTCCACTGACACGTTCCACCACGGGGAGACATTCCTCTTCTGTCACACCAGGATAAACCGTGCTCTCATAAACCACCAAATCACCTTTCGAGATGACCTTGCCAACGGTTTCAGAAGCACCCCAAAGGGGACGCAGGTCGGGACGGTTATCTTCATCGACTGGCGTGGGGACGGCAACGACATAGAAGTTGCATTTCTTGATTTCCTCAAGGTTGGTAGTGCAACGAAATCCGTGGTTCTTGATGGCATCCTGCAACAAATCGTCGCTGACTTCAAGGGTGGCGTCATGCCCCGTCATTAAGGCATCGACTCGTGCTTGGTTCATATCAAAACCAATAGTTTCAAATTTCGTCGAAAACAGTCGGGCAAGTGGCAGACCCACATAGCCAAGACCAATAACGCATATTTTAGTATCTTTCATTGTATTTTCAAACTATTATTAGTTTTCTATGCCTTATCATCCCTTCCCTCCGTAGAGTTCAGCGACAAGTCGCTGCATGTAACCTTTACTGCATAGCTGTTTTTATTTAAGAAAAGATAGCTTTTGTGGTGTTTTTTATTTGTATCTAAACTCTCCACTGTCAACTTGTAACCTTCTACAGAAAAGAAGGGAACCACAATGTGCCTTTTACCTTACAGCTTCGCCTCGTCAGTCACATTTTGCGATGACAACATACTGATTTCTTTACTTTTATAAGCAAAATCAATAAAACATAGTTTCATAGATTTTGCTTGTATGGTTTTCGAGGCAAAAATAGAATAATCTTTCCATCTATCAAAGTGTTTTTATTAATTTTGATTGCACTTGGACTGATGCCATCATTTTCTTCCACTTGAAGTAGCCAAAGACTGCGATGACGACATACAAAGCATAGAGGCTAGCTTTGAAGGGGATGTCCTTGTAGAAATACAAGGCACTGGTGACGATGTCGACCACAATCCACACCAACCACTGCTCAAGATATTTTCGAGCCAACGCCCAAATGCCTACAATGCTAAATGCTGTGGTGAAAGCATCGGCCACTGGAACATTGGAATTGGTGAATCGACTCAAAACAAAGTATATAAAGACCCAAATGACCAACCCCACACCCAACCAGATGAAAGCCGTTTTCTTGGGCATGTTGCGGATAGGAAGGTTGGCAGTCTTCTGCTTGTGCCGCATCCAGGCGATGAAGCCGTAAACAGTCATGGCCAAGTAGTAGAACTCCATGCCACAATCGGCGTAAAGGCCTTTTTGGTAGTAGAGCACGATGCCCAATGATTGCATCATGAAGCCCACCACCCACATCCACACGCTGGCTTTGTATTCCAAAAGGATGTACGCCAAGCCTAATGCCGTAGTGGTGATGTCAAGCCAATGAGCAGTAAGAAACTCCATTACATCGCTTTTTTCATCTCCTCCGCCAAGGCGACAAACTCCTTTGCGGTCATTTGCTTTAAAAAGATTAACCCATGCGTGGCACGGATAAGGGGGTAGTCGCTTTCATAAAAGAAATCCTTCCCAAGGATCAACTGGATGTCCTTGTATTGCTTTACCCAAATTTGCTCCGCCAACTCGCTGAAAGGTCCATCAAAGTCGGGGTTGGGAAACTCCGCCTTGACTTGCGTCAAATAGCTGTCCTTAAAGGCCTTCTCAAATACGGCAAATGCGTTGAGCGAGACGGGGACGTACACGTTAGCCTCGGCAGGATGGAAAGTCGACCAAACGTTGCGATAACCAAAGATTCTCAAGTGGCTGAGGTCAGCCTCCTCGCTCCATAACCTAACAGCCTCGGCGATGCTTTGCATGACCTTATAATGTGTGTTGGGGCCTTGTCCTTCCGAGTCGATGGCTACCGTGATGACTGTGGGCTTTAGCTCACGCAATTGTTTGAGAATGGGGGCAACGTCGCGTTCACGATTGGGATGCCAAAGGCCTTGAGTTTGCCGAAGGGCCGGTTTTTCTTGGGTTGATTCATTATGGGTCGACCCTTCAACCCTTCGATTGGCCTCAGAAACCGCAGGCTCAAGGTCCTCATTCCTACTTTCATACAAGCCCAACCGCAAGTGATGTATATGTCCCAGAGAGGTACCAGCGTAGGCCCATACAAGCTCTTCCTCAAACTCACGAATCTCGCCTTTTAGCTTTTGTGTCTCTTGGCTGTTGGGACGACCCTCACTAAGCGCTTTAATCTCCGTCTCAAAACGTTCCTCTACCTCGGCTACGCTCTTCAGCTGCCACAATCCTACGGCATCGCGCAGGATGCGATGGCAGAAGCCTCGCCGCATTTCGTCGGGGTTGCGGCGGGCAACATTGTCCAAATAATGGTGAATGTCTTTTTCCTGCTTAAAGCGATAGCCCTGCTCAAAGAAATCGGGATAAAACACCATCTGGATACGACCCTGACGCAGGTAATTCAAGGTATCCTGCAAAGCCTCCCTTAGGAAGGTATCTGTGACAGAGTGGTAACCCGAGGTCATGATGGCAAAATGCACCTGATTCGACGGCGACCGCAGTTGCCGATTGATCATGGGCATGAGTCCCAGCATGATGTCATCATGATGGGGACCTGTGTGGTAAATGACCTCATTCTCGAAAAATTCGGCGCCCCGCCAGAGCTTATTCTCTACATCACAGATGACCTCTTGAACTGTGTCGAGACTCAGATTGGGAATCTTGGCACAGCGTGGGTCGTTCTGTAAGTCCTCCAATGTCAACTTATGGGCATAACAATCAAGGATCTTACAAAGTCCAAGGATGGCACGCTCAGTCTTTTCGAATGACCACTCACCGTCGAAAATGGATGGGTCTGTTTTGTTGAACATCAATCCCTCTTGAATATATCCCTAGTATAAACCTTGTCTTTCACGTCGTCCAAACAAGAGTCATAGCGGTTAGCGATAATGGCTTGACTCATGGCCTTAAATTTCGTCATGTCGTTGACAACCAAGCTACCAAAGAAAGTGGAACCATCGGGCAAGGTCGGCTCATAAATGACTACCTCAGCACCCTTGGCCTTGATGCGCTTCATCACGCCTTGGATGCTGCTTTGGCGGAAGTTGTCGCTGTTCGACTTCATTGTGAGACGATATACGCCGATGATACAATGGTGTTCGTTGGCAGCATTATATTGTCCCTGGTCATAATAGTCGTAATAACCCGCTTTCTTTAGCACCTGATCGGCGATGAAGTCCTTGCGCGTGCGGTTGCTCTCCACGATGGCACGAATGAGGTCTTCTGGAACATCCTCGTAATTAGCTAAAAGCTGTTTGGTGTCTTTGGGCAAACAATAGCCACCATAACCAAAGCTCGGGTTGTTGTAATGGCTGCCAATGCGCGGATCAAGGCAAATGCCGTCAATAATAGCTTGAGTATCAAGTCCTTTTACCTCAGCATAGGTATCCAACTCATTGAAATAACTAACGCGCAATGCTAAATAAGTGTTGGCAAAAAGCTTCACAGCCTCTGCCTCTTTCATGCCCATGAAGAGCACAGGTACGTCTTCCTTAATGGCACCTTGTTTCAAAAGATTGGCAAAAGTCTTTGCTTTTTCCTCCAAATCTACCGTCACCACCTTGCGGATAGCCTCGTTTTCTTCCTCAAAACCTTCAATCTGCTTTGGATAGCCTACGATGATACGGCTCGGATAAAGGTTGTCGTACAATGCCTTGCTCTCACGCAAAAACTCAGGCGAGAACAGCAAGTTAAACTTCTTCACACCCTTAGCGGCATACTTCACGTAAAGACTACGGGTATAGCCCACTGGGATGGTCGATTTGATAACCATTACCGCATCGGGGTTGACGCTCAAGACCAAATCTATTACCTCCTCAACATGACTTGTGTCGAAAAAGTTCTTCTGCGGGTCGTAGTTGGTCGGAGCAGCGATAACTACGAATTCGGCATCTTTATAAGCCGCTGCACCATCAAGGGTGGCAGTCAAGTCCAACTCTTTTTCTGCCAAATATTTCTCAATATACTCGTCCTGAATGGGCGACTTCTTCTGGTTGATAAGGTCTACCTTCTCAGGAATCACGTCCACAGCGGTGACATGATTGTGTTGCGCCAATAAAGTGGCGATGCTCAGGCCTACATAGCCTGTTCCTGCTACTGCGATGTTCATGTTTTAGTTTAGAGTTTATGGTTAAGAGTTGAAAGTCAGTTTAGAGTTGAGAGTTGTAGGTAACGGGTATTGAGGGTTAATCCCTCTCAACTCTACACTCTCAACTCTACACTAATATTACTTCCACCCAAACGGATGCCCACTCAGTGGCAGCTTCGCCATTGGATGGTAGTCGCCGGTGAGGCCAATGGGCTTGGCATTGCGGATTTCATAGACGATATCTATACAACGGCGAGCTTCCTCCAAACCGAAACCACGGCCAGCTAAGATTTCCTCATAGCTCTTGGTATGCAACTCGGTGAATCCCTGACTGAACTCAAACTCCTCGCCGTCAATCATGATGGTACGGTAAGTGCGTTTCTCGCCTTCCACGGCATTGGGTGGCAGCGTGTCACCGTTGATGCTAAGGAAATAACGCACACGAGCTCTTTCAAGCTCCAAATATCCCGCCACACGGTCGTGTGAGGCTACATGCACGATGTTTTTCTTCACGTCTCCAAAAATCCAGCTTAGCATGTCATAGAAATGCACGCCGATGTTGGTGGCAATGCCGCCACTCTTGTGGATGTCACCTTTCCAAGAAGCATAATACCAGTTGCCACGAGAAGTGATATACGTCAAATCAATGTCATAAATCTTATCTTTAGGGCCTTCATCCACTTTTTTCTTCAGTGCTACAATCTTGTCGTGGAGACGCAGCTGCAAGATGGTATAGACCTTATGGTCTTGACGTTCCTCCACCTTTTGAAGGGCATCAATGTTCCAAGGATTAAGCACCAAAGGTTTTTCACAAATGACATCAGCACCAAGACGCAGACCGTAACGCGTGTGCGCATCATGCAGATAGTTAGGAGTACATACCGTGACGTAGTCGATGTTAGTGCCGTTGTCGCGTAGCTTGGTGTTATGTCGGTCGAAGAGTTCCTGTTCGGTGAAAAAGGCAGCCTTGGGGAAAAAGCTGTCCATAATGCCTACGCTGTCGTTCTTGTCGTAGGCGGAGACAAGGGTGTTGCCCGTGTCTTTGATGGCTTTGAGGTGGCGTGGAGCTATGTAACCGCCCACGCCGATGATGGCGAAATTTTTCATTTCTTTAGAAGCAAATCTAACACAAATCTAGTACAAATTTTCTTTGTTGTTTCTATTCGGCTGGCCCTAATCGGGTGCGCCGATGACGTTTCTTCGAAACTTGGTTAGCTACCCTCTTATAAGGTCAAACTTATTTAAAAGTTCATTAAACATATATTTTTCTGCGTGAAGTCTTTGAGACTCGCCAAAATTTATAAGGATACCAAATTTTGTATTGGTGATTCTCATGTAATTGAACAATTGCGCCCTATGTTCGCTGAGCAATTCGGAAACAGCTTTCAACTCCACAATTATATCATCATAGCAAACAAAGTCAGCCTTATAAGTTTTCTCTAACTCTATACCATGAAAATACATTTTCAGCATCTTCTCCCTTTCCCAAGGAATGTCCTTTTCCGTACAAATTACCGACAAACATTCTTGATAAATAGGTTCGGAATAACCGCACCCAAGTTCATTGTAGAGCGACATCGCCGCTCCTATGATTTGATACATGCGGTCTTTGTAAAGCTGTAAATCTATAGCTTGAAGGTTAGACACAATTAGACAGAAAGAGGAAACAAATCTTACATAAAACTAAAACAAACGGGGAAGTTATCCGTTCGGCGACTTGTCGTCGCTTTGCAAAATTGTGAGCAAATGCAAACAATCCATATTTATGAAAGATTTATGTCAGATTTGTTTCCAAAAAACTCAAATATTATTCTTTTCAATGTCCTTAAAGTACTTCATAGTACCATAGGTCATTTCATCACAGGCTGCATCGTCGCAGACAATGATACCTTTGGGGTGCATCTGCAACACGCTAACCGTCCACATTTGGCTGACTGCACCTTCTATGGCATGGGCCAAGGCACGGGCCTTATTATGTCCGTTGGCCAATATCATCACCTCACGGCTGTCCATCACGGTACCCACACCCACGGTCAAAGCTGTCTTTGGCACCTTATTAATATCATTCTCAAAGAAGCGTGAGTTGGCGATAATGGTGTCGGTGGTCAAGGTCTTCACACGAGTGCGCGAAGTCAGCGAGCTGCCAGGCTCATTGAAGGCAATGTGACCATCGGGGCCGATGCCGCCCATAAAGAGGTCGATGCCGCCGTAGCTCTTGATTTTTTCTTCATAACGAGCACACTCGGCTTCCAAGTCTTCGGCGTTGCCGTTCAAGATGTTGACGTTTTCCTTTTTGATGTCGATATGGCTAAAGAAATTGTTCCACATGAAACTATGATAGCTCTCCGGATGGTCTTCAGGGATGCGGACATACTCGTCCATATTGAAGGTGACCACATTCTTGAAAGAGACCTCGCCTTTCTTATACAAGCGCACTAGTTCCTTATAGGTTCCAATAGGCGTAGAACCCGTAGGAAGACCGAGAATGAAAGGTTTCTTTGTAGTCGGCTTGAAAGCCTTGATGCGTTCAACGATATGGTTAGCTGCCCAACGCGACATGGCGTCGTAGTTCTTTTCGATAATGACTCTCATTGTAGTATGTTGTTTAATTGTTGATTGTTTAATTGTTTAATTGTTGGGCTGTCACAATGTGGCAGCCGATGGATATTTGTTGCGGCTGCCGTAATATGACAGCCCTACAGAATTAATGGGTGTTTCTGTATTTTTGGATCAGATTGATAAATTCTTCCGTTTCCTTGCGGATTTGTTTGACGAAGCTAACCTCGTCGATTTTGCCGATAACCGCAATCTTCTCCTCTTCGTTGCGGAAGGTGGCATTGCGGAATTCGTTGTCGTAGTCTTTCTTGCGGCTTTCATAGACCTGATCGCAAATGAAATGTTGGATACGGACGGCCTTGTCCAGGTTTTCGTGCCACATCTCTTCGGTGAGTACATCCGTTTCGTCCTTGTAGAGAAACATCAACGAGAAATAGGCATGATGCAACTTTTCTGTCTGATAGTCCTTCCACAACTCATCATAACGATGATGGATTTCGTCCCAAGTGTTCAGCACGCCCTCGCGGATGTCGGCACGCAACTGGTCAACATATTCCTCAGGCATGGTCTGCCCACCCAGGTTCATCCATTTGCGGAGACGCTTGCCTCTCATGTGGTTTACGATAGCCTCCATGTCGACTTCGGGATGGGCCTCCAAGTAATGCATCAAAGTGCTGACAGCATAATAGACAATCATGTCGCCGTAGGCATGATAAGCCTCCAATGGTTTGAGAATACGCACTTTACGCTTCCCTTTTTCCATGTGTTCGCCGAAAATCTCCAACGCCTTCACCGTTTCTGGTTCGTTGTCAAGGAGGTTTTTGCCACAGTCGCGAAGGTCATAATACTCGTATTTATCAGGATTTTCACCTTTTTTACGAAGATAGGCCTTGGCGACCCACACCTCCAACAGCTTGCGTCCTTCGATGATTTCTTCAACGGTATCAGGAGCCAGCGTTTCAAATTCAATGTTTTGAACCTTACGCTTGCGTTTGTCGCGGCTTACATATTTCGAAGTGTTGCGAGCGATGGCGTACATGTTGTACATCCACCAATAGGCAGGCATGACTTCAAGCTCGTTTTTCGCCGTGTTGTTGTTGACCAAACAGAACGGCAGCATAATATTGAGTTCGTTGGGATAGTCAGCCTTCGAGAGCAATGTGAATGAAGCAAACTTCGACGAATGCTTCACACTGGAGCAAAGTCCAGGCCAGAAGCCGCGCGAAGCCACAATCTCGCCATCAGTTGCACGGCTGTTGTGGTTGGAGCCAATTGTAGCACCAGCGGCCATATTGCTCTGTCCCATCACACAGGCAGAGATGAGGAAAGAGTTGTTGTGATGCTGCTCGTGCGAAGGGAAGATGAGGTTGTTCAGCACCTCGCAACACGAGATGGTAGAGTTGTCGCCCATCACGGAATGGATGAGACGAGCTCCATATTTCAGGTTACAGTTGTCGCCCAAGACGAATCGGGTGGCCACCACGGAATAGAAGATGCGGCATCCGTAACCCGTTATGCCATTCACCAGAATGACGCCTTCGCCAATCTGCGAAGGTTCCTCTTCCGACGAGTTGATGGTTATGTTCTTCAGTTTGCTCGCACCTTTAATATAACAATGTGGCCCCACTTTGGCATCTTTCAGAATCCAGCAGTTCTTGATGACGCACGACTCACCGATGGTGCCGTAATAGCCACGGTGGAAGTCAACGCTGGCTTGTGTGATTTCCTTAAGGCGTTCTTGCAGTTTAGTGTCGTCCGTGTACTTCGCCCAAAGATAGGCATCAGCCGTAGTCATTCCATCAAAAGGCAAAATCTTGCGGCTGCCGATTTCATTCATCACTTCAAGCCATACACGCACATTCTCAGGCTCACCTTCCTTGATGGTGCCATTGCCGAACTTGGAGTGGTCGGTGGTAGAAATCTCTTGGATGTTGAAGAGAATGCTTCTGTCGCCGATGATATAGTTGGCCATGTAATGCACATCGTGGATAGCCACGTCATCGCCAATGTCGCATGACATAATGCTGCTGTCGGTGATGCCGATAGGAACACGCAAGTCATGGTATTGCAACACTTTACGAGTAACGCGACCGATGCGCACCATACCAAGGAAATGGTTGTTGCGCACCATGTTGGTGTCAAACTCATCCGTGACCCAGATGTCGTCCCAGTTGGTAGCAGAATTGCTGTTTTTCACCAAACGCTCGATTTCGTCGGAACGTAGATGACGCCAGCCGCCAGCAGGTTTTTTCACCTGTTGGTTGCGGTAGTAGTATTCGTCGTGACCGTCGTGCAAGTACTTCTCATCGATGAAGTTCTTGTATATCCGGTCGTAGTCAATGATAGTTACTTGATCCATTTATTATTATTACATTAGTTTTCAATAAGTTAGTTATCCATTTTGGTTCTCGACTGAGTACGGGTTATCCCCGTCGTCTCAGTCTATAATTACGGAAATGGACTCACCACGACACCATAGCGGATGCCGATACGTCTGAAAACTGTTGGATAAGTTGGTACAAACATAGTTGAATATGGGATGAAGAAGTTTTTCTTCAATACCCTTCAGGATTATTCTTTTGCCAGTTCCATGAGTCGCGGCACATCTCTTCGAGACCATATTGTGCCTTCCAGCCGAGTTCTTTCTCTGCCTTGGAAGGATCAGAGTAACAAGTGGCAATGTCGCCAGCACGGCGCGGTTTGATGCTATACGGAATCTTGATGCCGTTGACCTTCTCGAAAGTCGTCACCACATCCAACACAGAATAGCCTTGTCCCGTCCCAAGGTTATAAATGGCAATGCCACACTTCCTTTCGATGGCTTTCAATGCGGCCACATGACCACGGGCCAAGTCGACGACATGGATATAGTCGCGGACACCAGTGCCGTCATGGGTCGGGTAGTCGTTGCCGAAGACACCAAGTTCAGTACGCTTGCCCACAGCCACTTGCGTAACATAGGGCATCAAGTTGTTCGGGATGCCGTTGGGGTACTCCCCTATGCGGCCACTCGGATGGGCACCGATAGGATTGAAGTAACGCAACAACACGATATTCCATTCCTTGTCGGCTTTCTGCATATCCATCATAATCTCTTCGAGCATGCTCTTGGTTTGGCCGTATGGATTGGTGCAATGTCCTTTGGGACACTCCTCCGAGATGGGGATGATAGCCGGATTGCCATAAACGGTTGACGACGATGAGAAAATGATGTTCTTGCAGCCATGTTGACGCATCACATCGAGTAGCGTCAGTGTGCCGCTAATGTTGTTTTCGTAGTATTCCCATGGCTTCTCCACACTCTCGCCGACCGCCTTAAAGCCAGCAAAATGGATGCAGGCATCAAAATGATGTGCTTCCATCACACGGTTGAGGCCTTCGCGGTCGCGAATATCGACTTCATAAAAGGGTATTTCTTTTCCCGTCAGTTCCGCCACACGCTCTAAAGACTTGCGGTTGGAGTTGCTAAGGTTATCGATAACCACAGTCTCATGACCTGCGGCATTCAATTCAACTAAAGTATGGCTGCCGATAAATCCAGCACCGCCTGTAACTAGTATTTTCATGATAAGAGTTTATTGAGAGTTCGTTAATGTCTATGAGATAATTTGCTTAGTGTGATTTTGGAGAAGATGATTTAATTCATACTTTGCAAAATACAAAGTAAAACACTTTATCTTCATGAGGATTCTTCAAAAGTTGGCAGCCTTTCTATTATCCATCTCAACGAGATTACGTTGTGTGTCTTCAAGAATAATTATATCAACCTCTCATTCTCTAATACATCAAAAACCGCATTAAGATTGAATTATCACTTTGTCTTCCTTGCAAACTTATGCTTTCACAACTTTCTAAATCCTCTTCTACTGTTTCTCTTGAACTTCTGCAAGTTTTTGTGCAGCTTCATCTTGTGTCTCTTGCGCATTTTTTAGCTTTACAATCCTAGCATTGATTTGGTTGCACTCTATTTCCTTGTTTTTTTTATATCTTGCAAACTCCGATTTAATCTTACTGGCACGGTGCCAGACTGTCAAGGTACAAACGATAAAACAAATGGGAGACAAAAGCACAGAAAGCAGCCAAACTAAAGACCATATTAAACCAACATAAGGTTGCAGAATGGGTATGTGAACAAAACACAAAAACAATGACAGTAAAAATGCTACTGCAAATAATATCATTCCATTAGCGTTATAATCCATAACTCTCCATATCCTTTTCGATAGTTTTTTTAATCGTTTTCCTCTTTTCTCCATATTAACAAAAACAGATAACCAATAAACAGATATGAAAAGGGTTGACACTAAAGTTAAAGACAACCAGAACTTCATAAGAATATGAGGCGAAAAAGAAAAGATGCCTATTAAAAGTAGTTGGATAATAGCAAACAGAAAGCAGTAAGCGCAAAGGAAGCCAAAGCTTCTAACTTGGCATTGATTTTCTATTTTAGAATCTATTGTTTTTTTGAACATCTCAATATTTGTTTTCAATTTACTAATATCAGACATTACCTCTTCACATAGCAATACATTTCCTTCTTTATAAAATGATGGTTTGTTTTTAAGTTGTTCCATCGAGTTTTCATCTATTAAGTTTGTAACCCTTTCAAGTTCCTCACAATACCGTTTCTTGAAACTAAAAACATTATCCGTCAGGGTCTTCATAAACGATTTTGCATAATCAATCACAACATAAGCTGCACAGAAAGTTGCAGTTAATTGAATAAATGCTGAGAAATCTGAAATGTCCATACCTTTTCTTGGTTATTAAATTCCAAATAATATTTTTAAACTAATTCCTTGAGTAGTGCCATCGAATTCTTTTTTAAACATGGAAAGAAACTTCTTAGTTTTTTCACGATATACACTTACAACTCCGTCTTCTCCATCTGTCACCTCGTTAGAGTCCTCGAAATGTTCCTCTAAAACTCCAATATTGTCAAAAATAACATAGTTGCTATAAAAATGCTTATCGCCACATCCTTTTACCGAAACAGCTCTCCCTTTTGTCTGCATTAATAAAAGTCGTGTAAAGAACTGGGATTGTTTAATGTCTACGAATTGGCCATTTCTTACAAGAACATTCATACTTCCACCGCGCTCAAAGTAAGCATTAATGGAATCAATAACACTTTTTTCATTCAACAATGTATTGGCAACGGAAGCAAGAAACACATTCACCTCTTGTGACGCTGCATCAAATATGCTCGTGAGTGCCAATTTTTCTTGTTCTGCTCCATTAATATAAAATAGTCCTTCTTGCCTTTCTCTTAAACTCATTTCAAGCTGAGTCTTTAGATTTTTCAACATATCTGAAGTTCCCAAACTCATTTGGTCGGAATAGACCTGATAGAATAAAGCTGCTGTAAACTTGCTGCTGAGCCTATCATTATCTTTAGGATCTCGCCCCAAAGCCTTATCTATGAGAAATAGTGCTTTTTTGAAAGCGGGTTCATAGAGCGCTGGAGTATTTAGGATAATGGTTATGCTTTCACAATAGTCGACCATACGTTTATCACTTAGTTCAGGCATCCTAATCAGTTTCTCCTCCGCCACCAGTCTAAAAGCTAACATCAGGTGAAACTTAACTTTTTTATATTTTGAGGGAATAAAACCTGATTCAAATAGCCGCGACAGTCTAAAATATGTCAAGCCACAAGTATAATAACAATCTATTTGATAACTTTCTGAGAACACAATTTTATTGTCACGCTCTAGATTTTCGACTATACTTCCATAATAACCTCTTACATTGTGCGGTTCTGAAAGAAACATAGAAACAAAAGACATAATCTGAACGGGTATTGTGATTACTTTATATTGTGGTACCTTTACCTCGTTCTTGTATTGCTTGGAACGCCGTTCGTAATACAAGCGTTCAAATTTCTTTACCGAATTATAATAGTCTTCTATCCTCTCTTGAAGGTCGGACAAAGCCATAAGCTGTTCACGTCTTACCTCCGTTTGACTATTTGCTCCCATTATGATATTATTACGCACATTTTTATCGGTAGAAGATATTAGTTTCACCAACAATTGCACCTTGTCAATTCCTGGTAAATTGCGATTTTGGTATAATACATGACTTGTCTGGCACCCATTTACAATCTGATAATCAGAAAGTTTAAATGCAGATCCCACAATTTCTAGAGATCGAGTTATTACCGTTATACCATTGTTCATAGCCGTAAACAAAGCAAAATCATTATTCCGAAGTGTTTCTGCAATGGAACGATTTACCACATTAGTACCTTGGTAAGCCCTAATATTGTCATTAAAAACGTTTTTTATATTATCTGTCTTCTCGTCAATAATCAATTTACGAAATTCTGAGAAAGGCAATAACATCAGATAACTTTCACGAACATTTGGTATTGATGGAAGCGTAAATCGTTTATCCTCAACAGTAATCTCAGCCTCTTCTTTTATTCTCGAATGTTTGTAGAAGTCTACGAGTTCCTTTCTACCTAATAATTGATTCTGAACATCACTAACAAGATTATAAGCCCTTAATGAATTGGTATTGTCAATAACAAACGCTGGTGTTGAATCATCAGGCGTATATAAAGACTTTGAAGCAACAAAACCCATCAACTTAGGTTCGCCCTTAAACTTCACGCTTTTCCCATATATATGAAGAAGTAGGTTATAATAGGCTGTAGTTTGATGATTCATTCTAGGCAATTCAATCTCATCAACAACACTTTTAAAAAGCATCTCAACATTTTTCTCGAATTCAGAAATGAGAGCCGCATCAACAACATCTCCTAATTGGATATGAATAAAAATAAACTTCACTTCAAGATAATCATTTGCTGAAAGCAAATCATCAACCTCTTGAGTCGACGATACAAGTTTGCCGTTTACTATTACAGCGATTCCTCCTATCTTAGAATCATAATCCTCAACATTGATAGCATCCATCAACGTTGGTGAAACTGACTCTGAAGAGAAATAATTGGAAACGATGCAATACTCTGCAAAAAGGTTGAATACATAGTTGTTTGGCTTATCTGTCAAGCCATAACTTTCCTTAAAATCATCGAGAAACGATTGGGTTATTTTATCCATTTTATCCATTATCCATTAGTTTTATATTGTATACTTCTCAACAAACTCTAATATCCTTTTGACAATATCTGCATCAAACTGATACAACGCAAAAATCGCATCGTCAATTCTTGTTACCGCTTCCAAATTTCCATTCAGAGCTTCGTTAACCCAAAATGTAAATTCTTTATCTTCTTCAGCCGATATCTTCGGGAAAGGCAAAGTCGAAAGGTTGCCCTTTAAAATCTTAAGGTCATTAAACCGTTTGACATACAAGAAGTTGAACAAAGAAGAATTCAAAAATGCCAAAACCGTTTTCACACTCATGCCTTCGACATCAGGAATTAGGATGTTCGCACTGTTGAGGAACAAGCGTTGTTTGTCGTCGTAAGTGAAGCAAAGATGACTTGAGACAAACTTATACACCAGTTTTTCCTTTGCCCTATAAAACTCATCCTTTGCACACTGCTGAAAATCAGCTCTGTTATACTTGATGTAACGACTTGCTTTTTTCAGGTGGAATTTACTGATATCTTTTCCAGTATAGATGGGCTCCAAACTTTTTCTTGGTCTGGTTTTCAGCACCTTGGCGTTGTTGCCCGTGATGATGCCCAAAGCCCAAAGGCTGTGCGAAAGGTCGTCGTGTCGCATCCTTTCCACCTTGCTGATAATGGCTTCGTCACGGTCAGTGAGCATCGGGATGGCACAATAGTCGTCATTGCTTGGCACCAATTCCTTTCTCGACACTTCATTATTCGCGCCATACACCAAATAGCTCTGTTTTCCAAAGAAAGGTTTCTTGCTGACTTTCAGACTGACAAAGTCGGTGAACACGCCTTTGAAACGCTCACGATAACACTTCAAGCTTTCCATCCGCGTTTCGTGCGTCACAAACCGGCGCAAGTCGGCATGCACCTTTATTTTCATCAATGACGAGGGCAGCAGGAAATGCTGTATTCCATTCTGGTTCAAGAACTTGAACGATTCCGTGAAAAACAACGATGCCTTTTCCTTCGATTGGATGATTTCAGAGGTGTGTAGATGGCCTTTCTCGGTGCCCCAAGGCGGGTTAGTGACAATGTAGTCGAAGCGCAAGTCGCCCAAAGCTGATTCGGCATGAAGCAAGAAGTCCATCTGATAAATCTGAGGATAAATCGATGATTCATTGAACTTTACAATCAGATTAGCCTTGGCAATCATCACAGCAAGTGGGTCGTTGTCGATGCCATAAAGCTGCTCCATTCGGGCGTGTTCCACCTTCAACAGGAAGATGCCGCTACCGCAGCAAGGATCGAGAAACTTTTCTCCGTCCAACACCCGTATATCGGAAAGCATCTCGTTGACAATCACTGGCTTGGTATAATACAGCCCCTTCAAGATGCGAGGCCCTTCCGCCGTCAGCGACTGGTAGATAAAGCCAATCCAATCGTCATTGCGGTTTTTCAGAATTTGACGCGGCACTTCAAGGTCAATCCGTTGATAATTAGTATATTCCTCAAAGAAACGGCCTTTGTTGACTTCGTTCGCCTTATTATGCTCCAAATACATGGAGCATAAGCTGAAAATCAAATCGTTGATGGGGTAATCAGCCTCCTTCAATTCCTCAACAAAACGAGGCAGACTCCCTGCCATTACATAACCTTCGGGAGTGATGATTTTTTGCGAACGGCTTTTGTTGGCCCTACGTGTCAACCGATCGGAACTACCATTTTTGAGCTTGTCCCAATTGCGTTGTGTGGCCTTCGATATGAAAATGTTTGTTTCCGTCATTACACAGCTTCGCCTCCTAAGTCCCATTAAGATTTCTTAATGAACTCTATTTCAACCACATAGAAAAACACCTAAAAAGGCATATTAATTTGCAAATATACGGATTTCTGCAATTTCACAACTTAATTAATTTAAAAAATTTATAAAGACCAAAAAAGCAACTTTTTACAAGTGATTTTTGCCTATTTTTGCCACATAAAACTGATGAAAATGATACTTTGTTTGGAAACAGCCACACCCGTATGTTCGGTGGCACTCAACGAAAACTGTTGCACTATCGCCTTGCGCGAAACGGAAGGACAAAATGCTCATTCCGAGAAGATTACCAATTTCATCCGAGAGGTGATGGAAGTGGGCAAAATCGACTATTCACAGCTGGATGCTGTGGCTGTGAGCAAGGGCCCCGGCTCATACACTGGATTGCGTATTGGCGTGAGTACCGCAAAAGGCATTTGTTATGCCGCCGACCTCCCCTTGATGGCTATCGACACCTTGGAAGCCATGGCTCACGGCATGAAAGCCAAACTTGGGAGCCAAATCGGTGAGAATGACCTGCTTATCCCGATGATTGATGCGCGAAGAATGGAGGTATATGCTGCCGTTTTTGATGCCAACTTGAACAGAATCAACGACACCGCTGCCTTGATCATCGATGAAAACTCATTTGAAGACTTGCGAAAAGACCATCATCTTTGGCTTTTCGGTGATGGTGCGCCAAAATTAAGTAAACTATTTGAGAACCAAACTAATATCAGTATCGTTGACGGTTTCAAACCTTCGGCGGCATATATGCTTCCTTTGGCTGAAAAAGCATTGCGAAACCATGATTTCGTCGACGTGGCGTATTTTGAACCGTTTTATCTGAAAGACTTCATTGCGGGCAAGCCGCATGTGAAGGGATTAGTTAATAGTTGATAATTTAGAGTTAGAGTTGATAGTTTGAAGGTATGAAGAAATTAGTGCTTATCGTATTGTTTTTGGTGGTTGGTCTTGCAGTCAAAGCGCAGGCTCCACATATCTATGAGCATGATTATCCAGTGATTACGGAAGAAGATCCTCAAATCCATGCCATGATGGATTCCGTTTCATTGGACAGTATCCAAGCCAACATCGAACATCTTTGTTCCTTTCACACGCGCCGCTATGACAGCCGTTACATATACGATGTACAAGATTGGCTTGTAGCACGTTACCGTCAAATAAAAGGCATCGACACAGTGATGTTGCACGACTTCCCTGTCCCCAATTTTGAGGAAGGAACCGCCGACAATATTCTCGCTGTCCAATGGGGTACCAAAACGCCTGAAGAATACGTCATCTGCGGGGCACATTACGACTCGTGGAATGCCGACGGCTACGACCCCGACACCATCCGCTCACCTGGCGCCGACGACAATGCCTCGGGTGTGGCTGGCATTCTTGAAACCGCAAGAATATTAAGCCGTTACACCTTCGACCGTACCATCATCTATGCCAACTGGTGCGCCGAGGAAGTAGGTCTTGTGGGCAGTGCCGCCTACGCCGCTGATTGCGCTGCACAACGCATGGACATCGTCGCCTATTTCAACCTCGACATGACGGGCTACCTCGCTGAAGGCTCGGATATTCATATCAACTTGATGTACACCACACAGGATTCACTCCTCGGAAATTATGTCAAACGTTTCAGTCGTACTTATTTCCCTGAAATGCGTATCTGGCAAGACTGGCTTGCCTGGGGCGACAGCGACTATTCCTCGTTCAACCGGAACGGCTATGCCGCCATCCATCCCTTCGAAGACACACACGCCAGCTCGCCATTCATTCACACCCGACAGGATGTTTTAGGCGTGAGCGTCAACAACTTGGAACAATGCAAACGCTTCACTGAACTCAACCTTGGCACTGTAGCAGTTTTGGCGGGACTTAACAATAGTTCGGTGTCCGAAAACGAAAAACCCAATGTAGCCCTCTACCCCAATCCTGCCAAGGAATCGGTCAATATCCTTGCCGAAGATGGGCTGCAATTCATCGAAATATGCAACCTCTGGGGAAAACAAGTCGCAACAATGCATTTACAGGGAGAAAAAAATTGCACGATTGACACAAACGGCATAACTACAGGCATCTATGTAGTCAAAATCACCTCTGAAAAAAACACTGCCTTACAAAAACTAATCATCAGATAATTCAAAAAAGCCCACCCTCTATAGATTCCCAAGGGAATGACATAGAAGACAGGCTTTTTTTGCAAAGACGTGATGGTTAACCCAAAACCTTGACGCCAGCGTCGATGCGCTTGAGGGTCTCTTCCTTGCCCAAAAGCTCAAGGATTTCGCCGATGTGAGGGCCTTTGCCAGCACCCACCACCATCAAACGAAGGCCATTCATCACAAGGCCCATGTTCAGCTCGTTGCTGGTAATCCAGTTGTTGAGCGTTTCGTCAATGTTGGCCAAAGTGAAAGGCTCGATGCCCTTAATGACTTCTTTGACTTTGAGCATGGTTTCGGCGGAATTATCCTTCCAACGTTTCTTCACCGTCACGGGGTCGTATTCCGTCGGGGCTTCAAAGAAGAAGAAGCTCTGGTCCCAAATCTCCTTCACAAAGTTGACTCTATCTTTCACTAAGCCAGCGACTTTCACGGCAAAATCAAGCGGAGTTTCGATGCCTTTTTCGGCCTTCAGCCAAGCCTGATAGTCCTTGCCGACTTCCTCGTTCGACTTACGCATCAGCCACTCGTGGTTGAACCACTTGGTCTTCTCCACGTTAAACTTGGCACCGCTCTTGCTGCAACGCTCCAACGAGAAAGCCTGGATGAGTTCGTCCATGGTGAAGATTTCCTGCTCAGTGCCCGGGTTCCAGCCCAACAAGGCCAACATATTGATAAAAGCCTCGGGGTAGTAGCCCGATTGCTTGTAGCCCATGGCCGTGTCGCCGGTCTTCGGGTCGACCCAATACATCGGGAAGACAGGGAAACCGAGGCGGTCGCCGTCGCGTTTGCTAAGCTTGCCGTTGCCATCGGGTTTGAGCAACAAGGGCAGATGGGCAAACTGCGGTGCTTCCCATCCGAAGGCCTCGTAGAGCATGACGTGGAGCGGCATCGAAGGAAGCCACTCCTCACCACGGATGACGTGGCTGATCTGCATCAGATGGTCGTCGACGATATTGGCCAAATGATAAGTGGGCATGCCGTCGCTCTTGAACAAGACCTTGTCATCCAAGGTGTTAGTCTGCACGTGCACCTCGCCACGGATGAGGTCGTGCATGACGATTTCTCGGTCTTCGGGAATCATGAAACGCACCGTGTAGGGCACCCCGTCTGCAATGAGTTTCTCGACTTCTTCCTTGCTCATCGTCAAGCTGTTGCGCAGGTGCTTGCGGCTCTGACAATTGTAGATGAAGGTCTGCTTATTGGCTTCGGCTTCCTTACGGTACTTGTCCAGCTCCTCGGCGGTGTCGAAGGCGATGTAAGCGCAGCCTTTAGCTAACAACTCGTCACTGTATTGCTTGTAAAGGTGTTTGCGGTTGCTCTGCTTGTAGGGGCCAAACTCGCCGCCCACATAGTCGCTCTCGTCAAACTTGATACCGCACCAATCGAGTGACTCGACGATGTACTGCTCGGCACCAGGCACAAAACGAGTTTGATCGGTATCCTCAATGCGGAGGATCATCTTGCCGCCATTCTTCTTGGCAAACAAGTAGTTATATAACGCGGTACGCACGCCTCCAATATGTAATGGGCCCGTCGGGCTGGGGGCAAATCTTACTCTAACTTCTTTCATATTATGTGTTTGATTAATAATTATGACTGCGAGACACGGGACTGCGGGACTTGTTTAGTCTCGCGTCTCGAAGTCACGAAGTCTCATGTCCTATTTCGGGTGCAAAATTAGTTTATTTATCGAAACTATGGGAAAAACTATCAACGCTTTTCGGCCAAATTTGGACTTTTAATCTTTAATATGACGTGAATGAATAAATTATTCACATCAATTTTTGATTTGAATAATACATTTTTTCGCTTCATTTCTTGTTATATAAATAAAAATATGTATATTTGCAGCGAAAAACAAGTATATTTGTTTCAAAATTTGAATGGTTTATGAAAACACCATTTTGGATATGGCAATATGAGGGATGGCCACGTTTCTGCTGGAGCAACGACAATGTCATAGGCACGTTGGCACAGGTACGCGAGAAGCAAGGACGGCTGCTTGGCCTGATGGACAGCCTCGGTTTTGACACGCAAAGTATCTCTTCTCTTGAAGTGATGACCGAAGAAGTGTTGCGCAACAGCGAGATCGAAGGATTGCTACTCAACCCCAACCATGTGCGTTCGTCGGTGGCCCGCCACCTCGGGCTTGACACCGCAGGGCTGCCTATGCCCGACCATTATACAGAAGGCGTGGTGCAGGTGATGTTGGATGCTGTGCAAAATGCCAATGAGCCTTTGACCGAAGAGCGCCTATTCAACTGGCATACGGCATTGTTTCCGATGGGTCGTAGCGGCATCAAGCCCATCACTGTGGCGGCTTGGCGACAGGGTGCAGAGCCGATGCAAGTGGTGAGCGGTGCCATGGGAAAGGAAAAAGTCCATTACGAAGCACCGCCTTCGGAGGATGTACCTCGACAAATGCGACTGTTTTTAGACTGGTTTAACAGTGAATCCACCACAGACCCGGTGCTGAAAGCAGCTGTGGCACACCTTTGGTTTGTCAACATACACCCGTTTGAGGACGGCAATGGCCGCTTGACGCGCACCATCACTGATATGCTCCTTGCCCGTGCCGATGGCTCGTCGCAACGATTCTATAGCATGTCGTCGGCTATCCTGCGCGATAGAAAGAATTACTACGAAGTTTTGGAATACATGGGCAAGCATGGTTTGGACATCACGCAATGGCTCTTGTGGTTCTTGAAGACTATGGAAAACGCCATCGACACCGCCGTTGAGAAGACTCATAGAGTGGTTCGGAAGTCGTTGTTTTGGCAGGAAAAGCGCAATATCGCCCTCAACGAGAGGCAGATCAAGGTCATCAACCGCCTATGGGACGGCTTCGAAGGCAAACTCAACACCAGCAAGTGGGCCAAGATGACCAAGACCTCTACAGCCACCGCCTTGCGCGATATTCAAGATCTTGTTGAGAAAGGGATACTCCGCCGCACTGAGGAAGGAGGACGTAGCACAAATTACGAGTTAGTGGAGAAATAAACGAAAAAAGCCTGCCGAAACTCAGCAGGCTTTTGAGGTACCTGGCGGACTCGAACCGCCGTCCCCGGTTTTGCAGACCGATCCCTAACCGCTCGGGCAAGGTACCCTATTGCGGCTGCAAAGATACAACTTTTTGACGAACCGCAAGTGTTTTCTTTGAAAAAATTTACACCATGCCCCTTGCCGACAACTTCAGCCAGTTCCAAACGACCAAGGCCACAAAGAGCAAGCCACAATATAGATAGAAGATTTTCAAATCTTTACGGCGCAGGTGTGTCATCGCGTATGCACCCGTGAGCATAATTAATGGTACAACAGGTTCATGAAAACGTTCCGAGTTGGCGGCAAACGAAAACATGATAATGGCCAAATACGACAATTCGTAGGCTCCAAGCAGGCTGAAATCGCGCCATTTCTTCTGCCGAAACGCAATCACGATAGCCAACATGGCGAAGAATGCAACAAAATTAGTTACATAAGTGCTACCATGTATCATCTTGTTGTGGTCAGGGGCCTCCTCCACCATGGGTGCAAGTGGCAGCACAAATGCTCCTGGGGCCAAAATCCAACTTTGGGCTAATTGGCCATGTTTCATCCCCATCGATTCGTATTTGTCAGATTGATAATGCAAATCGGTGAATTTCAACCTGTTGATAATTTTCATTTCGCGACCAACAGGAGATAACAGGAAGGCGAAAAACACGATAACCACTGAAGCTATGGTGATGATTTTTGTTTTTTTGGATACCAACTCCTTCGAGGACAACATCACAAAGACCAAAAAAGCGAAAATCAAGCACATCCCGATGATGGTGCGGAAACCGAAAGTCAAAGCCGTGAAAAGTATAGGCGAAAAGATGTTCCAAAAATTGTATTTCTTGCTTCGGATAAGGTTGTCCATGCGCTCAAGGGCAAGGATGGAAAGGAATATCATCTCCATTTCCTTTGTATGCAGACCGCAACTTTGGACCAAGATAGGCGTGAAAACCATCATCACAGCGGCCAAACGACCAGCGCGCTCGCCGAAAGTGCGTGAACCTAACTTGTAAACCACAATGCAAAGATAGGCACTCATCAAGGCCTTCAACAGCCTAGGTGTCAGCAAGCTAGGACCAAAAATGGTGTAAATCAAGGTCAGCCAAAGTGTATAGCCTTGGTCGGACCAGCCCATGGTATAGGCATTCAGATACTTGAAAATATAGGAGACATAGCCATGACGCACACATCGCGACAGATAAGCCGCCGTGGAATGATAAAAAATGCTATCACCCGCACCTAATTCAAAAGCCTTGCCTGTACCATAATAATAGTAATATGCCACCAAGAAAGCATACAGTCCTCGGATGACGAAGGCCACCAAAAAGACCTTCCACTTGAAATGCTTTGTTTCGTCAGCCTTCCAACGGGGATAAAAAATGGCAGTCAGCAGGAAGAAAAACAACACCTCCCCTATGCCCCACAACATCCATTTCAGTTGGAGAGCATGCTCATGAAAGGCCACACTGATGACGATGAGCGCAAGTAAATACAGCCCAATGCCAATGAAGGAGATATGTCGGAGCAGTTTGGTACTCATATTTATGCTAATAGAGCCGTAGCGCACTACAGCTCTACAATTAATCGGTTTTGAATATACCACCGTTGCCCTTACGGCTCTTGACAGCACGCATCAACATTGATTTCTCGCCAGGCGTAATCGTACCCACCTTGCGCATGTCGGCACGTTCCCAAAAGTTGGGCTTGTATTCATGGAAGATACGGTAAAGCGAGTCGGAGGCACAAAGCACCTCTGGGTCGTAAGGCTCAAGACCGCCGTCCGCTAAATGAAACTCGATATGGAAAAGGTTGCTGTCGCTGTTATAGTCATAATCGAAAGCATAATAAATGACACTGTCATATCGCTCAAGAACACGGCGTTGTATGCCCTGACCATTCTCGAAGAAATACATCCGCTGTCCTCTTGTGGTATCGTAGGGGTCATACTCGTAAAGTTCATAATTGTCTTCGATTATTTGCCCCCAAAAATCAGTGTTCCAATGCTCTAAAGTGGTCAAGCCAAACACCTTGTTGACCACATCAAAGTCAAGCTTGTTTTGGCTAATGAAAACCGTACGGCGGACATGCCCTCCCGGCGAGCTGACCACAAAAGAAGAACCCCGGAAATCGCCGTCGCTATAATCTTTTACGGTAACGGTGACGATACTGTCGTTGGCTCGACCCGACATAGGCGAAATAGTGTACCAATCTGCATTGTCGTTTTTCGTGATAGACCATTTGCAGTTAGCTCTGATGACAAAAGTCTGTGTTTCGGGAGCTAATCCAAACCTGATGTCTTGCGACGAGACCAAAACACTATAATCCTTGACGCAGCCGAAAAGGCATAGTGACATTACCGCGACAAGGGCAAAAACCAAGCTTTTCGTTTTCATGGGATTATGTTAGATAATATTTCTATACAACAGAGAAACTATATATCTGTTATCATAATCCAAATATGCCTTCTCCTTTTTTGCGTTTGATGGCTTTCCGCCTCAAATCGACTTTCCCTTCAGGATTGAAAGTGCCTATCTTGCGCATGTCGGCACGCTCCCAAAAGTTAGGCTTGTATTCATGGATGAAACGATATAGTGAGTCGCTGGCGGTTAGCACTTGAGGATCATAACTTTCTGGCTCGTCGCCAGTGGTGACAAATTCGATGTGCAAAATCTGGTCGACGGGATTGTAATCGTAAGAGAACGAATAGAAAACGGCAGTGTCATTATGATTATCTCGCTGCACTCCATGACCATTAGCAAAGAAATACATTTGATAGCCCACGGTGGTATCGTAAGGGTCAAACTCATAATGTTTGTACGAATCCTCAATGATTTGTCCGTAATAGTCTGTGTTCCAGTGTTCCAGCTCCATCACACTAAAGATTTTATTCACCATGCCATCAAAATCTAACTTGTTTTGCGAAACGAAAACCGTCCTACGAACGTGGCCACCTGGCGAATTGATGACAAAGGACGAACCACGATAATCGCCATCAAACGCCTCCACATCGACAGTGAGAACAGCGTCTTTTTCACCGTTCATCATGTCAATGGTGTACCAGTCGGCATCATCGTTTTTCGTAATGGTCCAATTGCAATTCGCAGTAATCTTAATCGTTTGTGTTTCAGACCCTAATCCAAACCAAAGATTCTGTGTGGAGACTTGTACTTTATCTTCTTTCAAACAGCTTACAAGAGCCATAGCTGTCATGACGCATAAGGTCAACAGCAATACTAAGTTTCTTTTTTTCATCTTTTGTTGCTTTAATATGATGTGCAAAAGTACATATTTTTGTTAATACAAGCGTTTTTTCTGCTTCAACTTCTTTGATGGAAGCGTGTCGGCCAGCAACTCGAAGTCCATCTTATGCTTGAAGAGGTCAACGGCTTTCACGCGGATGCGCACCTCGTCGCCCAGCTGGATGACGCGCCCCGTGTCTTGCCCGATGACGCGGAAGTTGTCATCGTCGAGATAGTAATAGTCGCCAGGGAGGTCCTCATAGCGCACCAAACCTTCGCATTTGTTGCCTTTCAGCTCCACAAACAAGCCCCACTTGCTCACGCCCGAGACCAAACCTTCAAACACTTGTCCAATCTTATCTTGCAGATATTCAGCTTGTTTGTATTTTATAGACTGGCGTTCCATCTCCTCGGCTTGTTTCTCCATCTCGCTGGCGTGGACACACATCTCCTCGTATTCCTTCTTGTTGACTGAACCTTGACCTTCGATGAGATACCTTTCTATTAATCTATGCACCATCAAGTCGGGATAACGACGGATGGGTGAGGTGAAATGGGTGTAATAGTCGAAGGCCAAACCGTAGTGTCCAATGTTGTCGGTGCTGTAGACGGCCTTGGCCATGGTGCGCAGGGCGACGGTCTCAATGAGGTTCTTTTCTCCTTTGCCTTCCACGTCCTTAAAGAGTTTGTTGTAGGACTGCACCAAGGTATCGCGGTTGCTCAAGTTCATGGTATAGCCCAAACGCGAAATCAACAGCATGAATTTGTTGAGTTTCTCGGGGTTAGGCTCGTCGTGGACACGATACACGAAGGTGTCGTTGTGCCATTTGCTCTCCGGTTTGCCGAAAGTCTCGGCTACAGTGCGGTTGGCTAATAACATATAGTCTTCGATGAGTTCATGCGATTCGTTTTGCACACGTACGTATGTGTCGATGGGCTTTTTATTCTCGTCAAGGATGAAGCGCACCTCTTCAGAATGGAAATTAATGCTGCCTGCCTCCATGCGTTTTTCACGCAGTTTGGTCGCCAATTTGTGGAAGGACAGGATTTCGTCCTTGTAGTCTCCCTCGCCGCCTTCAATCATGGTTTGCACCTCCTCATACGTATAGCGTCGGCACGACTTGATAATGGTCTTGCCAATCCACTTGTCGTAAATCTTGGCATCGTCGTCCATCTCGAAGACCACACTGAAAGTCAGTTTTTCCTCATCGGGACGCAGCGAGCACACATTATTACATAGTTTCTCGGGCAGCATCGGGATGGTACGGTCGACGAGGTAGACTGAAGTACCTCTATCCAACGCCTCGCGGTCGATAGCGGAACCTTTTTGCACATAGTGCGACACATCGGCGATATGCACACCTACTTCCCAATGACCATTGGGCAACTTCTGCAAACTGATGGCATCGTCGAAGTCCTTGGCATCGGCAGGGTCGATGGTGATAGTGAAGGTATTGCGGAAATCGCGGCGTTTCTTGATTTCGTCCCTGCTAATGGTAACGGGAATCTTATCCGCTTCTTTTTCCACCTCATCAGGAAACTCGATGGGATAGTCATGTGCTGCAAGAATGGATTCCATCTCCACATCGTTCTCGCCAGGCTTGCCGAGCACGCGGACAATCTCGCCAAAGGGGTTACCTGAGCCGTCGGGCCAGTCGGTGAGGTGAACGATGACTTTCATGCCGTCCTTGGCGCCATTGAGGTCGCCTCGTGGGATGAAAATGTCGACAGGCATCCAGTCGACATCGGGACGAACGAAGACATAACCATGGGATATGGAAAGCACGCCCACAAACTCGGTATGTTTGCGTTCCAAAATCTCTACAATCTCGCCTTCAGGTTTGCTGTTGTTGCGTTTGGGGAACATGGCCACACGCACATGGTCGCCATGCAACGCCTTGTAAGTGTCTTGAGCCGCGATGAAGATGTCCTCGCCTTCGCCGTCATCGCGCACCACGTAAGCCTTGCCCGTCGACTTCATTTCCACCGTGCCTTCCACATATTTCGTCTTGGGCCCAAACTGCGCCATGCCTGCGTTGCTCATCACATAGCTAAAAGGTCGAGCCTCTTGCAGCAGGCCTTTGTCTTTCAAGTCGATAAGCAAGTTATACACAACATCTTTCCCCGCTTGGTCCTTGATGCCCATGATTTTGCAGACTTGCTTGTAGTTCTTCGGGCGAAAAGGCTGGTCAGCGAAAATACCCAAGATTACACTTGTAAAAGTGCTTAACTTATTTTCGATTTTTTTCTTTTTAGGCATAATGATTCTGAAATTTTTTGCAAAGATAAATAAATCATTTGATTAGCATGTTGATAATTTTGTTGACAAAATTTTCAAGAATTAATTTGGTCTATGAAACCAAAATGCTATACCTTTGCACAACAAGGTTCTTAGGAGGAGATTAATAGGGAACCCCGTGAAAATCAGGGACTATACCCGTAGCTGTGAGCTCTGAAACATGCCGAACACCCCATGCCACTGTCCGACCCATGAGGACGGGAAGGCCGTTCGGAAGGGAGTAAGTCAGAAGACCTGCCTTGAAAACGGAAGCATGCCATCCCTCGGGATAAGGGAAACATGCCGAATGATTGAAAACGATAATTATACTAAGCATCAGCAATGATGCAATAAACTGAAAACGAGCACATTATATGAGCAACGGAGGATTGTACATTACCAAAAGGGACGGCAAGCAGGAAGCCTTCTCGCTTGAAAAAATCAAAGTCGCCATCAGCAAGGCTTTTCTCGCCTCGGGCTTCTATGCCACCGATGAGGACCTCAACGGCATCTTGAGCCGCGTTCGCGTGACCAACGGCATCACCGTCGAGGAAATCCAAAACCAAGTGGAGACCGCTTTAATGGCGGAGCAGTATTACACTGTGGCCAAAAACTACATCCTGTACCGCCAGAAGCACACCGAAGATCGTGAAATCCGCGAGAAAATCGACTTTTTGAGCAACTACGTCAACGCCTCGAACGCCGCCACCGGCTCGAAGTACGATGCCAACGCCAACGTGGAGAAGAAGAACATCGCCACGCTCATCGGCGAGCTGCCCAAGTCGAGCTTCATCCGAATCAACCGCCGCCTGCTGACGGACCGCATCAAGGAAGTGTTTGGCAAGGAACTCGCCGACCGTTACCTCTATCTGCTCAACAACCATTTTATCTACAAGAACGACGAGACCAGTTTGGCCAACTACTGCGCCTCCATCACCATGTATCCCTGGCTCAACGAAGGCACGGCTTCCATCGGCGGCAATAGCACCGCCCCCACCAAGTTGCGTTCCTTCTGCGGCGGCTTTATTAATATGGTGTTCATGGTCTCATCGCAATTGTCGGGTGCCTGCGCCACACCCGAGTTCCTGATGTACATGAACTACTTCATCGCCAAGGACTACGGCCCAGACTACTACAAACGCGCTGACGAGGTGGTCGACTTCTCATTGAAACCACGTACTATCGACAAGGTCATCACCGACTGCTTCCAACAGATTGTTTACTCCTTGAACCAACCTGCTGGAGCACGCAACTACCAGTCGGTGTTTTGGAACATTGCCTACTACGACAAGTATTATTTCCAGTCGCTGTTTGGCAACTTCTACTTCCCCGATGGCTCGCAACCCGACTGGGAGTCGCTCAGCTGGCTGCAAAAGCGTTTCATGAAGTGGTTCAATGCCGAGCGTCTGAGAAGTGTGCTCACCTTCCCCGTCGAAACGATGGCCCTGCTCTCGAAAGATGGCGACGTCATCGACCAGGAATGGGCCGACTTCACCGCCGAGATGTACGCCGAAGGACATTCGTTCTTCACCTACCTCAGCGACAACGCAGACTCGCTCTCCTCATGTTGCCGTCTGCGCAATGAGATTCAGGACAATGGCTTCAGCTATACCCTGGGTGCCGGTGGCGTTTCTACTGGTTCCAAGAGCGTGCTGACCATCAACCTGAACCGCTGCATCCAGTACGCTGCCCGCAACAACATGCACTACCTCACCTTCCTTGAGGAAATCGTCGACCTCTGCCACAAGGTGCAGATTTGCTACAACGAGAACCTGAAGGAGTTGCAGAAGAAAGGCATGTTGCCACTCTTCGATGCAGGTTACATCAACCTCGGTCGCCAATACCTCACCATCGGCGTGAACGGTCTCGTGGAAGCTGCTGAATTCTTGAAAATCAAGATTTCAGACAACCCAGAGTATGAACACTTCGTGCAAGAGGTTTTGGGTCTCATCGAGCGTTATAACAAGAAATACTATTCGAAGAAGGACGGCCTGATGTTCAACTGCGAGATGATTCCCGCCGAGAACGTGGGCGTCAAACATGCTAAGTGGGATAAGGAAGACGGCTACGAGGTGCACCGCGACTGCTACAACAGCTATTTCTACATCGTGGAAGACCCGAATACTAACGTCTTGGATAAGTTCCGTCTCCACGGTGAGAAGTACATCAAGCACCTCACTGGTGGCTCGGCCTTGCACTGCAATCTTGAAGAACATTTGACCAAGGAGCAGTACCGCCAGCTGCTACGCGTGGCTGCTCGCGAAGGCTGCAACTATTTCACTTTCAATATCCCGAACACGATTTGTAACGACTGCGGTCACATCGACAAACGTTTCTTGAAGGAATGCCCCGAGTGCCACAGCCATAACATCGACTACCTGACCCGCATCATCGGTTACTTGAAGCGCGTCAGCAATTTCAGCGAGCCACGCCAAGAGGAAGCCGCCCGCCGTTACTATGGAAAAATGGAGATGGACCGATGCTAAAATATGCCAATTTTGATATCGTCTTTCAGGAAGTTCCTGAAGAAGTGACCCTTGCCATTAATATCTCCAACTGTCCCAACCAATGTCCTGGTTGCCACAGCAAGTATTTGTGGGAAAACAAAGGCAACCCATTAGACACCAAGGAATTGTATCGTCTTGTGGAACAATACAAGACGGGCATCACTTGCGTATGTTTCATGGGCGGCGACAACGAGCCTGAGTCGGTAGCACAGCTGGCCCGCCAAGTGAAAAACGACTACAACATGAAGATAGCTTGGTATTCGGGGAAAAACGAACTGCCGCAAAACGTGTCGACCGACCACTTCGACTACATCAAATTAGGCCGATATGTGGCTGAATTGGGCGCCTTGGATAGCGCAACCACTAACCAGCGCATGATGAAACGCTTGGCCGACGGCCGTGTGAAGGACATCACGGAATGGTTCCGCCGAAACAAACACGTTGATGTCGCGGAGACAGAAAAAAATCCAGCAGTTTGAAGCTGCTGGATTTTTTTTGCATTTGTAGAGACGGTGTGCACACCGTCTCTACCCCACAAAAAAACATGAAATGTGTAAAATCAATGAAAATTATGTCCAGAAAATGTGAAAACGGCTTGGTTCGGTACAAAAAAACCGACCCAAACCAATGGGGATTTGGGCCGATTTTCGTATGATTGCCAGTCTTTGCTATACCAAACACCGGAAAGAAAACGGCTTTTCCGAGGCGAAAGCCGTTTCCATCCGTTCCCGGACCAACACTTCGACAGCTCCCCAAATGTCTTGATGCGAAACCCGAATCCTTTGCGTCAAGGAAGGCTCCTCGGGACACCAAATATCAACCCAAGTCCCTTCATCCGAATGAGACATAACCGTTCCGAACACATGCATCGCCCTTTCGGAAGTGGTGATTTCGAAGTGATAGGATGTGGTAATCGTATGCATTTACACCCTTTTTTATAATTCATTCAGCTTTATTTGGTCATAAATTGCCCTATTTATCTCCAATGTTTTTTTCCAATCATTTGGCTTGACTTGCAATTGGATATTAGAGTTTTCCATTCCAAAAAAAGAAAGTGTTATAGGTACATTTGTGCATAGTGTTTGCAATTCTATGCGAGTAAGATAAACGAAAAACCTGCAATCCCATTTGTTTTTGACCTTTTCGGTAAACAAGTGTTCCACTTTTTTTCCAATAAGAGCATCTTCGCTTATGATGGCTATAGAGTCAACCTTAAACGCTTGTTTGTTAGTAAAAGTCACTCCAACACTAACTGTATCGTTATGCGGCCTAATTGTTTGGTCAAAATAGCAAGCGTTCTTGCATGATTGAAACAGTTTCATAGGCTTGATGAAATACAACATGCCGCTTTCCACATTTTTGGAGACATAGTATTTCTGGGTATTTTGCCCTGACAAGCCTACAGAACATAACAACAGAAAAATAAGAGTGGCTATGTGTCTTTTGCTATTCATTGTAATTAATTAAAAGAGGCCATCTGCTACAGACAGCCTCCGTCATGGAAAATACGAGGTTTATTCCCCGTAAACAATAGTTTCAGATTTGGTGAAAACGCCAAGGACACTTGTTTTTTGCTCGTCCACATGACTGATTTTTTTGATGCCAGCATTCTTAGCGGCAGCATTGACACCACCATCTCCAACAGCAACAATTCCCAAAACAGAAATATAGTTGGACTTGCCAACCTTAGCATTGTCGCTAATCGTGTTGGAAGTAACCGAATGAGGAACTGTTATTCCTTCGTACACCATGCCCGTGCCAAGCAAAGCACAACTAGACATTAGGACAGCAACTGAAGCAAGCCCCAAAAACATAAATACTTTCTTCATTTTCTTTTTGCCCAGTTCTATCCCATCGGGCGCATCGGTTTTAGTTGATTGAAGATTCAGTGCAAAAATAGCCTAATCAATCATATTATCAATATATTACGTGGTGCTATTCGTCCCAAAATATTGGAAAATTGCTACCAAGTTATTGGTTGGTTTTTTCACATTTTTTTGCTTGGTAATAATCGGAGCATAACTTGAAGAAGTCGTAATCCAAGGCTTCGCTGATTTGGAAAAGAAGGTCGGTGTAGATCCACTTGTGGCGAAACACCTTGTATAGATTCTCGCGCGAGCAGCCCACCTGCTGGGCCAACCAAGTGATGCTTCGGCCTTGCCGCGTCAGTTCGGCCTTGATGAGTTTCCCCATGTGGAAATCTTTCGTTGGGTACCGTTTTTCTCTTTCCATAGCGCTTTTCGTGTTTTGGAGGCCGTCGCCTTGTCTCGAAAAGTAATGGAAAAGGTGCACATCTTTCGTTCGATTGCTTATTAAACCTGGGTGGCTCTGGTATACCGTTACAAATAATAAGTACGAATGCCATTAAACGCAAACTTTCCGCTAGCTTATTCTCCCGCTTTAAAATTTACCAGATTTTTCCAAATGAGAACAAGAGCGATGCATGAATATCAAAAATCATAACCAATCGAAAAATACAAGCTGATTTGCCGATTTATTTCTGACCATTGTGCTGTTAATCCTATGGGGCCAATATAACTGTCATAAGAATACTTCAAACCCAATCCGGAATAACACACCAAAGACATATCATTTTTTTGAACATTTTCACCAAGCCCGAGAAACATATTGTAAATAGCTGTGAAATAATGCTTTCGCCAAATATTAAATCGCAGATCGCATCTTAATACAGTGGCTAAATCCTCCACTTTCCTAATATGGTTTACCCCGACAAAAGGCAATTGTCCTTCACAGTGTCTTCCTCTTATTTCTCCTCCAATGGTGTTCCATAACGAGGCATATTGTGACTCATTAAAGCAGAACCGACCATATAATTGCGGTATTATCGTAAAGCTTTTGTGCCAAGGTGTGAGGTAGCCCTTAAAACAGACATCAATATCTTTCATGATTGCTTGATTTCCATCGGTATCAAAACGAAGATGTCCTCCGATATTCGCATAAATGCCCTGCTTCGCGAAATTATTTTTGTCCTGATTATCATATCCGATGGAAAAGTAAGGACCATAAAAACCGTGGTTTTGAAACATCTGGGACAATGTGGACAAAGAATCCGATGCTACGTGATCTAAATCTTTCAGATTGACCTGCGGGAAACTTGTTGATACATAGCTGATGCCCATTTCGGTCGAAACATCCAGTAGCTGAAACAAGGAAACATATCCGCCGATTTCGTGGCTTTGCATTCGCAAGTCCAAATTGTCGTTTTCATAGACCGACATTTTCATCAATTGGTTCCGATACTCGTAAGCCAAATTAAAGTTGGCAATAGAGAACAACGAATAGGTGGCTTTGGCACTAACCCTTGGATTAAAACTCAAACGTCCCTTCAGTTTCAATTTCAAACCAGAAAGCCTATGCCCGTTGAGGCCAAAACTAAACAACAACGCAGCACCCTCTTCGGTATCATAACGGGCACCAAAACCAGCAACATCGGGGCTGGCCGAACCTAAATGAAAAACAAGCTGTCGACCTTCAGTCAAACTATCTATTGGGGTAAGTTCATACGACACTGCATCAAACGCACCTGTTCCACGATATAGTTCAATGGCTTTCCTGATATTATTTGTAGTAACAAAATCCCCTTCATGGATTTTTCCCCTGCGCTTTAGCCAATTAATTTGGGAATTAGTCAAATTTTCGCCATCCATGACAATTTTGTGTACCATGAAGGATTGTCCATTCAAATTGTTTGCTCGATTTGTCCTAAGTTTTTTATGCACTGGTTGTCCTGATATTGAATCCAAATGTTGCTTAAGCTGTAGCAATGCTTCCCGATTTTGCTGTGCAGCTTGATAACCCCGGCTCACAAGAATATCAATGGCTTGCGAAGTGAAACTAAACGGGCCGAACTCAGCCGTGTTGGGTTTGATCAATATGTCACAAAGCTTTTTATTCTCATCCCTTTTGGGGTGAATGACAAAATTGTAGATGTAGTCGAAGAGTTTGGATGCCGTTGGTATTTTGTTACCGAAGAAGTACTTTTCATTGCTGAATTCTATCCCGATGATGATGTCAGCCCCCATTTCGCGAAGCACATCGGAAGGGAAGATGTTTATCAGTCCGCCGTCATACAACAGCTTGCCATCGACCACGACAGGAGAAAAAATCCCAGGAATGGCCATGCTTGCCCTGATAGCATCAGCAAGGCTACCACTACGCAACACCACTTCCTTCCCCGCTACAATATCGGTTGCCACACAAGCAAAAGGCACAGGCAAGTCATCAAAGCTAATGGAGCGTTGGTAGCCTTGACAAAGTTCGTTAAACAGATTCTCTAGTTCCTTGTTGTTCACGTATGCGATAGGCAACTCGCTTATTACAGCAGGGATGAAGCCTTCCTTAAAAATGCCTTTTGTGTTGAATGGTACGTTGATTACTTGCGTACCATACCTTTCTCGCATATCAGCAGTATAACAAGACCTATCAATATGATTTCCGACATATTTCTCCCACTGCAAAGAAGAAATTATTTCCGCCATCTCATCAGGTGAATATCCCAAGGCATAAATTCCACCAATAATAGACCCCATGCTCGATCCGACCACATAATCAATCGGAATATCCAACTCCTCAAAATACTTCAACACCCCAATGAACGAAGCACCTCTGGCACCACCTCCAGCCAAGACCAGCCCAACTTTCGGGCGTTGCCCAACCGAAACGGTGTCTTGCGCCACAAGTGGAGCGACAAACGACCATGCCAAAAGAGTAAGGACAAGCCTGTATTTCAATATGGTTTGAATCATCCCAACCTATTGGATACCAACATTAAAACAGGAAAGAGGACGACCTCGGAAGCCATCCTCCTTCTTGCTAAGCTATTTAGGATATACCCTAATTCGATTCAAGTAGTTTTGCCTTTTCTTTATCATACTCTTCTTGCGTCAAAACACCCTCGTCCAAAAGCTGCTTCAGCTCTCGAAGCGCTTCTGTCTTTGACTTTGTCAAAGGTTGGGTTGGTGAAACGGTTGGAGGTGTAACGGTTGGTTCTGATACAGTGGTTGCGGCAGGTGTTTGGGGCATTGGTGCAGAAACTGGTGGATTTGTAGTATTTGGTTTTTTCTCATTGGGTCTGTATGTGATGGTGTACAGATAATTCTTGACACTTTCCCTTGTAATCCTCGAGTCTCCATCGTCAGGCCTCCACCAAGCACCCGTAATGGCATCAAGGATAAACGTTCCCGGGGGGATTGGTAAGAAAAAATCTGCAATTAAAGTTCCAGTCCTAAACTTGCGTCCATTAAACAGCACTGTCTGAGGTTCATCATCACCATCCTGAACAACAATACTGACTTGGTTACATTCCCTTCTTTTGAGGGATGTTGTAACTTCCCCATTACCTAAATATTGTCCGTTGACAGTAATTTTAGCATCAGGGTGATCTTGCACTCTTACCCGAGCATTGTATTTCGCGCCACCAACGATAGTGGCACAACTTGAAAACGATAGCGCAAATGCCGCTAATGAGAGAAAAACGAATAAAAGTCTTTTCATTTTTCTTTTTGCCCAGTTCTATCCCATCGGGCGCATCGGTTTTGATTATTACTGAGTTGTTATGATTCCTGAAACCATTTCTTAAAGCATATAACGAATGCCCAAGGCAATGCCCCAGCCGAAGCCGCTGCTAACGCAACCTTCTCTCCTGATGAAGTCCCATGACGGACGGGCATCCAAAGTGAGCTGCAACGGGATGGATGAGAAATCGTACTCTACCCCACCTTGGAGGATTGCGGCAATGCCGAAGCCATGGTGAAGGCAGAAGCCAAGGTTCACACCAGGACCGACATACCAGCCAAAATTGCCGGCAATTGGACCAGCCCATTGATAAACGCCCGCCAAATTGATATATTCGTTGCCGCAGAAGCCGAGGTCGAGTTCGATACGGTTATGGCCTACCGGCATTTGATAAGAAACCTCGGCGCCATACAATGCCGAACCGCCACCGAGACGAACACCAATAGCTCCATTTTGCGCGGTTGCAGCAAAAGCGAAACCCAAAACCGCCATGAAAACCAGTAATGCTTTTTTCATCTCCGTATTGTGCGATTATATCCCATTGCACCCATCGGGTTTTGTTCATTTTGATTTGCGGCAAAAATATACTAATCTTTTTTATTGTCAGACATTAACGTGGTGCTATTCATCCTAATCTTTTGGAAAATTAATGTCAATTGATTGGCTAATTCGTTCATATTTTTTTGCTTGATAATAATCGGAGCATAACTTGAAGAAGTCGTAATCCAAGGCTTCGCTGATTTGGAAAAGAAGGTCGGTGTAGATCCACTTGTGGCGAAACACCTTGTATAGATTCTCGCGCGAGCATCCCACCTGCTGGGCCAACCAAGTGATGCTTCGGCCTTGCCGTGTCAATTCAGCCTTTACAATTTGTCCAAGATGGAAACCTTCCGTAGGGTATCTTTTTTCTCTTTCCATGGTGCTTTTCGTGTTTTGTAGGCCGTCGCCTTGTCCCGAAAAGCAACAGAAAAGGCGCTCACTTTTCGTTTGATTGCTTATTATGTCTGATGGCTCTGGTAAACCGATGCGGTAATAAGCACGAAAAAGTTTGCGCCATAAAACGCAAACTTTCCGCTAGCTTATTCTCCCGCTTTAAAATTTACCAGATTTTTCAGACAGAGAACAAGAGCGTAAAGCCCGTTGGATTAATATGTCAAGTCAATTTATTGTTCTATTCGATGTCTTTTGTTTTGTGGGACAAAAATAGGAAAATTTTGGATAACAAAGGTGGTTTTCAATAATTCAATAAAAAATCCGGCAGAATGATTCTGTCGGATTTTTTTGTCATTGTAGGGCTGTCGTACTACGGCAGCCGCTGTAATCGTTTCGAATCAGCGGCTGCCACGATGTGACAGTTCTACAAACATTAATCTTTCGGTGTCAGTGCGTCAATCATCTCAGCAATCTTGGCCTTTACCTCGGCAACGACATTATCGGGGTTGAGGTCAGCCTTGAAGCTTTTGTCGCGGCTGGCGAACTCGATGGCGTTGCGCTCCAGCGTCTTCGGGCTGACCACGATGCGCAGTGGCACGCCGAGCAGGTCGGCATCGGAGAACATCACGCCTGCGCTGATGTTGCGGTCGTCGTAAATAACCTCCACGCCAGCCTTCTTCAAGTCTTCATAGAGCTTGTCGGCTACGCGGCGCACGTTCTCGTCGGCGATACGCAGGGCGCAAATCTGCACCTGCCAAGGGGCGATGGTGATGGGCCAAATCGGACCGTAGTCGTCGTGGCTCACCTCGCAGACCGAGGCAATCAGACGACCCACGCCGATGCCGTAGCAGCCCATGATGGGGTATTTCAGCGTGTTGTCGCTGTCGAGGTACTGCATGTTCATCGACTCGGTGTACTTAGTGCCGAGCTGGAAGATGTTACCCACTTCGATGCCGCGGCTGATGGTGATGCTGTGCTTGCCGCACACGGGGCAGATGCCGCCGGCGGTGGCCTTGGCAACGCTATCGTACTTCACCTCACCAAGGTCACGGGCCATGTTCATGCCCTTGTAGTGATAGTTCTCCTTGTTGGCACCCGCCACGAAGCTGTTCAAGGTCTTCAGCGACTCGTCGTAGACCACGGTGATGCCTTCCGGCAAGCCCTTGGGACCGATGAAACCGGCACAGACACCCATCTCGGGGGTGACGGTTGCGGCATGCACCTCGGCGCAAAGCAGGTTACGCAGCTTGGTCTCGTTCACCTCAAGGTCGCCACGCAAGAAGACGATGACCAACGAGTCATCCATGTTACGCTGATAGAGCACGGCCTTGCATGACTGCAGGGGCGACTTGTGCAGGTAGTTGCACACATCCTCGATGGTCTTCTGGTCGGGGGTATAGACCTCTTCCAGAGGCTCAATGGGGTATTCCTCGTTGTGGACGATGCAGTCGGCGGCTTCGCTGTTGGAGCGGTAACCGCACTCGGGGCAAATCACGATGGTGTCCTCGCCAATGTCGGTGAGCAGCATGAACTCATGCGAGATGCGGCCACCCATCATGCCCGAGTCGGACTTGACGGCCACGACCTGAGGCACGCCAGCACGGGCGAAGATGCGGTCGTAAGCATGGTAAGCCTTGGCGTAGTATTGCTCCAAGTCCTCTTGCGAGGTGTGGAAGCTGTAGGCGTCCTTCATCGTGAACTCACGGGTGCGGATCAAGCCGCCACGCGAACGGGGTTCATCGCGGAATTTGGTCTGGATTTGGTAGATCATGAAGGGATACTGCGTGTAGCTCTTCGCGGCGTCGCGAGCCAGCTGTACGGCGGCTTCTTCGTGGGTCATGCCCAGCACCATGTCAATGCCGTTACGGTCCTTGAAGCGAAGCAGTTCCGAGCCGATGCTGTTGTAACGCCCCGACTCCTGCCACAATGAACCTGGCATGACGACGGGGAACATGACTTCCTGTCCATCGATGCGGTCCATCTCCTCACGGATGATGTTTTCTATCTTTTTTGCAATGCGCTTGGCCGGCATGAAGAAGGAAAACAAACCTGTTCCCACCGACTTGATATATCCACCACGCACCATCAGCGCCTGACTGTCGAATACGCAGTCGGCCGGTGCCTTCTTGAAACGTTCGCCTAATAATGTTGCAACTTTCATTTCAGTATTTCGTAATTTATAAGTTTAACCGATTATTTGACGCGGGACTACCAGACGCGAGACTGCGGGACTTTTATCGTCTCGTGTCTCGCCTTCATTCCGTGAAAACAGAACTCCAGTCCCTCAAATCGGCGGCAAAGGTACGGAATTTTTCCAAGCGCAATGATAGTTATTTTTTGCGCTTCCAAGTTTGCGAACGACCTAACAACCCCGCTTTGTCCAACGAACCACGCAGGATGAGTTCATCTGTCTTTTCTTTGTAAGTCACCTTGCCGTGATAGGTTTTTTGGCTTTCCGGGTCATACACCCTGCCTTTCAGTTGGTCTCCATCGACTTTCATTTCGCTGAAGAGTTGGGTGCCGACAACGCCTTCAAATCCCTTAGGATAAGGGGCTTTCATCACCTGAAATTTGCCGTTGGCATCTTTCTCGTAAAGCGTGGTGATGACACATTGATAAGTGCCGTTTTCCTCATAGATGTTGACCGTGGAGCGCATGTCGCCCGTCTTGTCATCGAAGGTATTCCATTGACCGAGCATCTTGCTCACTTGGGCTTGACCCATCATTGCAGTGGCAACGAAAAGAACTAAAAAAAGGAGTTTCTTCATTAGAATAATATTATGGTTTGCGAGAGCAAAAATACAAAAATCGTTCAAAAAGGTAAAAAATACATTCCATGGTTTTACTTTTCCAATTTTGCAGGGTAATGGTTTTAAGTAGAGGAGCAGAATTTTACGTATAAGACGTAGGACGTAAGACGTAAGACGTAAGACAAAAGACGTAGGACGTAAGACAAAAGACGAAAAACAGAAAAGAAAATCCCAAGTCCTAAGTCCCATGTCAAACGAATAGATATTTAATAAGCAGATGAGCGGAATTAGTTTACATAAAGATTTGGCCGTCAGCTATCAGCAGTCAGCCTTGGTGCTACCGAGCTGAAGGCTGACGGCTGATTGCTTACAGCTAAAAAATAACGCAGTTTAATTTTGAACAGTTACTTATAAGTATCATCTTCTCAGAGAAAACCAATACTCCTAAATATGCAAAAAACATCTTTACAAATGCGAATGGCCATGCTTCTCTTGCTGGCAATAGGTTTGCCAATGGCTGCATCAGCCCAAACCGTTACGATTGGCACCGACACTACCACCCATTACGGAGCACCTATCTCCAACCTTTCCAAATACTCCTTGGCTGAGATGATTTTCACCGCCGATGAAATTGGCACACCAAGCACAAATCAAGTTCTCAGCATCGGCTTCTATAGCGATGCGGATGTAATACAGAGTTATTCAATCAATATCTACATGAAAAATGTTGGACAGAGCTCATTTTCAAGCTCGGCTGATTACATTAAGCTCACCTCTGCCGACAGAGTGTATTACAGCCAAACCAACGGAAAGATTAATCCAAGGGCGGGTTGGAACACCATCGTGTTGCCCACACCGTTTGACTACGACCCCGATAGCAACCTGCTAATCGTCGTGGACAAATATGTAGGAACCAGTGGCTATGGCGACTCTGTCTGGCGATACACCTCCACCGCCACAGCGACTGACTCCATTTGCAAAATGCTGTATTCCGAAGGAAGCAGTTGGCTTCTTCCTACGGTAACATCTATCCCCAACTTGGGGCTAAACTACGAGCGACCTAATATACAAATCTCGTTCGACGAAAGCTGTGCCATACCCACCAACCTATCAGCCACACTCACTCCTGGTGATGGCACCATCGCCACACTCACCTGGACCACACATGGCATCGCCAACGATTGGGTTCTACAATATGGTACTGACAACACTTTTGCCGCCAACACATACACTGAGATTTCTTCTCTTTTCAGTGTGAACGAGTCCACCGTAACGGTCAACCTCACCAATCTCACACCCGAAACCACTTACTACGCCCGAGTGAAACCAAGTTGCGACACAGCAGATACCTTATGGAGCAATGTGTTGGAATTCATACCCACCAACGCGTATCCCCTTACGGCATTTGAGGACGGGACCTATACGAATTATTATTTCCCGATGTATGTGCATGGTACGGTGCCTCCTTCTGTTTGTTATAACAAAAGCGAATGCATCATTCCCGCAACCGAGTTGACAGAAATGTGCCATGGAAGTACAATCAGTGCCATGACCTTTTATCCGTCTTCGGTAAGCAACATCTCGTGGGAAAACACCCAACACAAAGTGTTTCTCAAAGAGGTGACTTCCACCACTTTGGGCGGACATTACAGCGGGTGGAACGACGCCACCATTGTTTTTGAGGGTCAATTGCCCGAGCCTACCGCAAATTCAGAAACTTACACCATCACATTCCAACAAAACTACACTTATAACGGAGGTAATCTTCTGATTGGCATCTATAGTATTAATGGTGCAAGCGGAAGCGTAATATGGAAAAGCGTAAGTAGTGCGGAAGCAGGCGTGTCGGCCTATGGAACCAGCCTTTACTCGTATGAAGACGTAAACTACTATGAATACTATCAAAGTAACCGATCCTTCCTCCCAAAGACTACCTTCAGCTACTTTCCTTGCGACACCCCAAAACCCAAGAACCTGACTTCGAGCAACATCACCGCCGATGAAGCCACCCTGAGTTGGGTAATACCCGATGCAATCACGACCATCACGGGCTATCAATACAGCTACAAAAAGATGAACGATGCCGAATGGTCGCAGGATTACAGCACCACTGCCACTTCCGTCACCATCGACGGGTTGGACGAACAAACACGCTATCAGTTCCGTGTGCGCGCCTGTTACGGCGACTTGGGCCAAAGCGATTACACCACTACCAACTTTACCACAGCATTACAGGCCGAAAGTTTCACCTTTGCGGATGTTACGACAGGCGGCTCCTCCACCCCTTTCCTTGGCAACAGAGTAAATTACGGCACCCATGGACAATTCATCATCCCTGCAACAAGTCTTGTCGATATTGCCGGTAGCGACATCAGACGCTTGTCTTTCTACATCAGCACTGGCACTCTCACTCAGACGACAGACTGGGGAGGGGCTCAGTTTGAAGTATGGATAGCCGAAGTCGACAACACCACATTCAGCAGCAACGCGCTCTACCCATGGGAGGATATGACCTTAGTATCCAACTGTGACACACTCAAGGCTATCGACGGCGTAATGCACATTGACCTCGACCCTTATTATTCCTACGGCGGACACAACCTATTGATAGGTTTCAAACAGATTGTCCTGGGAACAAGTGAAAGTATTAATTGGTGTGGCGAGTACGGTCATTCCAATGCAGCTGTGGTTTCATACAAGACTTCTGCAACTTCACTTACTACTATCAGCCGCTCGAATTATCTTCCCAAGACAACCATCTACTACCAAGCCACCGACTATCCAAGAATACTCGATATCTATACGGACACCATCACGAGCACGACAGCTCAGCTCAGTTGGATGGCACCAAGTCCAAACGTCACAGGCTATAGATACCAATACAAGTTATCCTCGGTCTCCGACTGGACTACTGCATGGGAAAGCCTTTCTGCATCTTCCACTTCGGTGATGCTCGAGTCTTTGTTACCCGCTTCAGATTATGATTTCCGCATCAAGGTCATTTATGGCGAGCAGGAGAGCATAGTCACCACGACCAGCTTCACCACCGCCGAGGTACTACCTTCTTGCATAGCACCTTCCCAACTTGAAGTGACCACCAATGCCTTGAGTGCTACACTGACCTGGGTCAGCGAGGCCCCCACTTGTCAGGTGGCGCACTCCATCTATGCCAGTTCCAACCCACAATATAACATTGCAGGCACGACCAATGCCAGCACTTACACTTTGGACAACTTGACGATTGACAAAGACCACTACTTCTGGGTACGAGGCATCTGCGGCAACAACGACTATAGCGAATGGGCGGGACCCATCAGCATTCACATTGGCTATTGCGAGGCAAACCCAACCCAAAGGAGCAATAAAGGTATTGTAGGAGTAGCTTTTGGAAATGGCGACTATACCGTCAACAACTACAACGCTAATGGCCTTCCGGCGCGAAGCCCATACTATGGCAACTATACTAACATGGTGGGAGCCATTCAAGCCGGAGTACAAGATACTATCAAAATCACCACCAACACCAGTTTTTACGATAATTCCTATTGGATTCGTATTTGGGTGGATTTCAACAACAACCTCATATTCGACGATGATGAGAATATCTATAGAGGATGGGCTTGGGACTATGGCGAAGGAACAATAAACGCCATCATCACCATTCCTGCCACTCAAGCGCCGGGTGACTATCGTATGCGCATTGGTGGGTGCGAATACTTGCAAAACGAGAACGACCCCTGTTTGACAGGATATTTACAGGCTGGCTACAACGATTACACCTTGCGTGTGCTTGAAATGCCCGTCTATACCAAGGACATAGCAGGCCATGGCGGCAATAATGGCGGCTACTATCTCATTACTTCACCCGTTGTGGACTCGATTATGCCTTCCGAAGAGAACGGCTTCATCACTGATACGTACGACCTCTATCGCTTTAACCTGTCGCACGAAGACAACGAATGGGAGAATTACAAAACCTTTACCAACGGCTATGAGATAGAAAATGGAAAAGGCTACCTGTATGCCAGCCATGACAGCACTACCCTTATTTTCACCGGTTCGCCTTACAACGACAACGGCGAAGTCATACTAGTCTATGATGCCACCGACGAAAGGAAGTGCTGGAACCTGGTGGGCAACCCGTTCATCTGCGAGGCAATCCTCGACAGGGAATACTACGTGCTGAACGACGACGGCAAAACCATCAATCCCAACGCAGTGCCAGCTACCACTCCCATTCCACCCTTCACAGCCGTATTTGTGAAAGCCGTGTCCATTGGCGATAGGGTGATTTTCACTAAAGTGGTACCTTAATCTTGAGAAACCATTATGCATAAGTAGATGAGCAAATTTAGTTTACATATTGGACGCGAGATTACGGGACTATGACTTGTGACTATGACCATGACTGTTTTGGCCAAGGGCTGAAATTTCAGCATTCCCGTGAAAGCGGTCATAGTCACGGTCAATGGTCATGGTCAAAAAGTCCCGAAGTCCCGCGTCAAAAAACATGAAGTTTAGTTTTGATTCGTTACTTAACAAGAATGTAAAAGTCCAACCAATTCACTGCAATTGAGTATTTTTGCAAATCATTGTGAACAAAGAGTAAAACCATGCCAACAGACCACGAAATCATATCGGCCATGAAAAAGAACCCTAATGAGGGGATGGGGCTGCTTATGAAGGCTTATATGAAGCCCGTCTATTGGCATATCCGTCGATTAGTGGTGGCCCATGCCGATGCACAAGATGCGATGCAAGAGACTTTTGTGAGAGTTTTCCGTTCGTTCTCGCAATATAATGAAAAACAATCGCTTACCGCATGGATTTTCCGAATCGCCACCAACGAAGCCCTACGGCTCTTGGGCAAGCGCAAAGGCAAGACCGAACTTCCGTTAGATGACACCTCTGAAGACCTCTTTGACCTGAAAGCCGATGCTTACGTCGACTACAGCGATGCCGAAGCGGTAAAACTGCAAAAAGCCATCCTCTCGCTGCCCGCCAAGCAGCAGATTGCCTTCAACCTGCGCTATTATGACGACCTGTCATACGAAGATATTGCCCTCGTCACTGGGTCGACGGAAGCCAACGTTAAGGCCAACTACCATTATGCCAAAGAAAAGATTGTAAACTATTTGAAAACAAACGATTAGCTATGGAAAACGAATTGGAGAAAATGAAGAAATCAATGCCCTATACCGTCCCAGAAGGCTTTTTCGATGAAATGGAAAAACGCTTGATGCAGGAAGTGGCGACGAAAAAGAAAAAAACGACCGGTCGTAAGGTGGTACTTTGGACAAGCCTTGCTGTCGCTGCATCATTGGCCTTGCTACTCGTGCTGCACCAAAGACTCGCCAAAACCGAAGAAGGTTCGTTCGAGCAAGTGGAAATGGCGTTCAACCAACTCAGCGATGCCGACCAACAGCTTTTGTTGGAGTATTTTGACGAAATGTATTATCTTGACAATTAAATAAAAGAAGAATGATATGAAAAACTTATTGAAATTCAATTTAATGGCAGTTTTGATGCTGGTATTTTGCACCATGATGACGGCGCAAGACAAACAACAACGTATGAACCGTGAAGAGTTGGCCAAAAAACAAGCCAACTACATTGCCACACAAATGGCTTTCGACGAAACGACCACACAGCGTTTTATAGAGACTTATTGCGCCTACCAACAAGAGGTGTGGGCATTAGGTCCTAATCACAAGGAAGAGCCCACCAACGACGCAGAGGCTGAGCAAGCCATCAAGGAACGCTTCGAACGCAGTCAACAAATCCTCGACTTGCGTGAAAAATATTACGAAGAGTACAGCAAATTCCTGACGCAACAACAAATTCAACGCATCTATGAGCTCGAGCGCAGAGTCATGAACCGCTTGAACAAACATCGTGAGCACAATCGCCAAGAGCATAAAGGGCACGAAAAAGAATAAGAACGATTGTGTATTTTTGCACCGATGAAATACACACAACGCTACCCTACCCCCGAAGGTTTCGATGACCTTTTGATGTGCTCCGACGGTGAGACATTGACGGGCCTTTGGTTTGAAGGCTCACGGGACGAGAATAAACAAATAATGAACCTTGTAGAGACGTGCCATGGCGCGTCTCTACCATCGGTGTTTTCCGAAACCTGCCGTTGGTTAGACCTCTATTTCTCAGGTCATCAGCCTGATTTCACACCTGCCTATCGTTTGAATGGTTTGACCCCGTTTCGCAAACAGGTTTCAGACATCATGTGCGAGATACCTTTCGGTCAAACCGTGACTTATGGCGAGATTGCGAAACGCATTGCGGAGACACGCCATCATGCGCCTCTGCCCACAAGAAAAATGTCGGCTCAAGCCGTAGGAGGCGCGGTGGGATGGAACCCCATTTGCATCATCGTGCCTTGCCACAGGGTGGTTGGAGCCAACGGCAACCTCACTGGTTATGGTGGTGGGATGCATAACAAAATCGCGCTATTGAAACTTGAAGGCCATGACATGAGTCGATTTGGTTTTTGAATCGAAGACGGTCGGCTTTAGAAGTTTTTTACTATTTTTGCTTGTTGAAAACTTCATAATTGACACAACTTACTTTCCGTTGTGGATAAAAACCGTTGGGTAAATTAAGGTAGCCTATGTTTAAAGCATCGAGGATCATCCTATTTTTATTTTTGTCAGGTGTGGCTTTATCATCTTTCGCCCAAGCCATCCACCCAGATGATTTCGGCGAACGCTACACACTGAAACAAGTCGTGGTATTGAGTCGCCACAATATCCGCTCGCCTTTGTCGGGGAGACACTCCGCCTTGCAACGCCTCACGCCTCATGAATGGCACCAATGGTCGTCGGCACCAAGCGAGCTTTCGTTGCGCGGTGGAGCATTAGAGACGATGATGGGCCAATATTTCCGCAAATGGCTCGTCAGCGAAGGGATGATGCAGGAAAATGAAATTCCCGCCGAGGGTACGATGCGCTTTTATGCCAATTCTAAGCAGCGCACCATCGCCACGGCACAGTATTTCTCTTCGGGGATGTTGCCCGTGGCCAATATCCGCATCGAACATCATTGCGAAATGGGCAAGATGGACCCCGTGTTTAACCCTCAAATCACGGATGACAACGATGACTTCAAGGCTTTAGCGCAACAACAAATTGCCGCCATGGGGGGCAAAAAAGGCATGGCTGGCATTGGAGAGAAAATGGCAGGCAACTATAAGCTATTGGAACGAGTGCTCGACATGGAGCAAAGCCGAGCCTGCCTCGAAGGCGACACCTGCCATTTCCGCACCGACGACGCGCATGTGTATCTCGTCAAAAACCGCGAGCCGGGCATGGGCGGTTCGCTGCGCCTCGCCTGTCAAGCTGCCGATGCACTTGTTCTACAATACTACGAAGAACCCGATGCACTGAAGGCCGCCTTTGGCGATACATTGTGTTGGGAAGATTGGGAACGCATATCTGCCATCAAGGACTGGTATGTCGACGTGCTGTTCACTGCGCCTGTGGTGGCACGCCAAGTGGCTCGTCCGCTTTTGCGGACAATGCTCGAAGAACTTCAGAATGACGGGAGGAAGTTTACCTTTCTTTGCGGTCACGACTCCAACATCGGGAGCGTTTTGGCCGCTTTAGAGACCGAGGACTACAGCCTGCCGCAAACTATTGAAAAGAAGACTCCTATCGGCTGCAAATTGGTCATCGAGAAATGGGTAGATGACGAGGGGAAAGCTTTTGCCGCACTCAACCTTGTTTACCAAAGCACCGAACAGCTGCGCAATATGGCATTGTTGGATTTGGAGAACCCACCGATGGTGTTTCCCCTTAGTCTCAAAGGCTTGAACGCCAATGCCGACGGGCTTTATCCCTTTGAGGCTGTTTTGAATAGAATAGACTCTGTCATAAAACGTTAGCCACTACAACTAAAAACGGCTTTTTATTGATCATCAAAGCCACACCACAGACTTTTTATTATTTTTGCAACCGTATTAAAACCAAAACAATGAAGAAAATCGCAATAACCCTTTTGTGCGCTTTGGCCTTTGCCGCCTGCACCAACAACCAACCTGAAAACAACAAAAACAATCAAAACAACACAAATATGGAAAACACAGCAAAAGTCTATCTGACACGCAACATCAGCCCTGAAGCTTTGGTGAACATTTACAAGGCTTTGGGCGTGGAAGCCAAAGGCCGCGTGGCCGTGAAAATCTCAACCGGCGAGGGCAGCAACCCCAACTACCTGAAACCCGAACTCATCAAAGACCTGGTGCAAGAAGTGGACGGCACCATCGTAGAGTGCAACACCGCTTACGGCAACGGCCCTGGCGACGAAAAAGACGAGCGTAACAACTCAGCCGTTCACTGGGAAGTCATTCGCAGGCACGGTTTCACCGATTACTTCCCCGTTGATATCATGGACGAGTACGACGAAATCCGCATTCCCGTGAAAGACCAGAGGCACATCAAATACGATATTGTGGGTGGCCATATCGCCAACTACGATTTCATGATTGCCCTCAACCACTTCAAGGGTCACCCGATGGGCGGTTATGGCGGTGCTTTGAAAAACCTCAGCATCGGTTGCGCCAGCAGCAACGGCAAGGCTTACATCCACTCTTCGGGAAAGATGGAAAAACTCGATATGGCCAAGCTTTGGACACCCGAATACATCGGCGACCAGGATGGCTTCCTTGAAAGCATGGCAGCAGCCGCTCAAGCAGTGACGAACTACTTCCAAAAGAGGCAAGGCATCATCTATATCAGCGTGATGAACAACATGAGCATCGACTGCGACTGTGTCGACCATCCTGCCCCCGTGAAACTTGATGACTACGGCATCCTCGCCAGCACCGACCCTGTTGCTCTTGACCAAGCCTGCGTCGACATCATCAACAACCAGCAGGTGACCGCAACCAACGACCCCACCGACCTGCTCAGCCGCATCGACAAGCAACACGGCACCCACACCATCGAGCACGCTGAAGCCATCGGACTGGGAACCAGGAAATACACCATTGTCAGCATTGATTAATTTGCTGCACTAGTCATGTCTTTGTTTCAATTGTAAAAGTATAATACTTAGTAACTAATCATAATTAAACTACATGTTATTTGACGCGGGACACGGGACTTCGAGACTTTTTGACCATGACCATTGACCATGACTATGACCGCTTTCACAGGGATGCTGAAATTTCAGCCCTTGGCCGAAACAGTCATGGTCATAGTCACAAGTCATAGTCCCGTAATCTCGCGTCCAATATGTAAACTAAAATTGCCCATTTACTTATGGAAAACCCGAAAATTATTATTACCATCAATCGTGAAAGTGGAAGTGGAGGTGGCGAGATCGCCCGTCTGCTGGGAGAGAAACTGGGGCTTAAAGTCTATGGTCGGGCCATGTTGCAAAGCATTGCTGAAAAATTCGACATGACATTAGAAAATATGGATCGCGTCAAAGCCCAGCATACCAATTGGTGGAGCGAATTTTGCCGTTTCTTTCGCCAATTTGACGCCTGTAGCTCTCCAGTTGCATCATCACCAGAGGTCACGCCGTTGACCCTGTATTATGCTGAGGCTCGTCTGCTGCGTGAATTGGCCGAACAGGAGAGTTGCATCATCGTGGGCCGTGCCGGTTTCCACATCTTCCGCGACAATCCCAATGCGTTGCACCTGCTCATCATGGCCGACCGTGACACACGTATCGCCCGCATCGCCGCCAAGCAAAATCTCAGCCCTGAAGAGGCCGCCAAGGTCATTGATAAAACCGACAAGGCTCGCGACACATTCGTCAAAACTGTCGCCGACACCTCGCGCTATGACGCTCGCAACTATGACTTTGTCCTTAATGTCACCAACATACCCACGGACGCGGTGGCGCAGTTCCTTGCCGACAATATTAGGAAGAAGTATCCTTTCTTGGCGAAATAGACTGTCTTCCACAAGTAGGTAATGGCATCTGCATTGAGTTTCTTCAAGCAATTTGGACGGACCGCTCGTGACGAACGCCTCGAACGCATCCGAAAGTCGCCTCATTTTGTGAACGATAAGTTCCAGAATGAGGAACCGACCACGCTGTTCACGGGTCAAGGCGGCGTGCTGAAGAATCTTGGAAAGTTCCTCTTTGGGAAAAAGCCGAAGAATCGAATCCCAAAGTTGGGCGAAATCCCTGTGGTCAAGACCGACTTGAACTGTTTGCCTGAATCGGGTGACTTTTACCTTTGGTTCGGGCATAGTTCTTTTTTGCTTCGTTTGAATGGGAAGACCATCCTTGCCGACCCCGTGTTCTACAAAGGCTCGCCCGTTTCGTTTGTTAATCGGGCCTTTCCTGGAACCGACCTCTACAAGCCGCAAGACATGCCCAAGGAAATCGACTTTCTCCTCATCTCACACGACCATTGGGACCATTTGGATTATCAGACGGTCACCGAGCTGAAAGGCCGAGTGAAGAAGGTAGTCTGTCCTTTGGGCGTGGGCGAGAACTTTGAATTCTGGGGTTACGACAAGCGCCAGCTCATTGAATTGGACTGGTATGAGCGTGCTACTTCCGACGGATTGACCTTCCATTGTCTGCCCACCCAACACTTTTCGGGGCGCGGCTTTTGGAAAGCCAAAACGATGCCAACCTCATGGCTGATGGAAACGTCAACAAGGAAGGTTTTTTTCTCAGGTGATGGTGGCTATAGCAGTCGTTTCAAACGCTTCGGGGAACAGTTTCCCGACATCGACCTCGCCATCATGGAAAACGGCCAATACGATGCCAACTGGAGCCAGATACACACCATGCCTGAGCAATTGGGGAGAGCCGTTGCCGAACTTGGTGCCCAGCGTTTCGTCACCGTCCACCACTCCAAGTTCTGCCTCTCGAACCATCCTTGGGACGAGCCTCGGAAAAACGAGCGCAAGGCGGCGGAGCAATTTGGGCTTCAGCTGATTGCTTGTAAGATTGGGGAGGTGGTTTGGCTGTAAATCAACGCAAAAATCAAAAAACCAACACCATGACAAGCGATCCAGACTTGGCACAATACATCGCTGTCCGCTTTAGCTGTGTCTTTTTTAGTCATCACCTCTGTTTCCTTCGAAACTCCATCATGGATTGTCCCGTGGCGTTGCGGAAGAAACGGCAGAGGTAGGAAACATTGTCATAGTTCATGCGGGCAGTCGTTCCACGGGCACGGGAAGCCTCAACCCCTATCATTCATCGTCCTACAACTACAGCTTCAATTCGCGCTATATCAGCCTCGGCCTCACTTGGCGCATCGGCCGCATGGAATTGGAGGAAAAAGCTTCGCAAAGCCGAGTGATGAAGCAGCATTAAAGGAAGCGGCTCTTTTATTTCTTAAACGAAAACTGAAAAAAGCTTTCCCAAATTTGAAAAATTGTGTTATTTAGCACAATGAAAAACGAACTTGTGAAGGAACCAATGATTGACACCATAGAAGAAATCGACCTTGTAAAAAGTCAAGATGACCTCACATCTGAACAACGTGCCTATTGGTTGGAATCCATTGAACGAGATATGCGCAATATGGACCAGCCGAAGAAGTATGTTTCTTTGGAACAATTCGGACAAGAATTGATGGCTACCGTCAAAAGCAAAATATGTTTGTGATTGTTGACAAGATTTTGCCGTCATCACTGATTACATACTGAAAAGATAGTTTATGAAAGATGTCCCGCAATTCAGGCGCAGTCTTGGATTGCGGATTTTTTCATACCTTTGCAGCAGTTTTAAATCAATCAAAAAGGTCTTGGTAGAGACCAGAGCTGCGACTCGAAACACTCCATCAACATTATGAAAAGAGTATTTGTATTAATGGCAGTCGTGGCTTTATGCTTGGCTGCTTGCGCCCAAAGAAAGGACGGCGACAAGAGTTTTGATGACAAAAAGCCGCGAAACGGCAACGGGATGATGGTGAACAAAGACACGGATTCTGTTTATGCCGCATTGAAAAACGAGACTTTCGACAAGTTTCAGCAATTCATTTATGAAGATTCCGAAACGGGTAAGACGATGCAGTATAACCTGTTTATCCCCGATGCTTACGACGGCAAGCAAAGCTATCCATTGGTACTTTTCATGGCCGATGCCAGCACCGTTGGCAAAGATGTCACGACACCGCTCACCCAAGGTTATGGTGCTTTGGAGTTCGCCTCCAA
>JAEETH010000054.1 GCA_016290215.1 Bacteroidales bacterium
CCCATGCCGCTGTGGTTGTTCAGGTTCTTCTTCAGGTCGGTGAACACGCCCTCTATCTTGTTGTTCGTGTTGGGCATCCCCTCGCAGTCCTTCTCCTGACAGGTGAAGAGATACGGCAGATAGAAGGTCACGCTGTTCATGGCAGTCCGAAGACGCTTGTGGGTGTAGTGCGACTTGCCCGTCCTTTTGCTTGTCGTCTGTCGGTTGAGCGTGTGCGCCCAGTCCTTCCTCCACTGGCCGAACTCCCTTTCGAACTCTTCCCGCTTCAGCGAGACGAGCCTCTCCATGAGCTTCTTCAAGGCTACGGCGGCCTTGAGCCTGGGGCTCTTTGTGAGGTAGCGGTCGACGATTGAACGCATGTGGAACTGGCACATCTGTATCTTGTACTGTGGGAAGGTGTCGAACAGGCTACGCATTCCATCGATGATAATTCCCTTGATGACGTAGCCCATGCCCGTTATCGTCTCCACGGCTTTCACGTAGTCGGCTATGGTCTCATGCTTGACGAACGCCACGTAGAGGGGACGGCATGTGGCATCGTCCAAGGCAAGCAGCACGCCCCAGTTGCGACCCCAATAGGTCACGTCGAGGTGGACGAACCCGTTTGTCCCCTCAAGACTGGGCTGCTCCCACCTGATGTCGATCCCACGCAGCCTGCGCTTGACGGTCGAGGGGCTTTTCCCTGCAATGGCGGCTATCTCTGCCACCGTCTGCTTGCTGGCTTGGTAGAGCGTCCAAAGCTCCTTGTCAGTCATCGTGTCACCCGCGCGGAACTGGCGTCCGCAGGCCATACACTTGTAAAGCTGTTTCCCGTTCCTGGTGCCGTTGCGCTTGGTTATCCGAGAGTCGCACGACGGGCATTCTTTTTGTTCATAAGGCCGTTTTTTGAGGTTTTCAAATTGCGGCAAAGGTAACAATTGCCTGCGTTCACGATGTGTCGCAGCCTGCAATTTGACCCATTGGCGGTTTTTGAACCTCGATTTTGCCCCTGAAACGTTTCAATCGCCGAAATCACCTTTATCCATTGGGCTTCAGCACATGTCGCAGCCTGCAAAATGACCTATAAGTCAACTCTTAACTATTAACTCCCAACTCCAACAAGCGCCATTTTTTCTTCATTGCCCCGATTGACGATTTCTTCGAGCTTTATATTAATGAAGGTGTTCTTTTCGGCGTTGCAGCTGCTGAGCAGGATGGGGATGTAGTTTTCTCCGTAGCCTCTCGCCGTGCCTTTGCTGTCAATGCGCTCAATGAGCATGCGCTGCGTTCTTCCTTGCATCATTTCGAAGTACTTGGTCTTGTTTTCCAACGAAATCTGCCGCATCACTTCGCTGCGTTCGGTTTTCACTTTTTCAGGCACTTGGTTGGGCATGGTGGCCGCCTTGGTGCCGGTGCGTACTGAGTATTTAAAGGTGTGGATGTGGCTAAAACCGATTTCTTTTGCGAAGTCGCAACTTTCTTTGAAAGTCTGTTCGGTTTCACCAGGGAAACCCACGATGATGTCGGTGGTGAGGTTGAAGTCGGGACGGAAAACCTTGATGCGCTGGCACATGTCGCGGAACTGGGCCACGGTATAGAAGCGGTGCATCCGTTTTAAGGTGTCGTCGGAGCCGCTTTGCAGGCAGATGTGCATGTGGGGAGCGAGTTTTTCGTGCTGGAAGAGAGCAAGAAACCTATCGCTGAACTGGTCTGGCTCTATGGAGGAGACGCGCACGCGGAAGTCGCCTTCGATGTTGAGGATGTTCTCGACGAGTTGCTCGAAATTAGTGTCCTCAAATTGGTAACGTCCCATGTTGACTCCAGTCAGCACGACTTCCTTGAAGCCGTGGGCGACAACTTCGCGCACATTATTATAAATGTCCTTGGCAGGACGACTGGTCGAACGTCCTCTCACCATGGGGATGATGCAGTAGGAGCAGAAGTTGTTGCAGCCGTCGTGGATTTTGATGAGGCTGCGGGTGTGGAAGGTGTCGAAGGCAGGCTGGTAGCTGAATAGGTCGCGGTCGTAGCCTTCGGGGTCGCTGTGACCGGTCTTGAAATGCTCGTCGATGATGTCGAACAGGGCGGCCTTGCGCTCGTTGTCGATGACATAGTCGGCGATGCCCGATTGCAGCAACTCCTCTTTCCTATGGTTGACCATGCAGCCCGTGACGGCAATCAGGGCTTCGGGGTGCTTCCGTCGTATCTGATGGATGGCCTGCCGACATTTCTGGTCGCTGGTGTTGGTGACGGTGCAGGTGTTGACGACGAAAACATCTGCTGCATTGTCACCCTCAGCAATCTCATACCCCGCCGCCTTGAAACGCGACGCCAAAGCGTCGGTCTCATAGAGGTTGACGCGGCAACCGAGGGTTTTGAAGGAGATTTTCTTGCTCATTTCAGAGTTTTCATTTTGTAAATGTAATGTTTTCCCTAACGGAGAAAAAAACATTGCTTTTTGTCAATTCTGGTGTCATTCGTAATAATTTCATTTCGAGATTTCATTACTACGAAATGACGACCAAATGTCAAACATTTCTAGTCCCATCGCATTCTGGATAACTTGAACAACTCCAAAACTCATTTCCGGCGTTTTTGCCTTTTTTAGCTATACGTTTTATCATTGGTTTGCCGCATTTTGGACAAAGTGGTGCATCAGCTTGGATGCTTTGCTCAATTCTGTGGGCGAGCCTTTCAGCTGACAAGGCTTCGGTAAAGCCACCTTCTTCTTTGAAATTTTCAAGCTGGTTCTCAATCTGTTTGCCTAACATCATGATTAGACGATTGCAAAGCACAAGCAAACAATTGGCTTCAGTCATTGAGTTTTTAGAACAAAGCCAAGAATCAAACTTGTGTTTCTGCTTTAATATGTGGATACTGCTGAGGTGCTGTACATCGTCTTTGTAGGTAGGCTTGTCTAAGGTAATGTTGCTAACCCTTTTGCGTTCTTCCGACTTCACAGGCCAGGGAATTTCCTCATGTCTCATAAGCCAATTCACATAATCGTTGGCCAATTCCGACAAGCTGGCTCTTGCCACATCCGTGAGGCGCATCTCTGTTTCCTTTGAGGTGGAATGCCGTGAGTTCCCTTCTGCGATATTGGCAGGGACGGAGCGTGCCGCCTGTGTCATCTGGTCGTACTGCCGTCCGCAAGGGTCATTGGTGTGGTTGAGGTTGCGGGCACAGAAGTCTTGAGTGGCCAATTGTATTACGTTGGCCAGCACCCAAGTATCCAACCAATAATACCCGAATCTGTTGATTTGCATCTTGTGTGTCTTTGTTATTCTGGTTAATCCTCAATCAACTCTCCTTCAATCGACAACGGCGAAGCCGAAGTCACCTTTACCTTTACTATCTGCCCGATAAGACTGGTGTCTCTTGACGCGAAACGGATAACGATTTTACCTTCAGTATGGCCGGTGAGGTAGCCGTTCTTGCGGTCGTGGCTTTCCACCAGCATTTTGACGGTCTTGCCAATCAGGCCTTGATTGTAGACAAGGCTGTGCTTCATCAGCTCCTCGGTGAGACGGTGGTAGCGCTCGCGTTTCACCTCTTTTGGCACATCGTCGTCCCATTCCGAGGCCACGGCTCCTGGACGCACGCTGTACTGCGCGATAAACGCCATGTTGTACTTGAACTCTTCCATGGCTTTGCGCGTGTTTTCAAATTCTTCCTCGGTCTCATGGGTGAAGCCCACGATAATGTCAGTGAAGATGGTGGCCGTCGGGAGCTTCTCGCGGATGGTCTCGATGATATGGCGATAGGTGGCCAAGTCATGGTGACGGTTCATGCGTTGCAGCATGTTCTCGTCTCCACTCTGGATGGGGATGTGGATCTGCTTTCCAAGGCAGTCGTAGTGCGCCATCACCTCGATGACATCGTCTTTCATGTCGCGGGGATGCGGCGCAGTGAAATACACCCAAAATTCCTTGCCCGATGCTTTACCGAACTCGCCCACGCGGCGCAAAAGTTCCGCAAAATCAATTTCTTCGCCTTTCTTGTCGAGGCCGTAGGAATTGACGTTTTGTCCGAGTAAGGTGATGCTCTTGTATCCTTTTTCAACCAGATCTTTCAGCTCAGCCAGAATCTCTTCCGAAGGGCGCGACACCTCGCGACCACGGGTGTAGGGCACGGCACAATAGGTGCAAAACTTGTTACAGCCGTTTTGAATCGGGATGAAGGCCTCGAAAGTGGAGGTCTGTGTGGGTGTGATGGCCCAGAATTTGTCCATGTTGGCCGAGGGATTGATCTTGTCGTCTTTGTGGAAGAGCGGTGCTAAGGGTTTGACAACAGGCTGGTATTCAATCTCTTCTCCAAAACGTAACGAGGCTGGCGTGACAATGCCGTATTGGCGGACCATGTCGGGGAAGTTGGGCAATTCGTTCATGGCGAAGACCAAATCGAAAAGCTTGAGAAAACGCAGGCGGTCGGCGGGTAGGATGCAGCCCGACACGAAGGTGATGACGTTCTGTCTGTTCTTCATGGCGTTCCATTTCTCGATGCGGCCATACACCTTGTCGATACCTTTTTGTCGCACCGAGCAGGCGATGATGCCGAGGATGGTGGCCTCGTTTTCGTTGTCGGTTTCAACGAATCCCATGCCGTTGAGCACCGTGCGGACGCGCTCCGTGTCGCTGAGGTTCATTTGACAGCCTAAGGGGAGAAGAAAGTATTTCATTCAGTTATCAGTTGATAGTTGTTAGTTGTTCAGTTGCCGCTTTGCGTCATTGCGAGCGGCGCGAAGCAATCTATGGTAATGTCTCTGGACTGCTTCGTGCCTCGCAGTGACGCGAAGCGCGAATCGGCCTGCAAAAATACGCTTTTTTATTCAGTCGTAAATCAAATGGATGATGTCATGGATGATTTCGCTGTCGGAATCATCTATCGGCATCGTTTTCGTGCTGGCACCTTGCAGCAGCTGTTCGGCCTTTAGGATGGTCTCGGGCTCAAGGCAATCCGTTGCGATTTGAACATCTTTGATGATAGCGTTAGCTTCGTCAACTTGCAAAGCAATCTCTACGCCGCCCCAGGCAAAACGGGCTTTTTTAGTGGTCTTGAACTGCTCCCAACGACCAAACAGAAAGTCGTGTCCTGAGATTTGGTCTTTGATGGTTTGCACTTCGGGTTTATTCATTAAGGTGTCGAGATCCAGCAATTCGGCCTTGCCACCGTAAATCTTCTCAAACGAGGCAATCAAAGGTTGCTTGATGTTCTCGGAAGTGAGTTCTGGCACGGCTTCGCTGAGGTTGATGACGCGTGAGGCAACGCTTTTCACGCCGTTTTTCATCAGCTTGGCCTTGTCGACGATGAGGTAGCGCTGCATCATCGCGCCGTCGGTTTTGATGAGGATGGTTCCATGGTGTAGGTTGTTCTTTTGTCCTTTTGCGAAGGCATTGCCCGAGAATTTCCGCCCATCGTAGGTGAGGTCGTTGCGCCCCGAGATTTCGGTTTGCAAACCGTAGGGGAGGAGCGCGTCCTGTATGACAGAGAGTTGCTTCCTAACGTCATACAGTTTTTTGTCCGCAATAAACGAGAAATTGATGTTGCCCAAGTCGTGGTAGACCGCGCCACCGCCCGTGCCGCGCCTCATGAGATGACCGCCCTCGCCAAGGAGCAGCTGGACATTACATTCGGCGTAGGGGTTCTGGTTGTAGCCGATGACGACAGTCTGCTGGTTTTTCCAAAGGTACATAGTGACGGTACCTTCCTCTTGATTGTCGGTGAGATATTGCTCCACGGCGCGGTTGAGGAAGGGGTCGTATTGGTTGCTGATGACGACTTGTAGCTTGCCCATTGTTCGACAATAAAAAAGCCCGCTGTTTTGGCGGGCTTGGTTGGTAGTCTCTCCGGGATTTGAACCCGAGTTACCAGGATGAAAACCTGACGTCCTGACCAGACTAGACGAAGAGACCACTTCGTGTCATTTTGACGGTGCAAAAGTAGAGATTTTTTTGTTACCTACAATAATTTCGATGAAAAAAATCTCAAAAATTTTGTAATTTATTGATTTGTAGTTATATAAAATAAGTCGACTATTCAACAATTAACGACACTTGGAACAATTTGTTGCGTAATTGGTCGATGGGAGCGGTGTAGATGAAGGCTGGATTCTTCATGATATTGAGGAAACCATAGCTCATCTTGATTTCAATGCCCAACTTGAACCATTGGTTATAGATGTCGAAGCCGGCACCTAATTCCGCGGCACAGTCGAAGCGCTTGGTGACCAAGTTATTGATGAATTCGTTGCCTTCCAAGTCGGTTTCCTTGTTGTCCTTTTGCGAGGCAAGGTCGAGCTTCGGGTTGACGCCGCCAAAGATATAGGCACCAATGTTGTTGTAACGCTTGGAACGGTACTTGATGTTAAGCGGAAATTCCACAAAGGTAGTGCCGATGGATTTGGTCATTTTCAGCATGCTGATGCTGCCGTCCGTGCCTTTGAGCGCGATGTCGTAACTCATCTTTCGTTCGGCGAAACTCAGCGAGGGGATGAAACGCAGGTCAAAATACCTTCCCAGGCGTTTGCTGCCGATGATGCCCACGGTAAAGCCTGGCGACTGATGGGTCTCGACGTTGTAGACATACAGACACTCGGTGGCAGGAATGCTATAAGGACCGTTGGGCCATGAATCGGCAGGCTGCGGGATGTTCTGATAGTCTTCAATCGTCTTGATGGTGTACATCATTTGGTTGTAAGCCAGCAAGAAACCGAAATGATAGGGCTCGTTTTCATAGTTGGCCAAATAATGGATCGCTCTTCTTTGGGCCTGCGCCGGAACGACGATTGCCGAGAGAAGAAGGGCAACAAACAGTATTTTCAGTGCTTTTTTCAAGATGGACATGGTTTATTTTGACTTGTAACGCCATTAGTTGGCTTTTATTGCGTAAAAATCGCGGCAAAAATAGGAAAAAATGGAATATAATTCATTCCTTGTTGGCGACATAAAGTGTGGCTATGCCGAAAGAAAGGGGCTTTATTTGGCAGTTTTTTAATCCAAATGAATCCAAAATGTTGCAAAAATCACTCGGTTTGGGAAATTTTTCAACGGAATGGGGGAGGTAGGAGTAAGCATTCCCGTCTTTTGAGACCCATTTCCCGATGTTGGGAAGCAAATGCTTGAAGTAGAAGTTGTAAAGTTGTTTGACGGGAAATCTTTCGGGCATCGAAAACTCCAAAATCACGGCCTGACCGTTAGTTTTCAAGACACGGTGCATTTCAGAGAGACCTTTGTCCAAATCCTCAAAGTTGCGTACTCCGAAGGCCACGGTGACGGCATCGAAACGGGAGTCTTCAAAAGGGAGTGAGGCCGCATCACCATGATGTAATTCGATTTGATTTTCAAGGTTTTGGAGCTTCACTTTCTCTTTTCCGATTTCCAACATTTTTTCGGAGATGTCCAAACCAATGATATGTGCTTGCGGATTGTGTTTCGCCATGGCGATGGTCAAGTCTGCCGTGCCTGTGGCAAGGTCTAAAATGGCTTTCGGCTGGTTTTTGGAAACAATTTTGGCAGTCTTTTTCCGCCACACCTTATCTATATTAAGGGAGAGTATATGGTTGAGCGCATCATACTTGGGCGAGATGCGGTCGAACATGGCAGCGATGGGGGAGATGCTCATGACAGACCAAGCTTTTTAATGATTTGCTCGGGCGTGATGCCGTTCATGCAAGCATAGTCGCCACGGAGACAGGGTTTGTTGCCATAAACGGAACAGGGACGACAGGGCAAATCCAATTGTACGCAGTTTTCAGGCTTTTGATTCCAACCCAAGAAACCGGCGTAGGGATGTGTGCCGCCCCAAATGGAGACGACTCTCGTCCCGACCAAGGAAGCTAAGTGCATGTTGGCTGAGTCCATAGAAAGCATCACATCGAGTTGGCTCATCAAAGCCAATTCGCCTTTCAAGCCTTGTTGGCTTTGGGCAGTTTTCACGTTTGGATATTTGGCGCAAAGATCCGAAATCTGCCGTTTTTCCTCCTCGCCGCCGCCGAACAGGAAAACGGTAGTGTTTTCCCTCTTGTTCAAGGCTTTGATGACTTGCTCCATCTTTTCCATTGGGTAAACCTTGGCGGGATGTTTGGCGAAAGGCGCAATGCCGATCCAAGTCTCATTGTCCGCTTTCTGCCTCTCGCAAAAAGCTGAATAATCGAGTTTTGTGAATTGCGGTTTTATCGGGAATCCCAATTGTTCCAGCACTTTGGCATAACGCTCAAACGAGGTGGCTTGCTGGACGAAAACCTTGTTTTTCTGCCTTGTCAAGGCCTTCTTGCCCTTGCGTCCTTTGTCGATTTTGGCGACTTTCTTGCAGTGCAGACAGCTGTCGGCACGCAGCCACCAGGTGCGCAGCACGTCATGGAAATCGGCGATGTAGTCGAAGTCGTTCAGATGGGCATCCCGCCAAAGTCGGCAGAGCCCGAGCAAGCCTTTGTGCCGTCCTTTTAGGTCTGCGGCTAGAAAATGCACATTGCTCGGCATCCGCTCAAACAAAGGCCTCGCCATCTCACGACTGAGCATGGTAATCTCCAAATCGGGGTATTGCGTGGCCAAATCGTAGACCACTGGCACGGTCATGACGATGTCGCCGAGGGCGGAAAAGCGTATGACTAAGAGCTTTTTCATTTTTGCCCGTAAAGCACCGGATTCAAAGCAGGGTCGTTGTACATCTTCATCTGCTTGTAGACCTTCATCACCTTTTCGCCAGTCTTGTAGCACTCCATCAGCTGGTCGATGGCGGTGCAAAGGTCGGTGTTTTGCTCCTGCAAAACGCGAAGTTTTTCCTCGCATTTTGCCTTGTGTTCCTCGCTTACGTCGGTGCGCTCCACTTCGGCTTTCATGTGGTAGATCTTCAATTGCAGAATCGAAAGCCTGTCGATGGCCCAGGCCGGGCTTTCCGTATTGAGGGTGGCATTGGGCAGCGGCTCCACTTTTTGGAAGAGCAAAACAAAATACCCATCAATCATCTCCACGATGTCCGTCCTGTCCTGGTTCGATTTGTCGATGCGGCGCTTCAAGGCCAAGGCCTTCACAGGGTCGATGTTCGGGTCGCGGATGAGGTCTTCCAAGTGCCACTGCACCGTGTCAATCCATGACTTATTATAAAGGTACCATTCGATGGTCAGCCTTTCGTATGGGTTTTCGCAAGGATGGTCCACGTCGTCGAACTTGTGGTAGTCGGCGAGGACTTGGTTGAAGATGGGAAGGATGGGAGCGGTGGAGAGGATGATCATGGGAGTTATTTTTTTAATGCGGAATGCAGAATGCTGAATGATGAATGTAGAGCATTGCCCATTCAGCATTCAGCATTCATAATTCCGCATTTTTTTAAATCAGTGCAGTTTGGTTAATGCCGCCTTGATGCGTTTCACGGCCTCGATGAGTTTGTCTTCGCTCGTGGCATACGACAGACGGATACAGTCGTCGTTGCCGAAGGCGTTACCAGCCACGCAAGCCACATGGGCATTGTAAAGCAGCCACATGCAGAGGTCGTCGCTGCCCTTGATGACGGTCTCGCCATCGGTCTTGCCGTAGAACGACTTCATCTCGGGGAAGACATAGAAAGCACCGGCGGGTGTGTTGCACTTCACGCCAGGAATTTCGTTCAGCAGCTTCACGAAGGTGTCGCGGCGGTGACGGAAGGCCTTCAGCATCTCTTGGATTTCCGTTGAGTTCTCGGGGCTGAGTTCCATGGCCTTGGCAGCAGCGGCTTGGGCGATGGTGCAGATGCCAGAGGTGATTTGGCCTTGGATCTTGTTGGTGGCCTTCACGATGGCTTGTGGAGCGGCAATATAGCCGATGCGCCAGCCGGTCATGGCATAACCCTTGGCCACGCCGTTGACGAGGACGAGGCGGTCCTTCAGGAACTCGAACTGGCCCATGCTCTCGTGCTTCTGTTCGTATTGAATGAACTCATAAATCTCATCGGAGATGATGATGATGTTCGGGTATTTCTTCAGCACCTCGGCGATGGCGGTCAACTCAGCTTTTGTGAACACGCTGCCGCTGGGGTTGCAAGGTGTGTTGATCATGAAGACTTTGGTCTTGGGCGTGATGGCCTTTTCGAGTTGCTCTGCGGTAATCTTGAAGTCGTGGGCGATGTCGCTCTTGACGATGACGGGCACGCCACCAGCCAGCTTCACCATTTCGGGGTAAGAGACCCAGAACGGGGCGGGGATGATGACCTCGTCGCCGTCGTTGACGACAGCCAGAAGCACGTTGTTGATGGCTTGCTTGGCACCGTTCGAAACTAAAACGTCAGTCTCTTTGTAATCGAGGCCATTGTCGCGTTTCAGCTTGTTGGCGATGGCCTTGCGCAGTGCAGGTGTACCGGGCACGGGCGGGTAGTGCGTGTCGTTGTTGTTGATGGCGTCGATACCCGCTTGCTTGGCCGATTCGGGCGTGTTGAAGTCGGGCTCGCCGATGCTCAGGCTGATGACGTCGATGCCTTGGGCCTTTAGTTCACGGCTTTTGTTGGTCATGGCCAGCGTTGCCGACTCAGCCATGTTCAAAACTCTGTTGGAAAGGATGATTTCGCTCATTGTTATGTTTAATTGTTTGGTTGTTGAATCGTTGAATTGTTGTAGAGACGCAAAATTTTGCATCTCTACGGAAATGAATTGCAAAGGTAGACCTTTTTTCGATTGGGTCGTCATAATTCCTTAATTTTATTCTTTTTGATGTAATTCAACTTATGTCAACTGAATTTGTTGTGACATTGTGAATGTATACCTAAGCTACTTTTTTCTTTTGTTTCATCAAAACACTTGCATTATTGTTTTTTTTCTTATTTTTGCCGCATGTATTGAAATTGAAATTAGTATAATTAAAAAATAGGAATTATGCGTAAAAATGTAATGAAACTTTTAATGACTGCTCTCATGATTGTTGTAGCAGTGCCATTTGTGAATGCCCAAGTGAAAGTGGGCGACATTCTTTGTGAAGGCGACACTATCGTGAGTCCATCGAATTATGACAGTTGTGGTTATGCGGCCTTAGGTGTAGTCTTTTATGTGGATAATTCAGGTGAGCACGGTTGGGCAGTGTCTTTGGATAACGTAGGAATTTGCTCATGGGGAAAATATGACGAAGACTCATCGTTGGACAATGTGGCCAGTAATTTGAAAGCTTCTTCCGACACAGCTGGCTTTGCAAATACCAAGACCATTCTTGAAGAGAATCCAGACTATCCGGCATTCACGATTGTGGATTTCGAAAATGGCTGGTATTTGCCTGCAATCGGTCAAATGAAAAAGCTCTTTTTCAGACTCGATGATGTGAACGAGACTCTTAAGAAAGTTGGTGGTACACTTATCAACTTCGATGGTTATACCTATTGGTCATCTACGGAGCGTTCGCCTTATGATGCTTGGTATATGTGTTCAATAGGTATAATAGGATGTACTTCCAACAGCGTTGATGATTGCAAGACATCACCTCGGTATATTAGGAGTGTGAGGACTTTCTGATTCTTTTAGATAAACGTCAAGATAGATTCTTAGACAATGATCGTTTTTGTATGCTATGCATACTGAAGTGAATCAAGCGTGATGTTGATTCGAATAACGGGTGAAACCGTTGTATCTCAAATAGGGATAGCCTCATGCGAACAACTCTTATTATCAGATTTTTTTGGGAGGCGAATTTTGTTTTGCCTCCTAATTTAATCATCTGCTATTGAACATTTGCTATTCTATTGACTGAATTACACAACTATGAACAACTGGATTATTGTCATAGCCCTAATGTCGGCTGGCCTGCTGCTGATGGTCGCCACCCTAATTCTTTTGCTGCGTCTCATGAAGATGAAGGACGCTGAACTTCGTAATAGCAGCAAATTGGAACTGAAAGTTCAAGCTACGAAGATTATCCTGCCGTTGAGGATTCAGGCCTACGAGCGTTTCCTGCTTTATTTGGAACGCGTGCAGCTGCCTCAGTTGGTAAAACGCATTTATACGCCTGGCATGGAAAAGGGTGCGTTTCATCTGCTCCTTTTGCAAAACGTCCGCGAGGAGTTTGAACATAATTTGGCGCAACAGATGTATGTGGCAGGCACCACTTGGAGTGCCGTCATGAATGCCAAAGAGGAACTTGTCAACCAAATCAATACGACTTTTGAACAACTGAAGGACGAGGAGGATGTCTCCATCATCGCCCAAAGCCTCGTGGCACTGCCCAATCCTTTGGTCGACCAAGCCGTGGCCGTTTTGAAACGTGATTTTGGAAGACTGCTGTAAGACATGTGACGCGAGACTTCGAGAAACGAGACCGTCCCGTGTCCAATAGTCCCGTGTCTCGTGTCAAAAATAAAATGCTTCAATAGCCGTTATTAGTAAAACACTTGAACGAATGAAATTCACCGCTACCCAAATCGCCGAAATCCTTGAAGGCAAGGTGGAAGGCAACCCTAACGCCGAGGTCTGGAACGTGGCCAAAATCGAGGAAGGCGCACCAGGAATGATTAGTTTTTTGGCCAATCCGAAATACACGCATTATATCTATGAAACCCAGTCGTCCATTGTCATCGTGAACGACGATTTCGAGGCCACAGCACCTGTCAAAGCGACGTTGATTCGTGTGCCCGATGCCTACGCTTGTTTTGCCAAACTGTTGGCTTTTTATGACCAAATGACCCAAAACAAACAAGGCATTTCGTCCTTGGCTTTCGTTTCAAAAACAGCACAATGCGGTGAAAATCTGTATCTTGGCGAGTTTGCCTATGTGGGCGAGAATGCTAAAATCGGCAACAATGTGAAACTTTATCCTCAGGTGTATGTTGGCGATGGCTGTATTGTTGGTGACAATACGGTGCTGTATCCGGGCGTGAAATTGTATCGCAACACGGTCATTGGCAAGAATTGCATCCTCCACGCAGGCGCAGTGCTCGGTGCGGATGGCTTTGGTTTTGCGCCGCAACCCGACGGGCATTACGAGAAGATTCCGCAGGTGGGCAACGTGGTCGTCGACGACAACGTGGAAATCGGAGCCAACACCACCATCGACCGCTCCACTATGGGCTCGACACATGTTCACAAAGGTGTGAAACTGGATAATTTGGTGCATCTTGCCCATAATGTGGAAGTTGGGGAAAACTCAGCTTTGGCAGCCCAAGTGGGTGTTAGCGGGTCTACGCATCTTGGAAAGAATTGCGTGGTTGGTGGACAGTCGGGTTTCGTTGGGCATATCAATATTGCCGATGGCTCGAAGTTTGGCGGACAAAGCGGCATTATGGGGAGCATCAAGGAGGAAAACAAAGAGTTTATGGGAACGCCGATACAGCCCTTGCGTCAGTATTTGGTTTCCAACGCTCGCTTCCGTCATATTGACGAGATGGCCCGAAAGCTGGATGCCCTTGAAAAAGAATTGAAAACCCTCAAAAACTCCAAACTCTAAACTCTCAACTCTAAACTCTCAACTCTAAACTCTCAACTCTAAACTCTCAACTCTAAACTCTCAACTCACCTAAATCCACCCTTTCACCCAATAATACGCCAGTGCGCAGTATTCCCTCAAACAGGTGATTTCTAATTTCAAATAATTGAAAAAGGTGTAGCGCATCTTGACGCTTTCCACTGACGGAATGGCCTCATTTCCACCGAGATTTTGCTTTTTTAGTGACAGGTCGAAATCCACGGTAGCGGGATAAGCCGCCTTGCCGATGACATTCTGGAAACCGACCTTGTTCAAGCATTTCACCGTGCGTCTGACATGTTCGGGAGAAGTGACGACAATGCATTGGTTTTGAACCAATTCTGGGTGACTCTCCACAAGTTCAACAGCCTGCGACCGTGTGTTGGTCCCTTCTGTCATGTATAGTATGCTGTCAATACCGCCTTGATGCAGCAATCGGGTCATTTCGGCTTGGCAGAGCGAGTCTTTGGGATGTACCAAAACGACGGGAATCTCGAAATGTCGCGCCATGGCTGCTGTATGGTAAAGCCGCATCAGGTTGTCTTCGGAAGGCATTCCGGCCCCGCCGAACATTACAACGTATTGTGGATGCGTGAGTTGGGTTTCACCATTAGGATTCTGACCCAGACGATAGTGCGCCCAAAACGGAATGGAGGTGAAAGCTAACACTAACATCACGAGAAACAATCCTCCAAAAGTGAAAATTATGGTTTTTATGGTTTTTGTTAAATGCTTCATTTTGTGTGATTTCCTTTTTATTTGTATCATAAAAGCGTGTAAAGGTACGGTTTTTTTTGTCGGTTGAAGAATAATTTCCTATTTTTGCCCGTTTTTTGTGGGCAAGTCCACATAACTTAGTTTTTATGCAAGAGAAACAATGTACGCTCAAAAATAGAGTCAGTGTCAAGGGAGCAGGGCTCCACACGCGTCAGTGCGGCACCCTCACCTTTAACCCGGCTCCCATAAATTCCGGAATCCGTTTTCGTAGAATTGACTTAGAGAACCAACCTATCATTGAAGCCGATGTCGACAATGTCATTGACACCGCCCGTGGAACTACCCTCGGCAAAGGTGGCGTGAAGATTTACACCGTAGAGCATGTTTTAGCCTCGCTTCGTGGTATGGGTATTGATAACGTGCTGATTGACATTGATGTGGAAGAGACTCCCATCATGGATGGCAGCGCCAAGTTTTTTGTCGAAGCTATTCATAAGGCAGGCATCGTCGAGCAGAATGCTCCACGCAATTATCTGGTTGTAGAAGAGCCGATTTCCTACAAAAATGAGGTCTTGGGTATCGAGCTGACCATTGAGCCTTGCGATAAGTTTGAAATCGACGTCAAAGTAAAGTACAACACCAGAGTGCTGGACGAGCAGCATGCTTCCCTGCATGATTTGAAGGACTTTGAAAGCGAGATTGCGCCTTGCCGTACCTTTGTTTTCCTGCATGAATTGGAAACGCTCATCAGCCGTAACCTTATCAAAGGTGGCGACTTGACCAATGCCATTGTGTTTGTCAACCGTAATGTCTCTTCCGAGGAACTTGACCACATTGCTGCCTTCTTCAAGAAACCGAAAGTCACGGTCAAGGAATGTGGTATCCTGAACAATGTTGAGCTGTATTTCGACAATGAGCCTGCCCGACATAAACTGTTGGATGTCATTGGCGACCTTACTTTGGTCGGACGTCCCATCAAGGGCAAGGTGACGGCAGTGAAGCCTGGTCATTTCTCCAACACGGCTTTTGCAAGAAAAGTTAAGCACACCTTATTATATTAAGCTAAAGACGCGTGACTTTGTGCCGCAATATTACTCTAAACTCTCAACTCTAAACTCTCAACTATGAACATGTCCTATATCCATCCGAATGCCCGCATCGCTGAAGATGTCAAGATTGAGGCTTTCGCCTGGATTGGCGAGGATGTTGAAATCGGTAGCGGCACTTGGATTGGCCCTAATGCTACCATCATGGACGGCGCACGTATTGGAAAAAACTGCAAGATTTTTCCAGGTGCCGTGATTTCGGCCATTCCACAAGACTTGAAGTACAAAGGTGAGACCACCTATTGTTATATCGGCGATGGTACCGTTGTGCGCGAGTCGGCTACGGTCAACAAAGGTACAGCAGCTTCGGGTAAGACCGTAGTGGGCAAGGATTGTCTGCTGATGGCTTTCACTCATGTGGCCCACGATTGCTACCTTGGCGACCATGTCATCATGGCTAACGCTGCCACTTTGGCGGGTCATATCACCGTTGATGACTGGGCCATCTTTGGCGGCTTGGCTGCGGTGAGCCAGTTCTGTCGCATCGGTGCCCATGTGATGATTTGTGGCGGCGCTTTGGTCAACAAGGATATTCCTCCGTTTGTGAAGACGGGTCCAGGCTATCCTGTGTGTTATGCGGGTGTCAATTCCATCGGCTTGATGCGTCGCGGGTTCTCGCGTGAGCGTATCAATGCCATTCAAGACGTTTATCGCGTGATTTATAGTGTCGGGATGAATGTCACCCAGTCGGTGCAGTACATCCGCGAGCATCTTCCCGAGTCGGAAGACCTTGATTTCATCCTTAATTTCGTGGAAAGCTCCCAAATCGGCATCATGAAGAATGCCGTTGGAAACGAGGATTAAGCCTTTACCACCTTTTGGTATACCTTAAAGATTTGCTGTCCAATGTTTTGGGCGGCAAATGTTTTTATGGCGTAGTCGCGTATGGCTTCGCGGTTGTATTCTTGGCTATGGTCGAGTAGGGTGTTCATGCCTTGCAGCAAGGCATCTTCATCGCCAGATGGGATGAGTATGCCCCTTTCGGGAGAAACAATCTCGGCAATGCCGCCCACAGCGGTGCTCAGCACGGGCACGCCGCTGGCAAAGGCTTCCACGATGACGCAGGGCAGGTTCTCGAAGTTGGAGAACAGCACGAAAAAGTCGGCATCTTGATAGGCTTGGGCCACTTCTTGTGAGGTCTTCTTGCCGTGGAAAATGACGCAGTCAGAAAGGTTGTGCTCCTTGACAAAAGCCTTGAATTCAGGTGCATCATAGTCATGGATGACGTGCAGTTCAAAGTCGTTTCGTTGTTGGCGAAGCCTTTCGATGGTGCGTAAAATGCCGCTGAAATTCTTGGCCTCGTCTCGTAAGGTCGAGATGTGAAGCATTTGCTTCTTGGCTTTGACCCCGTGCATGTCATTCCTGCTTGGGTCTGTGCGTTGGAGGGAATCTATGCACGGCTTCAGTTTAAACATATCTGTATTCACCAAATTGTAAATCACCTTGAACTGGTTCTTCACCCCATGTCCTTCCATGCACCGTTGCAAGTCGAGGCTGACAGGCATGATGGCTTCGGCATTGTTGGCAATCTTGATGATTTTCTTTTTCAGCTTTCCAACCAAGATATCATTGTTTTGCGGCTGATAAATCGTCCAATGCTCGGTGAGGACGTATTTGTAGCCAAAGAGCTTCTTCCAAAGTAAGGCCACTTGCCCAAGAGGGTAGGTGACGTGCAAATGGATGAGGTCAGGCTCGAAGAAGTGTATTTTGATGTAGTTGAGGCCATATTGGTACATCCGGAGCATCTTCAGCTTGCGAATGGCGTTGACCTTTGGCGGACGGATATAAATCTGCACATGGGTGTGGTGAGCCCCGGGAATCTCCTTGACTTCGAAGGATTTCGTCATGTCTTTCCCGTCGCAGACGGAGAGAATGACGGAATGGCAATCTTCGGGCAGCGCGTCAATCATGCGGACGCAGAAGTTGCCCAAGGTGGGGTCGTCGGGGCGAGGGAACCAACTCAATAAGTGCAGAATGTTCATCAGTCGTTCTGTTTACAATGACTTGTGACAATGACTATGACCGCCTCACTTCAAAGGTGAAATTCGACAACTTGGCTGAGGCGGTCATTCATGGTCAGTGGTCATAGTCATTTATTCAATTTTATGTGTTTTGATAAGGATTTCAAAATATTTCTGCGGCGTCTCGTAAGGCACAAGTTTATGAGTGTGTAAATCTTCAGGCAAATATACGGCACACAATGTGTTGGAAATATGGTAGATATGCTTGCGTTTGTCAGCAGGTGTACCATCAAGAATGGCGCCCATCACATCCCAACGGATGGTCTCGGGGTCGAGGCCGTAGTCGTGCCAAACGATGATGTTACGCTCGCCTCTCAACAGTTTGAAGGCGGTCTCAGTGTCTTTTTTCACACTTTCGTAGTGGTGGTCACCATCGACGAAAACCATGTCGTACTTGCCGAAGTGTGGCCCGAAATCGAAGGTTTGGGAGTCACCATAGAGTTGTTCCACGTTGCCCAAATCCTTACTGAAGAAGCTGTGCAGGTCGGCATATTGTTGATTTCCTGTTAATCTGACGATGTCTTCTTTCGGTAGGTTAAAGGTGACGCAATGCTGTGCCACGTCAGACAAATTGGCCACACTCTCGCCACGCCAGGTGCCGATTTCAAAATAATCTTTCACCGCGTAGCGTTTAGCCAATGCCCTTAACAAGGCAATGTCGATAGGCATAGTGGCACCCGAGAGATAGGCGTATGGCTTCGCGATTTCGTCGAAAACGGGGAACAGTTCGTTGATTTCGATGACGGGCAGACCGTCAGCGAGGCCATATTTTCTGATGACGTCTTCCTTGTTGCTGCCTTCGTCTTGAAGGACGAGGTTGAGCAGGTAAGGATGCCGGATGATGCGCTCGATGGCTTTGGTCAGTTTATTGAGTTTATTCATTTTCAGAGGGTTGTTTCAAGAATTGTTGCTTGAGTTCGGTGATGTAATTCTGGATCTCGCTCTTGGTCAGGATGAAGTTGCGCCCATTGAAGTGCGATTCTTTGACGAAGAACACGAACAAAAACACCGCATTGACGGTGTACGACACTGCCGATGTGATGGCTGCACCTGTGACGCCATATTTGGGTATCAACGTGAAACCACAGACAAAGGTGGCTACCAATCCGCAAAGTGCTGCGAAGGTGTTCATTTGATAACGCCCAGTACCGGAATAATAGTGCCCTAAAATAAGGAAAATGCAGTAAAACAGGATGCCTGGTGCGAGGATGCGGATGAGGTGTGCCATCTCGCCGAAGTCGGTGCCGAATACGAAGACATAGAACTGAGGTGGCAGTAGGCATAGCACCACAACAGCCACTGCCGATATAAAGAGGCAGATTTTGGTTAGGTCCAAAGTGAGTTTTTGCGAATACTCACGGTCGTCGGCATTGGCGATGCGGGCATACTGCACTAATGCGATGCTGTTGCTGATGATCCAGATGGCTTCGGCCAACGAGACCGAGCGCGAAAAGACTCCGACTTGCCCTCTTCCGATATAACTATCTAATAAATAGTAGCTTAGTCGAAGATTGAAGAACTGTACAAAATGTCCTGTTTGGTTGAGGAAACCGTATTTGAACAGGTCTTTTAATACGGGCTTGTATTCTTTGTCTTTGTCGTTGGGCAGGTTGGCATATTCTTTCCGTAACATCCAAACGCCCAGCAGGAATGTACCTCCGTAGGCGGTATAGAGACCGATGATATAGCCGTAGATGTCGGTCTTTTTCAGCGCAATGTAATACACTACTAAAGTGATGGTTAACAAGATGGGCTGAAGCAGCGTGTTGTAGTTGGCCTTCTGGATTTCCTCCTTGCCGACAAGGAAGCGGAAATTGATGTTGCTGAGCGAAGAAATGAACGACAGAATAGCCACGTGAACGACCAAATCGGACTCCAACTTGGGATAGAACAGCCTGATACTGAATCCCATGACCAAGGCAATCAAAGCCGACCAAATCACCGATGCGACCAAAATCTTCTTGAACGAATGGCGTGGGGCGAGATAGATAATGCTGGCACCGCACACGATTTCGGAGAAGATGAGGATGAACGTGATGGAGGTCAATACCAGCGACTGTGTCCCCGAACCCGTGTCGCCCAAGGTCTGGGAGATGATAATGGCAATGGCGAAGTTGAGGGCTGCCGCCAGTATCTTGGTGCCAAAGGTATTTAGGATTTTCTTGAACACTGGGTCTTCATTTACTCTTTTTCAACGCAAAAATACAAAATTCAGTGTAATACCTATAAATTATAGTGGCTCTTTAATAGGTTAGTCCTACAATCCACAAGGGCAACTTCTTTCCTACAGGGTGCTCCATCATGTCGGCAAGAATGTAGGAATCAGGGATGTCCGCGATTTGGTCGAAGGTCTTGACTTGTCCGCCTACTTCTACTGTAATGTGCCCGTCAATACGGAAATCGCCTTGGGTCTTGCCGTATTCAACCGTATGCTTCACTGAGAGTTGGTTGACGGCAAAACATTCGCGGATGGTTCCAATCTCATTGCGCTGCCCGAGGGCATAGAACATGTTGGGGTTGTGCAGGTAAATCTTGTCGGGCTTTTGTAGGCGCGTCACCGACTTGTTGTCGGAATAAAGCAAATGCAAAAGTTCGGCGCGTTCCATATTCGCGAGGTAGGACAACACCGTCTGCTTATTAAGTTCCAAATAAGTTGACAGCTTAGCAATGTTCACTTCGTAGGGAACATTCTCTGCCAAGAAAACAAGCAAAGCCTTGATTTTACGTGTGTTGTAAAATTCCACTCCGCAAAATTGTGTCATTTCCTGCTCAATAATGAAATTGATGACATTCTCGATTCGGCTGTAATATTCCATTTCATTGCCGTCATAAAAAGGATAGTATCCCGCACGAAGATACTGCTCAAAAAGCAGTTGAGGCCGGCATAGTTTGTTGATTTCCATACAGATGTTATCGGCATCGGAAAGAATCTCGTCAAGACTTTTCACGGGGAATTGAATGCCTTTGTAGAAATGGAGGAACTCGCGAAACGACAGTCCTGCCATGTCGTAACTCAGTACACGACGCGAGAGGTCGGCATCGGCATTGAGAATCTGCAAAAGGGATGATCCCGAAAAGGTGATTTTCATGTCGGGATAGAGGTCTATGATTTCCTTGATTTCCTGGCTCCATGTGGGATATTTGTGTACCTCGTCGAGGAAAAGGTGCTTGCCGCCCATCAAGTGAAAGGTTTCGGCCAACTGAAGCAGGCTGTGGTTGCTGAAATAGAGGCTGTCTAATACGCAATAAAGCGCATCGCCAGGTTTGATGCCATAGTTCTTCTTGATATACTGCCGCATCAGTGTAGTTTTTCCTACGCCTCGCGAACCTCGAATGCCCACCAATTGTTTTTCCCACGAAATGGTATTGATCGTCTCTCGGACGATATCCATACTTACCTGTGAAATCAGAATCTGGTGTTTTTTGAATAACGTTTCCATCTTTTCCGTTTGTCTTTAGGCTGCAAAGATACAAAAAAGGTTGATACAATAACCGTTTTTATTAAAAAATCGGTTAATTGACTAACCTATTTCTTGTGTTTTTCGGTTGGTCTGGTAAACGATATTTGTCGGAATCACGAAAATTTGGTTGGATTCCGCTGGTTTACGATGTGAAACTAATTCCATTAAAGCAAAATGTTCCAAGTAAGGCAATGCAACGCTCCTCCAATATCTGCAATGCTCCTCATTTGAATTTGCCGAATTTCACAGTTTGGAAGTGCCTCTTTTATGTAATTGAAAGCCTGTTTATCTTCGGGTATTCCAAATGAGGGCATGATGACTTTGTCTCCAACTTGAAGAAAATTGACATAAGCCCAATTCCAATCTGGAGACGGTTCTGCAACACTAAAAAGCATTTCTTTGACTACGAAACCGTGGCTTTCCAATCTTTGTTTGATTTCTTTTGCTTCTTTTGGATCGGTGTCACGATGGTTTGACATCAATACTTGGTTTCCAACACACCATTTGATGAAACCGTCCGCATGACCATACTCGTCGCCGACTGTCTTGTGCCAGGGGATGATGATGACTCTTCTGCCCAACTCGGTTTCTAATCTTGCTATAAAAGACTTGTCATATTTCTCAACTTGGTTTTCGGTAAAAACCTTGTCGGTCATTACTATAAAGTCACCGCATGGGACCATGTTTCCTCCATCAATGATTATATCTGTTTCACGATATCGGATTCCCAGAGCCTCGCAAGCTTGTTTACAATCGGTGATGGTTTCTTGGTCTTTTTTGTTCTCCAATAAATAGTCCGGCCAATACTTGTATTTCAAAAAATCATCCTTGCCAAGTTGAATGGGCATATAGTCTCTCGCCCAGATATCATTGGTGTAGTTCAATGTCTTCCAATGAATTCCCAACTCATTCAACAACTTAGTGAAACGTGAAAAGAATCCTGGATAAGCTATCTTTAGCCATTCGGATAGAAATACGATGTTGGTGTCTTGGTCTTGAATCATATTAGTAAACTTTCTTGCCTGGTGAAACTCCATTGTCGATTGTCAGGGACTTTATGACCATCAACTATTGTTGGGGAATACTTGTTTTGATTATCGGATTTAAAAACACCTTGACGTTTTGACACCTTGAGTTTAACGGATTGGTTTGATCTGGCATCTATCCATAGTATTCCATCAGAACTGAACCCGTTGATGAAATCATACAAATAAGTAGATTGTCCGTTCCATATAGGCTCGTTTTCTTTGCGAAATCTGAATTTTTGAATGCTTTTATCGTAAAACAGATATTGTTCTTGTTTAATGTCCCACACTTCATAGGCTCTAATAAGAGCGGAAGCTCTATATTTCTCTTTTTCGTTCTCAAAGGTAATGTCAAATCCAGAGGCATGTGCATGAAGTGACGTCAAAGGAAAATATGGAACGTCGCCGTCGATGGATTTGTTATTTCGATGGTATACGATTGGATCTTTGACCGAGTTTGCAGAATCCGTTTCTGAATGAAAATAGAACTCAACAGTGCGAATATAAATGCGATAATCGTTTCTGACTTTAATGTATCCACCATAGAGAAATACTGGAGCCAACTTTTCAAATTCTTCTGTCAATTCTTCTAAAGACGTTTGCCCGTTAACTTTTGCTTGAAAGGACTTCAAGGATTCTATTAAAGAGTTAGTTTCAATACGTTGATTCATCATCATTCTCTTTTCTTTGTTTAGGTAATACAATGGCAGATTCATCTAAAAAAACACCTGGGATTTGTCCAATGAAATTGAAAAGTATCTCTAAGATGATTCCTAACTTGTCATAAGGATACAATATACCAACAGAGTTTAAATGCTTTTGTATGGATTGACATGCGCTATCGAAATAGATATCATTGCCAAAACCGACTTCTTCATCCCAATAATAAGAAAAACCTTCATTGATTTCGTACCAGATTTCATCTGGAAGTTCGAAATCTATTTTGCTTAATACGACTTTATGTAACACGGGTTCAGAAAAAGCATCTTCAATCAAAGGCGAAATCAATTCTTTGCT
>JAEETH010000055.1 GCA_016290215.1 Bacteroidales bacterium
CCATTCCGAACAGAGAAGTTAAGCCCCGCCGCGACGATGATACTGCGGGAGACCGTGGGAAAGTAGTTCGCCGCCCACCCACAACGGAGACCCTTCACCAATCACGGTGAGGGGTTTTCTGTTTTTATGTTTTTTGGCAAAAAATGTGCTATTTTGGCAAAAATAATGTACTTTTGCAAATGATAAATGGAAAATAGTTATGGAAGGTGTTAGTTTACAAGTTAATCTGCCAGATTGCGGTGGATATGAGCCTGCAGAACTTACTCGAATTTTAACTCGGATTGCACTGAGACTGATTGGCAAAGAATCACAAGGTATTGGAGCTGATGAAATGCCGTGCGTTTATACTGCCGAGGAAGCAAAGGCACTGACTTTGCAACGGGGGCGCGACATTAAGTCTGGCCGTGCGAAGCTTATTCCTCATGAAGAAGTGATGAAAGAATTGGAACAATTGATAGCCACTTATGCAGATTAATTGGAGTGAGCAATCCCGTGACGATTTGCGGGAAATAGTGTCTTATGTGGGAAAAACTTTTGGCCAGCAGACAGCAAAAGAAGTTTTTTTGGAAATCCGGAATAATGCCGAACTATTGAAAAACTTCCCAATGTTGGGCAAAAGTTTTGTGAAAGATGAAGAACTTCAGATAGAATACCGTACTTTGCCCTAAAAAATGAATCAACTAATCTATTTTGTTGAAGAGAAAACAATTAATATCGTTGCTGTCTGGCATAATAGACGTGATATAAACCGTTTGAAAAAAATGTTGTCAAAAACCGAAAAATTGAATTATAAGGAAGATATTTGAATATTTGCTATCTTTGCCCGTTTTTAAGAAGAAATACAATCAACCTATGATAGACATCAAATTCTTAGTCAAGAACCCCGACGTGGTCAGGGAAAACATCAAGAAGAAATTCCAAGACAATAAGTTGCCCCTCGTCGACGAGGCCATCAACTTGTACACACAATATTGCAACTGCCAGCAGCGCGCCGACGACCTGCGTTCGCAACGCAACTCCATCTCCAAGGAAATCGGCATCCTTTTCAAAAACAAGGAAGTCGAAAAAGCCAACGAGATGAAGAAACTCGTCGAGGCCAATGCCCAAGAGTTGGAACAACTTGGCAAGCAACAGACTTCGCTTATGGAGCAACTGACCAAGGTGATGTATTCCATCCCCAACATCATCGCGCCTGAAGTGCCGATAGGGAAGGACGACACCTTCAATGTAGAGAAGGAACGCTTTGGCGAGCCTGTGGTGCCCGATTTCGAGGTGCCTTACCATGCCGACATCATGGCCAAGTTTAATGGTCTTGACCTTGACTCCGCCCATCGTGTGGCTGGCAATGGCTTCTATTACCTCATGGGCGATATCGCGCGTCTGCATTCCGCCGTCATCACCTACGCTCGCGACTTTATGATCGACCGTGGCTTCACCTATTGCATCCCGCCTTTCATGGTGCGCAGCGAAATTGTCTCCGGCGTGATGAGTTTCGCTGAGATGGACGCCATGATGTACAAGATTGAAGGCGAAGACCTCTATCTCATCGGTACCAGTGAACACTCGATGATCGGCAAGTTCATCGACCAAATCGTCCCCGAAGAGAGCCTGCCGCTGACCTTGACGAGCTACTCACCCTGCTTCCGTAAGGAGAAAGGTGCCCACGGCATTGAGGAACGTGGCGTGTACCGCATCCACCAGTTCGAGAAACAGGAGATGGTGGTGCTCTGCAAGCAGGAAGATGCCGACTACTGGTACGAACAGATGTGGAAGAACACCGTCGACTTGTTCCGTTCCATGGATATTCCCGTCCGTACGTTAGAGTGCTGCTCTGGCGACTTGGCCGACTTGAAGGTGAAGTCGCTTGATGTGGAGGCTTGGTCACCACGTCAGAAGAAATACTTCGAGGTGGGCAGCTGCTCTTATCTTGGTGATGCCCAGGCTCGTAGACTGAAGATTAGAATCAAGGGCAAGAATGGCAACTATTTTGCTCACACCTTAAATAATACCGTGGTCGCCCCTCCGCGCATGTTGATCGCCTTCTTGGAGAACAACCTCCGCGCCGACGGTAGCGTGGCCATCCCGAAAGCCTTGCAACCTTATATGGGCGGAAAAACTGAAATTAGATGACTATGGCTTATGGCTTATGGCCTATGACCATGACCACTTCGACCAAAGGCTGAAACTTCAGCGTTCCCGTGTAAGTGGTCATAGTCATGGTCAATGGTCATAGTAAAAAAAGATAAACTATGGACATATCAATCGTCGTACCCCTGCTGAATGAAGCCGAATCGTTGCCTGAATTGGAGGCTTGGATTCGTCGTGTGATGGACGAACATGGCTTTTCCTACGAAATCGTCTTCGTCGACGATGGCTCCACCGACAATTCCTGGGCCGTCATCCAACAGCTCTCCGAGGCCAATCCGAACGTGAAAGCCCTGCGTTTCAGAAGAAACTATGGCAAATCACCCGCGTTGAATGAGGGCTTCAAGGTAGTACAAGGCGACGTGGTCATCACCATGGACGCCGACCTGCAGGACAGCCCCGACGAAATCCCTGAGCTTTACAGGATGATTAAGGAAGACGGCTATGACCTCGTTTCTGGCTGGAAGAAGGTGCGTTACGACTCGAAGCTGATGAAAAACATCCCGTCGAAGTTCTTCAACTGGACCACGCGCAGGATGTCGGGCATCAAACTTCATGATTTCAACTGCGGTTTGAAGGCCTATCGTAACGAGGTGGTGAAGAATATCCAAGTGTACGGGGAGATGCACCGTTACATCCCCGTCATTGCCAAGATGAACGGCTTCACCCACATCGGGGAAAAGGTGGTGCATCATCAGAAGCGCAAGTTTGGCACTAGCAAGTTCGGAATGAGCCGCTTCATCCGTGGCTATCTCGACCTGCTGACCATCAATTTCATTTCAAAGTTCAGCAACCGTCCGATGCACTTCTTCGGCCTGTTGGGTTCCATCACGTTCTTGATAGGTTTCGCCATAGCCATCTATTTGACTTACATCCGCCTGTTTGCCCACGCATACGGCATGACACGCAGACCCTTGTTCTATTTTGCATTGTTGGCCATCATCATTGGTGTGCAGCTTTTCTCAACGGGCTTCCTCGCCGAGATGATTACCTCCACGCAACGCGACAAACGGGTGTATTCCATTTCAGAAAAGTTGAATGTAGCTTAACGGGGATTGCAGATCCGACCAAACCAAGTGATTGCGACTCCAACCGAAAAAATGACCCTCTATAGATTCCTACAGGAATGACATAGAGGGTCATTTTTTATTTGTTTCAGATTTGTGGCCGATTTGTTTCTAATAAGAAAACATATTCCTTTCAATACAAATCATCTATATTTCCATCAAAATTCTCATCGAAGCTGTCGCCGAACTCATCATTGAACTCGTCTTCATCGAATTCGTCTTCAAACTCGTCAAAGGGTGAGTCGTCTTCAAAATCGTTGTTCTCCCAATCGAAGTCGCGTTCCAGTTTCGATTCGTCAAACTCGTCCTCCTCATCGTGGCCACTGATGAACTCGTCAATCTCGTCGTCGCTCATCTTGTCGAAGTTGACATCCAAAAGCGCGGAATCGTTGATGGCACGGTTCATGGATTTCAGTTCGCGCATGACGGAAGGGGAAACGTAGAACTCGTCGATATTCTCTTCGCAGTATTTCAAGTACTTAGGGTCTTTTTCGTACACCTCGGCGATGGTCATGCCCTCGTATTTTCCGAAGGTGAAAACTGAATCAATGTCATAGAATTTCATATTATATCCTTTCTTTTTTGTTCTTTCAATAGTGCTCTTTCATTCCGCAAATATCATGCATTTTTCCTTTGTTTGCAACAAAATATTACTTTTTGAAGGCAAAAAACACGGCGAGGATGATCAAGATAAACGCGACGATGTGGTTCCAGCGGAAAGTCTCGGTCTTGAAAACCGTGATGACGATGACGGTGAACACGGTCAAGGAGACAGCTTCTTGTATGACTTTCAACTGGATAAGATTGAAAGGGCCTCCGTTTTGCATCGCTCCAATGCGGTTGGCGGGTATCATGAACGAATACTCGAACAAGGCAATGCCCCACGACATGAGGATGACAAGAAAGAGCGGCCAGTCCTTTGAACTGGGAACTATCTCGAGCAGTTTGAGTTGTCCATACCAGGCAAATGTCATGAAAACATTGGAAACGATAAGTAACAGGATGGTATATAGTCCTTTCATTGTAAAGTGTTTCTAACGGCCTGCAAAAGTAAGGGAATTTCTTTCAAGTCCGACATTTATTCCTATTTTTGCACAACCAAACTTTGACATCATGAATGCAACCATTATACTTGCTGTTTTTGTTTTTTATACCGTACTTTTGTTTGTGATTTCCCATTTCACGGCGCGTAAATCCGACAATGCTGCTTTTTTCCGTGGAAATAAAAACTCTCCATGGTTTGTGGTGGCTTATGGCATGATTGGTGCCTCTTTGTCAGGGGTTACCTTTATGTCAGTGCCAGGTGGCGTTTATACAGGACAATTCACCTATCTACCTTTGGTCTTTGGCTATGTACTTGGTTATGCGGTGATTGCGTTGGTATTGCTGCCATTGTATTACCGCTTGAACCTCACTTCGATATACACCTATTTAAATATGCGTTTCGGCCCGAAGTCGGAGAAGACGGGAGCAGCTTTTTTCATTCTTTCTCGATTGTTGGGCTCGGCATTGAGGATGTATCTTGTTGTGTTTGTGCTCTATGAGTTTGTTTTTAAGGATTGGGGAATCCCGTTTTGGGTGCCGGCAATCATCTTTATCGCCATCATTTTATTGTATACCTTCAAAGGAGGAATCAAAACTGTGGTGTGGACGGATACCTTGCAAACCACTTTTTTGTTGCTGGCGGCTTTCTTGACAGCATGGTTTATCATGAAAAACCTGAACATTTCTTTGGGCGACTTGCTGAAATCGGCTTCGCAAAAAGGCTACACCAAGGTGTTTGAGACGGATTGGACGCACAACAAGTTCTGGGTGAAACAATTGCTGAGCGGTATGTTTATCACTATCACGATGACAGGCTTAGACCAGGATATGATGCAGAAAAACCTGACTTGCAGAAACTTGCGCGATGCCCAAAAGAATGTGATGACTTCAAGTTTGCTGTTTGTTGTGGTTAACGTGATGTTTTTGTGCTTAGGTGCCGCCTTGATTTATTACGCTCAAGCGACTGGATTCCAACTGCCTGTGAACGAGGCTGGCGTGGTGGTCAACGACAAGATTTTCCCCTCGGTGGCCTTTTCGTTGAGCAAGTTCACTGCGATTGTTTTCGTCATCGGCCTTGTGGCGGCAGGTTATTCCAGTGCTGATGGCACCTTGACGGCCTTGACGACTACCTTCTGCTTTGATTTCATGCACTTCGACAGGAAACAGTTGACCGAACAGCAGATTACAAAATACCGCAAATGGATACATGTTGCCTTTGCCATGCTTTACTTGTTGGTAATCATTGCCTTCCGGCCTTTCCATAACGAGTCGCTCATCGACAAGGTGTTCGACATTGCGGGCTATACCTACGGGCCGCTTTTGGGCTTGTACACCTTTGGCCTGTCTGTGAAAAACAGGAAAGTCATCGACAAGGCTGTGCCTTTCATTGCTGTGGCTTCGCCCATTATCAGTTACTTCTTGAAAATGTATTCACCACAGTTGTTTGGAGGCTATAAGATTGGTTTTGAAATATTGATAATCAATGGGTTGCTGACGTTTTTGGCTTTGCTGCTTTTCAGCAGAAAGGAAAAAACGGCAGAGGAATGACGAGATTGCCGAAAAAATTGTATTTTTGAAGTTTGAAATTAAACCTAACAAATATGAATAAGATTTTCACTAAACTCGCACTGGTGCTTTTGGCTTTGACCTTGGGTGGTCAGCTTCATGCTCAGTTCACTACGACTTTTGCAAAGAATGTCACGCCTGGTCAGCAGAACGGTTTGTATTATTCGCTGCCCCAGACCATGCTGAAATTGGATTTCGTCATCGAGGAGACCCAACTTGAGAAGGGCCCGCTCAGCGATTATGCCTCCAACTATTTTGAGATGGAGGACTATGTGGAATATGAAACCACGGAGTATAGACTGCTCGATGTTAAGATGTCAAGCGTTGCCAGTCCAGACCCTAACGCCTTGTTTTTCGTGACCTTAACAAGTGCAAGAGGGGGCAGCAAGTTGCAGTTTGACATGATGCCCAACGGCATTATCCGTAGCGTTGGCGTGGGCAATGATGCTGAACCCGAGGAACAAAAGGCTGCTCCCAATCAGGAAAAGCCTTGTTGCTCTCGTGAAGAAAACGATTATGGCGAGGGCTTTGTGGGGCTGATGTCGGCGGGAAAGACGAATGCCATGTTGGCCAAGGAGGTTGCCGACAAAATCGCTGAAATCCGCAAAGCCAAGTTCTACCTGATTTCGGGCGATGTTGAGATGGCCTCCAACCCAGAGACCTTCAATGCCATGTATAAGAAGTTGGATGCCATGGAAAAGGAATACACCAGCCTGCTGTTGGGCAAGCGCGTGACGAAAAAGGTGGTGAAGACCGTGTATGTGATTCCGAATAAGGAAATTCCGACTCAATCAGTAGCCAAGTTCTCGGAAACCGAAGGCCTGACCGTGGGCACGTCGGGTTCGGGAAGCGTGATTACAGTTCAGACTTTGTCGCTCAACACGACGGCGGCCATCAATGCGCCAAGCCAGTCGGCCATCGAATTGATGTCATACGAAAACAAGGTGTTCTATCGCCTTCCTGAGATGGCGAATGTGAAGGTGGTTTGCGGTGGCGATACCTTGATTGAAGATAGAGTGCTCGTCAATCAATTGGGCCAATTGCTGATGGCACCGGTGACAAATACGAAATTAGTGTTTGACACCGAGACTGGGCAGATTGTGAATATGAGGATGCAGTAAAGTTGGTTTCACGCAGAATCCGCTGAATGCGCAGAACCTACCGGACGCTTCATCGTGTCGCTTCGCGCTTCACATAATTCAGCGAATTCTGCGTGAGATAGATTACAACACCTCTTTAATACGAACGAGTTTTTCCAATAATTTTTCCACGAGGTCGAGGCGGAGCATGTTCGCCCCGTCGGACTTGGCTTTTTCTGGTTCTGGATGTACCTCCATGAAAATGCCATCGGCGCCCGCAGCGATGCCGGCCTTAGCGATAAGGCCAATCATCTCAGGTCGTCCGCCCGTGACTCCACTGCTTTGATTAGGCTGCTGCAATGAATGGGTGACATCGAGAATGACGGGAACATCATATTTTTGCATGACCGCAATATTCCTATAATCCACCACCAAATCCTGATAGCCGAACATCGAGCCGCGTTCGGTGAGCATGACCATGTCGTTGCCCGACTGACGCACCTTCTCCACGGCAAAGCCCATGGCTTCGCCCGAAAGGAACTGCCCTTTTTTGATGTTGATTGTTTTTCCCGTCTTAGCGGCAGCCACGAGGAGGTCGGTCTGACGACAAAGGAATGCTGGAATCTGCAATACATCCACATATTCGGCAGCCATGGCAGCTTCCTCAGCGGCATGGATATCGGTCACCACGGGAAGTTCCAATTCCTTGCCGATCCTTTGCAGCACTTTTAGGGCTTTTTCGTCACCAATGCCGGTAAAGGAGTCTAATCTGGAGCGGTTGGCCTTGCGGTACGAGCCTTTGAAAACCAGCGGGATTTCAAGTTCTTGACAGATGCTTTTCAAGGTCTCGGCAATGAAAAGGGGCGAGGTCTCGTCCTCAATGACACAAGGGCCGGCTAAGAGGAAAAAACGGTCGGGGCGAAGGCCTTTCAGGAAGTCGTATTTTGTGGTGTCCATGGCGGAGATTTTTTGCAAAGGTAGTAATTAATTCGGAATGCTGAATGATGAATGTCGCAATGCGACGCTGGGCTATGCCCGTTCCGCATTCATAATTCCGCATTCAGCATTTTTTAAAACGTGGATGATAGCTGGTTAGTGTGTCGCGCAGCAACTCGTCTGAAATATGCGTATAGATTTCCGTCGTGCTAACGCTGGCGTGGCCGAGCATTTGTTGGACAGCAAGCAGGTTGGCACCGCCTTCCAAAAGATGGGTGGCGAAGCTATGCCTGAAGGTGTGTGGGCTGATGGCCTTGGTGATACCGTTTTTCTCAGCCAAGTCCTTAACAATTAAGAAAACCATCTGTCGGGTGAGATTTGTTCCTCGGCTGTTGAGGAATACCGTGTCGGTGAATTTGGGCTTCGGCGTGATATGCAATCTCGCGCCTTCAATGTATTGAAACAGGATTTTCAGACTGCTGTCACCGATGGGCACAAGTCTTTCTTTGCTGCCCTTGCCGATGATACGCAGGAAGCCATCGTTACGGTAGATGTCGCTGATTTGCAGCCCGATGAGTTCTGAGACGCGCAGACCACAGCCGTACATTACCTCAATCATGGCTTTGTTGCGGTGGCCAGTGGGTTGGCTGAGATCGATGCTGTCGATCATTTTCTGGATTTCCTCGTAGGAGAGCACCTCGGGGAGATGACGGCCTAGGGTAGGCGAGGAGATGAGCACGGTGGGGTCGGTCTCGGTGATATCCTCTTGGGTCAAGTAGCGCCAAAACGACTTCAGTCCCGAGAGGATGCGGGCTTGTGAGGTGGCACCGATGTTCAAGTCAAAAAGGTAGCCAAAGAAGTTGTCGATGGTCTTTTGGGTGATGGTATTGATGTCTGCTGAGATCTTTTCGGCTTCAAGGTATTGCAGAAACAGGTTGACGTCATGGCAATAGGCCTCCACGCTGTTGTCGGACAGCGAAAGCTCCAGCCGAAGGTAATCGGCGTAGTGCTTGATGAGGTTGGGGCTGATATTGACAGGTGTTTTGTCCATCGGTATGTTTTTGCAAAGGTACGTTTTTTTCTTGCTGTGGAGCTGTTTTTTCCTACCTTTGCCCCAAACTAATTTTTAAATCTTATCAAAACATGAAAAACACAAAATCAACTTTACTATTTGCGACAGTGTTGGCATTCTTGATGCTTGCTGGCTGCTCGAACAACAAAGAAAACAACGATGAGACGACCACTACCAATGTGGTTTCCTTCGACGAAGTGTTGGCCACCAGAAGAAGCGTCCGTAGCTACGATGCCACCAAGACCATCAGCGAGGCCGAAGTTCGCGAATTGCTTATTGCCACGCAGGAAGCACCCTCTTGGGCCAACCAACAGCCTTCAAAATACTATGTGGCCATGAGTCCGGAGAAGATTGAAGCTGTATCTAACCTCGTGGGCGAACGCAACAAGCAAAACATCGCTGGTGCGCCAGTGTTGATTGTCTCCACTTACGAGAAAGGCAAGTCGGGCTTCTTCCGTGGCGAACAGACCAACGAGGTGGGTGACGGATGGGGTGCCTACGACAACGGCCTCAGCAATGCCTATTTCATCTTGAAGGCCCGCGCCAAAGGCTTCGACACGCTCATCATGGGTATGCGCGACTCCGATGCACTTCGCACACTGTTCAACATCCCTGAAAACGAAGCCATTATGGCGGTCATCTCGTTGGGCTACAGGTCGGGCGAGCCTCGCCAGCCTGAACATAGGCCGTTGGAGGAGGTGGTGGAGTTTTTCTGATTAACTGAATACTTAAAGACAAAACGGGGCGCAAGACCAATGTCTCGCGTCCCGTGTCATTTTGTTTTGAGACCCAGTCCAAAGTCTTATATCCCTTTGTCCTACGTCCTCTGTCTTCTGTCTTTAGTCCAAGGTGTGAATCACCAGGCCCGAGTTCAGTTTAGGATCAAACCATTTGCGTATTTAGCGAAGTGCTTGACATTGTTAGGGTTGAGACTTGTCGCTTTTGACTTTTTTGAATGAAATGACATTTTTTTGCCATTTTTTCTGGTTTGAGGGCTTGCATGTCAAAACTATTGTATATTTTTGCACGTTCATTGAATTGACGAAATGCACTATTAGCCGAAATTTAAAAGTCAGTACAATGAGCAAAAAAAAGAAAAGCAAGGCGCAAGCCGATGCTGCTGAAGTGGAACCTCTCTTCAGTAAAGAGATAATCAGTAGCATTGTCAACTCTTCTGATCCTAAAGGTGATTTGAGGAAATTAGTTCCTTTGTCCTGCTCGGAAAATGAAATTACTAACCACATAGGTCAGTATCTAAAAGCCCACTATCTTGTCAATAGGGATTTTGAGCTATCGCTGAGAAGGTATTACTTCAAGAATTATGTTGATGCATTAAAAGAAACCTTGGCCTTTGTCAACGAGGAGCGGTTTGATTTTCTTGCCGAGATAATGGAATTCAAAATTCCAGAATTTATTGGAGCGTATTTTCTGAAATGTGACAGCGAGCCCAATATAGAATTCGAAAAAAATGTTGCCGCAAAATTCCCCGAAGTTTTCGTGGAGAAAATAAGATCATGTAAGGCTTTTTTGCAGCCTAATAGATTTGACTTTTACAGCAAAGATGAAAGCTTAAACATACCAATAGAACATTTGGAGACATGGAAATATCTGAAAGATATTGAAAACGCACTTTGGAGCAAAGTGGAAGAATCTTTCAAGATGTTCACTGTCGAAAACCAAAAACTGTCTACGGAAGCCGAGCGTTTTTGTTCAGCAATGGTTGAGATAATCGTCTGGATGGAAGAAAAACGATGGAGCGCGGAAAGTCGTTCTTCTATAGAATTTCGTACATCGAATAGCTATAGGACTTCTTCTCGGAGCAAATTGTCTCAAAACAGCTCATCCAACGATGATTGTAGTGTGTTACAAAGACCAATGTTTTTTACCTCAGAATTTGAATCCACTGAAATATTAAATGAATTGCTGGGATGTTATTCACTGTTTGTTGACAAATATGTCAGAGACAATGGAATAAGCGTTTTTGCGCTAAATGAATTAGAAACCAATGACTTATTCAACGGGCAATTATTATCCACTGTGGAAAATGATGTCTCCAGCGTGTCTCAGGAATTGTTTGAAGCCATATTTTCATGGAATAGTTTCTATAATGGGATACTTAGTACATATTGTTATAATATGAACGTCAAGCCAATTTTAAGGACCAATGGGGATTTATATCTGACGGAATCTGCAAAAGACTATTATCGTTGGAAATTAGACGGGTGTAGATACGACATAAATCGAAAAGCATGTTTCGAATTAGGGAAGGAACGTAAGGAAAACGCTATGGTATTGTTGCTTAATGATTTGTGTCTAGATAAAATAATCAGGAATGGAGAAGAAATTGATACAACCAAGGCTTTCCAACCTATGGCAGAACTGTCAATTCAAAAGCATGATGCTTATGAGAAGCGTTTAGGATTGATTAAGTTTATGATTGAAACATTGGGTATAACTAAAACGTGGAAAGAGTATTATAAAGAATCACAAAATGCAAAAAAGGATGAAGAGTTTTGCCCATTCTTTATCATAACCAAAGACTCTTTATTTCAATTAATGAAGAATAACGATGTTCAAGAAAATATGTTGGAACATTACGAAAAGCTTTTTGATGATTGCTTTTGCTTCAAGTTTGATGACAAGGCGTTTAATCGTTTCAAAAACAGGTCGTACAATGTGATGGACAAGCCTTTCTTGGAAGTTTGTCCCAATGTTTATTTCCTTCCCACGTTATTCTTTGCAAATAATGATTGGTTTTATGGTAGTGCCGAAAAAATCTTAGAGATGTACGATTCGGTCGATAAAAAGTACAGGAAAGAGAGTACCGATAGGATGGAAGACTTGCTTTCCAATTTATTTAAAAGACATGGTTTTAATACTATTTGCAACCATGATGGCGACCAGAGAAAGAAAGGGGATGTCGACATAACTGTGGAATACAAAGATACAGCTCTTCTTATACAACTAAAACGCACAAAGCTCCGTCAAAATCTTTCTGAACAATATTGGGAAACAGAAAATACCGACAACAAAGCTGCACGCCAATTAAATAATTATGAATACAAAGGTGACAAAAAGAAAGTCGTAAGATGGTATGTTACTAACTCGTACGAGAATTGCCTAAAAGAGTATGATGACTCAAAACATCAAACAAGTTGTATCAAGGTCAACTATTTTGATTTGGTTTTTGTTTTAGGGTTGCCAGGTATGATACAACAATTGCTTGATAATCCATCCAGAATATACCCGCCTTTGGGAAAGGAAGCTCTTGATGAAATGCGTCAATTGAAGAAAGAATTGGAGTCACTTGATGGGATAATCAAATACATAACCGAAGACCGTATGATAAAAGGGCATTCCAACTGGAAAGATGCCTTTCTCAGTAGAGCAACAGGCTTTTCCATTAACGGAACCCTTTTTCATACCATAGCAGAACCATGCAAGGCATACGAGATTCTGCTTCAGACAGAAAACGCTGATGCCTATGAAAGGCTAAACAGCATTGTTGGCAACACCAAATTGGACAATGACGAACGCTTGATGATTGCCGAAGAATTATCACTTGCCATCCCTGACGATTATAGGGTTTGGGATATCCTTGCCGATATATACACCGACAAAGAGGATTTTGACAAAGCAGTTGAATGTTGTAAAAAGGCTTTGGCTTTATTGCCCAACGATCCTTACCTTTTGCGTAACTACATCGTAACACTTTACAAAGAGAAAAAAACTCACAATCTGTCAGTACTCAATTTGTCGGAAGAGGAAACAAAGGTTGTTAAGATCCTGCTTGACGAATATTGGTTCCTTGATAATGAAATACCATCAGAATATTTATTTTTACTCAAAAACAAACTTCCATGAAAGAACAAAAACCTAACGACCAAAGGTCGAATGTAAAGAATCCTAATAACCCGCAATACGCGGCTGATTTGAAAAACAGGATTCGTATGAGGCAACGAAAGCTCTCATCGATGCAGAGCAAGAATGAGGACTTGAAGACCGAAATTAAAAGTATGCAGAAAGAACTATCAAAAGTTCAAAATTCACGAAAAGGAGGTACAAAATGAGCTGGAATAGCGATGCTGACCACTGTCAGGCTGATTATGACAATCATGCTGACCAGATGAACCCCAATAACGATGAGTATTGGCATTCAAGAGAAGATTAAACGATTGATTAACCCCGTAGGAGCAGACCTGTTCTACTCCTACATCAAAACAACAATAAGATGCTGCATTTTGGAACACACAAGTCCTATGATGACGATGATGAAGATGATGACATCTATGGAATTGACGATGATTGGCAAGAAACAGATGACGAAAACACTAACCTTCAAAAACAAAATATGATGTACAAAAAACCCATTGGCAACTGGTTTATAACTTTGCTGAACAAAAAGAATGACGAAGAAACGTTTATTAATATCTCTCAAATTGTAAGTGTGAACTTTGAGCAGGAAAAAGATAGAAGAAATCAAGACCCCAAAACATTTTCTTTTGGATGCACAAAACAATGGTTAATAATTGCTACATCTGTTGGCGTTTACAGATGCAATATGGAACTCAATGATTGGCAAATTTATGCCCGGTATTTCAAAGAAAACAGCTTTATGGCTCTCTGTGAACGTCCAATCTCGTGTAATAATATAGAGTTTAAATCAAATTAGAAAAGAAGGGAGGCGTAACACAATGTCAAACAAAGGCAAAGCTGGAAGGCCCAGCAAGACTGGTAACAAGAGCGACGGTGGTCGAGACAACAATCCGCCGAGTAACAAATAAGGTTTTCGTGACCAAGCCGCGCATCACGCGTCGATTTTTCAACATTTCGTGGCAATGTATCGGGAAAAAGACCTATATTTGCAAGTTGTAAATGTAAACTTTTAAACGAATCGCTTATGAAACAAGCCCTTAAGTGGGCGGAAGAATTGGACAGAATATAATCTAACATCAACGCTGGAAGGGTTTTCTGATTACTCCACATTTTCAAGACAAACAATCCCGATGGCAGTGATAGGTGTTGCGTGTATGCGCGGCTTTTGTCATCATGTCGGATTGTTTGGGAAGTGGAGTTCCTCAGAAAACCGGCAGATAAAAATCCGCGCTTTTGTTTGAATGTCTGGTAACCAAGGACATAATAAACCAAACAAATACACACAAAATGAAAAGACTTTTTCTTATCCTTTCAATCTTCATTGCGGCGTATGCCAATGCGCAGACTTATCAGATTGGCGACTTGATTGAATTTCCCGACAAGTCCTTCGGAGTGGTATTTTATCTTAACCAACAAACTGGCGATGGCCTCGCCGTTTCAATGGACGAAATCGAGGCCCAATGGGAGGCTGTCGACGATGAAGAGGACTGTCACAACATATACAAGCTTCTTGACAAGGGTAGCTATGGCGAGTTCTGCATTCCTGGCGCAGGAATGGAGCAGACCCGCCTCATCCTCGAACAACTTGGACCGCAATACGCCCCTGCAGCCGGATGGTGTATGATGCATGGTGAGGGGTGGTACTTGCCCAGTGCATCTGAACTCTATCAGATGCTTGTGGTGGCTAATAAAAAAGGTGGTGACAGCGGACCGCTCTCATCCATGATAAAAGGGCATGGGGGACAGCCTATTGAACACAAATGTTACTGGAGCAGTTGCGAAGAAGACACAGAACACGCCTTCAATATCTTCACCATCCCTAAGAAATGGAAATACTCGGAGGACAAAAACTCGGAACAAGGCGTGAGAGCAGTAAGACAGTTCAAACTGTAACAAAAAGAATACACAACTAACCTCAAACAATAAACCTAAACATTTTCAACATGAAAAAACTATTCCTTATTTGCCTTATGGCAACAACAATTCTTGCTTTCAACTCGTGCAGGAAAGACCCTATTTATATTGATGACAATGGCAATGTCATTGATAGCAATCGCAAACCTATTGCTAGTTTCACTTACTCAACCCAGCAAATAACAGGTGGTCTTGCTATAAAATGCAACAACACATCTTCATACGCCACAAGTTATGAGTGGTTTTGTAATGGCTCATCCAGCTATCAAACCAATCCGACTTTTTATGTATATAGTGCTGGCACCTATCGATTGGAACTGACTGCAACTAACCAATACGGTAGCGACTACACCTATAAAACAATCACCGTCACGGCCGCACCAACTGGTTATGAAATTACATCGTTGAAACTTACCAAAACCCCCATGCTCGACGGCAATAATGCTTCATGGGACACAGGCATTTTCGGTGGCGGAGAACCTGACATTTTCTTTAAAATTATGGATGAAGACAAGGCAGTTACTTACTACACAAGCAGTTACTATACGGATGTGAGTTCTTTCCCGATATCTTGGACCCTTCAAAACCCTCCTCAAATGGAGATTGGTACCAAATACATCATCCGGTTCCTTGACTATGATGATGGTATTGATTCCCATGACATTATGATCAACTGTGTATGGCAAGTTAATGCCTCTCAGGCTGGACAGACAACAATCAATTGGAATGGCCAGACAGGCACCATCAGTTTCGTGGCGGGTATCAAATGGCTGTATCCCGCAAAAGGAGCCGAAGAGCTTATCTGTGTGGAAGCAGACAGCAACGAAGTTATGGGAGAGGTTCTTCCTGAATAATTCGAAAAAACTTAAATTAAATACTAAAACCTATGAAAAAGATTGTTTTTACTTTAGCACTGAGCATCCTCGTGCTGGCTACATGTATGGCACAGGAAAAACTGGTGGCAAAAGCATCCACCAACACAACGTCAATCTTTGAAACCACTGGGAGCTATGACGGTGGCTCACGGTCAGAAAGACCATTTATTAAAGGTGCTCGTTTCAACGTGTATTTCGACTTCGGCTTCGACGTAGGCGGCTACAAAAGAACGGTCTATACCACTAGTGGAGCCGTGTATGACACTCGTGCGACACTTCTTGGATTGCATATATTCAACCCAACTTTAGGCGTGCGCATCTTTGACTACGGATTTGTTGGTGTCCAAATCGGCTATACCGACTTGGAAATGTTGTTCAGCAATGTGGTACGAAACTATAGTACACAGCGTGTCAACATGTTCACCCAAGGCTATCCGATAATGCTTGACTTTAGAGGATATTTCCCCATCAATAAGGATGTTCATCCTTACGTTGAATATGCTTTCGGATGGTCGCCAGAGTTTATTGTCTGCGAAAGCTACAATGGCAATGAGGACTGGATGTACGAATACAACGACTGGTTCAATAAGACCCGCCTTGGTGTTGGCTTCGACATTAAACGTCTCTCATTGGGCCTTGGATGGAACCGCAACTGGGGATACGAAAATAATGGCTCAATCTACAAACGTGACTATTTCTATATGAAGATAGGCGTGAAAGTGGGGAGAAGAGAATAAGAACTAAAGCTAACAATTATTGGTAATTAGTTAGTATTATGGTTGCCGATAGTTGTAATCATAAAATGTCGAACTTTTAAATCAAATAAATATGAGAAAAACTTTTTTTGGCATGATTGCCTTGATGATGTTTGCCGCGGTTGGCATGACATCTTGCGAAAAGGACAAAACTCCTGTTACACCAATATCAACTTCGTCAAAAGCCCTTGTCGGCAAATGGCAGTTGAGTGAAGCTATCTATTATGGGTATAATTACAACTATTATGGTTATTGTGACATCACTTTCAACGCAGATGGGTATGGCCTATTTGAACTCTATACAATGTATGATGATGGTTTTGAACTTGATGAAAGAGAAATGTTCTTTTACACATATTACGAGGAAGACGGAACACTGCTCATACCCTATTATAGTGAGTTCAATGATTTTCTAGGAGAAGTGATAGATGTACATACAGGCGATGGTGGTTTCGATACAGAGGCTTCATCGGCTGTTACCATAAAATCCTTCACATCTGATAGTTTTGTTCTTATAGACCACAAAGCCAATTCAGGTAAAACATTGGTATTTAATCGAATCAATTAACATAAAAATTTGTTTATTATGAAAAAGTATTTATCACTTCTGTTTGCGTTTATTATGTTTGTATGCATGATAATGACATTCAGTTCATGCAAAAAGAGTAACAATTCCACGAGTCTTATAGGAACATGGCGTATATGTATTGAAGACGTAGATGAGGGAAAATGGTTTTTTGATATCACTTTCAACACGGACGGAAAGGGCTCCTTGGAGGGTTGGGCGGCGATTGCACCTGACATTGAATATGAGAAAGAATACCATGTGCCATTTTACTACAATTTCAATCAGGAAGAAAACAATGTTACATTTATTGATGTCAATAACCATAATGATATAGAGGTTATGCAGGAGATTTGGTATTTGTATTATCTTGATCTTTATAAAAACAACTCCAAAGAGCTTGCTTTTACATATGGAGTTCAAGTTAAAGGCAAAATCATGGAACTCACTGACAGCAATAATTTAACAGTGCCATTTACAAGACAATAATGAATTTCTTGTTTTAATATAACACGGGACGCAAGAGCAATGCCTCACGTCCCGTGTTGATTTGTCTCGAGTCTTATCAATCCAGCGTGTGAATCACCAGACCTGATCTGAGTTTCGGCTCAAACCAAGTGGTCTTGGGAGGCATGATGTTGCCCGTGTCGGCGGAATTTATGGAAAAAACGGACAAAAATGCTTGTTTTAACCTTGGAAAAACGGACAAAATGTACTATTTTTGCCCCGAAAAAACGGACAAACTATGATTAATCGGAAATTTGATTCCTATATGGACTCTCTATACGAGAGCAGAAACAAAGCATTATTGCTTACAGGTGCAAGGCAGGTAGGCAAGACCAATGCATTCAGAAGACTGGCCCAAAGGAAGTTTGAGTATTATATTGAAATCAATTTCATCGAAACCCCTGCCGCAATTAGCATTTTTAACAATGCAAAAACCGCAGAGGAAATACTACTCAGACTTTCGGCATTCACCAATCAACCGTTGGTTCCAGGGAAAACATTAATCCTTTTCGATGAGGTTCAGAAGTGCCCTGATTGCGTGACAATGATCAAGTTCTTGGTGGACGAAGGCAGCTATTCGTATGGTCTTACAGGCTCTTTGTTGGGCGTTGAGCTAAAGGATTTGCGCTCCGAACCTGTAGGGTACATGGATGTGAAAGACATTTTTCCGCTTGATTTCGAAGAGTTTGCTTTAGCTGTTGGTGTGGCGCCAAAAATCATTGATGCCATCCGTAATGCGTTTGAGACAAAAACTCTTGTCGATCCTGTTGTCCATGAACAGCTTTTGTCGGTTTACAGGCTGTACCTCATTGTGGGCGGAATGCCGAAACCCGTCAGCCAATATCTTGCTACAAACAATCTTCAAAAGGTGGCAGAAGAACAGCTTGCCATTATCAATCTGTACAAACGTGACATCTCTCAGTATGATCCCGATGAAAAACTCTATTTGGAAGAGATTTTTGACCTTATTCCTTCGGAGTTAAACGCGAAGAATAAAAGGTTTATACTCAAGTCGATAAATGAGTATTTCAAATTCAATAGGTATGAAAACAGCTTCCTTTGGCTAAAGAAAGCAGGTGTGGCCATTCCCGTTTACAATGTGGAGGAACCAAAATGCCCTCTTAAACTCAACAAACAGCGTAATCTCTTCAAACTATTTCAGAATGATGTGGGACTATTGGCGTACCAGTATTCCGACGGCATCCAACTTAAGATACTAAATGGTGAGGTGAATATCAACTTCGGTTCCATCTATGAGAATGCTGTTGCGCAGGAATTGTTGGCTCAAGGCTTTACAAATCTTTATTATTTCAATAGCAAAAAGCAGGGTGAACTGGATTTCGTAGTTGAGAAAAGCGATGGAACCGTTCTTCCCATTGAGGTTAAGTCGGGGAAGGACTATGAGGTGCATCATGCTTTAGGGAATGTGATGGAGAACGAACAATATGGAATTAAAGAAGCCTTTGTTCTCTGCAATGAGAATGTCTCAGTCAAAGGAAAGGTCACATACCTTCCGGTATATATGTCCACTTTCATCCGCCGTAAAACCGAGATGCAGGGAGAATATGTTCTTGACATTAGCGCTTTGAGAGAGCCAAATGCTTTCAATCAATGATAAGCAATAGGTTGCTTCTAACACAAAAAAAACGGACGCAAGGCATTCAAGTCTTGCGTCCCGTTTGTTTAGGAATTCAGAATACTCCTAATTCTTCGCTTTTTTTCTTCGCATTAATCCAAAGTGTGAATCACCAGGCCCGAGCGCAATTTCGGCTCAAACCAAGTGGTCTTGGGAGGCATGATGTTGCCGGTGTCGGCGATGTCGATGATTTGCTTCATGCTCACGGGATAGAGCGCGAAGGCAACCTTCATCTCACCGCTGTCGACGCGACGCTTCAGCTCGCCGAGGCCACGGATACCACCAACGAAGTCGATGCGCTTGTCGGTGCGGAGGTCCTTGATGCCCAGAATCTTGTCGAGGACAAGGTTGCTGAGGATGGTGACATCCAACACACCGATAGGATCGCTGTCGTTGTAGGTGCCAGGTTTGGCAGTCAGGCTGTACCACACACCCTCGATGTACATCGAGAAGTTGTGCAGCTTGTTGGGCTTGTATTCGGTGGAGCACTCGCAGTGGCAGGGGAACTCGCAGTTGCACTTGCCGCCGTCCTTGGTGCAGTCGCACTTGCATTCGATGTCGAAGCTCTCTTGCAGGGCCTTGAAGAAATCCTTGGTGCTGAGGCCGTTGAGGTCTTTCACGACGCGGTTGTAGTCGATGACGTTCAACTGGTTGTCGGGGAAGATGACGGTCATGAAGTAGTTGTACTCTTCCTTGCCGGTGTGGGCAGGATTGTGTTCTTTCTTCTCTTGGCCGACGAGGGCAGCGGCAGCGCTGCGGTGGTGACCATCAGCGATGTACATGGCCGGGACCTTCTTGTCGAAGAGTTCAACCAAGCGGGCGATGGTGGCCTTGTCGTCGATGATCCAGAAGCGATGGCCGAAGCCGTCTTCCTTGGCGATGAAGTCGTAGATGGGCTTCTCGGCGGTGATCTTGCTCACGATGGCGTCGATTTCGGCGACGGCAGGGTAGGCGAAGAACACAGGCTCGACGTTGGCGTTGGTGAGGCGGACGTGCTTCATGCGGTCTTCCTCTTTGTCCTTACGGGTCAGCTCGTGCTTCTTGATGACTTTGTTCACATAGTCCTCGCTGTAGGCGCAGGCCACGATGCCATACTGCCAGTGGGCGTTGGCGTCGGTGGGGTTCATGCTCTGGGCGTAGATGTAGAGTTTTTCCTCTTGGTCTTGCTTAATCCATCCGAAGTCTTTGAAGCTGTTGAAGTTTTCAACGACTTTCAGATAGGTCTCGAGGTCGCTGTCCTTGTGGCCTTCGGGCAGGTCGATTTCGGCCTTGGTCACGTGGAGCAGGCTGTAGGGGTTGCCTTCACATTCCTTGCGTGCCTCTTCGGTGTTCAGCACGTCGTAGGGACGGGAGGCGAGTTTCTGGACGATGTCCACACCAGGACGCCATCCTTTGAACGGTTTGATAACTGACATTGTATTAGAGTTTTAATTGTTGTTCTTTGTTTGTTTTCTGACAGTCAGACTTCTAGGTTATTGACTGAATCATGTTTCTGAAAAGAGATAATTAGCGCGCCTATCATCTTGGTGAGCTCCATCAGCTCGTTTCTGATGTCGTTCTCCTGTGTCTCGTCAATCAGAGATTGCTTTGAAGCTAAAGTGCAGAGCATCACGCATTTGCCAATGTTCGACTTGGCTTCCTGCAAATAGTCGGTAAACTCTGTTTTGGAATGTGAAGCACCTTCGATGATATTGGCAGAGATTTTACCTGCTTCGTTGATGAACTGGTCAACGAGAATCTTTTGGGCGGCCGTTTGGGTGGTGTTGCTTAGGGCTAAAATGGCATTGGTGAAGTCCACCGACTTATGGTAAATGCGGAGGCCTTCAAATTTGAAAAAATTGGTGGGTTTTGTGGTTTCCGGAATCATTATCAGACAATTAAGGAAAAGACACCACAAGACAGAGGCTTGCGGTGTCTTTCACGGTTTGTGGTTTTATTTGTTCACTTGGAAGCGCTTGTTGCCGGTCTTGAAGAAATCGGCAATCTGGTTGGCAGCAGCCAGACCAGCGTTGATGTTGGCTTCTTCGGTCTGTGCACCCATCTTCTTGGGTGTGGCGAAGTAGCGGCCTTCGAAGGCTTTGAACTCGGCATCGGCATCGGGCATGATGTCGGTGATGTACTTGAGGTCGGTGCGCTCGGCCATCAGCTTGAGCAGTTCGGGCTCGTTGATGACTTCCTTACGGGCGGTGTTGACGAGGATGCCACCTTTGTGCATCTTGTTCACCACAGCGTAGTTGATGCTCTGCTTGGTCTCGGCAGTGGCCGGGATGTGCAGGCTGACCACGTCGCAGGTCTCGAAGAGGGCGTCGCGGTTGGCAACGGCGTGAACACCAGCCTCTTCGATCTTCTCAGCGGGGACGAATTCGTCGAAAGCGTAGACATCCATGCCGAAGCCCTTGGCGATGCGGGCGACGTTGCGACCCACGTTACCGAAGGCCAGCAGACCGAGCTTCTTGCCCATCAGTTCGCTGCCGCTCTTGCCGTTGTAGAAGTTACGGACGGCGTAGACCAGCATACCCATGACGAGTTCGGCAACGGCGTTGCTGTTTTGACCAGGGGTGTTCATGGCCACGATGCCTTTGGCGGTGCAAGCCTCGAGGTCGAGGTTGTCGTAACCGGCGCCGGCACGGACGACGATCTTCAGGTTGTTGGCGTGGTCGATGACTTCCTTCGTCACCTTGTCGGAACGGACGATGAGGGCATCGGCATCGGCAACGGCCTTGTAGAGGTCATTGACATCGGTATATTTCTCGAGAAGAGCCAGTTCGTAACCGTTCTCTTCGACGACTTTTCTAATTCCATCAACAGCAACCTTTGCGAAAGGTTTTTCAGTTGCAACCAGTATTTTCATTTGTTTAATTGTTGATTGTTTAAGTGTTTAATTGTTGGTTTTGTTGGATGAGGATTGTTGTTTGTTGGACTGTTCGGCGCGTTGATATTGGCTGTTTTTCAATGCGTTGATCTTGTTGGAGAGTTCGCTGATTCTCTCTTTAAGTTCTTCCAATTGTTGTTCGCTGATGTATCCCAAGTCGTATGACAACAGGAATGCACAATAAACTTCGATGGTAGAACCGTAAGCGATTTCAGAATAATGGGCTTGCTCCTTATAGGAAGACCGAGAAGTCATTTCGGCAAGATTCAAGGCAATAGAAGTTGCTGCACGCCTTATTTGATCGACTAAATTGTACCTTTCACTCGCAGGAAAAGTGTCGATTAATGAATAGGAGTATTTGAAAAACTTCCTAGCCAACTGCCAAACCTCCAATCTTTCAAAAGCAAATAGGTAACCCATATCTCGATTTGTTTAATTGTTGATCGTTTAATCGTTTAATTGTTGAAACTTTAGATTTGAGTATCAGCAAACAATAATTCAACAATTCAACAAACAACACTTCAACATCACTTGTTCGCTTTTTCGAAATCTTGCATGCACTGGACGAGGGCTTCGACGGCCTCAATCGGGCAGGCGTTGTAGAGGCTGGCGCGGAAACCACCGACGCTGCGGTGACCCTTGATGCCGACCATGCCGCGCTCCTTGGCGAAGGCCATGAAGGCGTCTTGCTTGTCCTCGTAACCGGGGGCCATGACCCAGCAGTGGTTCATGATGGAAC
>JAEETH010000115.1 GCA_016290215.1 Bacteroidales bacterium
GAATTGGTTCCCCATTGTCCCGTCTGCGGCGGCCCCATGAAGGTCAATCTCCGTTCCGACGACACCTTTGTAGAGGACGAAGGCTGGCACAAGGCTGCACAGCGTTACCTCGATTTCGTGAACGGCCACCAACATGGCAAAATCCTGTATTGGGACCTCGGCATCGGGAGCAACACCCCGACCATCATCAAATTGCCGTTCATGCAGATGACCTACAAAAACCCCGAGGCGACCTACGCCACCATCAACCTTGGCGAGGCGTTCACCGTGGAACAAATCAAAGACAGGTCGATTGTGATTGATGGGGATATTGGAGAAGTATTAGAGGAATTGTTGAATCGTTGATTGTTTAATCGTTTAATTGTTGATGATGAATCGTTTGGGCTATTTGATAGATTATCTTCTGAAAGAAGACTCACAATATTCCGAGATAGAGATTCCATCGGATTTGCAAGGCAAGCGTGACCTGTTTCGTGCCTTGCGCAACGTGCGTTGGCCGAAACCTATCAGTGAGGAATTTCTGCATTTGCAGAACGAAGAACTACAGGCGCAATTACAGGAAAAAGGCATTGTTGACCTAACTAAACTATCAACTTTAAACTCTCCACTTTCAACTACTCAAAACTCTAAACCCTCAACTCTAAACTATATCCTTTGGCAAGGGGATATTACCCGATTAAAGGTAGACGCCATAGTCAACGCCGCGAACAGCCAGATGTTAGGCTGCTTCCATCCTTTGCACAAGTGCATCGACAACGCCATCCATTCCGCTGCGGGTGTACAACTACGCGAGGAATGTTATCAGATGATGCTTCAACAAGGTCACGAGGAGCCGACTGGCCAGGCCAAGATTACCAAGGCCTACAATCTGCCGTGCAAATATGTCATTCATACGGTCGGGCCTATCATCCCCAACGGCATCCCGACGGAGTTCCAAAAGGAACAGTTGGCCTCTTGCTACCGTTCCATCATGCAATTAACCGATGAAAACCATCTTGAAAGCGTCGCTTTCTGCTGCATTTCAACGGGTGAGTTCCGCTTCCCGAACCAACTGGCTGCCGAAATTGCCGTGCGAACTGTCAATGATTACTTGACTACACACCACGATAGCAGTATTAAACAATTGGTTTTCAATGTGTTTAAGAATGTTGACAAAGAGATTTATCAACAGATTTTAGGATAGAAATCCTCATTTCAGCCAAAATTTTGGATTTGGAGATTTTTTGTATTTTTGCTGAATGACAACCAGCAACATGAGCAAATTATCCAACGTTCTCAAGCCTCTGATGCCCCTTCTCGCAACGGCATACGGCGTTGCACTCATCTATGTCACGGCACTGCCGTTAGACCGTAACATTCCAGGTATTTGGGGCGAGTTATTATCGTGGCTACTCACAATAGCAGGCATCGGACTGACATTATTCCTCGTGTTTCGGGTCGAGCCAAAAATGTTTCCCGCGGTTAAACAATTTCCGCTGAAGCGACCAATGTTTCGTGTCATCGCTGGAGTGCTGCTACTAGCTCCGTTGTGGTTTATCACAAAAGGATATGTCGTTTATGGTCTCACCTCGCTCGTTCACACTGTGCAAATGGATCCACTGAACTACCCGATGTCGGAACTGCGCGAAGACCTGTTGGCCAGCGTCCATGCTGTGTTGCTTGCACCCATACTTGAAGAGCTCTGTTTCAGGCAAATGGCCATTTCACCCTTCCGTCGCCGAGGCGCACAGATAACTGTTTGTGTGGTGATGGCCATCTTGTTTGGCATCCTCCACATTCGCAACTTTCCAGGCGCATTCCTCGACGCCATAATCTACGGGGTGATATTCATTTGGTCGCGAAACATCTGGTACAGTATAGCACTTCATGCTGCTGGTAATCTGACAGCCACACTCCTTGCCGTATACTGCGGTTTGGGATTGGGTAATCTTCAGATGACAAATACACCTGTCATTATTTTGCCCGACACGAAAGCCATCGTTGGCAGCATTGTATTGACCATAGTGGGCATTCTACTGATAACCCGTTTCTTGCCTTCCAAATTGCAGCATCAATCAGGTGGCTTTCATTGCCTTTAAAGATTTTGACAAGGAATATATCAAAACCAGATTTCGTCTGCTTCTTAAAAACAGCGCTTACGCCCAGCTGAAATTCTCCTTTCCAGCCCCAATCTCGAAATGACACTTGGCGATGCCGAGGTCTAGAGCGGCGTAACCGATGAAGGTGAACTTTGCTTTGGCTTCCACGCGATTGCCTTCGTGAAGGATGAATTCGAACTTCTGCTGGTTGACGGCCGTGGGCGCCAACAAAGCGGCTTCCATGCCCCGACGGAACCAATCCGGCATGGCACCTTCGACACGGCAAAAATGCTCAATGCCCTTCTTTTGCGGATGGGCATTGCCTTGATTAGCACCATAACCCAAAGCGATTACTGCCACCAGGGATTCACCGTCAAGCACCTGGTATTGGTCGGGCTGCTTTTTGTACGACAAACCCACCCAGCAGGTGTTCAGGCCGAGGGTCTGCGCCAACAGCACCACTTTCTCGCCATAGTAACCGAGTTTCACATCCTCACCTTTGGGTCCAACAACGGCGATGTAGTTGCCGACCCCTTTGAACCCGCCATATTTCGCCATACCGCTGGCAAAGGCTTTCGGTTCGTTGGTGACCAACTGAAGGTGCAATTGACCTTCCTTATTACATTCTCCAATCAAGGCCTGCAGCTGCGCGACCTTTTCCGATTCGATAGGTTTTTCCAAGTATTGCCTCACCGAGTGGCGGGCAACGATAGCTTCTTGTAGTGTCATAATGATTTCATTTACAGACCGCAAAGATACAATTTTTTCTTTTTTCGAAAAAAAATCAAAAATATCGCTTGCGATATAAAAATAATGTGTACTTTTGCATCGTGAACGATATAAATTTGTGTAATGGAATACGAACAACTCAAATTGGACAATCAACTTTGCTTCCGGCTTTACACTGCGGCGCGCCTCACGATAGGTGCCTACCACCCTTATCTTGATCCGTTGGGCATCACCTATCCGCAATACCTTGTATTATTAGTGTTGTGGGAACAAGACAAGCAACCGGTGAACGACATCGCACACAAGCTGTTTTTGGAGACCAACACCGTCACACCGCTCCTACAACGTATGGAGAAAGCGGGATTGGTCATGCGCACCAAAGGCAAGGAAGACACTCGCCAACGCATCGTCTCGTTGACGAAAAAAGGCATCGAAATGCGCGAGCAGGCCAAGCACATTCCAGATTGCCTTAGTGACGAAATCATCCAAATAACAGGCGAAGAGGAAGAATTTGTCAGAATGATTCCCTCACTCGACAAACTCATCGCTGGACTGAAACAGAACAATCAACAATTAAACAAATAAACAATCAACAAATCGAAGATTCAACGAAGTTAATTAAACAACAAAAATCATGGACAAACAGAAATCAATCAACGCGTTACAGTTTTTCGTAACTAACCTCTCCAACCAGGCTTTCGGCCACAAACTGCAAGGCAAGGTCTTCGCCGACCAAGGCTTTGAGAAACTCGGTGCCAAATACATGGCCCATCACGACGAGGAAATGGGCTGGGTTGACAAGTTCATCGGTCGCCTCCTCGACCTCGGCGGTGAACTGAGACACGAGGCTCGCCAAGAAGGAGCACTCTTCACCGACCCTTGCGGCTACATCAAGCATGACTATCAGGTTTCCGTGGAAGGCATCGACTTCCTCCGCAAGTGCATGAACGACCTTTGCGAGGACGTCACCACCTTCGACATCATGAAGGAATACCTCAAAGATGAAGAGGAAGACATGTACTGGAGCGAGACCCAACTCGACCTCATCGAGAAGATCGGTTACCAAAACTGGCTGATTAAGCAGATGTAATTTATAATCGGCCCTTCGACAAGCTCAGGGACCTTTGCTTTTATGAAAGTTAAGGGTGCCTGAGCCTGTCGAAGGCCCCGAGGCAAAACACAATGTACAAAACTATCACTAGCATAGTGGCTGCTCTGTTTCTCATGACGACCGTCTATGCACAAAACACTAAAGAAATGGCTACGATTTATGACTTTAAGGCCCTGAACAACAAGGGCGAAGAAGTGGACATGGCTCAATATAAGGGCAAAGTCCTCATGATTGTCAACACCGCCTCGAAGTGTGGTTTCACGCCCCAATACGACGGTTTGGAAGCCCTCTACAAGAAGTACCAAGACCAAGGTCTGGTGATTCTCGGCTTCCCCTGCGACCAATTCAAGCACCAGGAACCCGGCACCGACGAGGAAATCGCTGAATTCTGCCGCCTCAACCACGGCGTGACCTTCCCGCTGATGAAGAAAATCGACGTCTTCGGCGAGAACGCCCACCCGATTTTCAAGTATCTGACACAGCAAGTACCGACCGAAGAAGTTCACGGACTGAAAGACAAAGCCACGATGAAATTGGTTGATGGCCTGAGCAAATCCGAAGGTCGTGAAGAAGGCGGTGTGCGCTGGAACTTCACCAAGTTCCTCATCTCTAAGGACGGTAGCCTCATCAAGCGTTTCGCTCCTGTGGCGAAGCCAGAGGACATGGAGGCTGAGATTGAGACTATGCTGAAGTAAATTTTGACAATAGGACAATGACTTATGACAATGACTATGACCGCTTAAACAAAAGAGAAAACTTCATTCCATAAGTAAAAGCGGTCATTGTCATAGTCAATGGTCATAGTCAAAAATTCCCGAAATCAATAATACATAACACTAAAACTGAACAACAATGGAAGCAAAAGATCAAGTTCTGCAAGCTATGCGCGAGATTGGCGCACCCGTCAACGCGGGAAAAATCGCTGAAGTCACCGGCCTCGACCGCAAAGTGGTCGACAAGGCCTTCGA
>JAEETH010000116.1 GCA_016290215.1 Bacteroidales bacterium
ATCTTCAACCACCAGAACGCCAATAACACTCCCCGTAAAACGCTCCCCTTTCATCTTCAAGTCATCGAAAGCCTTGGCGATGATGGTTGTGGACGACATGGAAAGCATGGCACCCAGGAAGATGCTGTCCATCTGCGACCAGCCCATCACCTTACCGAGCAGGAAGCCGATGATGCACATAGAGATCAACTCTGTGAGTGCAGTGATGCCTACTGTACCAGCCTGTTTCCTCAGTTTCTTGAAACTGAATTCCAGACCAATGGCAAACAGCAAGAAGACCATACCAATTTCACTCCAAACCTCCACACTTTCATGGTCGTTGATGACGGGAAACCAAGGAAAATAAGGTCCAATGAGCAAACCAGCAATGATATAGCCCAAAACCAAAGGCTGTTTCAACCATTTGAAAATCACAGTTGTAACACCTGCCGTAACGAGAATTAGAGCAAGGTCAGAGAATATTGCGGGTAAGGATTCCATAAATAATAATGTTTGCCGCAAAGATACAAAAAAAGTGACCTCAATGGAAGTCACTTTTGTTTTTATTCCGCAAACATCCCGTCAATCAATTCCTGGTAATGTTCAGCGATGGCTTTGCGGCGGATTTTGAGGCTGGGGGTCATCTCGCCTGCCTCGATGGTCCATTCACGGTCGAGCAACTCGAAACGCTTAATCTTCTCGTAGTCGCCGAAGAACTTGTTGTAGCTTTCGACCTCCTTGCGGAAACGGTCGTTGACCGCCTTCACCTGAATCACTTCCGCGTTGGTGGTAAAAGGAATATGGTTTTCCTCACACCAGGTCTTCAGATGCTCGAAATTAGGCACAATCAAGGCGGCGGCAAACTTCTGGTTCTCGCCCACCACCATGATGCTGTTGATGAACGGCGACTCCATGAAGCGGTTCTCAATCAAAGCTGGAGAGATGTACTTGCCCATCGAGTCCTTGAAGATTTCCTTCATGCGGCCCGTGATTTTCAGCAGGCCGTCCTCGTCAAACTCGCCAATGTCGCCCGTGTGAAAATAGCCTTCCTCGTCGATGGCGATTTTGGTTTGCTCCTCATCCTTGTAATAGCCTTTCATCACCGGCGAGCCTTTCACAAGAATCTCGCCCGACTCAGGGTCAATCTTGAATTGCACACTGCTGCAAGGCACACCCACCGTTCCCGCTTTAATGATGCCCAAAGCCAAGCTGTTGGTGGCAATCACGGGCGAAGTCTCGGTCAGGCCGTAACCTTCAATAATCGGTATATCCATGGCGGCAAAGAGACGCACCAAGCGAGGCTGCAAACTGGCACCACCTGAAATGATAAACTCCAGACGTCCGCCGAAAGCTTTTCTCACTTCATTGAAAACCAATCTATTAGCAATATACAATTTGAAACGATAAGCGCGCTGCGGTTTCTTTTCCGTCTCATCGTAACGCTCAGCCAACTTGAAAGCCCACATAAAGATGCGTTTCTTCACGCCTTTCAACTTGTCGCCTTTGCGAACGATGCCGTTGTACACTTTCTCGATGACACGCGGCACGGTGGTGAAATGTTCAGGCTTCACATCGGCGATGTCGCGCATGATGGTACCGAAGTTCTCCACATAATAGGTGGCATTGCCAAGATAAAGGTGGGTGTAAAGCACCGAACGCTCGTAGATATGCGACAAGGGCAAAAAACTCACCACTTTGTGCGAACTCGGCACAGGATAATGCGGCCCGTAGTGCGCCACACAGCTCATCAGATTGTTATGCGTCAACATGACACCTTTGGGCGTGCCGAGGGTACCTGAAGTATAGATGATGGTCGCCACATCCTCTGGGTCGACGGCATCCTTATGCGCTTGCAAGGCCGTTTGGCTCTTCTTGTCGATTTTGACGGAAACCATCAGTCCGCGCAAGGTCATCATGCCTTCCACGGGATTGAAAGCGAACTCTTTGGGACGCACTGGCATCTTGTCAAGGACACTCTTCACCTTCTTATGGATAAGAGAACCTTCCACAAAGACTACCTTGGGGTCGGCATGGTTGAGGATATGCTCGTAGTCGCTTTGGCGCGCGGTCGGATAAATGGGCACCAAAATGGCACCAATCTGCTGGACAGCGAAGTCCACCATGTTCCACTGGGGACAGTTGTTGGAAATCACCATCACACGGTCGCCTTTGTCCACGCCCAAGCCAATCAGTCCTTGGCTGATTACATCGGTCATCTTCACGAAGTCGCGGCTGATATACTTCTTCCAAGAACCGTCCACCTTACAGGCAAACATCACTTTCTTTTTGCCATACTTCTCCACGAACCTCGGCAGCAAGTCGAAGGTGCGAGGCGGAATATCAGGATAGGCCTGAACGGTTTTCCCTTTGTTATTTTTCTTATCCATTCGAATGAAAATTGTTGCGAAATTAAAGTTTAAATCAATCAAATCTTGATTTTATCCAAACAAGGGGGGTTTTTATGAATCAAATTGGAGATTTTCTCACCGAAAAACATTTATTGTTTGGATAATGGAAAGAATGCTTAATTTTGCGCCCAAAACAAGCTTATGGTTTCCATTTTCGACGATATGACCCAAGTCAACGAAGCCGAAGTGCAGCGGATGCTACCTTTGGTAGACGAACAACGCCGCAACGAGGCCTTGCGTTACAAGCACGTGTTCGGACAATTCACTTGCCTGAAGTCGTGGCTGATGCTGAAAGAACTGCTGAAACCTTTGGGTATCACCGATTTAAAAATGGACTTCATCGAGCATGGCAAGCCTTTTTTGACCCATTATCGCGATGTGCATTTCAATCTCAGCCATTGCAAAAACGGCATCGCCGTGGTGGTCGACTTCTCCCCTGTCGGCATCGATATCGAGAGTTTCCGCAAGGACAACATCGCTCTCGTCAGCAGAACCATGAACCCCACCGAAGCCGAATGGATCTACTCATCCTCCGACCCTGTGGAGATTTTCACCCAGTTTTGGACCCAAAAAGAAGCCGTGGTGAAACTGCGTGGCACGGGCATTATCGACGACCTGCACCATGTGCTTGACGGCGAAGGCTATCGGCTTGAGACACATATTAATAGAGAAAAACGCTACGCACTCAGCATAGCGTTTTCCCAAATCCCGTAAAATTACAGATTAAGCAACGATTCTCGTACCGCAGGTCGGGTCGCCCAGCTTCGTGGCCTCGGTGATGATGGCCTCGTGGCCTGTGGCTTCCACAAACAAGATGGCAGCCCTGATTTTGGGAGCCATGCTACCTTCGGTGAAATGTCCAGCTTCAAGATACTGCTTGGCTTCAGCCACTGTGATGGTGTCGAGTGCCTTTTCGTTTTCCTTGCGGAAGTTGATGTAGACCTTCGGCACGTCAGTGAGGATGTAGAATTCGTCAGCACCAATCTTGATAGCCGTCATAGCTGAAGCAAGATCCTTGTCGATAACGGCTTCAACACCCACATGAACGCCATCCTTCTTGATGACGGGGATGCCACCGCCACCCACAGTAATGACGATATTGCCTTCCTCGGCCAAACGCTTAACCAGCTTAATATTTTGAATGTCAATAGGTTTCGGTGAAGCCACCACTTTACGCCAGCCCTTGCCTTTGGGGTCTTCCTTGTAGACTGCACCCGTCTCAGCGGCATATTCCTCAGCTTCTTCCTTGGTGTAGTAAGGTCCGACAGGCTTGGTAGGATTCTTGAACATCGGGTCGTCCTTGTCGACGAGCACCTGAGTCACGAAAGTGACCACATTACGGTCGATGTTTTCCTTCACCATCACCTTTTCAAGGCCCATTTCAATCATGTAACCGATTTGGCCTTGGGTCTCGGCACCACACACATCCATCGGCATAGCCGGCAAGCCAAACATCTGTGAGCCAGCCTCATTCTGGAGCAACACATTGCCCACTTGAGGACCGTTGCCGTGACCGATGACCAAGTTATAACCTTGTTTCAGGAAAGGCAGCAGCGACTGGCAAGTGTCGGCCACGTTCTGCATCTGTTCCTGGCAAGTACCTTTCTGACCGCTTCTCAAAAGGGCGTTGCCTCCGAAAGCGATAACAGCTAATTTCTTCATTATTCGTTATTTAAGATTTAATATTTAAAGATTTAAAATTCAAAGATTTCAAAATTTCTGATTTCAAGATTAACTGTCAACTGAACAACTGAACAACTGCCAACTAAAAAACTATCTTCTCTGATAGGTCACCGAATAACCGTCTTGGCCAATGACCAATTGATTCTCGTCGAGCGAGATGATGTTGTTGGTATCGGCAAAGCTGGCTTGGGTGGTTCCGTTTGTTACGCCGTTGAGAATCAACAAGTCGCCATTTCTCTCCCAAGTCGTGTACTCTCTGAAACCAGTGTTGATAGACACCACGGTGCCATCTTCGAGCAAAGTGAAGCCAACGTCACCCAACAAACTACCTTCAGCGGCAGGTTCAACCCATGTTCCGACGATGGAAGGACGGGAACATGAAGCGAAAGCCAAGCCCATCAAACCAAGTAAAGCAATAATAATCAAGTGTTTATTCATTTCTTATTCCGTTTTGTTTTGGAGCGGCAAAGTTAGGAATTATTTTCATAAATGATACTAATTCAGGGAATTATTTTTTCACACGATGAATAAAGGCCACCTCAAGTGAGATGACCTTTGCAAATTGCCCCATTTGGAAACAGTTTACGGCACCGCTCTTGTGAAAACGACGGTCTCACCTTCGCCATTGGCCTTCACAAACACACCCGTGCAAGGCGGAATGGGCGTTGAGGCTGGAAATGGTATTGGGAAGATACCTGAGCCAAAGGAATTCATCACGAAGTAGATTCTATCGATATATGCATCTACTGGGAATGGATTGCCAACAAGATTCCAGCCTGCATTCGTCTTTCCTGCATCATAATCGAGATTCACCAC
>JAEETH010000117.1 GCA_016290215.1 Bacteroidales bacterium
CGTGGTAATGATTCCTGTTAAAATGTTGATCACTAGGGAGGTCAGTAAGCCGAATAGCACTGGCTTCCAAATCTGATTGAATTTGGGCACTGCGATACGATAGTCCAACTGTTTTCGGAAAGCGACAATCAACACGATAGCGAGGATTAAGATGATGAATCCTGACAAAGCGAAGTTGGGGAAAAACTCGAAGTCGAGCTTCACTACATTGCGCAAAACAACGGCGACAGCACTAACCGAAAAGGTCAGCAAAAGCCCGACGAGCAGGTGTGATAGAGCGAGGTTTTTCTTCATGGTTTAACTATCTATTTCATTACAAATCATTGATTATTTCCCTTTCATATAAACAACAGACTGGTCGAAATCGAAAATGGCATGGGCTCTTTCGAAGTATTTCAAGCCAATGTTGCCTGGTGTTGTAAACAAAGGCAGGTTTTTGGTGATGACGACTACTGCGTCAGGGAAAGCAATACCGCAAAGTTGGCACTGTTTTGTGAGGATGAATTGCCCCACCACCTCACCGCTCGGAGTGGTGGCCTCTCGCAGTTCCATGTCGTCGTTGTCGGCAAGAAACCTATGGACCTCTTCGGTTTGATGTAAGAGGAATATCAATTCCGGGTTGCCTAAATCGATCATGAAATTGCCGCTGAGCGTTCTTGGTTTTATCCCGTCGTCACATGTCATGCTTGTCTCGATGGCGAACATCCCCATGTAGGTGTCCGCGTTCATGTTACTCATCGAATAGTCTGCCTTGATGGCATTCAGCGATGCCTTGCCCAGCATCTGAAGGCTTTGGTTGCCGAGGTCGAGGCTGACGATACGTCTGCCATCGTCGAGGTCGTTGTGCAGATACATCACCGGCACGGCCACTTCGTATGGCCCATAGTCGTAGTTTGACAGCACAAACACTTCTCCGTTATAGGAGGTGCTGTTGCCTATGCGCACCGTTCCATTTGCCTTGTGGGTGATCTTATAGACGCGGCCGGCGAGGCTCAACTTCTCTTTGTCAGAGACAGTCAACTCCATGTCCGACAGAATGCCACTACTAAAAACAAAAGCCGAGTCGGCCAACAAGGCCGGTATGCCCGATTCCACCAAGATTGTGGCATCTGCTGTGCCGTTGATGCTGGCGGTGAATACATAATGCGCGCCCTGTTTGGTGAGATGGAATGTCTCGCCTTCGGTGTTGTTTTGTGCCGACAGACCAAATGCTATCAGTGTGAATAGCGCTGTAAGAAAGGTTTTGATCTTCATTTTGAATCAAATATGCCGCAAAAGTACTATCTTTGCCGAAAAATCCAAAACCATTCGATTATGAATCAAAGAATAGCTATACCCACCAACGAGGGCAAACTGTGGCAGCACTTCGGAAAGGCGCCACAAGTCACTATTGTTAATGTAGAAGACGGAAAGGTTGTTGACCAAAAGGTACTGCAAGCGCCCGAACATGAACACGGTGCCATGCCGAGGTTCTTGGCCGAACAGGGTTGCACTGATGTGCTTTGTGGTGGAATAGGCCAGGGCGCTGTCAATCTACTGAACCAGTTGGGTATTCGTATTCATGCCGGCGCCCCTGAACTTCCTGTGGAGCAGGTGTTGGCGATGTTTCTCAACGGCACCATCGTTTATGGTGACCCCAGCTGCCACCATCATTGCGAGGGGCATCACCATTAAAAAAGCCGCAGCTCAATAGCCACGGCTTGAAGTTCCTTATCATCCCACGATTTTAAGCCCGACTATGGAAAGGATTAGCGTGCTGAAGAAAAACACCCGCCAGAAGGTGGCTGGCTCATGAAAGACGAAGATGCCCAATAGCACTGCCCCGACGGCTCCGATGCCCGTCCAAACTGGGTATGCAATGCCGATGGGGATGGTTTGTGTGGCTTTTGCCAAAAGCACGGCACTCAGCACATAGAGCACGGCAAAGCCTGAAATCCACAGCCAATATTCCGTTCCGACTGTAAGTTTGGTTTTGCCGAGGCAGAATGCGAAACCTGTTTCACAGAGGCCGGCGATGATGAGGATAAGCCAATTCATGGGCGCAAAACTACAAAAAAATCCGCAACCCAAGGCTTTCGCCCGAGTTGCGGATTATCTTCTTTACAACTATAACTATAAAACAAACTTTTTTGTAATTTTGCAGTGTCGTTATCTTCTGGTTCTGTTCAATGGACTTCGGCGGAATCGGATGAAACGTCGCAAAAATGTCAAAAAGGAGTCCCGTTTATTTATATGAATTTATATGAAACAGTATCGTAAATTATTAGCGCTTATGCTCTTACTAATAGTAAGTGGCGGCGTATTTGCACAAGATCTTTTCGACAAGGCAAAGTTGGACAATTACTTCGGTATACTTGAAGAAAACAACAAGTTTATGGGAAGTGTTGCCGTCGCGAAGAAAGGGGAGATTATCTACACAAAATCAGTCGGCTTCGCTGATGTCGAAAACAATGTAAAAGCAACAGAAAAATCCAAATATAGAATTGGTTCCGTCTCGAAATCGTTTACAGCGGTTCTGGTTTTAAAGGCGGTTGAAGAAAAGAAAATAGACCTTGACCAAACGATTGACAAATGGTTTCCGACAATCGCAAATTCACAGAAAATAACAGTAAGGCATTTGCTAAGCCATAGGAGCGGAATACACGATTTTACACACAACGATGACTATCTGACCTGGTGCACGCAGCCTAAGACAGAAAAAGAAATGCTCGGGATTATTGAGAACGGCGGCAGCGACTTCGAACCCGACAGCACGGCCGAGTACAGCAATTCGAACTATGTGCTGTTGACATACATGCTTGAAAAGATTTTCTCGAAACCCTATTCCGACCTGTTGCAGGAATACATTGTCGAGCCCATTGGTTTGGCTGACACATACGTTTTTGGCAAAACCAATCCTAACGACAACGAATGCCGATCATATCGCTTCTTGGGCTCTTGGGTGGTTGAAAACGAAACGGACTGTACTGTTCCGATGGGGGCTGGTGCAATAGTGTCAACGCCGACCGACTTGACAAAATTTGCTGATGCTTTGTTTGGAGGGAGGCTTGTGGCTGATGAAAGTCTCGAAATGATGAAAACCATTAAGGACGAATATGGTCTCGGGCTGTTCGAGATTCCTTTTGGCGATAACATTGGTTTAGGACACACGGGCGGAATAGATGGTTTTATTACTGTATATTCGCATTTTGCCGACGGAGATGTTTCGTATGCAATGACATGTAACGGGCGTAATTTTAAAATCGGAGATATTAAAAAGGCGGTTTTAAGCGCAGTTTACGGCAAACCTTACGAGTTACCGGAATTCTATAATGTCGCTTCGGAGGACTTGGACGTTTATTTAGGCGAGTATGTTTCCGCGGAACTCGGTTTGGATATTATTGTAACAAAAGAAGGAAACACATTGATTGCGCAGATTGGCGATGATGTTTTTGCGTTTGAAGCAGTTGACAAGGACAAATTTAAGTATGACCCGATAGAGGCAACATTTGAATTTGATCCGGAAAAGAACACAATGACTTTATTTCAATATGGAGTAGAAATAGTTTTTCAAAAGAAAAAATAGTTATTCGGTGAGTTGGACCTGTTTGGCCACAGGCCGAGGGGGTCTGCCGACCATAACCCGCAAAAAAAATTCCGTACCCCAAGCTTTCACCCGAGTTGCGGATGCAGGCAGATAATCTGAAGATATCCTACCAATGCCACACTGTACTCATAGTCTATCCATAGTCTACCCATAGTGTAGCTATACTTTAAAGTATGGCTACACTATGGCTACACTATGGCAACAGTATGGGTAAAGTATGACAAGGGTGAATGAATACTGAAATAATTATGTATCTTTGCAGCCGAAAACCAGTTATAAAACGAATAGCAATGGCAAGAATCAATCAAGTTGGCCCTGGCCAGATGACATCCGGCACTGTCGGAGGACTTACTTACGTAAAAGGCAAAGATGGCAGAACTTATGTCCGTTCCACTCCTATAATGCCAGCCAAAGTCTATGAGTCGCCTGCTGCAAAGAAGCGTCAGGCCCTCTTCAAGATGATCCAGACGCATCTGCGCCATCATCTGCCCACACTACGACAGACTTTCGTCCAAGAGGGTACTGGAAGTCCCAGTAATGGCTATTTCAAGAGAAACAACAAGGTGCTGCGCGAAGCTCTCGACACCCTGTCCGACCGCATGGTGGCAGGCGAGGAAGTGACCCTCAGCATGATAGAGGCAGCCATCTGTGGCTACGCTGCCGAGAACCCCGATAAAATCTGTATCGCCTCGCTGAACGGCTTCAAAGAGGTGTTTCTCACTGGCGAATGGCCCGATGTCATCACCCTCCATGCCAATAGAGGCAGCCGAATTGTGACCATTACTGTGATGGAAAACGACTCAACAACACGTGAATAATCCGCAACCCAAGCCTTTGCCCGAATTGCGGATTCCATATTATCGACGGTTTCATCAAATGTAGTGTTTTTGCCGCAAATTTAAAAAACCGATCATTATGAACCAAAGAATAGCCATCCCCTCCAACGAGGGCATACTGTGGCAGCACTTCGGAAAGGCTCCACAAGTCACCATTTTCGATGTCGAAGACGGAAAGATTGTTGATTCAAAGGTGCTGCAAGCACCTGAGCATGAGCACGGCGCGATGCCGAGGTTCTTGGCCGAACAAGGCTGCTCCGATGTGCTTTGTGGCGGATTGGGCCAAGGTGCCGTTAGCATGCTGAACCAGTTAGGCATCCGCATCCACGCAGGCGCTCCCGAGCTTCCCGTGGAGCAGGTGCTGGCCATGTTCCTCGACGGCACCATCGTTTATGGTGACCCCAGCTGCCACCATCATTGCGAGGGGCATCACCATTAAAAAAGCCGCAGCTCAA
>JAEETH010000056.1 GCA_016290215.1 Bacteroidales bacterium
ACTGAACAACAATGGAAGCAAAAGATCAAGTTCTGCAAGCTATGCGCGAGATTGGCGCACCCGTCAACGCGGGAAAAATCGCTGAAGTCACCGGCCTCGACCGCAAAGTGGTCGACAAGGCCTTCGATGCCCTGAAGAAGGAAGGCGCCATCGTGTCGCCCGTCCGCTGCAAGTGGGAACCGGCCAAATGATGCCATGACCTTATGAATGCAACCGCTGCAGAGGTTTTGCGCCTTTGCAGCGGTTTTGCATATATTGTGATAGGGGTATTTTGCTGTTACACAAAGAACAAACACACTCCAACAACACTGATGATAGCGCCAAACATTTCGCGCAAGGTCACTTTTTGATGGAAAAGAATGGCCGCTGGAGCGATGATAAGTATGGGCGTAAGTGCGAAAAGCGTTTGGGCAATGCCCGCCGAAGTGTATTGCGTGGCCAATAACGAAGCACTGACTCCGATGAAAGGCCCGAATATAGTGGACGCCAGCACACACCACATCGCCTTGCGGTCGCTCACGGCATGACGCAACTGATCAAGTCCATCTTTGTTGAACAGCACCAACGCCAAAAAAAAGCCCACTAACCCAATGTAGGCACGAATAGTGGTGGCCGCAAACGACATGCTCACGCTGACCGGTAGCGGCAACACGGCATTGGCAAAGACAGCATCGCCTGAGATACCCGCAGCGGTAAGGGCGGCTTCGTAATGCGTCAAGCCTCCTTTGCTGAGTACCAGTCCGAAACCTTGGCAAATGCCGGCCATCGCAGCGAAAAAGATGCCTTTCGCGGGCAGTTTGAAACGTATGACATGATGCTTGGAATCGTCGCTCTTCGACAATATCGAAAGCGCAATACCGCTTAGGGTGACGACCATGCCGAGAATGGCGATGGGGCGCATCTGCTCACCGAGGAGCACTCGACCAGTGATTGCTGCCGTAGGTGCCGAAAGGGTCATGAAAAGCTGGCCGAAACGCGAACCTATTTTGATGTAACCCTGCATCAAACAATAATCGCCGATGACGTAACCCACCACACCTGAAAGCAGCAGCCATGTCCAAGTGCTGCCATCGGCATAACGCGGGTACGGCACGCCCATCACCAACCACAACGTGACGGCAAGAAACACCAGCGACATCGTCATGCGGATGGTATTGAAAGGCAGCGAGCCCATGCGCTTCGAGCCCACCTCGGCAAACAACGCGGTGGCAGTCCACGAAACAGCAACGCCCAATGAAATCAGTTCTCCGATAAACATTTCGGGCGCAAAGATAGAAATTGTTATCTTTACAATTCAATAATTATCCAATTCATCCAAAAACAAAACAAAAAGAGGATGTGCCAGCTTTTGACACATCCTCTCCGTTTTGTTGAAAACAAGTTAGGCCTTTTACTTCAACATGACTTTTTTCACCTCATTGCCCGCTTTCACGAAGTAAATGCCGCTTGAAAGACCTTGCAAGTCGATGGTTTGTTTATCGTCAACGAACAAGGTTCTCACGACGCGACCCATTTCATCAACGATGGTCACGAGACCTTCGGCTTCGATGGTGAGGGTCTCTGAAGCAGGATTAGGATAAACGTCCATAGCAGCGGTTTTGTTTTCTCCAACGCCCACATTGCCGCAGTCGTCATAAAGCTGGATGCCTTCCCATTCCTCGGCTGCCTCAAAAGCTTCGATGCAGTTGCAGGGCACCACAATTTGCACATGGTCGTTGATGTCGGCAAAAGCATCATCCCAAAGGAAGAAAGGCTCGGTGCTGTGAATGTAAATGTAGTCGAGATTGGGGCAAGAACTGAAAGCATTTGAGTTGATTTGGAACATGCCCTCAGGAAGGTCTATGACTTCCAAAAGAGGACACTCGGCAAACGAACGGTAACCGATGTTCACAATATTGTTTGACAAGGTGACACTGGTAAGGTTGACGCAACCGAGGAATGCCTCGCTGCCGATGTAACGAACTCTGTAGATCTCCCCGTTGACGGTTTCCGTTTCGGGAATGAGAACATCACCAGAGTAGGAGTTTGCGTAGTCGTTGTTGACCACAATCAAGTAGGTCTCGCCACAACCTCCACCAGGGAGTTGTTGCGTAACTTTGCGGTAATAGACACCATTGACATAGTAATCGTAGGCAAATGCACTTTGGCAAAGCATCATGAGTGCCAAGGTCAGAATTGAAAAGATAAATGTTCGTTTCATAATTGCAATAATTAATGATAATGTTAACCTTGATTATTAGGTGCAAAAAAACGGAAAAAATAACAACTGAAAGAAAAAAATTCCGTTTATTGGAAAAAAAACAAAGTGACGTTATTTTTCAAATCAGCTTTGCAACTAAACCAACAAAAGACACACTGAAAGAATGGCATCTTCCGAGTCACAAGGAGCCGACAAAAGCAACATCGAAACCTCTCATGCCGAATTCAACGCCCTGATACTTCGGCATAAGGCAATGATTTGGCACATCTGTTCCGACTATAGACTTGGAAGTGCTTGGAACACAGAAGACTGCGTCCAAGAAGTGATTATCAACCTATGGCGAAGCTTCAATGGCTTCGAAGGGCGCAGTTCTGAAAAGACCTGGGTGTGGCGCGTCGCGACCAACACCATGCTGATGCTGCAACGCAAAGATGTCAGAAGTCCGCAAACGGAGTCCATCGAGACGGATAACGTGGACAAAAAAGACGATAATTCAGGCAACGACAGCTACCAACAACTGCAACAACTTATAGAAGCATTGCCTGAAGAAAGCGGTGTCATCATCCGCGCCTTCCTCGACGGCTTCTCCTACAAAGAAATCGCCGAAATGACCAATAGCTCGGTGGGGGCAGTAGCCATGCGCATTGCCCGACTCAAACGGAAGCTAAGAATAATGTACGAAAAAGAAAACAACCTATGACAATGAAAGCCAATATAAAAGCATTGAAACCAAGCACACAACACGACGACTTCAAAACCCAATGGCAACGTCGACAACAGTGGGAGGAGCAGGCCAAAAAGTCGGTACCTGACGACGAGACCTTTTTGCATTGGGCCGAAAAGGCACAACAAGACTCGGCAGGTTGGGGAATAAACGTTGTCCCCTATCACCGCACCAGACGCTGGATACCATACGCGGCGGCAGCCAGTCTTGTCATCGGCGTGACCATCATCGGGCTGACCCGACAAGGCCAACCCGACAAGGGGCTTCCCGTGGCCGAGGAAGTGACCGTAGATAGCCAAACCGTCCACTTCATGTGCAACAACGGCTGTTCGGCCCAAGACGTCATGCTTTTGGCCAACAAAGTCATCAAATAACAAAAAAATGAAAACCCTCGTTCCATATCTCGCCGTGCTCCTCGCCATCGGGCTTGCAGCCTGCAAGGAAAGGAATGCATCCTCTGAGACAACAACCTGCAAAAAGGCTGCGATGGAATTGTACAGCAAGTATGCCGACAATGCCAACCTCACCGTGGCCTATCTCGGCGACTTGACCGTCAACGGAAAGTGCATCGACGCCTTGATGTTGCAAGCCGACAACGAAATGGATTGGGAAACCTTGAAAATGGATTTCGGCTTTATGGCTTACGACTCCACTGCCTTCAATTGTCCGAACGACGACAATCCTGTCATGGTGGGCGTTGGCATCGAAACCGATTTTTTGGACGATGCCGTCTTCGACACTTTGACCGACATCAGCCTACTCCCCGAAGAAGACATCGAGCGATTCACGGTCATCGTTGCCAACAAGATTCTCGAAATCATGAGCAACTTCCAAACCCCCGATTCATTGCTGCCCAATACCGCCATCATTGTCGGCCAAGGCGAAATAGAACATGAAAACACCGACAATACCTACGACGACTACATTATGACCGTTGCCCGCTCCATTGTCATTGGGATGATTAACGACAGAATCCAACCCGACACGACACGTAATCTCAGTATGCAACAGCAAATGGACTGGAACCATAGCATTATGGATGACGCCCAAACTCACGGACATATCGGTTACATCACTGCCGTCGACAACGATGAGCGCGCCTTGTGGCTCTTCTTCTACGACGACCAAGAGGAGTGCAACACCATCATCAACCATATTAGCGAAGACATGATTATAAAATGAGACACATGACAAATTACATAAATAAACGTGAATGGCTTTCAGCTGTCAGCTATCAGCAGTCAGCCTTAGTTCTTCCAAGCTGAAAGCTGACGGCTGATTGCTTATAGCCAACTAAAACCATTAGAAATTGAACAATTAATCAATAAACCATTTATCAATATCTTATTCTATGAAAAAAAATGTATTTTTCCTTCTGATGTGCATCTTTGCCATGATTGGCATGACTCAGGCACAAAACCGTGGCGAAATCCAATTGAAAACCACCGAATTAAGCAATGTCATGATTTCGCAAGACCGAATCCCATCTGTGGGTTCTTGGTTCTCCTACGTCGGCGACTATTCATCACCACAAATAATCGGCATCGGCATGCCCTTCCATTGGGGCTACATGCTCCCCGCAGAGCTGATGCACGAGTACAAGGACTGCACCATCACCGAATTTGGTTTCTTGGATGCCGGTGAAGAGCAGTTTGCCACCACTTACATCTTCAGTATCTACATTGGCGGCGATATTGCTCCCGACTCTTTGGTTTATTCCCAGGAATTCGAAATCCTTGGCACCGTCGGTGATGTCGCCACTTTCAGGCTCGAAACTCCTGTTGAAATCGACGGCACACAAAACATCTGGTTGACGTTCTACAATGACGGTTCCATTCAATATCCCGCACCTGCCGTTGCCGATGTGGGCAACCCCAACAGCCGTTGGCTCGGCATCGACGGCTATGGCTGGATGGACGTGGCTTCTGTCAGCAGCGAGGTTTACAGCTGGTTAGCATGGGTTTATGTGGACGGTTATGACTGGATTGGCGAAAGCGCTGAATCCGTCTCCGTGTATCCCAACCCCACCACTGACAATGTGAACATCGTTGCAATAGGCCTCAATCACGTCACCGTGATGAATACGCTCGGCCAAGTGGTTTACGACAGCAACGCACATGGAAACATGACCACCCTCGACATGAGCCCATACCAAGCCGGTGTGTATATGGTACGCGTGACGACCGAAAACGGCGAAAGCGTGAAACTTGTTTCAAAACAATAAAGATGGACAGTTTTAGTTTTAATATTTGACACGAGACTTCGGGACCATGACTTGTGACTATGACAATGACCACTTCAACCAAGCGCTGAAACTTCAGCTTCCCAAGGGGAAATGGTCATAGTCATAGTCAATGGTTATAGTGAACAAGTCACATGAAGTTTAACCTTGATCAATTAAATGCCATGAAAAAAATCTACATTCTCATCGCGTTCCTGCTCTTTGGCGCAGGCCTTCGCGCACAACAGACCAACCTCACTGAAGCCGTCGACTTCACCGTCACCGACTGCCACGGACAAACCTACAACCTCTTTGAAATCCTTGACCGCGGCCAGGCAGTTTTCATCGACTTCTTCTTCTACACATGTAACCAATGCCAGGTGATTTCGCCCTACATCACAGGTTCCTATACTCAAATGGGCTGCAACATGCACGATGTGTTCTACATCGAAATCTCATACACTGACAGTGATGCCGTCTGTCAGCAATGGGCTAATCAATACGGCGTCGAGTTTCCCACCGTCGGAAGGGAAGGCGGTGGCAACGAAGTCTTCGACCTTTACGGCATCATAGGTTGTCCCACGCTCGTCCTCATCATGCCCGACCGCAGCATTGCCATCCAAGGGCTGTTGCAGTTGTATCCTTTCTCGGCGCAAGATGTGGTCAACGCCATGCAACAACACGGCCTGCAACCTCACGATTGTAACACCACTGACATCGACGAAAACAGCGAGACTTTGACCTTGTTCCCCAATCCCGCCAACGAAAGCGTGACCCTCCAAGGCGACAACCTCGGCGAAGTTAGCCTTTACAACGTGGTGGGCCAAAAGGTCGACACTTATATTGCCGAAGAATCGGAACTCATCATCCCGACTGCCAAATACCAAGAAGGCATCTATTTCGTCAGGACAAGCAGCGGAATGACACAACGCTTAGTGATAGTGCACAATTAGTTTAGTTGGTTTATATCGAAAAATCCGCAATCCAAGCCTTCGCCCAAATTGCGGATTTTTTTGTGCCCTTACGGCGGTTCCCAAAACTATTCCTTCACGAATCTCACCTTACAGTCCCCAGCTTTGATGGCATAAAGTCCGGGCACCAATTGGCTCACATCGAGTTGGCCTTCATAACGTTGCTGCATCACCATGCGCCCCGTCATGTCGAAAACGCTGACGATCGAGCCTTCCACGACATTCAGATGAAGCACGTTGTCGGTTGGATTGGGCCAAACAGATAGGCTTTCTGGGGTTTGTTCCACTACATCCAAGGGGTCAGTGACATAAAAATCGATGGTAAAAGCCCAATAATCATCGCCAAAAATAAGGCCGGTATCGAATAAGGAATCGTTGCCATTAAAGTAAATCGTCGGATTCTCGGCAATCCGATAACCTGGCTTGGGAGAGAACTTGGCAGCTAAATAATAGGCTTTCTCTTCGTCGTCGAAATATTCTTCGGGCAAGACTTCCGGGGCCGACATTCCATACAAATAATGCCAAACGAGATCTGTCAAGGAATAAGGCGCATCATCAGGCACATTCATGTCGTAATCGGGATGCTCGCCCCAAACAGGCTCCGAGAAGCCTTCCAAATAAATCTCATTAATAATCTCAGGCTCGGGTGGCGTGGGTTGCGACACCATGAACAAGCCTGTAAGTTGGGTGCCTTGGCCAATCTCGCCGAGTGAAGTCGCCGCACCTGTTTCAGTATTCACTTGATACAGTCCGTGGTCATCCGTAGTGGCAAACTGCGCCCAATAGAGCTCACCGTTCTCAAGGTCGAAGACCATACCTTGCGTGTACCACACCTCTTTACCCGTAGGTCCGACCAAAACGGTGGAGGCATCGTTGAGGTTGATTTCGTACAAGTTACCACCTTCGTAAGCCACGCCGTAAGCCTTTCCATCGGCATTGATGGCAAGTGTCCATATTTTTACGTTAAAATTCCCAACAACCTCAACGTCTGAAGGCGTGGCAAGGTTGGAGCGCTTCAGGTAACTGTTGTACTGGCTGTCTTGGCATAAATAATACATCATCCCATCCAAGGGGTTGTATGCCATGTCGATGTACAAATGATAGGGCTCCAATGCCGGCACAATCGTCTCGTATGCGCCAATGGTTTGCGTCTCTTCATTAAAAGGCGCTTTGCACAAGCTCCTTGACCGCGTGACAAACCACACATATCCATCCCAATAGGTCGCGGCCCACAATTCGGGAAGCGTTCCGGAAACCGCTTGTACCTCATCAGGATGCTGTGCGGTAAAGGTGATGAATTTGTTCTGCCAGTTTTCTCCATTAAAACAAGTACGGGCGAAACCGTACAATTGGGTGTCTTGCGCAGTGGCAATTCCGAAAATGCCCGTCAGCACAACGGTCATCAATACACGTAAAACTTTTTTCATATTAGTAACTGTTTGCATTATTATAGTTTTTAGCTGTAAGCCATCAGCCGTCAGCTATCAGCTTAGTAGCACCATAGCTGACTGCTGACGGCTGACTGCTGATGGCTGACTGCTGACGGCCAAATTCTTCTGCCTTTATCTCATTTACATACCAAAATTACTTGGTTTCTTTCTGCAAAAGTAAGGATATTTTTCATCGAAGAATGAATATTTGTTTGAGCAGGGAAAGATGGGCTCACTCCTTCCCCATCAGCATCACTCGCTCCTCTTTCTTGAAGCCGAATTTTTCATAGAAAGCAGGCAAGACACCCTCGCGGGCGGTAATCAGATGGAAACCTACAATGCCCTGCGCTTTGAGGTCGGCGAGGCATTGCTCCAGCAAACGGCTGGCGATGCCTTGTCGTTGGTGTTGGGGCGCAACGGCAAGGTCGTTGATCTCGAAGGTGCGGCCATAATGGAACAGCATGGAAGTGCCCAAAATGAAGCCTGCCACTTCTCCGTCTATAATACATTCCAAGCCGTAATGCTGTTGGCTTTCAAGTAGTTCACGGACATGGATAGTGGCATCTTCCACCGACCAGTCGTCGTTCCACGGCTCGCCCGAAAACGCTGCCGCATAAATGGCGCCATATTGGTTCAAATGTTCAATAGTGATGGGGCTGATGATAAGGTTTTGCATAATGGTTATTTTTGGCAAAGATACTGGTTTATTGTGAATACTCGTACTTTTTGCGCAATCACAAAGGACAACTCTCCAAGGCAAACAAACTAGACTATGTTCATTACATCGCCAACCAATGTGCAGAAACAGGCGAAATTACCGTGAAAAAGATATTCGACGACTAGGGTGTCTATTGCGACGGTATCATTTTCGGCCTCGTTTGCGACAACCGCTTTTACTTGAAGCCGACTGAGGATGGTCAGGCCTTGCTGCGCAGTGTTGAGAACTCGGTGTGCTCTGCAATTAAATATCCGCTATTTTTTTGAACTTGCTATTTGAACCTGCGAAAAGTAAAAACCGTGACAAATTTTGTAATGTTATATTTAATTTATATTTTTGTGGCACTAAAATTAATTCAAAAAGCGTATGAAACACACTATTATTCTTATTGCAATGGCCTTTGTCATGACTTTGGCTGCATGTTCAGACAACAAAATCATCTATCGCGGAGATGGCGACAGACCACAAACGAGTTACGAAGCCACATTAATCAAGTACAAAAACAAAAGCGCAAAACAAGTTTTCTATCGCAACGAAGCGGTAAAGGAATTCGTTTACCGCTCAAACACTCGCCCTATGTTGGCGCAGGAAATGCTTATCGGTGCCATGGGTACTAACGCTATCTCCTTTTATGACACCATCTTCGACTTCGTACAAGGTAAAGACGTGTACACATTCTCGGTTAAATACGACAAGGCTGTAGTGCCCGACTATCGTGTGTTGTTCCGCGATATGGTGCGCTATGGCGGTATGCAATGCGACACCGCTGTAAGACCTGCCTATAGATTAGTGGTGGCAGACACAATGCTTTACCAAAAGGCTCATATTAATTCTTCTCAATTTAAGGGGTCCAACATTAACCGTACAAAATGGGTAACTGAAAACAGTTGGATGTATGAGGATTTAGAGGATGAAATTGACGGTATGCGACCTCAAAGATTGGCATCAGTGGTGAGTGCCTTGCGTTATTTTTGGCATCTTCCTGTGTTGGTAGATCCTTCGATGAACGCTGAGGAATGGCTGAATGTCAGCGAAGACTTTGCCACAAAACAACTCGGTTTCGAAGAAATACAACAAGAACTATTGACCCGTTTCGGCATGACCCTTGTGCCCGCTGGTCGCGACATGGTAGTGCTGACAGTCAGCGAGAAGAAATAATTTGGTATTTGACTAACTATAAATTTGATGTAATATGAATAAGAATGTACATCCTTTCAAGCAGCTCTTGGTACTGATTGGTTCTCATTTAGGTATGCTTTTCCCATTGGTATTGCTTATTGTCGTTCTCACCGTGGCGATAAATAAGGGTGATGTTAACCCTGTACAAACCACCCTTTTAGGTGACAACCCGAGGTTATTAATGGCAATCACCTTTTTGCAAAGTATTTTGTTGTTCTTAGTGCCCGTTTTGATTGTAGCGAACATCTTCTACCGCGACAACAAACGTGAGTTTTATCGTTACGACCTTAGCCGAAGCAAGTGGCTGTTGGCTTTGGCAGGCGTGGCAGCATACGCGCTGCTGACCCCCTTCGCCGACTGGCTCGGCGTTTGGAACAACCACTGGGATGTTGGCCAAATATTTTCCATGATGTCCGAAGAGTATAACCATACGATTATGGGAATCGTTAAGGAAACAACTAATGCTGGCTTTATTGGGCTACTGATAATGGTGTTGGTATTAGCTGTATTGCCTGCCATTTGCGAGGAACTCTTCTTCCGTGTAGGTTTGCAGCAACTGCTTGGCAAATGGTTCAGGAACGACCATGTTGCAGTTGTAGTCACGGCTCTCATTTTCAGTTTCGTCCATTTAGACATGGAAGGTTTCCTCGTCCGCTTCGTGATGGGTATGGTGCTGGGCTATGTGTTTTTGTATTCGCGCTCCTTAGTGCCCAATGTGATGCTTCATTTCTTGAACAATGCTGTGGCTACGGTTAGTATGTATTTTGCCCTCCGCAATGGCAAATCATTGGCTGAACTTGAACAACCTTGGATGCTCCATTGGTTGCCAACGACAATCTGTACGATAGCAGCCTTAATGCTGTTTTGGTACTGTTTTGTACGCAAAAGAAACACTGTTCAGCAACAAAGTGATGATTCGGAGACTCAATCTCCAGTTAATTGCTGATATTTCACTAAATTAATCCGATACTCCACACGGCTGTCGGTGAGCTCATCGCGGCTCTGCTTCAGCATCGTTTGAGCTTCGAGCACATCCGAAAGGGCGACCAAACCGGCATTGTAATAGTCCTGCGTGATTTTCAAGTTAGCTTCTGCATCACTGAGGGCAGTTTGAGCCATGGTGATGCGCAACCAACTCTGTTCGAGGTTGAACCAAGCCTGGTTGGTCTGCATCTCCATCTTTTCGGTGAGGTCGCGACGCGTGTTTTCGGCCATCTCGGCATCGAGGTCGTGCTTCTTCAGTTTGAACGAAGTCTTATGCCAATCAGTGATGGGCACTTGCAGCACGGCGAAAACCATGGCGTTGGGCTTGGTGTGCTCAAAAATGGTGTGATAGCTCGCGCTACCGCCCACCATCAACGAAGGCAGAGACGCGCCAAGAGTCATTTTCTTTTTCAGGCTTTCGGCTCGCAATGAAAGGTCTAAAAGATGGCTTTCGTTACGCTGCGACACCGCTTCATTAGGCTGTCGGTAATAGACCGTTGGCTCGGCTTCCAAGCCTAATGTGTCAGCAAGGGCCATCGTCTGCCAGTCAGTGCCAATATACTGCCCCATCGCCATCTTGAGCAATGTGATGCCATCGGTGAGTTTCTTGCGGTTGAGTTGGCTTTCGTTTTGCTTCACGCGTAGTTTGTATTGGTCGGTGGGCATGGCCAAACCTGCTTCGATGGCACCCGTCAAGTCTTTATCCAAAGTGTCCAAAAGTCGGTCAAGTTGGTCCAAAGTGGCTATTTTTTCCTGTAAGGAAACGATCTGCCAATACAGGGTTTCCGTCTGCAACCGCACCTCATCCTCTTTTATTTTGGTTTGAGTCTCAGCAGCTTCTATGCCTAACTTGGCCAATTTGTTGCCATTACGGATGCGCCCTCCTGCATATATCGGCTCAGTGACCATCGCATTGAGCATCACGCCGTTTTGAACGAAGGAATATTCCTTGTCTAAGTCCATATTGACTCCATATTCAGCATACAGCGTATAGAGAATTTGCCGCAGTTGGGCATTATCAATATCCTCAATGCCAAAGGATAACAACGGGTTGAGAGCATCGAAAGCCAAGGCTTGTGCCGACACGGTGGGGAAGTATTCTGCTCGGGCTTCGTTTTTCGTTGCTCTCGCTTTATCGATTTCCAACTGGCTGTTTTTCAATTCAATGTTGTTTTCCAAGGCCATTTCGATGCAGTCCTGAACGGAGAGACGATGCGTGTCTTTTTGCTGACCGAACAACGGGACTACCAACAACAATAAACAGACTAAAACTATGGTGTTTTTCATACCTCTTTTTTTATCACAAAACTTGCAAAACCCACAAAACAGATTTTGATTGGTGCGGCATACCCAACCGGGTTGCCGCAGGAAAGCGCAGGTTGGCTGCTTTCCCACCTTGAACCTAAGGTTTTGACAGTTTTGTAGGTTTTGTGACATACTAATTACGCTTTGCTTTTACTAAATATCAACCAATACATCACCGGCATAACGGCAAGAATAATGACCATCGAAAGCACCACACCGAAACAAATGACCACGCCCATCGGCATCCAAAGCGGGTTGCGTGAGATGATCATCGGCAGCACGCCCAAGGCAGTGGTGGCTGAGGTCAGGAAAATGGGCCTCATGCGGCGGCTACCGGCTTTCATGGCGGCTTCCTTGGTGGGCAGACCTTCATCGGTGCGGAGCGTCTCGGCGTATTCGTACATCACGATGCCGTTGCGGACGATGATACCGATAAGGCTGACGACACCCAACAAAGAAGTCATACCGAAGTCGAGGCCGAATAGCCACTCACCGAAGAAGGCTCCAAACATACATAAAGTACTGGAACACAATGTTAATAGAGCGAGGTTGAGTTTCTTGAAATAAGCGACAAGAAAAACAAGCATCACAGCGATGGCGGCAATCAGACTCCACAATAGTTGAGGGATGACCATGGTATTGAGCGACGACAGTCCGCCATACTCAACGCTGACGCCTTCAGGCAGGTTGGGCATGACTTCCGTGTTGACGTACTGCTGTATCTTCTTCATGCTCACTGTTTGCGGCTTCCAGAATTTCATATCCGCAGCCACGGTGATGGCGTTCTTGCCGTTGCGGTGTACCAGTTGCGCAGGATGCCAATCGGGACTGATGTCGGCCACCTGACGGAGCGGCACGTTGGTGCCTGGCACCATGGTGGGGATGAGTTGGTTTTGGACGGACTCGTAGTCGTTGGGGTCGTAGTTCTTTTGGGAATATAGCCTCACGGGGATGCCTCTATCGCCTTCCCAGACGGTGGTCAAAGGCTGGCCATTGAGGCTGCTGGCCAAGTCAAGTGAGAGGATGCCTTTGGTGAGACCCAGACGGGCACATTCCTCGGGTTTCATCGTCACCTTAACCGACGACAGCTGTTCGTCGTAGTCGGTATGCACCCAACGCAGTTCCTTGTCGAGGGTAAGCATGTAGTCCTTGATTTGCTGCGCCACGGGAGCGGTCTTGGTGTAGTCATCGCCATAAACATATACCTCCACAGGCGTCGAGACAGCCTGATAATCAAGCTGGCGAAAGCGCACATGGGCCTCAGTGAAGTAGTAGGAATACTTGTCGTCCATTTCCTTCAGGAGGTCTTCGGTGGCTTGCTTGGAGGTGGTGTTGACGATGAGTTGCGAGAGATTGTTGGCTGGAATGCTGGGTGCGTAGGTCACATGGAAACGGGGTGCGGTTTCGCCGATGAAAGCGGTCACGGAGGTGACACGCTTGTCGTCGAGCAGCATCCTTTGTAGCGAGTCGCTGATGCGCGTGGTGGCTTCGAGACTGCTCCCTTCGGGCAGTCGTATCTCTACGGCAAAGTTGTCGCGCTCGGCCATAGGCATCATCTGCACGTTCAAGGCAAGGAACATCAAGGCACCCAAAACCAAAGAGCCGACTCCCATCCCGATAGTGAACAGCGGATGATTGAAACAATGGCTTTGCATTTTGTCGTAAAGCCTTTGCAGAAAAGCGAAAAACCGCATTTGGGCCTTTAGGAAGCCGTCGTGTTTGGGCTTGTCGTCAGGCTTAATAAACATAATCTCTAAGGAGGGGATGACGAGCATGGCGTAGGCCAACGAGGCCATCAACGAGAAGCAGACCGTCCAAGGAAAGAGTTGAACGAAGTCGCCCAAAGGTCCCGTGATGATGCGCGTCATCGGGAAAAACATGGTGGCAATGGCACCCGTGGCGATGAGCATAGGCATGAACAACTCCTTCGCGCTGCTCACGGCGGCATCGAAGGGCTTGTAGCCTTGACTCAACTTATCGATATAACCGTCGATATTAATAATGGAGTCGTCCACAATCATGCCAAGTACGACAATGAGAGCAGCCAAAGTGACTGTATTCAACTCTATTCCAAAGAGATACATCAGACCTATGCTCATGGCTGTGCATACAGGCAGACCAGAACTGGCGATGAGTGCCGTGCGGAAAGGAAAGAGCAGCAACATGACAGCGATGACGACAATCATGGAGATGAGTAGGTCGCGGAGGAAGGAATTGACCGATTTTTCAACCACCTTGGGCTGGTCGGTGATGCGGTACATCTTCACGCTGTCAGGCAGGGTCTTTTTGAACTCTGAAAGCACCTTTTCCACTTCCTTGCCATAGGCAACGATGTTGAAGCCCTTGCGCATCTCGACGGAGATAATGAGGGCATCGTTTCCGTTGAAGTTTACCACCTTTGAAGGAGGAGCCAAGCGACGTTCCACGGTAGCCACATCGCGCAGGCGGACGGTGTTGCCCGCCGCATCGGAATAGATGATTTGCTCCTCTAATTCCTCTTCGGAAACGACAGGGTTCTCGATGTGTAGTGGCAGGTCGAAGTCAGAGGTCTCCATGGTGCCAGAGGTGGTGAGGAAACCTTGCGAGGCATATTGCATCATCAGCGTGTTCGGACTGATGCTGTAGAACGACAGTTTTTCCTTGTCCACCGTGACCGCGATTTCCTCGGTCTGTTCGCCCATGACGCGCACATTGCCCGTTTGGGGAATGTCGCGCAGGCGGCGGGTGAGGTCGTCGGTGTAGCCACGCATTTCACGGTAAGTCTTGTCGCTTGATTCCATGGTGATGAGCAACGAGGAAGTGTTGCCGAAGTCGTCGATGACGGCGATGGCCAACACGCCCGCTGGAAAACTCATGGCCTTGTTTTCGTTGATTTTGTTTCGGATTTTCGTCCACGCTTGGGCATAGTCGCTCTTGGTCAGGTCGAGCATCACATAGATATAGCAGATGCCATCCTTGGTCACAGAATAGGTCCTTCCGCGGTCCACTTCGGGCAAGGTAAACAATAGTTCCTCCAATGGCTTGGTAAGTTGTGCATCCACCTCCTCTGAGTTAGCGCCTGGATACACGCCCGCCACGATGCCCTGCGGATTACTGAAGGCGGGAAATTCGTCCTTCTTCATCTCTACAAGAGCGTAGATGCCGAAAGCCACAACAACAGCCACCACCACCCAGACGATTTTCTGGTGCCGTATGCTGCCGCTGATGATACCCTTATTGACTTTTAGTTTGCTCATTAGTCTTTCTTTTTAATGCTGAATTATGAATGCTGAATGGCGCGAATCGACTCTGGGTTTCACCCTCATTCTGCATTCCACATTCCTCATTCCTCATTCTGCATTCCTCATTCCACATTCCTCATTCATAACTCCGCATTCCACTTTCATTCCTTCGCTAACTTTCGGATAGCCTTCCACGATGACTTTATCACCGACTTGCAGGCCTTCGCTGACAATGACGCCCGTGCCGGAATAGCCCGAAAGGGTGATTTTCCGTCGCGTGGCGTGATCGTCTTCCACCACCCAAACGAACTTGCCTTCTTGGTTGATTAGCACTGCATTGGCTGGCACGATGATACCCTTGCTGACATCGGCTTTGAGCACCACTTTGCCAATCATGCCGGGAACGAGTTCAGTATCGGTTTGCTCAACAAGCACCTTGACGGGATAGCTGTGCGTGAGCAGCGAAGCGGTCAGGCTTTTTTCGGTCACTTTACCCATATAACGCCGGTCGCCCAAGGCGGGGATGACGACCTCAGCTGTGTCACCCACTTGTACCTTGGCGATTTCGTTTTCGGGGACGGAGATTTTCACCGTCAGGCCATTGGTGTTGATGATGCGCATGATGGGCTTCAGCGGGGTGATGTTCTCACCCAACTCGGCGTTGAGGCCGCTGACCGTGCCACTGAAAGGTGCTGTAATGGTGTTGTCGGCAAGCATGGCGTCGGCGAGGTCGACGGCGGACTGGGCCTTTTCGAGGTCGGCAACCATCTCACGCCATTTGATTTCGGGCAGGCTGCCGTTGTCGTGCACTTTTTTCAAGCGTTCGTAGGCGTCTTGGGCTTGCTCGAGGGTGGCTTGCGCCGAACGTCGGGTGCTCTCCATCTGCGGCGACGACACACGTGCCAACACCTGTCCTTTGCGCACCGTGCTGCCTTCCCGCACATTAAGCAGTTGTAAGGTGCCACCGTATTTGAAAGCCATGTCGACGGACTGTCCTTCTTCCAAATACCCAGGATAGGTGTTGCTGACGATACCGCTCACCTCGTCAATCACCTGAACGCCAACAGGAATGACACGCTCCTCGGCAGAGCCGCCGATGAGTCGTTCCTTGAGTTGGCTTGGGTCGGTGTCGGCACAACCCACCAACAACAAGGGAAGGAGCCATAAAATAGGTTTAATTTTCATTATTCTGTTTGTTGTTCTTTTTCCAACTATAGCCAATGTACATGACTATGACCATTTCGTATCTTGAGTGAAGTGGTCATATTCATTGTCAGAAGCCATAGTTACTAAGTTTATACATACACTAATCGTTTCTTATCGCCGCCATGCGGATGTTGTCGCCATAGATTTCAAAACTGCGCTCATTAGTCTCGGCTTCGCCTTCGTAGACCATGTTGAGGATGAGCGTATTGTTTTCGTACATCTGTCCTGTGGCATGCACACGCAGGTCGTTCTTCAAGGTGAGCGAGTCGCCAGTGAAGAGCAGGGTGTTCTTCGTGAAGTCTTTCAGGAAGATTTCGTTATCCTTGCAAAAGGCGTGGGTGACCACGACTTCGCCGCCCATGGTATTCATCACCACGAGTACGCTGTCTTTTTCGTTGCCCAAGTCGCTGATTTCCAGCTGTCCGATTTCGTTGGGCAGGCTGATGGTATACGACGCAGGCTCGTCTTCAGTGTCGATTTCTTCCAAGGTGACGCTGCCCGAAGTCTTAAAGCTGTAGTCGCCGCGAAACAGTGGAGCGTTTTTCTTCTGGCAGGCGGTCAAGGCCAATATGGAGAAAATGGCAATTAAAACAGATCTTTTCATAATGATTGGGATTTTCGGATTAGTTGATGAGTAAAGTTATCATTGACTCGTAGGTTGATTTTGATTTTTCATATTCATTCTTGGCGAAAAACAGGATTTCCAATGCTTTGAGCAGCATTTGGAACATATCAGCAAAGGCGTTGGGCTGGATGTCAGAGGTCAACACTTCGTATTTCTTGCCCGTATTGCAGATGTCGTAAAACAACTGCCATTCCCATTGGTCAAAGTCCTTGCGAATGTCTTCGGCAACGGTGATGATTTCTTGGCTTGCCTCATAATATTGTGCAGTGATGGTTTGTCTGATCATAGTTGCTTGGTCAAACAATTTCATACGAAGTTGCAAGTATTCGATGACCTTTTCTTTGGTGATGCCGACCTCGTCGGTTAGATGACACAATTGTATCAGCTGGCTCTTGATATTGGCATATTCTTGTTCGACCAGAACTTTGAAAATATCCATTTTGCCATCGAAATTATAATAGAGGGATCCCTTAGCCTTGTGCGAACGTTTGGCGATGTCATTCATTGAGGTCTTTTCATAGCCGAACCTGTCGAACAGATCACGTGCGACATCAAGGATGCTTTTTTTAGTATCATGCTTTATCTCTTTTTGCATATTTTATACCAAAATGGTTTTTCGGTGCAAAATTAGACAAATTATCATTTATGGCAATATCATTTTTCTGTTTTTTCAACCAAATTTGAATTTTGCTCTCCCAAATGTGGCCATTTCGCATTACGAAATTCTGTAACTACTTCCTCCGTCACACCAGCGTGAGTCCTTCCTTTTCCGAAATGAAGGCTAAAAAAATCCACAACTCAAAGTTCGCCTGAATTGCGGAATTTCTGTCTTTTGTTTTTTATTTCGACTTAGGCCGCCGCCTAACAACAAACCTGTCGAAAACAGCGAGGAGAGCAGGCAACACGAAGATAATCAACAACAAAGCCGCCAATGCACCTGCGGCGATGCAGCGCAGTATCATCTCTATCATCTTATCATCTACCATGAGCGACATGGCGAACGGTGCAAGCGTCATGATCATTCCCGAGGTGAGAATGGTGTGCGTCGACGACTGATATGCCCTGCGAATGGATTCTATCTTGCATTCCGTCGCTCGGGCTTCACGGTAGTTATTCGTGAAGAGGATGCCATAGTCGATGGTCGCGCCCATCAATATGCTTTGCATGATGAGGTAAGCCAAGTAAAGCAGGGGACCATTCAGCCCGCTCACCGCCACATTAATAAACACGGCCGACATCACCGTCATGACAAGGATGGCGGGCACGACAAGCGACCGGAAAGTGAGGGCCACGATAAGGAAAATCGACAATACGGTAATGAGCGTGACGAGTAACATTTCGTCGCCGAAACGGTGGTGCATCTCGTCCATCATCACCGACTCGCCAATCAGGTAATGGTTGCCGGCGAGTTCGTTGTCGCACCGTGAGGCAAGGGCTTCCACAAAGTGGCAGGTCTCGTCGGATTCCTTAGGCAGGTCGGTCAAAACGATGGCTTGCGAATAATGGGGACCATGCAGTCTGCCAAGGTTCTCAACGACCATGATGTTGATTTCATCCAATCCCGACCTCATGTCGTCATTCACCATCGTGGCAAAGCGCGGATTGTCAATGATGGAATCGTTCAGCGTCCCGACAATCTCTTCTGCCGACAGTTTCACACTGTCGTTATCAAAATGGGTGATGGCGTTGTAAAGGTAAGCCAGCTCGATGTCGCGCAATTCCATTTCGGCTCCAAACGAGTTGAGCATGGCGTACATCTCGGCAGCATCAAAGCTATTTCCTTCGGTGGCGATGGCCATTATCGCTTCGACCTTGTTGAGCTTCTCTATGGTTTCCTTGTCGACCATTGGCATGTCAAAGGCTGACTCGGGTTCTTCGTGCAACTCGACAGGCTCAATGATGACTTCTGTCGGCTCTTCCTCCAACTCGGCCACTGGTTCGACTGGAGCTTCGTCTTTTCTAGATTGAAGTGTCGCATCCATAAGATCCTCCTTGTGTTTCAGCCACTTGCGGCTTTCGGCATCAACCCGCGAAGCAAAAACCCTCCTGTTGGCGAGGTCGTCATAAAGGAAATGGATGAAATCGTACAGCGACATGGTTTTTGTCTTTTGCCCTGTGCTTCGTCTGTAAAGGTTGAATATGACCGAAGCGCTTTTTTCGCCCATGCCTATGATTTGGGCGATTTCGGAAGCGGTATATTGGCTCAAGAACAATGTCGAATCCTTGTAAATCATGTCCTCGTCGTCTGCAATGTCGGTTTCTTCAGCCTTGACCGTCTCTTCTACAACAACGATGGTATCGTTTTCAACGACGACTTCCTCCCGCTGCTCAACAATCTGAGGCTCTGGCGTTTTTTTGTGTTTATGCGCAGGGATCATACTGCTGTTGAGCAGTTCCTTGGATGATTTGATTATTTCGCGAAGGGTCGTCTTTTGCCCTGGAGGACAAATCAGGGAAACCATTTCCTTGTCGATGCCCATCATAGCCGAGATTTCCTGCGTTGTCATCTTACTGTCAATCAAGCTGGTGTCGGTAAGCGCAACGAGAAGGTCGAGGTATTGCAATTCCTCTTCGCTGACATTCGAAGTACTTCCCAACTGCGCCACCAAAGTGGTGTCAGCACTCAGTTCCGCTGCAAGCGAGGCAAAGTCATGGAGGCTCATCCTCTCGTCGTCAGGATTCTTTGTGGCTATATAATAGATGGCATCCACAATCATATTGATGTCCATGTCAGCAAGATTGTAGCCTTCTTCTTCAACCATTGACGAAAAGTTGCCAACCATGCCTTTAAAGTAGGCTGACGTATGCTGTTTTTGCATCAGCGAAGGATACGAAACGAAGGATTTCACATTCGGGTCTGTGGCTAAGCTGTCGGCCAAGGCTATCACCCTTTCGGAATCGGAGTTTTCGTATAGCAGCACTACCATGTTTTTCTGAGGGAAATATTTGGCGATTTCGGATTCTTGTTCAGAGAAAAACGAAATCTCAGTTTTGTTGTGGAAATAATACGAACTCACGAAAACGACCACGAAAAACAGAGTCAGTGGGATGCGGGCTTTCATGCTGAAACTGGCCAGTGAGTCTGTCCTTAGTTTCAAGACTCTTTTCTTCGATTTCTCGATGGCACCGTCCAAAGCCAATATCATCGTGGGCAACACCGTGAAAATCGAAATCAGGCTGCAAAGGACGCCTTTCGCCAAAACGATGCCCATGTCAGCACCGATTTTGAACTTCATGAACACCAAGGCCATCAGTCCGACGATGGTGGTAAAGGCACTGCTGACAATGGACAACGAGGCTTTCTTGAGCGCATTGACCATCGCAGTGATATTGTCGCTTCCCGACGACTTTTCCTGCCTGTAGCGGTTCATCAGAATGATGGAATAGTCGATAGAAAGGACTAACTGAAGGATGGCGGCAATCGAGTTTGTGGTGGCCGAAACACTCTTCAGCAAAGCATTTGTGCCCATGTTGATAGCCACGGCCACACCAATGGCGGCGAGGAATATAGGCGGTTCGAGCCACGACTCGCACATGATGAACAGCACGATAATCAGCAAGATGAAAGCGGTAAGAATTACGCTTATCGGGGCTGTGCTACCTTTTTCGCTCGTCTCAACTACAACCCGGCTGCCATATTTGTCCGAAATCTCGCTGGCAATATCCTGCTGGCTACGCTGGCTGCCGCACAACAATTCGTACAACACTTTTTCGCCTTGGTTAAATTCTGCGCTACCGTCCTGGTACAAAATACTGGAAATCCCATCAATTTCGGAAAGTTCTTCTTTAGTTGAAGTCCTCTGACTATCGGGAAGCGACCAAAACATCACCCTGACTATGCCCATCCCTACTGCTTCATCGCCAAACTCCTCCGTCATCTGGTCTATGCCCTGCTTCATCGGCGAATCGTCGGGCAGGTAGCGTGTCATGTCGGTGTTAATCCTCGTGCGAGGCATCAAAAACAAACAAGCGATAGCCAATGCTACCGCTGCAACAAAAAACACGAGGCGTTTCCTGACAAACAGATCGAATAGATATTTATATCGTTGACGCAAGGTCATACTATGCCAATTTCAGGCTGCAAAAATACAAAAATTTTCGGCAGACTTGCAGATGTCTCAAGGGTGTTAGGAGAAACATTCGCAGGAAAGAAGAAAAAACGTATCTTCGCAGCGTGAAAACAAACAGATATGGCCGACGGATACTTAGAAAAACGCTATGAAGAAGTCTTTGGCAAGGGTGCCAAGAAGACCGTGGTGAAGCACACCTCTTTGGAAACCTTAATGGAGAAAAACCGCAGCTATCGTGGCTATGACCAAAGCTTTGTGGTGAAGCGCGACATGCTGGAACGCATCGTAGCGGTGAACACCAAAATCGCCTCGGCGAAAAACCAGCAGGTGCTTCGTTTCAAATTGGTGACCAAAGAAACCGGCGCCGACATCATCGTGCAAAACATGAAATTAGGCGGTTTATTGCCCGAGTTGCACCTCCCCTACCCTGGCACTGAGCCTGAGGCCTTTATCATCATTTGCAGCACCATTCCCGAAAACAAGTTCGTTGATATCGACCTTGGCATTGCAGCGCAAAGCATGCTGTTGAAAGCCACCGAGATGGGCTTGAACGGCATCATGATTGGCGCTTTCAACAAAGCGAAAATCACCGAAGCTTTCAATTTGCCCTATGATCCGTTGCTCATTTTGGCTATTGGCAAGGGCAAGGAAACCATCAAATTACAGCCTGTGGATGCAGGCGAGAAACTAGCGTATTACCGTGATGAAAACGGCGTGCAGTTCGTGCCGAAGATTCGGTGGGAACAGTTGATTTTAGAGTGAATTTTCTCACGCAGAACTCGCAGAACTATATGAATTTGTCGCCGCTTTGCGCCGACACGCTTCGCGACATTGCGAGCGTAGCGAAGCAATCCAAAAATTCGCTTAATTAGTTTCATTCGCCGATAAACACAACGACGAAATATGCAGTTAGTGCCGAAAATGGTATAATAGACAAAAATGGTTGGTGAGATATAATGTAAATCACTGACAATAAGACGCATAAAAGCAATAAAAAGCAGTTAGATGAAAACGTTTTCATCTAATTGCTTTTTTTATGCCAAAAACTAG
>JAEETH010000118.1 GCA_016290215.1 Bacteroidales bacterium
CCTGGCACCGTTCTCGGTTTGGAGGGTCACGGTCACACCTTCAGGAAGGTAGTTGGGGATCAAAGTCGGAATGCCAATACCCAGATTGACAACATCGCCGTCGTGCAGTTCCTTGGCAGCACGCTTGGCGATCACCTCTCTCATTTCATTTTTGTCCATAATACTGTTATTTAAAGATTTAAAGATTTAAAGATTTAAGATTTATAATTCTCTTTTTGTTCTTCAATGTAATTCAGCAAGTTTTGATATAAAGTTGCTTCACCTGAAATTGCTCCATTTTCTTTTGGTTGGTAATACAAAAACGGTTTCCACTCTTCTGGATAATTCATATTATCAAACAACGAGGCAACTTCGTGAAGTTTTTCTCTTTCACTAATTGGTAAACTAATAGTTTCCATCAAAAACTCCAGTTCCCAAATTTTGAAATACTTGGATGGTATGTAATTGAAAATAAAATCTCTCAATTCGTCTTCATTTTTTGAAATGGTAACACCCTCATACTTCAACAACAATGCTTTCAGTTGTTCAAGGAACTGATAATTAGAGTCATCTATAGCCAAATAAAGAGACACAAAGTCCTCATCATTGGCTGGCATAACTTTCTTGTTTTCGCAAAATACCATCACATCTTGTGGAGTAATCCAATCTGCCTTACATCCCAAGTACAATTCTCCCCAACTTTGAAAGCGCAAATTATGCTTAAATAACTCTAATTCTTTCATATTTCAACTATTGTCTACCTAATCATGGGTCACTTCATACCACGCTTCACCATCTCCTGAACAACGAAGGAAGCGACATCATCGGCATAGGTGTTCATTCCGAAGCCGGCGTCGAAGCCGAGTTCCTTGGCCAGTTCGTGGGTGATACGGGCGCCGCCACAGCAGCAAATCATCTTGTCGCGCAGGCCCTCGGCCTCCATCAACTCGATGAAGTTGGTCATGTTGTGGATGTGGACATCCTTCTGGGTCACGGTCTGCGAGACGAGCAGTGCGTCAGCATGGAGTTCGATGCCCTTGGCAATGAACTCCTCGTTGGGCACTTGCGAGCCGAGGTTGTAGGCCTCAATCATCTCGTAACGCTCCAGTCCATAGTGGCCGGCATAGCCCTTCATGTTCATGATGGCATCGATACCCACGGTGTGGGCGTCGGTACCCGTCGAAGCGCCGACGATGACGATCTTGCGTCCGATGTTCTCCTTGATGTATTTGTCGGTCTCATACATGTCCATCGTGTTCGATTCCACTTTGGGCACGTAGATGGTTGAATAGTCAACGGTGTGGGTGCAGCTGCCATAGCAGTTGACGAAGGTGAATCCAGGGGTCAGTTCCTTGTAATACACCACGCTGGGGTTTTCCAATCCCATCTTCTTCAGCAGCAGCTTGGCGGCTTCCACGGCCTCGGCGCCACAAGGCACAGGCAGTGTGAAACTCAACTGCAACTTGCCGTCGTTCATCGTGTCGCCGTAGGGCTTTATCTTGGTGAGGTCTAGGGTTTTGTCGTAATCCTTAGCCTCCATTGAATACAAACCTTCACTCATTACTTCTTCCCTTTCATGATTTCAATAAACGGATTCATATAATTCTCAGCCTTCAGCGTCACGCCGGCCAGGCCCTTTCCACCGTTCTTCGGGCGTTTCACGTCGCCGAAGATACCTTTCTCCAAGGCGGTGAACAGGCCTTCCTTGACGAGTTCCTCAAGCAGCTTGATGGTGTTGTCGAGCACCAGGTGGGCGCGCTGACGGCAGATACCGCCTTCCTTGAACTCCATCTCATTGCCGATGTCCTTCATGTTGTTGAAGATGTAGCGGGCGTTCTCAATGGAGAGGTAACGGTCGCTCATAAACGGTGTGTGGATAGCCTCAGTGGGCATACCCAACAGTTGCAGACCTTGATGCGTCCAGATACCGATGATGTTGAACAGTGCGTCTTGGATGTGGCCACGGAAGATGTTACCCGTCATGAACTTGGTCGGAGGCATGTATTTCAGCGGCGCGTTGGGGAAGATCTCCCTCGTCATCTGTGCCTGGGCGAGTTCCATGAGGAAGCCGTTCTCGAGCATCGGGTCCATCTCGAAGGCGTGGCCCAAGCCCATCTGCTCTTCGGGCAGTCCGGCGATCTTGGCCAACTGCTCGTTGATGAGGTCGGAGGCCAACACGGTATGTGCGGCTTCCACGGCGTCGGCGGTGGTCAGGTAGTTGTCCTCACCCGTGTTGATGATGACGCCCGCGAAGCCGTTGATGATACGGCTCATGTATTGGTCGATGAGGGTGCGCTGCATGTTGATGTCGCGGAACAGGATGCCGTAGAGGGCGTCGTTCAGCATGACATCGAGGCCTTCGAAAGCGCCCATGATGGCGATTTCGGGCATGCAGAGACCCGAGCAGTAGTTACAGAGGCGGATGTAACGACCTACCTCCTCGCCCACTTCGTCCAGGGCCTTACGCATGATGCGGAAGTTCTCCTGCGTGGCGAAGGTGCCGCCGAAGCCCTCGGTGGTGGCGCCGTAAGGCACATAGTCCAAGAGGCTCTGACCCGTTGTGCGGATCACGGCGATGATGTCGGCTCCCTGACGGGCACCGGCCTGGGCCTGCACCACATCCTCGTAGATGTTACCCGTGGCCACAATAATATAAAGGTATGGCTTGGGGCCTTCGCCTATGGTTTCGAGGTAATGCTCGCGGCGGGCGCGGCGGGTGCGGATGCGCGTGAGGCTCTCGTCGATGACGGGTTGCAGCGTGGCGGCAATCTGTTTCTGGTCGCGCGTCACCACCTTGGTGATGTCGAGTTCGCCTTTGGCCACCTTCTCGGCGATTTGTTGCGGGTTAAGGCCCGTCTGGATCATGGCGTTGGCGATGAAGAACAGGATGCCCTCGCCGAGCACGCCCTTGTCCTTGATGGCGTCCACCACCACATTGGGCAGCGGCACATCGCTTTCGTCCACCCCGTCGATGCCCATCAGTCGGGCGAGGGTGCGCTCCACGGCCACCGTGGTGTATTGCTCGCAGAAGGCCTGCACATCGTCAGCGATGTTCTTCGCCAACCCTCTGGCATACTCCACTTTCTTAAAATCAAGTCCTAATTTACTTTCCATATTTTAGTTATGTTGTTTAAATATTGATATTTAACTATTTATTCTTATCAAGTGTAACAAATGGTTTTTATCGTTGATACCATTTTTTCTTTATTTCGAGAAACTTATTTGGGTCTTCTCCTGCAAGTAAAACGATCTGTTCGCATAAATCTAAAAACTGTCTATTATGAAAATCGTCTTGAGACAATGGGAGGAACAAAGAATATGAAACAGATTGCCCGTTAATCCTCAATTCTAAATCTATTGTCGTGGGGTCATATACAATTCGCACCTCGCTTGGATCTAAAGCACCAAGCAACGTAACAGAAGAAAGACCTAAAGCCATTTCAGAAATACGATTAAAATCCTCTTTCGATATTTCTCTAATGGTATCAAAATCCCAGTAACTGTTAGCACTATCATATTTAGAATTCGCTTTATTGCCGACATAATAATGCGAGTTGCTATTATCATCAAAAGAGCAATAAATGCTAATTCTTTGATTTTTAGCAATAAACATACTCTTTTTTGCAAGGTTAATCCGCAATCCATCGAATTGAGCAAACATATTAGTGCTCAACAGTATTAGAAATAACAATAAAGCATTGTGCTTCATATTGTTCTTCATTTCAACATTCTCCTTTCTTCCACGCCCTCCAGCACCTTCATCTGCTGAATGGCGATTTTTTTCAGTTCTATCAGTCCTAACTTGCTTTCCATACCTTTATCATAAATCTTCTCCATTAGGTATATTTGAAACATTGTCGTAATAAATCAAAATCTTGTATCCTTGATTTGCTCTCTGCATCATAAACCAAACCTTTCTGTTATATAATTCGCTTTCATCAAGAACTTTATCATCAACAGACTTCTGATAGTACACAGCTTCGAATCTATTGTGGTTGTGAGCCATTTCATAACTAATGTTCGTTCTATTATCTATCTTCACATTTTCGCCTATGTACTTGCCGTTTTTTTCAAACTGTTCAATAAGATTGTTATATTTGATAATAATATCAATTTCATTAGACGGAGTCGCATCTTCGACAATTATTCTACCGACTTTTCCTTTGTATTCCTCTATATGTATAAAAACGTCATCTCCATTAAACTCTCCCATCAAATAGTCCTTATAATTATTGAATATATAACCTTTTTGTGTAAGGCTATGAATCATTTCAGACCTGGGTCCATCAACAGGAATGCCCAAAAATTTTACTTGAGCATTCAAAGACAAAGTCAAGAACATCAGCAAAGCAAAAGCAATTGTTCTCATGGTTTTGCAATTCAAGCTCTTCATTTTATTGAATTTTAGTTTTTTGATCATTTCAATATCCTCCTTTCTTCCACGCCTTCCAGCACTTTCATCTGCTGAATGGCGATTTTGTTCAGTTCAATCAGTCTATCCCGTTGCGGCATACCTTTATTAATAAAGACCGCATTGAGGTTTTCCATATTCGAGAGGCAAATCAGTTGGTTGATGTTGGCATAATCGCGGATGTTGCCCTTCAAGTCGGGGTTGGCATCGCGCCATTCCTTCGCCGTCACACCAAACAAGGCCACATTCAGCACATCGGCTTCGTTGGCGTAAATCAAAGAGGCATGATAACGGTCAATCT
>JAEETH010000057.1 GCA_016290215.1 Bacteroidales bacterium
CTTGCAGTTGCTTCTCAAGGTCGGCCATGTCGGCATTGGCATAGCGGAAACGCTGGGCCTTGCAGAGACGCACGCCGTCGATGATGGAAGCATGGTTCAAAGCATCGGAGATGATGGCATCGTCGGGACCGAGCAGCGGCTCAAACACACCGCCGTTAGCATCGAAGCAAGCGGCGTAAAGGATGGTGTCTTCAGTGCCAAAGAACTCAGCAATCTTGGCTTCCAACTTCTTGTGAAGGTCTTGGCAACCGCAAATGAAGCGGACAGAAGCCATACCGTAACCACGGGCGTCCATGCCGTCCTTGGCGGCTTGAATCAGCTCAGGGTTGTCGGCCAAGCCGAGGTAGTTATTTGCGCAGAAGTTGAGGCACACCTTGCCACCAACCATGATTTCAGCGCCTTGGGCACTCTCGATAATGCGTTCACGTTTATAAAGGCCATCGGCTTCAATCTGAGCCAATTCCTTTTTCAGATACTCTTGAAAATTAGCGTACATATTATTAAAATTTGAAGTTGTTCAGTTGTTCAGTTATTCAGTTGTTCAGTTGACGCGAGACGCAAGACTGCGAGACGCGGGACTTTGGCCGCAAAGGTACGAAAAGGATTGATAGGTTGTACTCGTTTACCACATTTTTGTTGGCCATGGCGGAAAAACGTTTCTTATACCTCGACGAAACTATTATTGCTTCACGAATTTACGGCTACAATTGATTCTATTACAAGAAATCCGAACGAAATAAACCCCCGATGGCCATTGCGAGACATCAATAGTAAATGGGGAGGCAAAAGATTCTTCTTCGATCATTTTTCGGCCCATATCGTCCATGACAGCATAGGTGCATGACCCTTCCATCGCTCCTTCGCAAACAGCCACTATCACCCTATCGGTAGCGGGATTAGGATAAACTCGAAGCAAGGCTTCTTCCCGCTCTGGCATAGCGTTCAAATAGTTCAGGTGCCCAAGCAAGAAGTCACATGTGATTTTGAAACAGGTGTCGAATTGGTCGTTCAGCTGAAAAAACGTATTGTAATAAAAGGCATGGTCCTCGCCTTCGAAAGGATAAAAAGCATAATCGGAAATGCCCATTTCGTCAAGATGGTTGGCGATAGCCTGCGAGCCGTAGACGAATGGCATGAGGCCAAACAAAGACGAAGAGAAGCAAAAGCCCGAATCAACGGGCACAGTGGCATCGGCAGTGCCGTGGATCATGCACAAAGGCACATATTCCTCCTCGCTGATGATGTCGCAGTTGATGACCCCACCCCAATGAGGTATGGCCCCCGCCACCTTGGGCGAGTAACCGGCATATTCCGAGAAACCCGAGCTGTGCATCGAGCCTAAGTCAAGGCTTCCCAAAGTCTCTACGGGGCGCTCATCTTCACCCATGAAAAGCTCGCAAAGCAAAGCTATGGAGCCGGCTGAGTTACCCAACAGAAACGCCCTGCTCGTGTCGATTTTGTAGGTGTCGTAATGGCATTTGAAGAACCTCACCGCAGAACTGACATCTTGGGCGGCCATGTAGGCATCACGGACAAGCCCCTTGTGTGAGAGGTTCATGACCGACAGCAAACGATAGTCGATGGCCGCCGCTGCATAGCCATGTTTGGCCAATCGAGTGCAATACCCTACCATATCGCTGAAATCACGTCCACCCGACACAAAGGCGCCGCCAAAGATGGTAATCACCAAGGGTCGCTCCGTCATAGTGTCGTCCTGCGGCTCATAGAAGTCAAAATACAAGGTGGTGGAATCGCTTTGGCCTTCCCTGACAGCGCTGCTATAAGGGACGCCTTTGACGACATTCACCTCGTCGAAGACAGGCTCTGCAAAACGCTGTCCCGACTGGGCCATAGTAACATTCACGAACAACCCACACAACAGGCAAATTATGGCTAAAAATCCAGTTGTTTTCATTCTATTCATTTCCACTCCGTACCCTCCACGGCATTTGCAACTTGTCCTTGAGGTGCGCCCCGCAAAACGGGGTCTAGTGGAAATTTTGATGTTCAAGGACAGCAACAAATGCTATCTGCTAATATGTAAGTTTCTGTTTATCTTGTTCTTTTTATTTAGTTTTATATTCTATCTATTGTTGTTTCATCAGTTCTGAAAAATCATCAAGATTTATCACATTAAAAACAGGAAATGGCGAATTGGCCGCTTCCTGAAAATGGTTGTCATTTGTCACGATATAATTCGCACGACACGCAAATGCACAATCAACGAACTTGTTGTCATCAAAGTCATTAGTAATGATATTCCATTTGAAATATGGATCCTTCCTGATTACATTGCGTGAACGAACGATGACTTTCACAAACAAATCAGCAGCCAATGGCGACGCCTTCATGCGCAAAATCTCCTCATATTCAAGAAGCACCTCGTTGGATATGCACATAACATAACCAAATTGCAGAAAACTCTCAAACAAAAAATGGTATTTACTTTTTGCTCCAAGTATCTGCAATAAACAATTCGTATCGATGACCACACGAGGCTGCATCATGGCAATCAATTCATATATGGAGTACGAAGATGCTCGTCTTTCAATTGGTCAAGAACCTCTTGATTCAGCGTTCCGTTATCCCAAAGCCGACTCATTTCTTGCTCCAAACGACGAGCGTAAAATGACCTAAGAACATCCATCAAGTCATTAATCTCTTGTTCATCAGTCGCACTTGCAAATGATTCAAGAATCATCATTTGAGCCTCATTCATTGTATTCAACTGCATCATGTCTTAATTGGTTTTCCGACCGCAAATATAAACATTTTTCCTTGATGCAAGGTTTTTGTCGCCCTGTCGCTTTATTTTTGTACTTTTGCACAAAATTCAAAATCTTATTACGATGAACAACACCTTATATATCTACAACAGCCTCTCGCGCTGCAAGCAGCCTTTCAAACCCTTGAACGCCCCGCACGTGGGCATGTATGTCTGCGGTCCCACCGTCTATGGCGATGCACACCTCGGTCACGCAAGGCCTGCTATCACCTTCGACTTGGTATTCAGGTATTTGCAACATCTCGGCTATAAAGTGCGCTATGTGCGCAACATCACCGACGTGGGTCACCTGGAGCACGACGCCGACGAAGGCGAAGACAAAATCGCCAAGAAAGCCCGCCTCGAGAACCTTGAGCCGATGGAAGTGGCACAATACTACACCAACCGCTACCACGCCGCAATGGACAAGCTGAATGTGCTACGTCCTTCGATTGAGCCACACGCTTCGGGTCACATCATCGAGCAAATCGCCATGGTGCAGAAGATCCTCGACCACGGCTATGCCTACGTGGAGAACGGCTCAGTGTATTTCGACATCGAGAAATACAACAAGGAGCACCCCTACGGCATCCTCTCGGGACGCAACTTCGAGGAGATGCTCAACACCACGCGTGAGCTGAGCGGTCAGGAGGAGAAGCACAACCCCGTCGACTTTGCCCTTTGGAAAAAGGCCGAACCCAAGCACATCATGCGTTGGCCTTCGCCTTGGAGCGACGGCTTCCCAGGTTGGCACATGGAATGCTCTGCCATGGGTTGCAAGTACCTCGGCGAGACCTTCGACATCCACGGCGGCGGCATGGATCTCATGTTCCCGCACCACGAGTCGGAGATTGCACAAAGCGTGGCCGCCAACGGCAAACAGCCCGTCACCTACTGGATGCACAACAACATGATCACCATCGGCGGACAGAAGATGGGCAAGTCGTTGGGCAATTTCATCACCCTCGACGAGTTCTTCAACGGCAGCCACATCAACGCCAAGGGCGAAGAGATGATTGCGCAGCCTTACAGCCCCATGACCATCCGCTTCTTCATCCTACAGGCCCACTACCGCAGCACCTTAGACTTCAGCAACGAAGCCCTGCAGGCCGCTGAGAAGGGCTACAACCGCTTGATGGAAGCCGTGAAAGCCGCCAAGAGCCTCAAAGCAACAGATGGTGCCGCCAGCCTCGACATCCAGAAGATTGTGGATGCCTGCTACGACGCCATGAACGACGACTTCAACAGTCCCATCGTCATTGCCAACCTCTTCGAGGCCGTGCGCATCGTCAACACCGTGAAGGACGGCAAGGCACAAATCAATGCTGAGGAGCTGGCTTTGCTTAACAAGCTGTTCCAAGATTTTGTCTTCGACATCTTGGGCTTGGTGGAAAGCAACGCCTCCGATGGCAGCGGCGCCCTCGTCGACGGCCTGATGCAGACCATCATCGACATCCGCAAGGCAGCACGCGCCAATAAGGACTGGGCCACCAGCGACAAGATCCGCGACGAACTCGCCAAGCTGCACATCACCTTGAAAGACGGCAAGGAAGGCACCAGTTGGATAATGGAATAAAAACACCGAACATCATATTATTATGGCCAAAACTGTCAAGATACCGAAGAAAACCAAAACCAACATTGCTCAAACCCACAAATATCACTTCAAGAACCTTGTCTTCGAAGGTGGCGGCGTGAAAGGTATTGCTTACGTTGGTGCCCTTGAGGTGCTCGAAAGAGAAGGCATCCTAAAAAACATTGAGCGTGTGGCAGGTACCTCAGCTGGAGCCATGGTGGCTGTCCTCGTCGCGTTGGGCTACACGCCTAAGGAAATCAGCGACATCCTTTGGGACATCAACTTCAAGAACTTCATGGACAGTTCGTGGGGCATCGTGCGCGACATCAATCGCCTCATCAAAGACTATGGTTGGTACAAAGGCGACTTTTTCCGCAACCTGATGGTGGGCTATATCGAGCAAAAGACCCAAAACGGCGAAATCACTTTCGAGGAATTAGCCAAAAACAAGAAATACAGAGAGCTCCACCTGATTGGTGCCGACCTCTCGACTGGCTTGGCCAAGGTGTTCAATGCCACCAACACCCCCAAGGTGAAAGTCGCTGATGCAGCACGCATCTCCATGTCGATTCCGCTGTTTTTCGCCGCAGTGAAAGGCGTTGAAGACGATGGTCATGTCTATGTTGACGGTGGCCTGTTGAACAATTATGCCATCAAGACATTCGACCGCAAAGATTTTGTGGGGAACCAAGCCAACGCACGCCGGACGGCATACTACGAAAAAATCAATGAACGAATCAAACAGATGACTCCTCCTAAGATGGGGAAGATGGATGTTGTTTATGAATATGTCTACAACAAAGAAACCTTGGGGTTCCGCCTTGACAGCAAGGATGAAATCGAAATGTATCTCAACCCCAACGCCCAACATCCAGCTAAAGAAATCAAAACCTTTTTCTCCTACACTAAAGCCTTGATCAATACGCTTATCGATTTCCAAAACAACGTGCACCTGCACAGCGACGACTGGCAACGTACCATCTACATCAATACACTTGGTGTGGAAGCTACCGACTTCGACATTTCCGACTCGAAGAAAGAGAAACTCGTTGAAGCAGGCCGTGGGTTTACGGAAGATTACCTTTCATGGTACAACAACGACGAGGAGAAAGCCAACAAGTAACACACAATTAACCATAAATCAACCTATTTACCCTATTTATGAATCCCTTTTCTTCGAGCAAGACGTTATTGCTTGCAATCATCTTAGCCGCTATGACCTTTTCGAAAAGTGTCATGGCTCAAGAGTCATTTTTCAGCTACGACAACCGCACCTATTTTGAGGTGGACGGCCGCTTGGGGAAATATTTCCCTTTTGAGGAGCGCCATGCCTACATGAAAGTGCTGCCGCAATACGGCGTCGACCTGCGCATTGGTCGGCAAACCGATGGTAGAATGCAGTGGGAAAAGGACTTCAACTACCTCTCATACGGCGCTTTCCTGCGCTTCGAGAAGAACAACGTAGACAGTATTTTGTACGTCGACCGTAACGAAAATGGCTACGAAAGGGAGAATTGGCGCGCCCTCGGTGATTGCTATTCGTTGGGCGGCTTCATCAACGGGCATTTCTATCGCGGCAAATATTGGTCATTTGACTATGACATCTTGGGAGGGCTCTCGTTTTGGACCAAACATGGCGATGAGTTCATCGGTTCGGTGGCCAATGTTCATTTAGCCATCGATGCAGGCCCTACCTTTATGATTGAAGACAAGTTCGACATTTTGGTGCGTTACCAATTCTCACATTCCTCCAATGCGGCACTTAGACTGCCTAACTGTGGCATCAACGTGTTCAGCTGGTTAGTAGGCTTACGTTACCATCCCAATGGACGACCCGAATTGGTTCCCAAGGAAAAACCGCGTCCGAAATTCCAGAAAACAACTTCCATCTTCGCATCCGAGTCGGTAGGCCTTTTACAGACCAACGAATCAATGAGATGCCACCAAACTGCCGATGGCACCATGGTAGACGACCTGCCCGTTGAACGTCCTTATTACTTCGCCAACGTCATTCAAATCGGTGTGCACCGTCAGTTCCATCCCAAGTTCAGCTATGACGTGGCTTTGGATTTCGGTTGGACGGGCGAGACCAAACGCATGTACGAGAAAGCGCATCAGATGTACAACGACGGCCATGAATACTTCACTGGCGACAACCCTATCCCGTTGATGGAATACAACTTCGCCCGTGGCTTGCACCTTGCTCCATCCGTGATGTTTGAAATCAACTTCAACCGCTTTGCCTTCTGCCTCGGTGGTGCCTACTACCTATGGCACGGCATCTACTACGGCACGGACCAGAAGAAAACCTGGGGCTTGAAAGAGTCGGCGGAGAGCAACTTCGAGGATACTTATCTCCCACCCTGCTACCGCACGTTTTACGGTCGCTTGGGATTCAAGTATTACTTAGGTGAGAACCGCAACATGTTCGTCGGCTCATTCATGAAAGTTCACGAAGTGGTGATTGACTACGCCGAGTTCACCTTCGGGATCAATCTGTTCAACTGGAAGGACAAGAAATAAGTTTACTCTACTTCACCAAAGTCGACTTCCTTGAGGAGGTTGCCTTGTTCGTCATAAAACTTCCACTTGCCACTGTGCTTTCCTTTCGTGTAATAGCCCTCTTCGTATTTGTTGCCATTGGGGTAAAAAACCTGGGCGGCACCCGTGCGCTCGCCATTTTCAAAGAAACCGTGGCTCTGAACACGACCGTCAGCGAAAAATGAAGTCCACTCCCCTTCCATCTTGCCGTCTTTCATGCCGCCTTCCATCTTCACTTGGCCCGATTCATAATATTCGGTTTCCTTCACGCAGTTGTCGTTTTTGTCGAAGTATTGCACCACGCGGACTTGGCCGTTCGGATATTTAGCAACCTCTTTTTCTGTGAGTTGCGCTGAGCATGACGCCAAAATCAGGCAGGTAATGATTAGTAACAGTATCTTTTTCATTTGTTTTGTTTTATGACGGCCCTTCGACAGGCCCAGGGACCTATGGTCGTTGAGCCTGTCGAAATGCCATATTATCTATTAAAAATAAGTCGTTCTCCCCTGCTTTCCTCATGGAAAACGCCATTCTCAAACACCAAATTGCCATTGACGAACGTGTGGGTTACCTTGGAATGTGCTTCAACGCCTTCGTAAGGTGTCCAACCGCATTTTGAGTATTCGTTTTTGTCAGAAATCACATGGCTTGCATTCATGTCCACAAGCACCAAATCGGCGTGATATCCCTCGCGAATGAAGCCTCGACGGTCCATTTGATAGAGGATGGCAGGATTATGGCACATCAGCTGCACCAAAAGCGGCAAATCGTTGGGCAACACATTGGCCATCAGCTCCAAAGAATGTTGAACCGACGGAAAACCTGACTTGCTGGTAAAATAGTCACCCGTAAACTTCTCTTCGCGCAGATGCGGTGCATGATCGGTGCCTATGGTGTCAATCAAGCCATCATGAATGGCCCGAAGCAAGGCTTCGCGGTCACGGTGCGACTTGATAGACGGATTACACTTGATTGCAAAACTCTTGGCCTCATAATCATGGTTGTCGAACCACAAGTAATGCGGACAAGTTTCAGCTGTTATTTTTTTGTCTTTCAGCGGAATATCATTTCTAAACAAAGCCAATTCCGACTTCGTTGAGATATGCAGCACATGTAGTCGGGCACCAAAATGCTCGGCCATATCGACAGCCTTAGCCGAAGACTTATAGCATGCTTCCGAAGTCCGTACAAAAGGATGAATGCTTGCATCGGCAATAACTTCGCCTTTGGCTGCCAAGTCCTTGCAACGCACCGTGTTGGCATGAATCATCTGCTCATCCTCGCAATGCGCAGCAATCAGGCAGGGCGACTCCTTGAACAGACGCACCAAGACCTCGTTTTTGTCCACGAGCATGTTGCCCGTGCTGGAGCCCATGAAGAGTTTGATGCCACAGACCGTCTTGGGGTCGGTTTTCACGATTTCAGAAAGGTTGTCATTGGTGGCACCGAGATAGAAGGAATAGTTGGCCAAAGACTTCTCGGCGGCAAGGTCGAACTTCTGTTGCAACAGCTCTTGCGTCGTGGTCTGCGGGTTGGTGTTAGGCATGTCCATGAACGAGGTCACACCACCAGCCACGGCTGCACGGCTTTCGGTGTAAATATCAGCCTTATGGGTCAAGCCTGGCTCACGGAAATGCACATGCTCGTCGATGATGCCCGGAATGAGGTATTTGCCTGTGGCATCGATGACTTGGGTATAAGGTCCCTGAGCCTGTCGAAGGGTCGACCCAGAATCAACCGGCCCTTCGACGGGCTCAGGGACCTGGTTTTCTCTAATAATCTTGGCAATCTTGCCCTCCGAAACGAAAACACTTGCCACAAAGGTCTGGCCTTCGTTGACAAGTGTCGCATTTTTGATATAGTAGTTCATTAGCCTTTTCTTGGTTTAATCTGACCTGTAATGCCTCTCCAACGTAGGTTGATGACGCCAAACACAGCCTCGCGGAAGATGCCCTTGCTCATCTTCGACTGTCCTTCACGGCGGTCGGTGAAGATAATCGGCACCTCTTCAATCTTGAAGCCGAGTTTCCAAGCGGTGTATTTCATCTCGATTTGGAAGGCATAGCCCACGAATTTGATTCTGTCCAAGTCGATGGTCTCGAGCACCTTGCGCGTGTAGCACACGAAACCTGCCGTGGTATCGCGCACCTGCATCCTCGTGACAAAACGCACGTAGGCAGAGGCGTAATACGACATCAGCACACGACCCATGGGCCAATTGACCACATTGACACCCGTCTTGTATCGCGAGCCAACGGCCAAGTCGGCACCATTGGCGCAAGCGTCGTGAAGTCTTGCCAAGTCATCGGGATTGTGAGAGAAGTCGGCATCCATCTCGAACACATACTGGTAGTCGCGCTCCAAGGCCCACTTGAAGCCCATAATGTAAGCCGTACCCAAGCCTTGTTTGCCTGGACGCTCCAAAAGGTGGAGACGGTCGACAAACTCCGTCATCAGCGATTTCACGATGTCGGCAGTGCCATCTGGGCTGTTGTCGTCGATGATGAGGATATCGAAGGCCATGGGCAGGTTGAACACATAGCGGATAATCTTCTCAATGTTCTCCTTTTCCTTATAGGTGGGTATGATGACTAGATTCTCTGACATAAACTAAATTCGTTTCTCTTTCAACGTGCAAAGATAGTGGAAAATTGCATATCGGCGCAAGAGAGCACAAAAAAAGCCCACCCGAAGGCAGGCTTTTGGATAGCAAATATTCAATTTGTTATTCCACCACAACGTTCTTCACTTCCCAAGCGGGACAGACATCCGTTGTGCTGGTGTACTTGAAGGCGATGGTCACGTTTTGGCCAACAAAACTGCTCATGTCAGCAGAAGCACCCTCAAACACCCAAGATGAATTGGGTTCTGGCCAACTTCCGATATTCAGTTCAGTCCAAGTAGCTGTAGTCACATCTCCAGCATAATTCGTTGAGACCATGACAAAGAACGATCCTTCGGCTGAAGCAAAAGCGACGGCATGGTCGAACTTCAGTGTGGCATTACTGACGTTGGTCAGGTCGATTTGCGGAGAAACGAGCCAACTCTCAGTGGCATGAGCGCCTTGATAGTAGCCGTTGGCTTTCATACAATGGTAACTTGTCATATAGTTCCACACATAACTAAGTCCAGCAAGTTCCAAATCCTGAATGGTGAAGTCACCTTGACCATTGGCAAAGGTCTCAGAAAAGATGGTTTCACCTGGTGTAGGAGGCGTGGGAGGTGTAGGCGTGTCACCACCTTCCAAGACAAAGTCAGCCTCGGTGCCAGCGCTGTCACGCAAGCCAGCCTGACCAAAATAAGTGCGAAGTTTACCGTACACCGCCAAACGCTTGCCCAAATTGCCTGGGTTGTCCACCAAGTTGACCTGGGTACGGAGCGGCTTGCCAGCAGGCAGGTTGACGATGATGCACTGCGTGATTTCGTTGCAGTTGGCATCGTCGGCGATGACCACATTGGTGGCCAAATCGAATGGAGCCCCCCAGTTGACTTCATCATTGTTGTTTACCGCACTCACTCCAGTTTTCACAGCTCCCACAATAAAGCCTTGTACCCAAACGGTAGGCTCATTGCTCTGTTGGCTGATACCAGCGGCCACATTATACGGGTCGTCAGCAGTGCCGCTACCTTCGCCTTCACCTGGTGTGGGAGGCATAGGAACGTCGCCTGCCTCACCTTCTACTATAGAGATACTCTGCACCTCGAAGGTACGGGAAGCCGAGGCTGAAGAAACGAACTTGATGGCCACGGTCACCGTTTGTCCGAGGAACGCATCAAGGCTGGCTTCTTTTTCTTGGAAGTTCCACTGGTTGGAGTTAGGATAAGTCACCGGCAACTCAGTCCATGTGGCTTCGGTGGGGTCTGTACCATAAACATAATCATTAGACACTTGCATGGTCACGTCGTTGTTGAAAGGAGCAACGTACTGTGCGGCATAACTCACAATGGCTTTGGCATGATCCACATCGACAAGTCTGACAGGGGACGAAATCAGCCAGTCTTCGTTTTCATAATAGAAGTGCTGCTCGCCTACCTTTTCATGGCCCGTCATAACCGCCGAGCTATAGTCAATCTTCCAGAACTGATCGTCACCCATAACGCTATAGGTCATATAGGTGCCAAAAGCTGTCGAGAACAATTGTGTATAAGGCAGGTTCTGCTCGTCGCCCGGAGTGCTGCTGCCACCTGGGTCGATACCGTCAAACTCCAACTCGTAGTACGAACGAAGGGTCAGCTGCCAAGTGGTGTTATACAACGAAGCAATAGCGACCAAGTTACCCGTTCCCTTGGGCAGCGGGTTGGCGGCGAAGTTGGCGTAGTTGCTTGTGCGCACCATCGCAGTGTTGCCAAAAGCATCCTGGATGTAATGCTCGCCATATCCCGTGGAGGGAGCGAAGGTGCCTTCCTGCTCGACAAACGAAACGCCTTCAAGTCTCACCAATCCAGCAAGATACTGTCCAGCAAGGACATCGGAGAGCGTGGTCGAGGCAGGTGTAATGGGACGATTATTAGCCAAGATGATGATGTGACCATCGGGACCGAAATTGCTCAACTGAGGCAGTCCATGATACATGTCAAACGTCACATCCTTCAGATAAACGCGGATGGAGTCGCCGATGCGAACACCAGAGACAGCGTTAAGATAAAGCTGAATGGCAGCACCCGAGGCCCTGTCTTGGATGTAAGCGGCCTTGTAGAGGTTGCCCGACTGCTCGTCGGCAGTAACAATACCATACACCGACGCATCCTCATTAAACACCGTACCAGGTTCCATGTCAATGATTTCGCCGATGGTGTAAACCGTACCTTCGGGCAGGTTCTGGATAGGCGGCTGAGGGTATTCTTTCTTGCAGGAGGCAAACAACATGCCCATCGCGGCAAGAAGAAGTAAACTTGTGGTTAAAAGTCTGTTTTTCATTTTATTGGGTATTTATTTATTGATTTCAAGATTTCAAGATTTAACTACGTTGAATGCTTCGCATTTCTAATTTCAAGATTAGCTTTTAGCCGTTAGCTTACCAGCAACTGAGCTTACAGCTTACGGCTTATAGCTTACTTCCTAACAGTCAGGCTGATGAAATAATTAAGACCGTACATATAGGAATACTTGTCGGGGAACATGTCGGGGTTGTTGGCGTTGAAGCGCAGCTGCTCGTAACCATAGAGGATAGTGCTCTTGTTGTTGAGCAGGTTGTTGATGCTCACGTTCACGAGGAAATAATAGCCTTTGTAACGCTTCGAGAAACCGCCGTAGAAGTCGAGCGTGAAGGCTGGCTTCATAGGCTTCTGCGCCAGCACATCGTCGATGCGGATGTCGCCTTGGGCATAGTGCAACATGCCTTCTTCCGTATGGTTGTACGGGTTTTCGTCGAAGTACATGTTGGCTAAGTAATTGGCGTTGAGGCTCACCCACCAGTATTTGGGCGAGTTGTACTTGATACCCAACGAGGCCACCGTCTCGGGACCTGAGGAAACGTGATAGTCTTTCAAGTAGGCAGTGCTGTTCACAATGTAAGCCGAGGTGTTGTTGTCGTCATACACCGAGAAGATGGGGTTGTTGCGATACACGTGGATGCCATTGGCGGCAGCAGCCTGCATTGTAATGGTTGGAGTGATGTTCCATTCAGCACCCAGCTCCACGCCGAGGCTTCTTTGGTTGATGTCGGTCATGATGAAGTTGACGAACTCACTGGTGTAGGAATTTTCGCTTGTCGCGGTGTTGAGGAACACATTCTCGCAGTAGAAGCTGCGGTTCCAGATGAGGTTCTGATAAGTATAATAGTAACCCGTCAAGCGGAACTTGAAGACAGGTGAACGGTAGAGGTAGCTCAAGTCGAAGGCGTTGATGCGCTCGCTCTTAAGGTCGCCTTCCACCACAGTGTGGCGGGTGCGAGGTGACACATAGATGTCGCGGAACTGAGGCGCCTGTAGCATGTAAGCCATATTGGCGACGATGTGGTTACGGCCGTTGATGGCGTATGTCACGCCAGCTTTCACACCAGGATCGAAGAAGTTATGCATCTTGTCCTTGCCGTAGGAATTATCGATGAAAGAACCGTTCTTCCAAAATCCTTCGCGCCAGATCTGTGTAAACTCGGCCTGCACACCCAAGTAGAGGTCGAAGTTGCCGACGAGCCAGTCGATTTGGTCCCAGATGCGACCATAGTTGCGGTTGGCATTGTAGTTATAACCAATAATGTCACCGACCTTGGCCACATGGTTAGGATTGTTGACGTCAGGCTGACACACCTCCGTTTCAAGGTTTTCAGCATACTTATTAATATCGTAGTAATAGTCGCCACCAAGGAGATCGTTGACACGTTCGTAATAATGCGTCCACGATACATTAAAAGCGAAGCCGCCTGTCATGATGAGATTGGGCGTGAACTCATGCTTGAAATAGGAGGCATCGCCCATCTCCATCTTGTCGAAGTGACGTTCGGCAAGGATATACTTGGAAGCTTTGCCAGTGATGGTATTGCCAGGTGTGCCATTGGCATTATGCACCGTGAAGAGGTGGTTGCGGTTGGCGTTATAGAGATTATCCCAGTCGATTTGCGTTACCCTCGGGTCGCGGTTCTCCCATGCCATGATTTGGTTTTCATATTCAAAGGTGCTGTGGGAATTGGTGAGGTAGTGACTCGGCAGATTCTTGTAATAGTCAGGACGCGGGTCGGCTGCCTCTCCCCACTCAAGACTGGTCTGTCCCCCAGGACCGCCAAAGAAATAAAGCGTCGTATGGAATGAGGTCTTCTTGTTCGGCGTCCAATACCATGTCAGTTGGGTCATCGGTTGGTGATAGGAGCTCACGCGCGAATTGCGGATGACCTTCTTGCCATTTTCGTCGATAGTCTGGTAGCCCCAGTTGGGGTTGTAGTAGTTGGAGCCAACCAAGTCGTAGGTCTCCTGCACCACGGGCGACGAGCCGCCACGTTGGGAAGGCGCAGCAAACACGGTAAGGTTGAGACTATGCTTGTCGTTGATTTTCTTCTCGACGGAGAGGAAGTAGCTGTAGGCTTGGTAGAAGGTGCCTTCCGAATAGCCCGTCACAGTGCTATACAGGTTGTTCTTAAACTTGGAGTCAAAATTGCCATAGTCATGGATTCCCGCATAACGCCAGCTGGCATTGGCCATAATGTACCAGCCGTTCCCCAACTCGCCCGTGCCGATGGAGGCCATAGCGCGGTGATGATAGGAACGATTACTGAAGGCATAGCTGAGTGAAATCTGCTTGCGATACTGCGAGGCACGGGTTGAATAGGCCGTGAGACCGCCAAGTCCGCCAAAGCCAGCGTCGGTCTTGCCGAGACCTTCGACGAGCATCGAGTTGCGGAAAGCGTCGTTGAGGCCACCCCAGTTGGAGAAGACGGGGCGTCCAGTCTCGGGGTCGTTCATCGAGATGCCGTTGATCATCACCTCGCTGTACTTCGAGTCGTTACCACGCACGCGATAGCGCAGCGAGCCGAAGTTGTAGGCCGCGATGCTGTTGAACACGTCACGCGACGAGTTGAGCAAGGTGGAGGCATCGTTGACCGAGGTGGACGACTCGTCGAAGTCGGAGTCCATCAGTATCACCGTCGGCACATCGTGTTGGTCGAGGTTGACCGTGTCGATGGTTTGCGCCGCAAGCCGCGACATCATCAACACAGGAACCGCCAATAAAAGTAGGAATTTCTTCATATTTAAAGTGTTATGATTTCTCCATTATGGTATATACTAGCGGACAAAGATAGAGAAAAGATTGACGCTTATCACTATTTCCACCTTATTTTTTACAAATTAGACAATTTGACACATTTTTGTACTTTTGCAGCCGATAAACAAACACAATTGAAATCAATTATGAAACGGTTTTTTATTGCCTTCATAGCGCTGCTCGCACTCGCCTCCTGCGGAACGACCCGCTATAGTACTAACGTCAAAATTGCCAACATTCGGGAATTTGCCTTCATTCAGCCCTGTTCCTATATGGACTTGTATGACACCGAGGGTGGTTCTTACAGCCAATACTATTCGGACAAGGCAGCCCAAACGGTCGTCAACGTCATTAACTCGGAGCGTTTCCCGTTCTCAGAGATGATTCCCGCAGACTATCTGGAAGCCAACAACGACGCCCTCGCATGGGCAAAAATCCTAGTGGACATCAAGCGTTCACAACTCGACCGCATGAAGGTGCCTAAGTCCCTGATCTCACTTCTACAAGGCAGCCAAGATCGTTATGGCGTTTTCATCTACACCCGTGGCTACCTCACCACTAATGAGGCCTACGAACAAGAGAGACGCGAAAAAGCTGCCAGCAAAGTCATCGATGGCGTGGCGGAAAAACTCACTGGCATCCAAGGGCTTACCAACCCCAGTCGCAACTATACCCCAAACGACCCATACGGCAACGAAATGGTGTGCGTAGTCATCGACAAGGAAGAGGAACGCCTGGTTTATTACGCCAAGAAAACCCCGACTTTCTCCTCCCACCCCACTGACAACGGAAATGTTAGCGACATGTTACATGATTTGTTGAAAGATTTCATCCGATAGTCAATCCTTTCCTTGCCAAACAGTTATTTTTGATAATTTTGCTCCGATAATATAATCGCATATCCTATGGCCTACGTCATCACTTCATTATTCGTCATTGCTTACATGGGCACCATGTGGTATGTCGAGCTTTTCGACGGACCGGAAGGCTACAAACCGTTTAGAGGCTCATACAGGTCGAGGCATTGGTATTTCACCGTCATACTCACCTGTTGGGTGATAGGCTGTCTGGCGCAATTCATCAATTCAGAGCAATGGCTGTTCGGTGTCATCGCTTTTATCGTGATGTGCGTGAACAACTTCTTTGTTTACAGGTACAAGAAACGCCACCCAAATGACACAAGTAAAACGCCGGCCAATGGCTGACGTTTTTTTCTGCCCCTAAAACTTTGCATTGAAATTATTTATTACCTTTGCCGCCTAAACTTTGGCAAACGATGAAAAATCATTTCCTTTTTCTATTGGCAATTTTAGCCTTCGGCCTAGGCATAAACCAAGTCTCAGCTCAAGAGCAGCAAGCCTACAAGGTCGGCCTCGTGGGTTTCTATAACCTCGAGAACCTCTTCGACACCATCAACGACCCGAACAAAGACGACGAGGAGTTCCTGCCCCAAGGCGGCAACCAATGGAACACCGAAAAATACCTCGCCAAACTCCACAACATGGCTTACGCCATCTCCACCATCGGCACCGACTGGTCGCCCGACGGAGTGGCCGTCCTTGGCGTGTCGGAGATTGAGAACCGCACCGTGCTTGAAGACCTCGTGCTCCAGCCAGAAATCAAAGACCGCAACTACCAAATCGTGCACTACGAATCGCCCGACCGCCGTGGCGTCGATGTGGGACTGCTCTACAACCCGAAGTATTTCACGCTGAAAAACAGCAAATCATATCGCACTGTCGTTCCCGACGACCCTGAGTTCATCACCCGTGACCAATTAGTCGTTTCCGGCATGTTTGACGGCGAGATGATGCACTTCATCGTCATGCACTGGCCTTCGCGCTACGGTGGTGAAAAGCGCTCGCTGCCTGGCCGTATCGCCGCTGCAACTTTGTGCCGCCATATCGCCGACAGCATCCTCAACCAAGACGCCAACGCCAAAATCATCATGATGGGCGACTACAACGACTACCCCGACAACAAAAGTGTGACGAAATACCTGCGCGCCACGGGCGACATGAACAACCTCGGTGAAGGCGAGTTCTTCAACCCGATGTATGAGCTGCACAAGAAAGGCTATGGCACCAACTACTACCGCGATGTACCAGGTGTCCTCGACCAGACCATCATCACCCCCGGCCTGCTGCCCACCGACTACAGCACCTACCAGTTCAAGAACGCCAAGGTACACAACAAGGAGTTCCTGAAGCAGCACGGTGGCAAATACAACGGTTACCCCTTCCGCACCTTCGGCAGCGGTGTCTGGATGGGTGGGTATAGCGACCACTTCCCGGTGTATGTGATTCTGCTGAAGAAAGCATAAAAGTTAAATGAGATTCCCCTGCGGGGAATGGAGTGCTGCATCAAATAAACAGGCGGCGGCTAATAGGGTCTACCCGAAGTAAACACTACAAGCCGCCGCTTTTTAATTCGAGCTTTTACTCCATTCCCGAAGGGAATCTCAACACTTACCAAACCTCCAATTCATCCACGAAAATCCAAGCAGGATTGCCAAATCCGCTGTGGTCTTCGGGAAGGTCGTAGCCTGAGATGATGACTTCGACATACTTTGCCTTGATAGGTTCAAAGTCCAGTTCATAGGCGAAGATGCCGTCGCTGTCGGACCAAGTGGAAATCGGGATGTCCTTCTGCGCCACTTCGCAGAAATTCTCGCCGTCGTCTGAGACCAGTACCTTGACTTGGCTCGGGTTGTAGATCCACGCACCTTTGTTCACCAAAGCATGGAAGCGAACATGCTGCATCTCAGCAGGCTGCTCCAAGTCAATAATGGCATCCAAAGGATAGCCGCAGAAGCCCAGCCAACGCCCTGAGTTGTAGGCTCCCCTACCCAAGTTGCCGTCGTTGAGCAACGATGCTCCTTCATAGGTGTATTGCTCGGCAGGCTGTTGGCGCAGTGTGATGGGCTTGTGGGTGGCCAGATTGGCTTCCACCGTGTCGGCCCACACCTGCGGGTTGAAGATGTGGTCAGCGTAGGTGTAATGATAGAGGTCGTAGAGCTGCGCCATGTGGCGGCAACGCTCCACAAAAGCATCGAAATCACGCTCCTGTGGGTTGTTCCATTGTATTTCCGTCAAGGCTTCCATGCGCGGCAGGGCCATGTATTGCACATGCCAGAAATGGGCGATGTATTCCGTCCAGATGTTGGCCTGCACGCCAATGATGTGTTTCTGCTGCTCAGGTGTCAACTCCTCAGGCAAGGGTTGGAACTCATACACACGCTCAACGGGAAGGTAGCCGCCGATACACATAGGCTCATTAGCGATGTCCTCGCTTTGATAGTAGTCGAAATAGAGGTGCGATGACGGCGCCATAATCACGTCATGGCCCTTGCGTGCCGCCTCGATGCCGCCTTCCGTGCCACGCCAGCTCATGATGATAGCGGTCTCGGAGACGTTACCTTCCAAAATCTCGTCCCAGCCGATGACACGCCTTCCTCGCGCCTCCACCACCTTGGCCATACTGTTCATCACATAACTCTGCAGGTAGTCTTCGGCGGAAAACTTGTCGTCTTTCTTGATGCCCAGTTCCTTGATTTTGGCTTGGCACTTGGGGCATTTTTCCCAGCGCACTTTGGGGCATTCGTCGCCGCCAATGTGGATATAGGGCGAAGGAAACACATCCATCACCTCGTTGAGCACATCCTCAACAAACAGCATGGTCTCCTCGTTGCCTGCGCAAAGCACCTCTTCCGACACACCCCAGCGCTTCCACACCTCGTAGGGACCGCCCGTGCAGCCCAGCTGCGGATAGCAAGCCAAAGCCGCCTGCATGTGACCAGGCAGGTCGATTTCAGGGATGATGTTGATGTGACGCTCGGCGGCATATTCGATGAGGTCGCGGAGCTCGTCTTGGGTATAGAAACCACCATGACGGATGGTGTCGTAGAGGTTCCCGTTATGCCCGATGACCGTGCCGTTACGGTAAGCGCCCATCTCCGTCAGCTCAGGATATTTCTTGATTTCGATGCGCCAGCCTTGGTCGTCACTGAGGTGGAAATGGAACTGGTTCATGTTGTGCATGGCCAGCATGTCGATATAGACCTTCACCGAGTCCAATGGGATAAAATGACGGCAAGGGTCGAGGTGCATGCCACGGTAACTGAAGGTGGGATAGTCTCTTATTGTTCCGCAGGGGAATTGGCAGTTTAGAGTTGAGAGTTTAGAGTTGAGAGTCAGTTGAGAGTTTGAAGTTGAGAGTTGGGAGTCTGAATCGCCCATGTCATTCCCACGCGGGCTTGTGGGATGGCGGGAAATGCTTTGCATTCGGCGTAGCCAATCTATGGGCGAGACAGGCAAACTTTTTCGGAGGGTTTGTATGCCATAAAACACGCCAGCAGCATCGGCACCGTTCACACGGATTTGTTTTGGTGTGATGTTGATTTCGTATGCCTCGGCTTGGTCGAAATCCTCAGGAACCACTTCGAGCACAATACCGTCGGATTCGCCTTGGTATTCTATCACATTCAAGGCGTAGCCCATGATATCGTTCACATATTCGCTAAGGAACTGTGCCTCGCGCTGTAGGCCATCCTTGAAATAGACTTTCGTCGAAGGTTTCAATGTGAAGTAACCAAAGATATCTCGACTTAAATGCCTTTCTTTCGGTTGCGGGATGATGTCGTAATTGGCGACAGGAAACTGTTCTTTTGTGCAAGCCGTCAATAAAAGTGTTGCTATGCAAAGGAAAAGGAATGTCTTTTTCATATAAGTTCTAAATTGCTTTGAAAAGGCAAAAATAAAAAAAGGATGGCTTTCGCCATCCTTTTCTGTTGAATTTTACCCATTAGGTTTATTCGCCCAACTTGATACGCACGAAGTTCACCACAGTGGCTTCCTTGTCGGCAGCCTGGATGTATTCGGCGACGGTCTTCGGGTCGGCGACCAGAGAGACTTGGTTGAGCAGGCAGCTCTCCTTGAAGAACTTGTTCAGACGGCCTTTGGCGATATTCTGAATCATGCCTTCGTTGAGTTGCACCTGACCGGGCACCGTGGCCTTGATTTCGCGGGCCTGTGCGCCTTGTTCCTCAGTGATGTAACCCTTGGTGATGTTCGAGTTGATGTGGTCATCGCTGTCGACGTGGTTGGGGTTGATGCCAGCCTTGCGGAGCGCCTTCTCGACTTCCTTCTGGATCTGTTCTTCCTTGGTCTTGTCAACGGCAACGGCGAACTCGCGGTCCTTCACCTCTTGCGGGATGGAGGCTTCGCTCACCGAAAGCGGGTTCATGGCGGCGACGTGCATGCACACCTCGTGGCTCACTTCCTCAACACCGGCGAAATCCTTGTTCATTTCGACGATGGTGGCGAGGCGGTTGCCAGGGTGGTTGTAGTTGGCCACGTATGCACCTTCGAGGACTTTGAAAGCACCCAGTTCGGTCTTCTCACCGGTGACGGCGCTTTGGTTGGCGACGAGGGCTTCAACGGTCTGGCCGTCGAGCGTCATGGCCTTCAGGGCTTCGATGTCCTTCACGCGGTTGGCAACAGCCATGTCGAGCACATCCTTTGTGAACTTCACGAAGTCGGCGTTGTTGGCGACGAAGTCGGTCTCGCAGTTCACCATGATGATGGCGGCGTACTTGTGGTCTTCAGTGGCCTTTGAGAGCACGCAGCCTTCGCTGGCGGTGCGGTCGGCGCGCTTGGCAGCCTTAGCCATACCCTTCTTGCGAAGGATGTCGATAGCGGCCTGGATGTCGCCATCGGTCTCGACGAGGGCCTTCTTGCAGTCCATCATGCCAGCGCCCGTCATTTGTCTCAGTTCGTTAACTTGAGAAGCGGTAATATTCATGTTGTTTCTTATTTTAAAGGTTATTATCTAAGCTTTCAGCTATCAGCAGTCAGCTTTCAGCATGGGAATACCGTTGCTGACGGCTGATAGCTGATGGCTGACAGCTAAAAAATCAGTTCTTAGCGACGGGGCGGCGAGGACGGCGATTGCCACGCGGACGGCGTTCGTCCTTGTTTTCCTCTTCCTCGGCGTTGTCTTTCACTTCGTCAACTTCTTCCTCTTCCTCTTCTTGGATGAGGTCCTTGTTGTTCTTGCGCTCGGTGATGCCTTCCTCGATGGCGTCGACCATCTTACCGACGATGAGGGCGATGCTCTTAGAGGCGTCGTCGTTAGCGGGGATGGGGAAGTCGATGAGGTTGGGGTTGGTGTTGGTGTCGACGATGGCGAAGGTCGGGATGTTGAGCTTACGGGCTTCAGCAACGGCGATGTGTTCCTTCATGATGTCAACCACAAACAGGGCTGAAGGCAGACGGCTCAGGTCGGCGATAGAACCGAGGTTCTTCTCGAGTTTTTCGCGCTCACGTTCGATCTGTAGCTTCTCACGCTTGGAGAGGCTCTTGTAAGCGTCGCTGTTCATCATCTTGTCGATGCTCGTCATCTTCTTGACGGCCTTGCGGATGGTGGCGAAGTTGGTCAGCATACCGCCGGGCCAACGCTCGGTCACGTAAGGCATGTTGACTTTCTGGGCGAGTTCGGCGACGACGTCCTTGGCCTGCTTCTTGGTGGCCACGAACAGCACGCGCTTGCCCGATTTGGCCAGTTGGCAGAGGGCATTGGCAGCCTCGTCCATCTTGGCTTGTGTCTTATAGAGGTCGATAATGTGGATACCATTGCGCTCCATGAAAATATAGGGAGCCATGTTCGGATTCCATTTTCTCTTGAGATGGCCGAAATGACAACCGGCATCCAGTAATTCTTCAAATGTTACTTGTGTCATGTGTTGTTTTCTTTTTAATGTTTACATTCGCTAAATACAATCGCTGAGTAGTCTGCATAAGAATCTCAGCAATTTGGATACTAAACAAAATCGCTTTGCTTCTGAGGGCTTAACGTTTGCTGAATTGGAACTTCTTACGGGCACCAGGCTGACCGGGTTTCTTACGCTCGACCATACGCGGGTCGCGGCGCATCAAACCTTTAGCCTTCAGGGTGGGACGATACTCGGGGTTGATCTCGCAGAGGGCGCGGCTGATGGCGAGACGCAAAGCCT
>JAEETH010000119.1 GCA_016290215.1 Bacteroidales bacterium
CGGGGGAGTCAGACGGGTCTCGTGTCACCATCGCCACGCTCTTCTACATCGCCAAAAACCACGGCATCAACTTGCCATGTCCCCCTTTTAAGGGGGTGCCCGAAGGGCGGGGGATTCTTCCCCCTCTTAGAGCGGGTGGCCATTTCCCCCTTCAAAGGGGGCTAGGGGGATTGCCGGGGGAGTCAGTCCCGCGTCTCGAAGTCTCGCGTCCTCAACCCAAGCAGTTGAGGAATTTGAGGAATATGAGGAAAACTTCTCTGGGCTCGCGGACGGCTCGTCCGCCCACAGGCTTGCGGACGGCCCGTCCGCATACAATCTTGCTGACGGCTCGTCCGCACATCATAAATCCCTGCCAACCTTCTCCCAATCCATCCACGAAAACCTTCCGCTCATCATGCAGCGCGTCATTGCTGACTCGCATTCGGATGAGGATGCCGACATCCTCATCCTCGGCTCGCTCACGGTCATTTCCGCTTGCACTCCTAATGTCTACGGCGTCTACGACCGTCGCCCTGTCCATGCCAATCTGTTCCTCTACGTCACCGCTCCCGCATCGGCTGGCAAAGGACGGCTCTCCCTATGCCGTCATCTCGCTGAGCCGTTGCATCAGTACCTCCGCGACAAGTACAAGCGCGACATGCAGAAGTACAACGAAGAGCTGGCCGCTTACGCGGTCAACAAAAAGACGTCTTTGGCTGTGCAGCCAAAAGAACCGCCTTTTCTCTCGTTGATCATCCCAGCCAACAGCACCGCCACGGTCGTCTATCAAACCCTCTCCGAAAACGACGGCGTAGGCCTTCTTTTCGAGACCGAGGGCGACACACTGGCCAATGCTTTCAACTCCGACCTGGGCAACTACTCCGACGGCTTCCGCAAAGCGTTTCACCACGAAACGATTTCCTATCTCCGCAAGAAAGACCACGAGTATGTCGAAATCCTCAGGCCGAAGTTTTCCGCTGTGCTGTCAGGCACTCGTCAGCAGATTTACAGTCTAATCCCAAACGCTGAAAACGGCCTGTTCAGCCGTTTCATCTTCTATTCCATGCAAACCGAGCTGGTTTGGCGTGACATGTTTCCCACCATCGACGGTGCCACCGCCGATGAACGTTTCCGCCAAATCGGGAAAGACTTCTACACCTTCCTGAAGGACTTCCCCAAAGATGATGTCCAGTTCACGCTCAGCTACACACAAAAGCAGCGTTTCAACGATTTCTTCGCTGAAACGCAGCGCAGCTATGCCTACACCTTCGGCGACGACATCGTGGCCTCTGTCCGTCGCCTCGGCCTCATCCTCTTCCGGATAGCGATGATCCTTTCAGTCCTTCGCCTCATGGATTCCTTTCCTGCTGCCTCAAAAACCGCTCTGCTCTCCGAAGTCAAAAAGTCGAAGCGCATTGTCTGCACCGACATCGACTTCCAGTCAGCCCTTGACATTGTCAAGGTGCTTCTCCTTCACACCGTCGAAGTGTACCAATCCCTTCCACGGCATTCTTACGAACGCCTGGCCACCATCGCGCCCAAAGGCTCGCGTCAGCTCGCCGAGGCATCGCGTTCGCGCTTCCTCAATGCGCTCCCCAACGCCTTCGACCGTCCCACCTACATCGAAGTCGCTGCTTCGCTCAACATCACCGACAAAACCGCCGAGCGTTACATCCGTGAGTTCTGTACCTCTGGCCAGCTCGACCATCCTTCCAATGGCCAGTACCTCAAAACCTCATCGCGGACGTGATCCGCGACCTCATCGCGGACGTGATCCGCGACCTCATCGCGGACGTGATCCGCCACCTCATCGCGGGCTTGACCCGCGACCTCATCCCCAACTGAACAACTTTAAACTGCAAACTAAAATGATTTACACCATTTACATCAGCACTTACTCAGTGCCAGCCTACGCGGCCATTCATTCCATAGTGATAAAGTCCCATGTCATCAAACGCGAATTATTATTTGTCGCTTATCACTGCACCATTACAACCCGAAAAGGCCCTGAGCTTTACAACAAGCTGCTCTCAGCCTTCCAAGAAGCAGGCATCCCCAAAGGTGCCTATAAAATCAGAATTGAACCACCTTTAGACCCTCCAAAGGGCAGTAACGACAAACATGGGGCTGCTCCCCGTGTAAAGTACAGTAGGCCACAATCCAATGACTCCAACCCCGAAGGGGTGACCCGACCCTAACCAGGGGTTTCAACCCCTGGCATGTCAGACCCTGAGAGGTCGTAAGCACGAAAGTACGTAAGCACGCATAACGCTTCCCCCTCTCAGAGGGGGTCAGGGGGAGTTACCTCACCGCCACCTTCTCTGTGAAAATCCTCCCTTCCGCATCCGCAATACGCAGCATATAAACTCCTTGCGGCAAGTCTGCAACGGGAATTTCATTCGCATCGCGCACGGTCTTCACCAACTGCCCGAGGGCATTGTAGACCTGCGCTTCGGCGGGTTCTATGCCTTCTATTGTCACTTTTTCCTTTGCCGGATTGGGATATATCGAAATCGTTTGCGTATCGTTTTCTTCAGGAAGGTTTTGATATAGAGGATTGATGTAATCGCAATTGTTCCAGTAATAACTGACATGACCTATTTCCGTATCAGAGTAGCACCTCAAATAACCTCCTTCATTAGCATCGAATGTCCAATGATCTTCTGGAAACAAATAAACGCCTATAGGTCCAATCCGTTCAATGACTCTAATCGTATAAGGCTGTTGGCCATACATATAATTCCCATATCCCCAATTAGAATCTTCTGCGTCAATAATATCAATGTATCGTAATTCTACACCATTGATGTTGACAGTTCCTTTTACTTGTAGAACCATAAAACCAGCCGTATCGCCAATTATGTAATCTTGTTCAACAGGGATTGTCCAGAAGTCGCCAACATTGGCACCAAAATCAAACCATTTCATAAAGGATTGATTCCGATATAGATAAACGACATCTCCCGAGCACATTACAAACTCTGAAGGCAAATGATGTTCAAAAACACCTTCTTCTCCGTGAAGGAAAGGATCATCCAAATAAACAACTCGTTTTTTTTCAAGTTCCATGCAATTGAATCCATCTATTATGGTGTCTTTTGTTGCCTTTATATTGATATAACCTTCTTCAAACATCCCATAGTAATTATAATGCCACTCGGCTCCCAAAGGCGCAAAAACAATGTTGCTTTTCTGGGCTGTCGCCCCTCCCGCCATCAGCAGGAGCACAAGCAGGGTGTAAATTCTTGTTGCTTTCATATTTATATTAGTCTTATTTGTCCTATAAGTCTCACTTCGTTAGCACGATAGTACGCATAACGTTAGCACGAAAAAAAACACTACCTCACCATCACCTTCTCCAAAAAGATTCTCCCTTCCTTATCCCTAATCCTCACCAAATAAACCCCATCCACCAATCCGCTCAAATCAATCTCATTCGTCCCCCGCACGGTCTTCACCACCTGCCCAAGGGCATTATAAACATTCACTTCCGCAGCTTCAATACCTTCAACAATTACCCTATCTTTTGCCGGATTAGGATAGACATTGATCTGCAAAGCTTTTTCTTCAACGCCATTGACAGGAATCATCGCCGACTTGTAAACGAATCCGTTTTCAGCGGCAATGTAGAAAACCGTGTCCACGCCATCAACCGCATACAAATCCCGGCATTGCACCATACCGTTGTTCTCACACTCCGGAATGCCTTGTTTGACCCATTCGCAGTGTTCCCATCCATCCTTCATAATGTATGGGTTCGTGTCTGTCGAACCTTTCGTCAAAGTCATGCCAATTAGAATGCACCCATAAGTGTCTGACGTGTATTTGCTATGGCTCACATTCCACATACCGTAATAATCCATAATTGGGCACTCAACGTTCAAATAGGAAACTGTTTCAAAACCGTCTTCCGTCACAAGCAAATTTTGGGTGCCTTCACTGAAATAGCCATACATTTCCACATGGTTCTTGTCAAAGAAATGCGTAACAACCGAATAACCGAAATACGCACCATTAGTAACGACTTCGCTCCAAGTCAGTCCCGAATCGGTGGTTTTATGAATATGTGTTCCGTTATCAATTACGACAAGGTATCCCGTCTCGCCCTCAAAGAACAACACACAATGGTTCACCATTCCATATTGGAACGGAATCGAAGTAAAACTCTGTCCTCCGTCTGTGGTTCGCCAAAGGACGGCATCTCTAGTAAAGAGGTAATAGGTATCTTCATCCACCACACAAAAATCGCTGGAACGAATCCAATCAGGCCATTGCAAATGCACGAACTCCGTGTTGGGGAGTTCCTGCCAGGTCTCGCCGCCATCAGTGGTTTTCACGATAACGCCTTTGTGGTTGTCGTTATTCCACCAGCAGGAGTCGCCGCAGGCATAGCCCACCTGAGCGTCGGCAAAGGCTACATGTATCATGTCGTAGCCTTCCTTTTCAAACTTGACTGTCCATGTTTCGCCGCCGTCAACGGTTTTCAGGATTTTGCCGTTTTCGCCACAGGCAACCACCTCATTCTTGTCAAGACAAGCCACGCCAAAAAGGTTCTCGGTAACGCCCGTCGGAATTTCCTGCCAGCCTTCCACAAGCTGGGCTTGCATCACGCCGCAAACAAGCATCGCGGCAAGGATAATTGATAATTTCTTCATAATTGTAGTGCTTAAGAATTGTCGTTTACTGGTTATCTGCGCTT
>JAEETH010000058.1 GCA_016290215.1 Bacteroidales bacterium
TTCACATAGTTGATGGTGCCATCGGCTTGCTTACCGTATTTCACGCACTGATCGTAGATGTCGCTCATGATCTTCTTCAGCTTCTCATCAACTTCCTTAGCGGTCCAGTTGATGTGACCAGCATTCTGGCAGATCTCAAGGCCAGAGGTGGCAACACCACCGGCGTTGACAGCCTTACCAGGACCGAACGGGATCTTGGCAGCTTGGAAAGCGGCAATGGCACCAGGTTGGCAACCCATGTTGGAGACTTCAGCCACATACTTCACGCCATTGGCGATCAGCATCTTGGCATCCTCTTCAGCCAGCTCGTTTTGGAAAGCGCAAGGCATAGCGATGTCGCACTTCACGCTCCAAGCCTTCTTGCCAGGGGTAAAGATAGCTTTGCCCGGGAACTTGTCGGCCATGTCCTGAACCTTGTTACGGTTCGAGGCACGCATGTCAAGCATGTAGTTGATCATCTCAGCATTGATACCTTCGGGCAGTTCGCACACACCGTCGGGACCGCTGATGGCGACCACCTTGGCACCGAATTCGCAAGCCTTCTGGGCAGCACCCCAAGCTACGTTACCGAAGCCAGAGAGGGCCACGCGCTTACCTTCGAGAGTGTCACCCTTCTCTTCCACCATGTGTTTCACATAGTAGACAGCGCCGAAACCAGTGGCCTCGGGACGCATGAGGGAACCACCCCAGCCGTAGCTCTTGCCAGTCAAAGCACCAGTCGAGTGCTCACGGGCCAGCTTCTTGTACATACCGTACATATAGCCAATCTCACGGCCACCAACACCAACGTCACCAGCAGGGCTGTCTTGGTCAGGACCAATGTTGCGCCACAGTTCGTAGACGAAAGCTTGGCAGAAACGCATGATTTCAGCGTCGCTCTTTCCTGTAGGATCGAAGTCGGCACCACCCTTACCACCGCCGAGAGGCAGGTTGGTCAAGCTGTTCTTGAAGATCTGTTCGAAGCCCAAGAACTTCAGCATTGACTCGTTTACTTTGGGGTGGAAGCGGAGACCACCTTTGTAGGCGCCGAGGGCAGCATTGTACTGCACACGGTAACCGAGGTTGACCTGGGTCTGACCTTTATCGTCAACCCACACAACGCGGAACTTGAAGATACGATCGGGCTCAACAATGCGCTCGACAATCTTAGCAGCCTCAAATTCGGGGTGCTTGTTGTATTCTTCTTCGATGGTTTCCAGGACTTCGCGAACGGCCTGTAAGTACTCATTTTCGCCCGGATGCTTAGCTTCCAGAGCGGTCATAATTTCATTGACTTTCATTTGTTTGACTTTAATTAAAGGTTTATTTGTTGTGTTTTGAAAGTTTGCTGCTTATAGAAAGCGTTGCAAAGATAGTGTTTTTATTTGAACAATATCCAAATTGTAGAAAATAATTTCTTTTTGTTTGTCGACGCAAGAAATTTCGAGGCACTTCCACCTATTGAAAGTACATTTTTTCATCACTTCTTTTTCTTGAACGGATCTATTGGCTTCAGTTCAATCCGCTCATTGTCATACTGATAAACACTCCAATACTGGTTTTCACGTCCATTGGTTTTTCCATCCTTCAAATAATTACGGTTGAAGAAACGGTACTGGGAGTGCAGCAGCGGGACATTGCAACAATTGAGGCAGTCGAGCATGTCGTCGCCATAGCACATCAAGGCACTGAGGAAGAACATCGCCATGTCGTAGCCTTCAAAAGCGTATGACTGAGGCTCAACCGCATATTTCTGGCGGAAACGCACGACAAATCGTCTGGCGTCATCGCTATGGTAATCAACGAAACCGTCGCTCAAATAGATGGCATTCATCTGCAAAAGATTGTCTACCAGCAGTTTCTCAAACTTTGCCCAGTCGGGAGCACAAATCAGCGTAATGGGATAACGGTCGGTTTCCTTGGCCAAGCTGTTCAACATCTGGGTGGCAAACACATTGTCGTCGCCGTAAGCCACAATCACGTTGTTGCGCACACCTGACAGCTGCGATTTCACTTGGCCAATGTTGCTGTAGGCATACCGCTTGACAGGATTGGCCAGCACCACCTCGTTCAAAGCCCCATTTTGGAAATCATCGGTCGAATACACCTGTCCCTCCACATCCACAGTAGGCACCATGCGACTGCCCATTTCAAGGCGTTCACTTTCGTTGCGGGCGAATTGCAGGAATTCGTTTCCCGAAACAGTCACCTCGTCGTTCACAGCAAGGTTCAAATGATGTTCCAATTGGTTCAAAAACAATGAATCGGCGGATCTTTCCTTGCTGACAATGAAGACATTGGAATCAAAATATAGATTCTTTACCAGATTCGAAATCGTCAAAATCTGTCCAACCTCGCCAGGCTTCACTTTCACCACATTCGGGCTGTCGAGAATGACCGACTCCCTCGTGGATAGCGGATTGACTACCACGATGTTATTTGCCTTGGCATATTCCTCTATTATTGCAAACGACTTGCTGAAAAACGGTCCCACAATCAAGTCAAGGTCCTCGCCCCTGATTTTGGAAAGAGCCTGCTCGGCAGTGTAAACGTTATCAGTCACATCGATGACCGTGAGGTTCAGCCTCAGACCTTCGTTTTCCAATTTGTTCACCGCCATCATAAATCCCTCATAAAACTGCACAAACGACAGTGAACGGGCTTTTTGCACCTTGTGAATATTCTCTTTCGACATGTCCAAGTTGCTCACATCGTTCAGATAAAGCGGAACCATCAGGGCAACATTGTAGCGTCTTGTTGCGTTTTCAGGCTCAGCAACACACAATTCAGTCTCACCAAAGTCTTCGACAAAAACGCTTTGTGGAGTCTCTTCCTGAATGAGCACGATTTCCTCTTGGCTCTCTTGAATTTCAGGTTCTTCTTCATTCTCAACGATTTCCGTAGGCTTATTATCTATCCAATAGAAATCTACAATAGGTTGAATAGGAATTAAAACCACCTGATTATCAAAAACATGAGACCCCACCGAAACATTAATCCGACGGAAATCCCCTTCATCCACTTTCCAACGTCTCAGCAATGAGCCCACACGTTCGTTGCGTTCACAATGATGAATGATGTAATCGTTTTCATTGGCAATGGCAGGAATCATGATGCGTGTTCCCTCGGCAGGTTCATCTTTCAGGCCAGCATTGGCCGCTTTCAAATCCACAATGTCGATGCCATATTCCTTGGCGATGTCATATAATGTTTCGCCGCGTTGCACTATGCGAGCCTTACCGTCAAAAAAGGCTTTGTGATTAGGATGCGCTTCCACCACTGTGGGTTCCTCAATTACCGTAGGTTCCTCAATAATAGGTTCAGGTTCGTTCACAACCGGTTCGGGCTCAGACTCAGGTTCTGGCTCAACAATGACAGGTTTTGGCTCAACCACGACAGGTTCTTGTATTGGCTCTGGTTCGGGCTCAACGTGAACAGGTTCTGGCTCTGGAATTATCACGACAGGCTCGGGTTCCGGCTCGACATGAATGGGTTCAGGCTCAATTACAACAGGCTCTGGTACTGGTTCTGGCTTTGGCTCAACATGAACAGGTTCTGGCTCAGGTGCTATCACGACAGGCTCGGGTTCAGGCTCGACATGAATGGGTTCAGGCTCAATTGCAACAGGCTCTGGTACTGGTTCCGGCTTCGGCTCAACATGAACAGGTTCTGGCTCAGGTGTTATCACGACAGGCTCTGGTTCCGGCTCGACATGAATGGGTTCAGGCTCAATCACAACAGGCTCTGGTACTGGTTCTGGCTTTGGCTCAACATGAACAGGTTCTGGCTCTGGTTTTATCACAACAGGCTCAGGTTTTGGTTCGGGTTCAACGGCCACAGGTTTTGGTTCTTCCACTTTGGGCTGCTCTTGGACAGGGCGCACGGGGATGCCCAACACATGCCCTGCCTTCAAACCGTTTTTCACATCTGGATTCAGCAATTCAATTTCCTCGACAGTGACATTGTATACCTTCGAAAGACCCCAAAGTGTCTCGCCTTGTTTTACGTGATGCATGTAGTATTCCTTACCACCAATCTTAGTGATTTTCTTGGAACGCACTGAAGTCACCTGGGCATTCAGTTGGCTATAAAACGACACCCCAAGCAGAAAAAAAAGTAAGAATATAAGCCTATTTTTCATCATCTTGTTCTTTTTCAACATTATTCCCATTCAATAGTCGCTGGCGGCTTCGACGAAATGTCGTAGCATACACGATTGACACCCTTTACCTTATTAATAATATCGTTCGACACCTTGGCCATGAACTCGTAGGGCAGATGCACCCAGTCGGCAGTCATGCCATCGGTGGAGATGACCGCACGCAAGGCTATGGTGTATTCATAACTACGCTCGTCGCCCATCACGCCCACCGACTTCACAGGCAGCAGTATCGTTCCCGCTTGCCAAATGCTGTCATAAAGGTTGTCGGCCATTTCATTAGGATATGACGCACTCGGCAACTCGCAGGGCCAATTGCGCAAACCTTTGATGAAGATATCGTCGGCATCACGAAGGATACGGAGTTTCTCTTCGGTGACCTCGCCCAAGATGCGAATGCCCAAACTGGGTCCAGGGAAGGGATGGCGGCCAATGAGCTCGCGCTTGATACCCAGGGCTCGACCCACGCGGCGCACCTCGTCCTTAAACAAAGAACGCAGCGGTTCCACAATCTTCAGGTTCATCTTCTCAGGCAAGCCGCCCACATTATGATGCGACTTGATCTTACAACTCGGTCCGTTGACGCTTACACTCTCGATGACATCAGGATAGATGGTGCCTTGGGCCAACCAACGAGCGCCTTCAATCTTCTGTGCCTCAGCATCAAACACGTCGATGAACGTGGAGCCGATGGCCTTACGCTTGACCTCGGGGTCAGTGACGCCTTTCAACTTCTCCAAGAACAACGGTCCAGAATGAACGCCTATCACATTCAAACCCATCTCCTTATAAGAACCGAGAACTTCCTCAAACTCGTTTTTGCGTAAAAGTCCATTATCGACGAAAATGCAAGTCAGGTTCTTCCCTATCGCCTTGTTGAGCAACACAGCGGCCACGGTGCTATCGACACCGCCAGAGAGACCAAGGATAACCTTGTCGTCGCCCAATTGCTGCTTCAGGCTTGCCACCGTATTGTCGATGAAAGAATCTGGAGTCCAATCACCCTTGCAGCCACAAATGCCGAGAGCAAAATTGGCTAACATTTTGGGGCCTTCCTTGGAATGGAACACCTCTGGGTGGAACTGAACCGCGTATGTTTCCTCTCCGTCAATCTTATAGGCAGCATTCTCCACATCGTCGGTTGAAGCGATGACACGGGCTCCATTGGGCAACTTGGCAATAGTGTCGCCATGACTCATCCAAACTTGACTGGTCTTGCTTACACCTTTAAACAAAGGTGATTGTTCATCCACCACCGTCAGCATGGCACGACCATACTCGCGAGCGATGCTACCATTGACTTCGCCACCGTAATGATGCGAGATAAACTGTGCACCATAACAAATGCCTAACAACGGTAGTTTCCCCTTGATGCCTTCAAGATTGGCTATCGGGGCATGCTCGTCGCGAACCGAAAACGGGCTGCCACTGAGTATCACGCCTTTGACATTCGAACCGATGGAGGGAACCTTATTGAAAGGATGGATTTCGCAATAGACATTCAGCTCGCGAAGGCGCCGACCGATGAGCTGGGTGACCTGAGAGCCAAAGTCAAGAATGAGGATCATTTCTTGCATAAACGAAAATTTTCTGCAAAAATAGGCTTTTTTCATGATAAAACCGTATTTTTGCAGAAAAGATTAAAGTATGCTTTATTGTCTTCTACTCTTCGGCATTGCCATATTGCCGGTCATTGTTCTGATGGTTTTCATCTACCGGCAAGACAAGTACCAGAAAGAACCCATCAAATCACTCGCCAAAGCTTTCATTGGTGGCATGCTTGCCATCCCGCTTGACATCCTCTTGGTCACCAGCATCGATTCTGCTTTGGCGGGAACAGCCATAACAAATACGGTGTTTTTCTCAGCGTTTTTGGAAGCTGGCATCCCCGAAGAGCTATCCAAGTTCCTCATTTTCATGATTTTCATTTGGAACGACAAAAACTTTGACGAATACTTCGACGGCATCGTCTACGCATCCTTCATCGGTCTCGGTTTCGCTTGCATAGAGAACATCGAGTATGTTTTCTCCTTTGGTTTCAGCACGGGTGTGGTTCGTGCATTGATTTCTGTGCCAGGACATTTCCTGTTTGGCGTAGTTCTCGGCTACTTCCTCTCTTTGGCGAAGTTCCATTCCGAAAAACGTGGATTATATATTTTGACAGGTCTACTCTTAGCCATGCTTGCCCATGGCCTCTTCGACTGGATGCTGATGATTACCCAATATCTCAACCCCGCTATCGGAACGGTTATTTACTTAGCATTCATTTGGGGCGACATCAAACTGTGGAAACTCGGCCTGAAATACATCAACAAACAGCAGGAAAACTCACGCAAACAAGCCCAAGAAGCAAGAACAGCCGACTTGGAATACCAAATACGCCAAGCCATCCACGGCTACGACTCGGAATACAAACATATCGACTGGAATGCGGGCGACAGACAATAAATTATTATTTTTGCAACGAATCTTTAATTCAAAGAAGTTAAATTAAACACTCATCAATATGTCACTGAATTGCGGAATCATAGGTCTTTCAAGTGTTGGAAAGACCACCATATTCAATTGTATATCAAACACCAAGGCAGAAATCGGCTTTGCCTCCAAATCCAATATCGGCATGTGCGAAGTGGTGGATGAGCGCTTGAAGCTTATCGACAACATCTCCCACTCGAAGCGCATCGTGCCCGCCACGGTCGAAATCGTCGACCTGCCCGGACTGAGCAAAGGCGGTCAGGGCGTGGGCAACAAGCTCCTTGCCGAGGTGCAGACCATGGATGCCCTCATCCACGTGCTGCGTTGCTTCGACGACCCCAACATTCCTCACAGCGAAGGTAGCGTAGACCCCGTCCGCGACATGGAACTCGTTGACTTTGAATTACAAGTACGCGACTTGGATTTGGTCACAAGAAAACTGGAACGCGTTCAAAAACTGCTGAAAAACGGTGAAAAAGACAACAAGAAAGCCTTCGACGTGCTCAGCGTTTACAAAGAGACCTTGGAAAACTTCGGCAATGCCCGCGACGCCAAGGTGGCAGAAGAAGACAAGAAATTTATACAAGACATACAACTGCTGACCGCTAAACCCATCATCTATGTCTGTAACGTGGATGACGAATCGGCGACTACAGGCAACAAATACTCCGAAGCAGTAAAGGCCGCATTGAAGGAAGGACAAGAAATGGTGGTCGTGGCAGGCAAGTTAGAGGCTGAAATCGCCGAACTCGATGCCGACGACCGTCAGCTCTTCATGGAAGATGCAGGCCTAACCGAGCCAGGCGTCAACAAACTCGTACGCACCGCTTACCACACTTTAAACCTGCATTCCTTCTTCACCACGGGTCCCGACGAGACGAGGGCATGGACCATCCATGTGGGCGACACCGCTCCTATCGCAGCCGGTGCCATCCACAGCGACCTGCAACGTGGTTTCATCCGTGCCGAGGTGATGAGCACGGAGGATTTCCTAAAATATGGCTCAGAAGCTGCCGTCAAGGAAGCGGGCAAGTTCCGCGTGGAGGGTAAGACATACGTGGTGCAAGACGGTGACATCCTTAACATCAGATTCAATGTATAAAAACGGCGAATTAAGCAAATTGAACGAATTGAATTCGCATAATTCGAATAATTCGCCGACATCAGAAAACAAAATGGAATACGTTGTTTTAGTAGACGAAAACGATAACGAAATAGGTAAAATGGAGAAACAGGCTGCACATGTCACACCGCATCTGCACCGTGCTTTTTCCATCTTTATTTTCAACTCGAAAGGCGAACTGCTCATGCAGCAACGCGCGTTGTCGAAATACCACTCCCCTGGCCTGTGGACCAACACCTGCTGCAGCCATCCCCGAGCTGGTGAAACACTGGCCGAGGCCACATCACGCCGCCTGATGGAAGAGATGGGCATGACCTGCCCGATGCGCGAAGTCTACACCTTTATATATAAGGCTCCCGTTGGCGAAGGCTTGACCGAACATGAGTTTGACCATGTTTGGATTGGCCGAAGCGACGACATTCCACAAATCAACCGAGATGAAGTGGAATCATGGAAATACATGAGCCTTAACGACTTGAAAGAAGACATCGAAAACCATCCCGAACATTACACCGAGTGGTTCAAGATCACTTTTGAGGAAATGACCCATCATGCCGCTGTATTTCAATGAAAAAGCATGAGCTTTCATGCTTTTTTTGTTGAAAATAAATAGTAAATATATTTACTATATGTATTTTTACTATTTTTGCCGCAATTTTAGGAATTGAAAACATATTAAATTTAACTCTTATGAAACACAAATTTCGCACTATCATTGGAATGTTGGCATTAGCCATTCCGCTGTGTGTCAACGCACAAAACGATGTTCAACAACAAGTTGACGAACTCAAGGGCAAGATAGACCGTATGCCCAAAATCTCTGGCTTCGTGCAAGGCATGTACCAAGCTGACTTAGACGAAGCGGGCACGCTCACCGGCAACACCCTCAGGATGCGCCGCGTGCGTCTTTCAGTCGACGGCACGCTTTTCAAAGGCTTGACTTACAAAATTCAAGGCGACTTCACCCGCAGCCCCATGTTGGTCGATGCCTACGTGAAGTACAAACCCTGCAATGAGTTTGCCATCCAAATCGGTCAGTTCAAGACCCCGTTCTCCATCGAAAGCCCCATCAACCCCGTCAACCTTGAAATCTTCGACTACGGCGAAGCCATTCAAGGCCTTGTTGGCTACAAAGATGTTTGCGGCGTAGGTTCTCTTGGCCGTGACCTCGGTATCATGGCCACAGGTAGCCTCTTCCCCGTCAAAGGCGACGAAGGCATCAAGTACCATGTTGTCGACTACGCTTTGGGCGTGTTCAACGGTAATGGTGCCAACCAACTCGACAACAACAACCGCAAGGACGTTGTGGGCCGCTTGGAAGTGCATCCCGGACTGAAAGCCCTGACATTGAGCGGATCGTATTATTATGGCAAGTATTATAAAGACGAAGATTTCAACGGCATCCGCAACCGCTGGGCAGCAGGTTTGCAGTACAACGATGGTAAGCTTGTGATTCGTGGCGAATACCTAAACGGCACGACGGGCTATCAAGGTTTTGAAGGCGAAGAAGCTCCCAAACAATTCAATAGCAGAGGCTACTACGCCGAGGCCGGCTACAACTTCCAATTTGGCAAGGAAGGCAAGGAACAAAAACTGATGCCCGTGCTAAGGTATGAGCATTTCGAGCAGCAAACAGGCGTTTTGGGACCCCACACTACTGATTACGTTATTTATATCCTTCCTAATTTTTCCGCTCCAACGAGTTATTACACCGTCGGCATCAACTATTGGCCTCTCAAAAGCTTGAATTTCAAGCTTGACTATTCATTCATTGATGCTTACAAAAATGTTGAGGGTTTATACTACAAGAATCATCCCCACCGCGTAGTGGCCATCTTGAGTTACAAATTCTAAATCTTGAATCGCTATGGCAAATAACAACATCTCCAACCTTTGGAAAAAAGAAGACTGGTTAGCCGTTTGGATCGGCTTCATCGTCATCGCCGTGGCTTGCATTGCCGTCCTTACGGGTTCGTTCGATTTCTCCGCCGCCAAGTTCGGTACCTGGCACTGGTGGGAGAACGTCGAGGAAAAGAAATCCTTGGCCGCACAATTCAATGGCGAATTTTGGATTAAACTGCTCCGCACCTTCCTGGTGACGGGCATCCTGTTCGGTCTAGGCATCGTGTTGCAAGGCGAGAAAATCGGCAAGTTCATCCCTGCTTTCGTCGTGCTGTTCCTCATCTGTATCGTGGTGAGGATGATCAGCGCCGAATACACCCTTAAGATGTACCTCGAATGGGCCTTCTGGGCCTTGCTCATCGGCCTGCTCATATCCAACACTGTCGGCACACCCGAATGGCTGAGACCCGCCATCCGCACGGAGTTCTACATCAAGACGGGTTTGGTCATCATGGGTTTCTCGGTGCTGTTCAGCAACATCGCCAAATTTGGTCTCTACGGCCTCGGCATCGCATGGATTGTGACACCCATCGTCATCATCTTCATGTGGTGGTTGGGCACCAAGGTCCTGAAAATCGACAACAAGCCTTTGGTCATCACCTTGGCTTCGGCCACCTCGGTGTGCGGCACCAGTGCCGCCATCGCCACGGGTGCGGCAGCCAAGGCTAAGAAGGAAGACCTCTCGTTAGCCATCTCCATCTCCATCATCTTCACTATCTTGATGATGGTGTTCGAACCTATGATTATCCGTGCCTGCGGCATGAACCAGATGATGGGAGGTGCCCTCATCGGCGGCACCGTCGACTCAACGGGTGCTGTGGTGTTGGCGGGTAGCGCCCTCGGTGAAGAAGCCGAGCAAGTGGCTTCTATGGTCAAGATGATCCAGAACATCCTCATCGGTTTCATCGCCTTCTTCGTGGCCATCTTCTTCGCCACCAAGGTCGACAAAGACCCGACACAAAAAGTCGGTGCTGGCGAAATCTGGACCCGCTTCCCGAAGTTCATCATCGGTTTCTTCGTGGCTTCTTTGGTTGCCTCTTTCATCGTCAAGCCTCTCGGCGGTGACGTGAAAGCCATCAACGGCGTCCTCGACCAATACAAGAACTGGGCCTTCGTACTGGCCTTCACCAGCATTGGCCTCGACACCAACTTCAAGACCCTCTTCAAGCAGATGCAAGGCGGTAAGGTGCTCTGGCTCTACATCATCGGTCAGGTGTTCAACATCGCCCTCACGCTGTTTGCTGTGTGGTTCCTGCTCTCCGGAGCTATCTTCGAGGTCCCGAATCTGGACATGTTCAAATAATGGACAAAAACCACAAAATATTCAAAGTGATTACCATCATCGTGGTGGTAATCACTTTGTTTTTGGCCGGCTGGATTATGGCCAACAATCTCGGTCTCGTCGAAGGCTACGACTTTGGCGCGGGAGCCTATTACTACGCCGACATCCCCACCGAGCAATACACGGAAATCGTCAACGAGGACGCTTACCAGACCTCCGTGCCAAAATGGATTTTCTACGTCCTCTTTTTTGCCTGGGGCTGGCTGATGTGGCGGCTTTGGGTGTGGGTCGAAAATCGAGGAAAAAATCAGTGACTTGAAATCATTTCATTGTACAACACTGTACCTTTTGTCGTCAGCAAATATTTTTGCCGTGGGTGATGGGGCTTGTCTGGATAGCGCATTCGGACAAACTTTTCCTTTAATGCGGGATTGAGATATACCTCCATAAAACTCTCCCTATTCTTCAAGCCAAGATGCTCAAGCATTTCCTTTATAGAAAATTCCTTCAACCCGACAACCATCACTAAACTAATGATTTTCTGATTCTTAGGAATCAACTTGTCGGGTAACTTGTCGGGTAGGTTGTCGGGTAGGTTGTCGGGTGTTTGTCCCGAACTTGTCCTGTTCTTATCCCCTACCTGTTCTGCTTCCGGCATCTTCCATTCCTCGGGTGGATTGATCATCATATAGCGGTTTTTCAGCGTGTTTTCCTCTCCGAGAAGCAAATTACGGAAGAAACGCTCCAAAAAGACAGGCTCATAGTCGATGCCTTTGGCCACATTACGATAGTTGGCACGGACGAGCGCGTTGCGGAAATACCACGAATGTTGCTCAAACAAGTCGTTATTCACATCAAAGCCCAACGAACGCAGATACTTGATAGTGAAAATAGCCGTGGTGCGGGTGTTGCCTTCGCCGAAAGGATGAATCTGCCACAGCCCCGAAACAAACCTGGCGATATGCTCCACCAGCTGATCTTTTTCCAATGATTTATAGTCAAATTGTCGTTCTTGGTCCAAGTCGTACTCAAGCGTCATCAGCAAGTCCTCCCAATGGGCATAAAACACCGTATCGCCGCGCAAGACCCACTCCTTTTTCGTGATGTCATAGTCCCTGAAACGGCCCGCATGTTTGAAAACGCCGTTGAATATGGCTCTATGGATGGCTGCAAAGCCTGCCACGCTATAGGTGAACGAGTCGGTTTGCAGCAATTTTGAGATGTTGGTTGAGACCTTGTCGGCCTCTTCCACGTTGGCATCGCCCTCGTCATGCGAGGTTTTCTTGATATAGTATTGGTTGACCAGTTCCTTGGCCTCGTCGATGGTAATGTCGCCTTCGATATTGCGGCGGGCGGTCTCCTGAAGGTAGGCCGACGTCTTCAGCCCATCCACGGCCTGCAAGCCAATGGCCACGCGCCAAGCATCTGCACGAGCCTTCTTCTGCGGCTCGCCTTGGCGGATATACTCGTCGAAATTGATGTATTGTTCCTCGGTCATATTTTAATAATAATCAAGTTATTCGTCAGAAAAGCCAATCTCCATACTCATCGCATGAAATAACTCAAGTTTTGTTGATTCACTATAATCTTCATTCTTAATAATGCTTCTTATCACATCCGTAAGCAAACTCCTATCAATATGTCCTGCTGCGACATGGTAACCGATTGCCTCCATTTCTTGCATAAAGTTCTTCGCCAAATACATATAACCATTTTTAAGCAGAAAATACAATGTTAACGTAATGGATATTCGTTTATTACAATCCAAGAAATAATGCCCCCTGCATAGGCTAAACATCAAATAGGCTGCCTTTTCCTCTATTGTTGGATAATACAAATCATCTTGCACAAATTCCAATGTGGATTGAATGCCTCCCTCATCACGAATGCCTGACAATCCACCACCACTTTTCTCAACCGTCTTATAGTAGATACTCAGTGCTTCCTCATAATCAATATAAGACACCCCCATGGCTTTCATTGTTTTAGACGTTCAAGCACATCTTTGTTTTCATCAAGGAGACGATCAAAGTCGACAGACAAACTGCCTAAGAATCTCTCATATTCCTCTGGTGACACCGCATTAAGATATTCCGCAATATTGCCATGATACACATCCCTAAATGCCAAGTCTCGAGACGCCATCTTCTGGCGTGCATCATAAATATATGGAGTTTGCATAGGATGCTTGGCCAATTTTCCAATTATCATTTTCACTTCATCTATAGATAAAAACATCGAGGACTTTACCCCAGCTTCCCTTTCTATCTCGTATGCAACACCATTTTCAAAAGAAGAAACCACTCTCAAAACTTCCGCATAAAGTGTATGACGCAATACATCTTTTTCACCGAGCTCCAACAACTCTTTATATTCCCTTGCCTTTTCGCAGAAAACAGCCTTATAAATTTCGTCCATTATTATCGGGAACTTAAAAGCATCACCATCAACATACTGACCTATTGCATCTATCAGCTTTTTATGATAGTTTTCCTCCTTAATAGCTGCTGGCAAATAATCAACATCACGGCGGTTGATGAATTTTGTCCCTCCCCCTGTCTTTTCATTGATTGTTGCGATGACAATATCCAGGACTCTGCCTCGAACCATTTTTGCCTTTTCACTTCCTGTAAGCAATAGCCCGATGTTAAGGAAAGAGCGGAAATCGAAAAGTCCGATTTGTGGAGTTTTGTTTGGGACATTAATGTCCTTAACATATCTCAACTTGAACTCTTTCAAATCATCACCTTTACACACAAAATATCCATTATGTTCCAATTCTTCCTTATGCTGCACAATATAACGAGAAATGGTACGAATATCAACCCCATAAAAATCCGCAACCATCTGTTTGGTCAACACAAGCCTACCTTGAAATTCCAAAGCAGGAACTTCAAGTGCTTGTTGTATTCTTGGCAAAGCGACTGAATTATTAAGAATATTTTGGCGGTCTATTGCCGATTTAGTCAATGTGATTTCTGTTTTCATAGATTCGACACTTAGTTATACACTGCGCCTTCATAACGGCAACTCCCCTCTAAATCAATACTGATTGTGGCTTTATTACAAAATCCGTTTATTACTTTGCAAAAGTAAAACATTTCACTGATTAAACCTCGAGAACTTGAATAAAAAACTAGCATTTTTCATTCATACAACTCACAAAACCAAAACGGAGTCAGCCTAGTACATGGCCTCCATTGAAAAGAGCGACAATTTCTCTGACAACACCAAAGAAAGGAAAAAAGGAGAAATATAAATCCTTAAGTTCAACATAAAAAAGCGTGGGGGCTTGACTACTGCCTGTTCGACTTCGAGGCCTTCCACAGCCTTACAGAAAAACAGACAGTGTAAACACCCACGTGGAAGTATATAAATCCGTAAAGTGTGCATGGAGGTATATCACCTCCTGCACACTACGGAGAGTATATACAACACTCCGTGGCGATTACTCCTACATTTGCTTTTGTTCTGTATTCGAATTGTGGAAGTTTCGAAGTCCAAAAACAAAGCGTAAGTAACGCCTTTAATTATGTTGCGTTCTATAAAAACACTCCTGCTTTACGACAAGAACGTGTCGCATAGTTGCAATGCAAAAACACAAAATCTTTCAAGACAACCCGTTTACATTCCCCATCTTTTGAATCTTTTTTGTAGTTTTGTAACCAAAGAAACGAATAGAAGTTTATGCAAACCACTGATATTCAAAACATATTAGCCGTATTAACACGTTCCATCGGCGAAACGCCCAAGGATATTTTACCTATAGCAGAATCAGGCTCGGCGAGGAAGTATTTTCGTATCATTACTGGCAACAAGAGCCTTATTGGCACCTATAGCAACAATGTTGAAGAAAATGAGGCTTTCCTCACTTTCAGCAAGCATTTCCATGACTTGGGGCTGAATGTGCCGGAGGTCTTTGCCGTAAACGAAGAGAGAACCTGTTATTTGCAAAGTGATTTTGGAGATGACAACCTTTTTGCGCATGTGCAGAAGGCATTGATAGCGAAGAGCGGCCCTTCGACGGGCTCAGGGACCTTAGCTTCATATAGCGAAAATGTCATCAACCTATACAAGAAAGCATTAAGTCACTTGGTGAAGCTGCAAGTGTTAGGGCATCAAGGTCTGGATTACAGCAAGGCCTACCCTACCGAGCGTTTCGACCGACAGGCCATCATAGATGATTTGAACTACTTCAAATACTATTTCGTCAAGCCGCATGAGGAAATCGACTTCAACGAAACGCGCTTGGGAAAGGACTTCGAAGCCTTCGCCGACTTCGTCAGCCAAGCGCCCTGCGACTTCTTTATGTACCGCGACTTCCAGTCGCGCAACATCATGGTCAAGGATGGCGAGCTGTATTTCATCGACTTCCAAGGCGGTCGCAAAGGTCCGCTCAACTACGATGTGGTCTCGCTGCTCTATCAAGTGAAGGCGCAAATTCCGCAAGCTATACGAGATGAATTGGTCAACTATTACAAGGCCGAACTATCGCAATACATGAGTCCAGAAGCCGTCAAATTCGACACCTACCAGCCTTATTTCGTCTATCTGAGGCTGATGCAAGTGCTCGGCGCCTACGGTTTCAGAGGACTCATCCAAAAGAAATCCCACTTCATCGATAGCATCCCATACGCCTTGAAAGAGTTGAGGATATGGAACGAGAAAAACCCGTTAAACGCTTACCCAGAACTCCAACACGTCCTCTCCCAACTCTCCACTCTCAACTATCCACTCCCAACTGACTCTCAACTCTCAACTCTCAACTCCAAACTCACCGTAACCATCAACAGTTTTTCGTTCCGAAAAGGCTATCCCAACGACTTCAGCGGCAACGGAGGCGGCTTCGTGTTCGACTGCCGCGCCCTACCCAACCCTGGCCGCGAACCCGAGTTCAAGACCAAGACCGGCCGCGACTGGGAGGTCATTGACTACCTCATGGCCAAACCGCCCGTCCATGTCTTCCTCGACCATGTGAAAGGCATCGTCGGACAAAGCGTCGACAACTACCGCGAACGGCATTTCAGCAACCTGATGGTGTCGTTTGGCTGCACGGGCGGACAGCATCGCTCCGTTTTCTTTGCCCAAACGATTTATGAATGGCTGAAGGCGACCTATCCCGATATTCACTTGAAACTGAACCACATCGAACGCAAAATCACGGAGGAAACTGGCTTATGAGTCCAAGAATCGAAACCACCGCAATGATTTTGGCCGCAGGCCTCGGCACGCGCCTCAAAGCCTTGACCCAAGATAAGCCTAAGGCATTGGTTCCGCTCAATGGCAAGCCTTTGCTGCAGCATTGCATCGAGAATTTGATTGCCAACGGATTCTATCATATCGTCATCAACGTGCATCATTTTGGCGAACAAATCATTGATTTTGTAACGCATAACAAGTTCGATGCTGTCATCCAGATTTCTGACGAACGCAACCAACTGATGGACACGGGCGGCGGCATCATACAAGCCTCTCCGCTTTTCAAGGATTCCAAATCCGTTTTGGTGCATAATGTCGACATTATCAGCGACGTGAACCTGGGCGAGATGAGCCAACAATTCCTTAATTCAGGGGATGATGCTTGGTTGATGACGCAAGATAGGGAGACCAACCGAAAACTGTTGTTTGATGATGACAATCAGCTTGTTGGGTGGATGAACAAAGCGGAACAAAAGTTCAAATGGGTTCACAACGAGTCGGCCCTTCGACGGGCTCAGGGACCTCAGTCCTACAATTATAATGAAATGGCCTTCAGCGGATTGCATTTGTTCCGTAGCGATTTGTTCGCCAGTTTTGAATGCAAACCTCAGAGTGTCATTGATTTATACCTCAATTTAGCAAAAAACAACCACATCATTTCCAAGCCGATACAACCCGACTACTGGTTCGATTTGGGCAAACCCGAGCAACTGATAGCTGCCGAAAACTACCTTAACACACATTGACATGAGCGAAAGCACCTTCATAGCCAGGTTGGCGAACCACATCCAAAGCCACTACGACCTCACGAAACAGGAACTGACCGTAGTTTTTCCCAACAAAAGAGCGGCATTTTATCTGCGCGACGAGCTGAAGAAAAACAGCATCAAAACCATTTGGTTACCCCAGATGCTTTCCATCCAAGAGGCCTTCACCCAATGGAGCGGAATCGCTCTTGCCGACAGCCTCGATCTGCTGTTTGAGCTCATCGACATCGACGCACAACTGCACAAAGAACAGAATAGCGACCTCAGCATTTTCGGTAGTCAAGCCGCACAAATGGCCAAGGACTTTGACGAAATCGACCAATACGGCATCGACGCCAAACATGTTTTCAACTATGTCCTGGACAACAAGAAGCTGGAAATCTGGAACTTCGACGATGAGAAAAGCAAGGAAAAAGAAAAGAAATATCTCCATTTCTTCCAGTCGCTTTACGACTATTACCTCCGACTCCGCGACAGGCTGACCGAGCAAGGCAAAGGTTATTATGGCATGATTACCAGACACTTGTCGGAATTACCCGAAAAAGATTTGATTGAAAAAATCGGGGAAAAACGCATTGTGTTCGCTGGCTTCAACGCCCTGACCACCACCGAAGAACACATCATCGACACCCTCGTCAAAAACGGCAAAGCTGAAATTCTTTTCGACTACGATGCCTACTACCTCAATGACCTCAACAACGAAGCAGGTTTCTTTGGTCGCCGCTACCAATCCAAACATCCCCATTGGCTCAAAGACGGCATTTCAGACGAACTTTGCACCGAAGAAAAGGACATTCACATTATCAGTGCAAGCGGTAATACCCTGCAAGCCAAAGCTATGCAAGCCAAGCTCCAAGAAAGCGACAACGTAAATCAGGCCGTTATCCTCGCCGACGAAAACCTGCTGATTCCCGTACTCAACGGCATTCCCGACACCTACCCGGACTTTAATGTCTCCATGGGTTATCCTTTAGCAAAGACACCTGTCAACCAATTGGTTAAGGAATATTTTTCTTTATGCAGGCGCAACCGGATTTCAAGAAAGATCATTGAAAACGAAGTCGAGCGCATCGCGGAAGGTTGGTATATCTGGCCTGTCTTTCACCTCATGGACCTCGAAATGGCCAAAATCATCTTTCCCAAAAAGGAACAAGAAACCTTCAGTCATTGGAAATATGAAGAGGTGCTTAACGGAAAATTCATTTTCGAGGACAAGGACATCGAAAGCCTGTCGCACTTGCCTAAGATTCAGGCATTTCTAAGGATTGTCCTTTCAAAAACGGACGACAAGTCGCTCATAGCCATCTTGGACAACATCACCAAAATGCTGTCTTTTGTCGCCAACACAATTCAAGAGAAAGGTGACGAAAAAGAGAGCGTTTTCCTTCTCAACCAAGTGAGTGAAATCGGGAAAATCATCAGCCGTTTGCAAGACATCATCGAGCGCAATTCAAAATACGTCAACGACTTGCAGAGCATTGAGACACTTTATCGCCTACTTTCTTCCGGTGCAAGCCTGAGACTCAACAGCAGCGGCACCCAAGGTCTGCAAATCATGGGTCTGTTGGAAACCCGTTGCCTCGACTTTGAGTGTCTGCACCTGCTCAGCGTCAACGAAGGCATTTTGCCGCCCGACAAGTCGCGAGGCAGCTTCATTCCCCAATACATCCGTCGCGAATGTGGCTTGCCTGGCTATGCCGAGAGTCAAGCGGTAGTGGCTTATCATTTCTATCGCCTGCTGCAAAGTGGGAAGAAGATTTTCCTGTACTTCAACGACTTGGGTGAGACCTTTGGAGGTGAGGCCAGCCGATTCATCCTGCAAATCAAACATGAATTAGCCCAAAACGCCAACATCCACGTCACGGAAGAAACGTTCAGTTGTGCGTCGCAACCTTCTCTTGAAGTGAAAGCCCTGCACGCACAAAAATCCAGAGAGACTTTAGACAAGCTTCACTTCCTCACCGAAGAAAAAGGGCTCTCTCCTTCGTCCTTGTCGACCTACCTCAACTGCCCGCTGAAATACTTTTTACGCTATATCGCTGAAATCAAAGACAATAGCGTTGAGGAAGACACAGGCACCAACATCATTGGCACCATTATCCACGACACACTGCAGTTTTTGTTTGATGACTATCTCCCCGTCGACGGCAAACTGCAAGTCATTGACAAGACGTTGTTTGACGAAAAAATCAAGCCACTTTGGGAACAAAAACTGGCTCAGTCCATCGCCCAAAACACACCCAATGGCTTCCCCGACGTGGGCTTCAACTACCTGAACCATGTCAACATTGAGCAACAACTGAAAAACTACTTGAATTACACCTCCAAACAATTAGAAAACAGCAGTTTATCCATCCTAAAAACCGAAGGCGACCTACGTACCCAACTCCAAACCGACCACGGCGATTTCGCCTTCTATGGCCGAGCCGACCGCATCGACCAGTTTGACGGCCTCATCCGCGTCATCGACTACAAGACCGGTCATGTCGACAACTCCGACCTCCGAGTGCCCGTGCGTCATCGCGGCGAGAGCGACTTGGACTATCTGCGGCAAATACCCGACAAGGCCTTGCAGCTACTCTTGTACAAATACATGTACCTCAAGGAAAACGGCACGCTTTCTCCCGACCAGGTGGCCGGCGCCATCCATGGACTGAAATATGCGAACGACATCGAATTCGGCCTGTATCGCGCCACAATCAAGAAAGACGACGCCGATGCTGATGCCAACTTCTTGGGAGACAGTACATTCATTAACGACATGGAAGCCATGCTCGAAGCGGTGGTTTCAGAAATGCTTGATCCAGAAATCCCATTCGAACAAACTGAGGACGACAAGAAATGCGGGTATTGCGAGTTTAAATTGATTTGTAAAAGATAATTTTTGTCAAATAAAAGACGACGGCACGCACCTATCTCAAAAAAAATAGTATCTTTGCAAGGTTTAAATCGAATAGTTTTCAAAATCACTTATTACAAAATTAAAATTAATCATTATGAACAAACTCAAGTTAGCATTAGGCGTAATTATCGCCTTCACACTGTGTCTAATGGTCTCTTGCAACAAGGAGAAGACTACGGGACAAATCAAGGGTACCGTCACAGATGCCAGCACCTACCAAGCTATCCAAGGAGTCAGCATCACCATCAACCCGACCGGTATGTCGGCAGTAACCAACAGCGATGGCAGCTACGAATTCGCTGACCTCGAAGCAGGGCAATACACCTTAAAAGCCGAGAAACAGGGCTACGAGAGCACCACCAGAAACATCGAGGTCACGGCGGGTAAAGTCATAACATGTGACCTGCAACTTCAGCTCGGCAACGGCGGTGGCAATGACGACAACACGGTGGTCGTTAGCAATGGCCTGTTCTGCTATTTCGACTTCGAAAACGAAGAACTTGCGGACTGGACCGGCAATTTCACGGGCATCAACAACGGAACGACTGCATCGACCGATACCCCAAGTGGCAATGGCCAATCCAGACAATTTAATGGCGAGTCTTTTATCGAGATTCAGGACAATTTCCTCCCAGCCGGCAACTCATTCTCAACAAACATCTGGTTCAAAACAGGTCATACCGATTGTCCCTTTATTGGGTCCGACAATTACGGCGGAGGCAACAAAGCATCAGCAATATGGATCATGGAAAGTTCCAAACTCAGGTATGCCCCCTATAATAGCTACAACAGTTGGACAACCGAAGGAACGATTTCCGAATATCTTGACAATCAGTGGCACATGTTGACCTTGACTTATGACGGTGAAACTCCCTTATTCTATGTTGACGGAGTTCTATTCGAGACATATTCAGGTAGCAATGGTACCCGTATGTCATGGGGCAATATCACCAAGAGTTACATCGGTTCCGATGAAACAGCCAACCACCAATGGTATTTCCAAGGCAAACTCGACAATTTCCGTTCTTACAGCCGCGCATTGACCGTATCTGAAATTCAGACGCTGTATCAAGCAAAACAATAATGCCTTCATCAATTATTTAAAAACGGATTACTATGAAAAAGGCTTTCAGAATTATTATGATGTTAGCTTTGGTGGCTATCCTCAGCGCCTGTGGCAACGGCAACAACAATGCCCCTTCTGACAACAATCAAGGAAGTGCCTCAATCATTGGCAAATGGAAAGGGGTGAGAATGACCGAAAATGGAGTATTTGACGAAGGTGGGACAGAGTATTTGCAAGAATTCTCCTGGGAGTTCAATGAAGATGGCACCACGCAAGGGTTTGTTGACGATGTTGAGTTTGGCAAGCCTGCCCCCTATATACTTGAAGGTGACCAACTAACAATTAAGGGCGGAGGCATGACGGCTTCGTCAATATACACCGTCACTACCCTGACAAAAAAGAAACTAGTACTAGAACAGGTAATAGGTGGAGACACCCAAACCGAGGAGTTTGAGCGAGTGAAATAACCGTTCCCTACAACTTGGAAGAGGATGGCTGCAATTCGCGGCCATCCTCTTTTTGTGGTATAATAGACAAAAATGGTTGGTGAGATATAATGTAAATCACTGACAATAAGACGCATAAAAGCAATAAAAAGCAGTTAGATGAAAACGTTTTCATCTAATTGCTTTTTTTATGCCAAAAACTA
>JAEETH010000016.1 GCA_016290215.1 Bacteroidales bacterium
TGTGCATTGACGAATTCCAACAAATTGGCGAGTTTCCGGACTCGCTGAAGGTCCAAAAGAAAATGCGCGGCATCTGGCAGTTGCAAAACAACGCCTCGTATTGCCTGTTTGGGAGCAAGAAGCATCTGCTCACCAACCTCTTCCAAAGCAAGAGGATGCCTTTTTACCAATTTGGCGACATCATGTTTCTCCAGCCCATCCCCACAGAAGACTGGATTCCTTTCATCCGCCAGAAGTTTGAGGAAAAGAAAATGAGCATTTCCGATGCCCTCATTGAAAAGATCTGCTCGACGGTACAAAACCAATCGTCATACGTGCAGCAATTAGCATGGAATGTCATGCTCAACACCACAAAAAAGGCGGACGAGGCCACTTTGGAAACGGCCATTGAAGACCTGCTCAACCAAAACTCACTGCTGTTTTTGCAGCAAATCGAGAACCTGACTGCCTACCAGATGAACTTCCTGAAGGCCATAGCCAAAGGCGTTCACACGGACTTCACCTCTAAAGAAGTACTATCCACCTATGATTTAGGCTCAAAATCCAATGTCTCAAGAATCAAGACCGTGTTGACGCAAAAGGAACTGATCGAAAAAACACCCAACGGAATCGTGCTCACTGACCCCGTTTTTGAGCTTTGGTTTGCCAAAGAATGGTGCGAATAATTTATTGATTTCAAATCAATTACAAACAATATACTAAAAGTTCACAACTTTGTGGACCACAAGATTGTGGTCCACAACTTTGTGAACCGATTTTTGGCTATTTCACCACCTGCTTCCATTCCACCCAAAAGATGACCCTCTTGCCACAGCAGGGGCAACGTTTTACGACAAACAGCCGTGTTTTGGCTGGCGCGGGGTCAGTCATCGTACCCTTTGGCAAGGTGAACAGCTTGATTTCGGTTTGGCAGCGGGGGCAGGTGCGAATAAGTATCGAATTATCATTCATTTACCATAGATTTTTCTCAGTTCCAATGGTGTAAAAGCGCTGAAGCGAGCCTTCCAATACTCTGATTTCTCACGGTCGAACATTTGGCGGTCAATTTCCGACTCTTTTCCGGTCTGGTGCAGAATGGTGTTATTGCCGTCGCCCATGTGTTCGGCCCAGGTCAGTTCAGCAAAAGGTGAATCTTGGCGTTGGCCGATGTGATGCAGTTCGTAGGGGTCACCGTTCATATCGCGAGGCGGAAAGCCTTCGCCAATCAAGTCGGCATTGTTGTAGTCCTTCCAACTGTCGTAGTCAGCGAGTTTATTTTTCAGCCAAGTGTTGCGTCGCACGCTGAAGTCACTCCAATTGATGTCGGAACGGATTAACGCCCAACGGTTGCCGACACGGGCGGCTTTCAGCCCTGCCCTCATGTAAATCTCGGCCTCCTCCATTGAAGCGATGGCGTTGATGATTTCATCGGGCCAGTGGGTTTGTATTTTTATGATTTGTGTTTCGTTGAAAGTCATAAAATCATTAACTATCCATTGCTGTTTCTTGCTTATTAAACCTCTTAGGTAATTAATTTCCAATGCTTAAAAAGGGGAACTCATTTTCGATGGATTCCCCTTTCTAAAGTACATACCAAAAGCATTCGAAACGGTCGTCAGATAACCTCTTTCTTCCACATTTCGAAATACTTTGTCTCATTAGGATGAATTTCGCCATCTACCTTGATGATTTTGTCGATAAGAACCGCCAAAGTTCCTTTGATTGCAGTTCTTTCGTTTTCATCAAATCTCGAGAGGAACTCGTTGGTAACGCTTACGACCTCATCAAAAGAAGAATGATTTATTATCTCATTCTCAATGAGAGATTTGGCATCAAATGTAGGTTTTAGATTGCTATCCACATTTTGAACATAATACTCCAAAAACTCTCTTTCAGATGGGCTAAAAACGCCATCACAATTGGAAAAGAATATTCCAATTTTCACACAGAGCTTTGAAAGCTCATTCATGATTTCTTCTTTGTCTTTCATGACATTTCATTTCTTTTGATGTTGATCAATGGCAAGAATAACACCACCTAATGCGGTAAGGATAGTCCCTAAAATAAACATAATAATTACATTTTAATGGTTAAACATTTGGTTAGTTATTTTTTCCGATGGAAACAACAAATCTCCATAAAAAATAGCAGTTATTTTACCTTTGTTGCAAACCGTGTCGAAGTCCATTCCCGTTTGTTCCTTGAAATAAGATTTCGCCTCATCCCAACCTTGATCAATTCCTTTTGTTTTTCCTGCTCCAAATTGTGTACTACCTTTTAACATGATTTCAATGCGTTACATTTCTGCCTACTCTAAGGTTTTCAGCTTCCCCAATCGCCTATACTGGCACATAAAGAGAGCGTAGCCCGACTTTTATATTCCGAAAGAAAGGCTCTGGTAAACCGTATAGAAGAATCATAAAAGCAGTCCACGCCCATATAGGGCGGAACGCCTGAACGATTGCTCTTCTATCATTGAATTTTACCAGAATTCTTCTTTTCAGAGCAAAACGTCTTTCAACGTTCTCAATGTCTGTCGCCGTAGCAACGCTGCAAATATACAATTTTTTCATATACTCACACAACTCAAACATTTTTTCTACGGACTGCTTTCTCTCGCTTCGTTTTGGCTTATGAACCTTTCAGGTTCTTGGCATAATAATGCTTGAATATCGGCTTGCAAATCTTTTTGTGGACAATCACATAAATGATTACGCCAACAATGGTGCCGATGATTTTTATGATGATAACGTTATCAAAGAATATGAATAAGGGCACCAACACAACCAACGCAGGCAATGCCGACAAAGCAATCGCCACCTTGTCGGCAGAACCCGCCTTGGTCCTCAGGTAAGCCTTGCGCCGTTGCGCAATTGTATATGCGTTCCCCATCACATCATGGCTTTAAACAACGTCTCCAGATTCTCCACCAACTTGTCGTCGAAAGTGATTCCCCTGCCCAAGACCAACGATCCAACCACATTGCCGTTGAGAGACAAACGGTGCCCCAAATAAGTGGTCCCTTCAAATACGATATTGCCCAAGCTGATTTCGTTGAGGTCACTCAAGGCCACCTTGCCTCTTTTTTTGCCGGAAGCCAACATGGTGATTCCCCGAAAAAGGAAAGTGATTTTCATGCATTGGTAGTACACGTTACGGTCGGTCACCAACAAGCCCGTCAGCCTGCCCCATAGCGCCACTTTCACGTCTACCATGAACAGGGGCTTCTCGCCGGGTTCGAGGCTCACATACTTCGCGTGCTGCTGAAGTTTCTCGTTCGTGATTTGGTCACTTTCCAACAAAAGCGGGCTGATGACCTGGTTGCGACTCATTTTTTCAAAGGTCGCCTTGATAATTTCCGAATAGTCTTTCATTGTGATATGTTTTAATTATCAGATATTTACTAATCAAACAAAGGATTATAAATATATTCATTCAGGTCTGACAACGACCGCCCTCTATAAATGAGATCTATATCATATTTTGAGGTTCCGTCGAATTCCACCAAACTCACAAGCGCATAATACCCCCTTCCTATCTCGTAGGTGACGATGTAGCCGGTATAGGCATCACCAATCATTTCGCTGTTGAAATCCCAATTCAGGACTTTCACGTCGCTTGTGGAATAGCCTTTGTCAATCGCCCCACAGAGCTTTAGCACATCCCGCTTGACTTGCTGGCTTTCAATCAAATCTGATTCAACCAATCCGCATCCCGTCGTTAAGGTCGCGACAAACACAAACAACATGATGCTTAATGTCTTCGAAAGTTTGTTGGTAAGTGTCTTCATTTTCTTAGGTTTTACATTGTACTTTGCTTTTACTTCTATGCAAAAGTACACAAGGCACTCCTTCCATTCCATTTGGAAGAGAAAAGCACAATTAAACCTTTGAAAAACAACGTTTTGTAATCGTAAGAAATCGTAAACGGGGCTTACAAGCCAAACAAATCCTTGTAATACCTGACCGCCGCCGAATCGTTTTCGAGGACTTTGGCTATTTTATCCGCATTGGCGTTTTTGGCCATGTTGTCGTCGGCAAAGAGTCGCTCCAAATCATTCCAAGAAAGCCCCGAACGATGCAAGCCATAGAAAAGCAACTGGCCGGCCTTGCCTTTGACAGCCTTCAACCGCTTGCCTTGCCTACAGACAAAATCCCTATCCAACAGCCCCTCCAGCAACTGCACCAAATCACGATCACCCTTGGCAGTGGCAATCACACAAGTGGAATCTTTGAAAACGCTGTAAACCAAATTGTTCAGTTCGGTTTTCGACATCTTTGTCGACAAATAATCCGATGGACGCAGCGACTGCCCTTTCGCGAGATTCTTGTGGCGTAGATAGGTCTTTTCTTTCCCGTGTTCAAGACTAACCTTTTCGTGGACCACACCATCGAACTGGAGCAACAAAGCCTGCCCTTTTTCCACAATGGAACTTAAATTCGGGCAGCCGACCACATCCAACAGGAGTTTGTCGCTGTCTTTCACATCCAGCAACAGCACAACGCGACATAGCTTATTGTCAGCCAATGCCTTAAGGTACACTTTCAAAGTATCATTGGCATCAGTAAGATAAAGAATGACTACTTCAGTGTCCTCAAGAGAGCCAACTTTGCCCAAATCGAACCACGACAATTCAGATAGTTCGCAACCGATATCAATGGCTTTTGAATCAGCAATTTCCAGAGGGAAGGAAGATACACAACGGAAGTTAATGGCCAGTTCTTTCAGTTGGGGTTCAAAAGCACCTATCAACTTGTCAAAATCTTGTTTTGCGGACAGTTTTCCGATAAGGTATGACATTAATTCCTTATCCCAAATGTTAGGTTGAGCAACTTCCACCATTTCTGGTGTCAGTTTCAAGTCTTCAGGCGGAACAAACTGGCGGAAACGCGCCTTTTGCAAGGCATTGAGCATGAGTCGGGCGGCAGTGGCCTCGTCATCAAGGCAAAAAGCCAACCGGAAGTCGTCAAACAATTCCTTCGGCATTTTCTTTGGCTGCACCTTATATAAATAGCGGTTGATGGTCAACGTTTCGGAACGGAAATCATCGAAATGGGTCAAACCTTTGATTTCGCCATCGGCAATTTTCTTGTCCAACAACATTTTCAAGGCCGAATTCCACACCAATAGTACTTCGGGTTGCACGGTTTCCAATAATTCTTGGAAAGCATCCCAATCCTCGGAGCGATAGGTCAATCCTTCCTCCTCGTATTCAGGCACTTGTGGCGACGGACAGAAATACTGCAAATAATTGGCGAAAGCCACCTGGTCCCAAAACGCCGTTTTTTCGGCTTCGGTGCAGTCGTCGGTCTTGCCCAACATCAGTTTCGTGAAATAGGAATAAGTCGGATAGCGGTCGTATTCCTCCAAAAAAGCGTCGATTTCAATTTGGTTGCTTAGCGAAAGGCGCAAGTCGTAGCGGTCGCCGTAGGCAGGGCACTTAGCATCATAACTTGCACAATTCCTTTGTATTACACAGTCCTCATAAAACGGGCACTGCTTCAGTATGCAATGATGCTTCACGCCCAAGACAAGGGTTCGGTAGCCCTTGAAACCCTCTTGATAATGCTGCCCTATGCGCGGTTGGAAGAACATCGGCTTTGTTTTGACGGCAAAAATAAGCAATTCTTCCCTTTTTGATCAAAAAACAAGGCTAATCTGCTGCTAAGTCCTTAAAAAATTGACTTAACAGTATATTATCGAGCAAAAATATCAGATTATTTGCTGTTAAGTATAAAAAAATGCGACTTAACAGCAGATAATCGAAAAAAAATGCGTTTCTTTGCAATATCAATCTTAAAACAACGCCATGCTGATTGGACGCAACGAAGAAAGAAGAGAACTCCTTGAACTGTTGGAGAAAGACGAATCGCAATTCTGCGCCGTGTACGGACGGCGGCGCGTGGGCAAGACCTACCTTATCAAAGAGACCTTTGAGAACCATTTCGCATTTTATCACACGGGTGTAGCCAATGCCCCGAAAAAAGAACAACTGACCGAGTTTCGCGAATCGCTGCGCAAGGCCGGATTGAAGCGCTGCAAGATGCCGCGCACATGGTTTGAGGCTTTCCACCTTTTGGAAAGCGTTTTGGAACTTTCTCCCGACAAGAAAAAGGTGGTCTTTTTGGACGAGTTGCCGTGGATGGATACCCCAAAGTCACAACTCATCAGCGCCTTGGAGCATTTTTGGAATGGTTGGGCCAATATGCGTAAAGACATTGTCCTCGTCGTTTGCGGTAGTGCCACCTCATGGATTATCAAGAAAATCATCCGCGACCATGGCGGATTGCACAACCGATTGACTGACAAGATTTACCTCCAGCCTTTCTGTCTCAACGAATGTGAACAATTAGCCCAGTCACTCAAACTCAGCATGACAAGAAAAGACCTTGTGGAAACCTACATGATCTTGGGCGGCATACCCTATTATTGGAGCCTCTTACGACGTAATGAGAGCCTGGCACAGAACATCGACCGACTGTTTTTTGAAGAGGACGGACGCCTTGCAGACGAATTCGATGCTCTCTATGCCTCCCTGTTCAAGCGACCTGCCCCCTACATTGCCATCGTTACTGCCTTGGCAACCAAGAAAGCGGGCATGACCCGAAAAGCGCTGCTCGAAAGCACTGGACTTGACGACAATAAGGTTTTCACACAGGCGACCGAAGAGTTAGAAAAATGCAATTTCATTCGAAAGTATCAGGTCATTGGCAAGATAAAACGCGAGGCGATTTATCAACTCATGGACCATTTCACCCTGTTCTATTTCCGCTATATCGAGAACAACTACCACCACGACAACCATTTCTGGACCAACAACTTATCTACTCCAATCCACACGGCCTGGGCAGGACTGGCTTTTGAGCGGGTGTGTTTGTGGCATTTGCCTCAAATCAAGTCTGCATTAGGTATCGCTGGAGTGATCAGCAATGCCCAATCATGGCATGTCGAAGCTACCAAAGAACACGAGGGAGTGCAAATCGACCTGCTTTTTGACCGTAACGATGGTGTCATCAATCTTTGTGAAATGAAGTTTTCGGATGACATTTATCGGATTGACAAGGAGGAAGACGACAAACTTCGGAGACGAAAATCTGTGTTTCAGGAAGTTACCAAAACCCGCAAAGCCATCCACCTTACCATGATTACCACATACGGTGTCGCTCATAATGCCTATTGGAACAACATCCAATCGGAAGTGACGATGGATGATTTGTTCAAAGAATCACGATAGCGTGCTGTTAAGTCCCTAAAAAATCGACTTAGCAGCACGCTATCAATCATTTTTTGCAGATAAAATGCTGTTAAGTCAGAAAAATTTGCACTTAACAGCACTTTATCGGATTTTATTTCTCATACTCCGCCATCACCTCGTCACGTTCCATCTGCTTCTCGCCCCAATCATCCATTAACCTTTGGAGTTGCTCCTTCTTTTGGCCGTAAGCCCAATACCAGTCGTTGTCAATCTTGATGTCGGGATGCTCGTCGGGATGGGCCATGATGGCATCTTGCTCGGCCAGTTCGGCTTCCAGTTTGCTGATGGCTTCTTCGAGGCGTTGGATTTCCTTGTCGACCTTGCGGAGCTTGGCGTCAATTTGCTTCTTGCGCTCGTAGTTGATTTTGTTCTGCGAGACAGGTTCGGCGGCGACTTTCTGAGGCTGTTGCTTGGCGGCTATCTCCAACTCCTTCAAGTGAGTAAGGTTCTTCTGCTCCAAGAAATCATAGATGTCGCCAACGTATTCCTTAATGTTAGGCTTGCGGAACTCGTAGACCTTGTTGGTCAGGCCTTGCAGGAAATCACGGTCGTGGGAGACGATGATCAAGGTGCCGTCGTATTGGATTAAGGCGTTCTTCAGGATGTCCTTGGAGAGCATGTCCAAGTGGTTCGTCGGCTCGTCGAGGACCAACAAATTGGTTGGGAAAAGCAGCATTTTGGCCAAAGACAAGCGTGCCTTTTCACCGCCCGAGAGCACCTTCACCTTCTTGTCGATGTCGTCGCCACGGAAGAGGAAGGAGCCAAGCAAAGCCTTCACCTTCAGGCGCATGTCGCCGACGGCCACATCGTCCAAAGTCTCAAAGACGGTCTTGTTCATGTCGAGCATGTCCTGCTGGTTCTGGGCATAATAGCCAATTTTCACCTCGTGACCCAGTTTCACCTCGCCTTCGTGGTCGAGCACACCACAGATGATTTTGGACAAGGTCGATTTGCCCTCGCCGTTGCGCCCGACAAAGGCGATCTTCTCCCCTCTCGGAATCAGCAGGTTGACATCTTTGAGAATGACTTGGTCGCCATAGGACTTGCCCACATGGTTCAATTCAAGCGTCACCTTGCCGGAATGGGGCGCAGGCGGAAACTTGAAGTGGATGGCCGTGCTGTCGATGTCGTCGATGACGATCTCATCCATCTTTTCGAGCAACTTCACGCGGCTCTGCACCTGCTTGGCCTTGGTGGCTTTGTAGCGGAACCGCTCGATGAACGCCTCGATGTTCTTGATTTCGCGCTGCTGGTTCTCGTAGGCCGACCGCTGCATGTCGACACGCTCCTCGCGCAGACCGACATACTCGGAATACGGCACCTTGTAGTCATAGATTTTGCCGTTCGAGATTTCCACCGTGCGGATGGTGATATTGTCGAGGAAAGCTCGGTCGTGCGAGACCATCAAAATGGCACCATAATAGGCCTTCAGGAAACCTTCAAGCCACTGGATGGACTCGATGTCGAGGTGGTTGGTAGGCTCGTCGAGGAGGAGCAGGTTGGGCTTCTTCAACAGGATTTTGGCCAATTCCACGCGCATCTGCCAGCCGTTGCTGAACTCGCGCATGGGACGCAGCATGTCGTCGTGGCCGAAACCCAAGCCGACCAAAATCCTCTCTGCCTCGCCTTCGATACTGTTGCCACCGAGCAAGGCCAAGCGGTCGTTCAAGTTGTTCAACTTAACGATAAGCTTCTCATATTGAGGGCTTTCGTAATCGGTGCGCTCAGCCAGTTCCTGTTGTAGGCGTTCGGAGTCACGTTCCAGCTGATGGTATTCATCGAAAGCAGAAAGTGCTTCATCCAAAACGGTCTTCGTGCTGTTGACGTTCTTCTCCTGGGGCAAATAACCTATGGTAACGCCCTGAGGGATAATCACATCGCCTTTTGAAGGCTGTTCCAACCCACAGATAAGCTTCAGCAATGTAGTCTTTCCCGCACCATTCTTTCCCACGAGGCCGATACGGTCTTTCTCGCGAATCAAAAAGGAGATGTCGGTGAAGAGGTCTTCACCGGTGAAGTGCATGCTGAGGTTTTGGATTGAAATCATGATAGCCGTTTTAGGCGGCAAAGGTACGAATTTTAAGGCAATGCTCAACGGGAGAGCACGAAACGTCGCGTCACCATTCCGTTTTGTGAACTAATCTTCACCCAATACAAGCCATTTACCAATCCCGACAAATCCACCTGCACAACATCGCAACCGACTTCTTTATCAAACAGCAACTGTCCCAAAGCATTGTAAACCAACACGCTTTGCATTCCTTCCTGCTCAATGGTGATTTGCCCATTGGAAGGGTTGGGATAGAGTTTCAGCGCAGCCTCTGCCCTTTCCTCCGTCGACCAATGGTCGTCGACATACACATAATTCACATCGGGATCGTATAAAGGAGTCGCAAAGTCGGATTCGCAGGTCTCACCATCTTCGGACTGATACAAGGCCGAAAGTCGATAATAGAAGGAGCCGTGTTCGTCATCAACGAGTACGTCACGATATTGATAGAAAGCTTGTCCCTCAACAGCAGGAATCATTGCAACTTGTTGATAGTTAGCATTGTCGTAGGAACGATAAAGATTGTAATGCTGCAACGCATAACCGCCTTCCTCCAAAGGCTGAATCCGTCCCGAACGGTTGGTGACGTATGCACGCAACATCCAAGTATAGTGCATGTTAAAACTGACCAAATCCATCCAATGCTCGCCATCCAAAGAAACCCAGCGTCCGTTGGGGTTTCCCATATCTGCACAAGCGGCAGCGGGGCGACTCAACCCCTGTTGGCCAACAACAATCCAAAGCGACTCATTCTCAGGGATTACAATAGGCAGATTGAGGTTTTCCTCATGCCAAGCTTGGGCGTTACACAAAGTCATGTTTTGTGACCACACCAAAGTACGCGGTGCCGTTTCGCCTCCCACATAAATCCAAAGTTGATAAACGCCAGCACCCACATCGTAAAGAGACACCTTCTTCAGGGAAGAGCCAGCGTATGGTGCCAAATCAGCGGATTCAAAGCGAATACTCCAAAAGATAATCGGCTCATTATCACCACCTAAAGACTGTTTATACACGCCATTGTCATAATTCAGCCACTGATAAATGGGCGCGGGACGCTCGCCCCACGAAATCAAGGCACCATAGTCTAAATCAGAATTCCAATAGTTCTCCCCTTCCAAGTTCATGGGCGGGTCGCAATAATTGGGGAACGACACCACAACACATTCCTCGCATGATTCGGAATAATAGGTACCATCGGTCGGGCCACCATACAACAGATGCATACAATAATTCACCTCGCCATGCATCACCACCTCTTCATCCAAGAAAGCGTTGTCTTCAATGAAACCAAGGTATTCACCATCGCGATACAAAAAAGCGCCCAAAATAGTAGCCCCCTCAGGGTCGTCCCACGATAACTGCACAGCATCCTCAGTCAACGACCATTGCAAGCCGTTCTCGCTTCCCTGAAAATGGGAACAAGGCCAGAACACCCAATCCAAAGCATGCCAATTGCAAGTCTCGGAAAGAAATACGGAACGCACCTCGGCCTGACAAGTCTGGCCAGGCGACAATCCACTTACGTCAAACTGGAAGCTGGTTTCCGTCGTTGTACCAACCATTTGACCATTCAGTCGCAACTCATAATATTGCAAATCACGGGGCGTATCGCTCAAATGCCAGATCGCAAAGCCCGTGTACGAAACATACAAACTGTCAATGGCATACAAAGCCTCGATCAGCTCGACCTGGGTCTGCTGTGGTTCCATGATAGACAACGGCTCCGACGAAACATAATCCATAAAGCCGTCAAGATGGACATGAATATCATACGAGTCCCTATAGACATCAGTCATCAGCAAATGCCCGTCGGCATCAGCTTCATCCTGATAGGTATGTCCTTGCCCATCGTGAGAAGTGAGCGTCACTACCGCATTGGCCGCGGGCAAATCCACATTGGTGGTGATGTTGACCTCCAAGGTCGTGGTCATGTCTTTGTCGAGGGGAACCGACCAAATCGTATCAGAAGCATAGCGGTTGCCTTCATAGTAGCAACTCACGCCCCAGCAGTATTGTCCCCAAGGCAAGCTACTCCAATGGGCATCCACAAAAACGGTATCCGTCAGATGCGAAGCCATAAGCACCGGCGAACCATCTGTCCGACGACGGAACAACTCAAAATAACGGAATGACCGCAAGGATTTTTCCCGATCCTCGTAGCGCAACGAGTCGCGCATCGACCAACAGACACGCACCAAGTCACCAGCATAAGGACTTGCGGCAACATAACGCACAGGATAACGAATCTCATACAACACCAGATTAATACCAGAAATTATCGTATCCGTATTGAAACACAGCGTATCGTATTGTCCGGTCAAGGAATCGTAAACCATAAAAATCGAGTCGTAGATACCCGTCAGCGAGTCGTACACCACGACCAAAGAGTCATACTCGAATTGCAAAGAATCACAGGCTATCAACAAAGAATCCACCAAATAGGAACACTCATATCCTTCGGCGCAGGCCAAAACCCTATAAGAACCGTAATTAATGCTGTCCTCATAATGGCCTAAGGAATCAGTAATAAACTGATAAACAATAGCTTCACCCGTCGTATCAATGGCAGAGAACATCACCATGGCTCCACTGATAGGCGAAATGCTGTCCTGCTCATACACAGTGCCACTGACCAAGACCTGTCCCTGTGCCTGATGAAACGACATCAAGGCAGCAACCAAAGACACCCATATTGCCAGCAACTTTTTCATTCTTTGTCATTTAGCGTTTAACAAATTTAACCATTATGTTTTCCGTTGCGTTTGTCAAACGAACGAAATACATCCCCACAGGCCAATCGGCCACCGTTACGGCACATTCACCCAACAAATTCGTCTGAGCTTGATGCTCCCAGACGGCAACGCCCAAACTGTTGTATATGCACACATCATAATCGGTCTGCACCTTCAAGCCGCAAAGTGTGATTTCCTTTTGCGCAGGATTGGGGAAAACATTGATTTCAGAGGCTATTTCATGATATTCTTTTTGCCTCACTCTCACTTTACCTTCCTCATTCACAAACAAATGCAAGTCCAAAACGGAAGGCTGTTCCGGCGAAAGCGTGATTTCCTCGCACATGCCACGACCATAACGCGGCAAGTCGGCCATCACATAATAGGTGCCAAAAGGAAGGTGGCCAAAATTGAACTTGCCCATTCGGTCGGTCAAGGCAAAGCCCAAGACCCGCTGCTTGGAGGCATTGAGCAAAAGGATGCCCACATTCGACAGCCCTTCAGCGCAATACTCTTCATCATCGCCCTCACGAAGCCAAGGCTGACAATAGAAATCACGTGCCTTGAATGTCACCTCGGGGAAATCGAAAACCCCACCGATGCGACCTTCGCCCGCATCAAAGCCCTGCTCGCGGGAGGGCAAAACGACATCCACATCATAGACGTCGCCGTCGACCACAATCATATTCGACTCGTTCCATTGCAAATCGCCCAAATAATAACATCCCCCCGCCTCAACATCCAACGTGTCGGGGAAAGCATACAAGATATAAGTATCAGGCAACAAAGCCCCAAATCGAAAAGCCCCTTCCGCATCGGACACCGTGCGATAGAAACCCGACATAAACTGATTTCCATCGCTCAACGAAGCGGCAATCACTTGTGTGTTAGGACGCGGCACACCATTCAACCATGTTTTGCCTTCTAAGGCGTAATCCTTAAAAAAGTCGAAGCGAATAGAACTGGAAACATGGCCACACACCGACCAAGCCTCCAACACCAAATTCACAAAACCTTGTTCCAAATCCTGAGCCCCAGTATAATACATGGTATGCAAGGAATGAACATCCTCAAACAGCCCGTCACCCGTTGAATGCCACCGCAACGAATCATAATTGTACGCCTCGGCTTGGTCGAGCGATAAAGGACGGTCGATGCCTCCATAATAGTCCTCGCCTGCATAGACAATCAACTCCTTATGAAGTACCAGTTTCATGGCATCCGTCTTCACCATACCATTATTAATGACTCGCAATGTCAAAGTCACCTCACCTGCCTCAAAGTCGGCTTCCGAAGGATAATAGGAAGGGCGCAACGACAATGAATCGGAGAACACGCCCGTACCGGAGGTCCGCCAAACAAAGCCGCTATAAATGTAAGGAATATTGGCGTCATTAATGGTATAGCTTGACGTGGGAGCACACATGGAAGCATCTCTGCCTGCGTATGGATAAAACACCGCAAAGGCGTAAGCACTCTGTCCCGCGGTAGCGTAAACCGAAGGATCATAAGTGCGGTCGCAGGCCATAACTGCCACATTATCAGCCTGTTGGGGCGTAAGCGTATAGGTATTGTTCTCTATCGCAGCCGTATGGTTGGCAAACTTGTAATAATTGAAATTGCCGTAAAACAGCAAATAATGGTCGACATCGCGCTCAGGGTTTTCGTCCCACGAAATCAGCCAGTTATTGTTCACGAACTGTTTCTTTACATTAAACGGAGGAGAAACAGGCACCGTAGTGTCACATTCGGGAAGATAGTTGTCGTAAACGATTTCGCCCAACGCCACAACATCGTGCTTGTCAAAAATCACTGACTCGATTTCATCCACCGACGCAGCATCCCAATAGTTGCCACGCATGTCCACTTCCTCAGTCGAGACATTGGCGAACAAAAGCTCATCCTTCTTATAATGCAAGAAGTTGTTGCCGTTCATTTTCGACTTGCCAGACGGATAACTTACAATCCGGTCCTTAGCCTCGCTGATGACATTGCCCACAAAGGTCGTCGACCCTGAAGCAAGCAAGTTGGTAAACACCAAACCGTTGTCATAAAAGGTATTATGCCTAAAAAGAATATGGCAAACCCGCGTCATTCTGACCGCCTCGTCATTGTGCCAAAACACATTGTTACGAATCACAAGAGAATCCATCGCTGCCTTGATGCCATACGACGAATAGCTGCCGCCACCTTCCGGAAGAGCGGAAGAAATGAGGTTGTTTTCGATGTAATTGATGGCCACACGGTCGGAAATGCCCCCCACCGTTTCAAAGCTGATGGCTGTGGCCGCCCCTTGGAAGCAATTGTCGGAAATGTAGTTTTCGCTACACTTGAAGCCATATCCCACATTTGAGATCTCAATATTAATCTGGCCTTGGTCAAAAATATTGTGGGTAAAGCAGTTGCTCTCGCTATGGCTTGTCCTGGCTTTCAGTTCAATGCCCGAAATACATTGGAAGAAGAAGCAACTGTCGACCCGACACTTATGGCAATCCACCAATTCGATGCCCTTGCCCGCATAAAAGTTATTGAATCGGCAGTGGTCGACAAGCACCTGCTCGCAGTTCGTGGCCGACAAAGCCGTCAAAGCACCCATCACCCCGACATAAGAAAAACGCACGGAGTCTTCGGCAGTGACATTTTTCAGTTCCACCCCCGACCAATCATGCGAAAACTCATAACAAAGCAAATAAACCGAGTCATTGGGGCGGCCTTCAAGTCGAAGCCTGCCACCGTCAACACGCAAACCAGTCGATTGGTTGAAATACACTTTGGCTCCTGCTTCGATGCGCAAGTCACCACCTTCGACCACAGTCAGCGACTCGTTCACCAAATAGACCGAATCATGCCCCATCTTGGGCAACACCAATAGCGAATCCACCGTACCATTGACCAGCACATACTCTTGGGCCGTTCCCGCCAAACCAAGCAGCAGTAACAGCAAAACCAAAAGACATCTTATGGGCCTGAACGATTTCATGGCTTAGAAATAATAGGTGAGTCCCAAACGGAAGTCCACAAAATGCATCTTCAAATCAAACGGGAAATCGGCACGATAAAGCGAGCCGTTGGTCACCCGATAATGCACTTCAGGAACCAACTCGACCCGATTCACGATTTTGAACGCGACGCCCAAGCCACCATAATAAGACAGCCGACGTGGCTCAATCTGTGATTTCTCGATGGGAGCATGGTAAGGCGACTCATTAGCATTGAGCGAACCCGCATAACCGACGAGGAAATCCAAGGAAGCCCCCGCTTTGACAAAGGCCCTGAAATGCTCCAACCTGACGAAATCGAAAGCGGCAAAGACACCTACGTTCAGATAATCTAACTGATTCACATCACGATAAGCATAATTAGTGGTGGTCAAGGGCACGTAGGTCGAGTCCAATATATACTGGAATGTCGTGTCGCCGGCAGGATGCACGGTATAGTAGGTGTCAAGCGTGTCGTTCACATAGTAATCACCCTCATAATCCGTCTTTTCAAGCAGAAAACGATAACGCACTGAGCGATAGGCGAGGTTCATGCCAACACTCAGCCTTTTGTGTTTGTATCCTCCGTCCAAGCCTACTGCATAGACGAAACTGGGGGTCAGCGCCACGGAGCCGTTGTCAAGCTGCGGCAGCTCATGCTCATGTCTAAACATAGCCATAGCCAAAGTCACGGAAGGTGTGATGAACCAACCGTTGTCCTTAAACTTAGGCCACGGAATCTGCCAACCTTTGTATTTCACCTCATAAACGGTGTCCGTGCGCAGTTCGTGTTTCACTTCGACGACTGTATCATAGACCGTATCGTAGCGCATCACCGTTCGGATAATCGTCAAAGAATCAACAATATGTATTGTATCGCCCGTTTTGCTGAGCACAACATCCTGTGTAGGTTCAACGACTTCGGTTTGTTGTTCGGCAGGTGGGGTAATTGTGGCTGCCGGGTCGTTCACCAACAATTGGTTTTTCTTGATCACATATTGCTTGCCGATTTTCTTGAAGCCGTAATCCGTGCCTTTCAAAAGGTCCGTCAGCACTTCTTCCACCGATTTATAGGAACAAGAGTACTTCTCGATACGGATTTTGCTCATTTCCGCCTTGCTGAACGCAATATTCAATTCGTATTCGGCAAAGAGTTTTTCCAAGGCTTTATCCAAAGTGCACGACTCAACCGAAAACGAAATCAAGGGGTTGAACGACTGTGCCTTAGCCTCCTTGGGCAAGGTTACGGCAAAAAGAAACAAGAACAACAGCGGCAAGAAGAGCGCGACAAGCTTCCTATCTTTTTGTGTATCAGCGGTTATATTCTGTAGGGAAGATTTCATCTCCAAAATAGTTCAAAATAGGCCGCTAAAATACGACAAAAAAACGAGTGGGGTGTTATTTTGTGTTAAAAAAAGAGTTTCCCTTCGGGAATGGAGTATGGCAATAGTTGCAAGGCGGCGGCCCATAACGCTTACGATTCGTAAACGTCACAAGCCGCCGCTTTAAACACATGTATCTTACTCCATTCCCCGACAGGGGAATCTCAATTACCTAATCACCATCTTCTGCGTCCTCACGTCATCTGACCCTGAGCCCTCGGTCTCTAAGCCGGTCGAAGTGTCGTCAGCGTCGTTGGTGCTGAACACCAATTTGAACCGCGATTCGTAATCCGTCGTCTTGGCGGTGAAGGTGTAGGAGGTCGTTGAGCCTGTGGTTCCTGAGGCCACTCGAAGGGTCGAAACGCCGTCATTTACAGTCGGCCCTTCGACAAGCTCAGGGACCTTAACGGCCAGCTCCAAGACCTGCCCGTCAGCGTAGCTCAACTCACCAGGCTGGTGGAACTGAATGTGGCGAAAAACAGCGGTACCCTCGTCATCCTTGACATGAGCGAATGCAGCAGGTTGGAAAGGATTTACGTTGACGAATTCACCATGATGGATTCATCCTACAATCCACGTGGCAACCGAGTGGAGATTATCGTGGTGAGATAATCAAAGGACATCCTCTCTTATCTCATTGATAAAAAACCGCTGCAAGGTTTGAAACCTTGCAGCAGTTTTAATATATTGGCGCGTGCTGATTATGGAATCACCCTCTTTTTTCATTATCCCCCATGACTGCGTCACGGGGTGAATTCGGGTCGCTTGGGTTTATTCCGCGTGTGATCCTTTTACTGGGCATCCTGCACAGGGCGGACCGAATACCCCATGCTCCGATTGCTGTAATAGGCCTGGGTGTCGAGTTCGCTAATGAAGTCACTATGGAACCACACATCGTAAGCGGCGGTGTTATTCCTGTGCGTGGACGACCAGTAGCGGCCCAAGTTGCCCACATTGTTGACAAACGTGCCGAAGCTGCGTTGGCCCGCTGCGGGCAGGAACACCGCACCGGCGGCCTCCATCGCGGCCCACTCGGTGGTGGTGTAACTGTTGGTCCAATCGCTGTTACCAGGGGTAAACGAGCACCCATCGGGCAACGTCCAGTTGTCGGGCAGGATGATCATACCGTTGACCCCGTCGACACTGCCATGCCCATACTTGGATGCAGCGCCTTCCCGGGTGTTGAAGAGGTATGCCCACTCGTCATGGGTCAGTGTGCGCCACTGGTTGGCGGCGTTGCCGCCGTTGCTGATGGGATTGTACCATGCCCAGTCGGCATTGGCGCAGGTACCAGTCAGGTCGTTGTTGTAGTCGCCACCCGGATAGAAATCGTCGGACATGTAGCTGGGGTCGTAGGGCATGTAAGCGTTGGCACCGCTGTTCCACCCGCTGGTGCCCCAGCCGAAGAAGTCTATCCAATCCGTGTAGTTTTCCGTATATAGGGAGGTAACATCTGCATAATTACCCACCGCTGAATGATAAAGGTTCAAGTCTTCGGGCGTGACGAGCAAGTCATACTGGTTGGGGGCGAAACGCCAAGTGGCGGTGCTGGGCTGGTACTGCAGGTTGCCTTGCGAGAAGTAGACCTGCTTGTCAGCACTCACCGAGAACAGGCCGTTGATGGCGCCGATGGGGGCGCTTGATGCCGGAGCACTCACCTTGCTGAAAACCACCCTGTCATCGCCACTCTCGCCTTTCACAAACACGGCCGTGCAGGCCGGGATGGTGCCGCCCACAATAGCTTCGGGGTTGATGGTCGCGCCGTCGGCATTCAGCATATAGTATGGCTTGTTGATAGTGGCCTCGCAGGGGAACGGGTTGCCCACCAAGTTCCAGCACTTGTGTTCGTCCGTGGTATCATACTCCAAATCCACTGCTACCGAATCAGTGTCGGTGATGAACGGGCCCGTGAAGACCAAGGTCTTCGTGTTCTTGAAGGCGTAGAGGTAGCCGTGGCCGTTAATGAGATTGAAGGTGTCGGCCTTGTAGTTCACCCACTCGCTGCCTTCGTTAGTCGGGTCGAAGCGGTAGAGGTCGTAGTCGGCGGCATCGTCGCCGGTGAGAATCATGCCGTTGATGGTGGCGGGGTCGGTATTGTCGACATTAGGCGAGGCGATGAGGCAGTAGCCGCCGTCGCTGTCGCCATAACCAGCGACAGACTTATAAACGAAGTCTGCGCTGTAAGGATACAGCGTCTTCCCGTCGATGGCGTAGGCTCCGTCCACTTGGGTGATGGTGCCGCTATAGACCGCATTGTCCTCGTCGATGAAGTCATTGCTGAGGGTGATGTTGGTGCTGGAGTAGTTAATGTAATAACTGTTCGCATGGATGAAGTCGGTGGGGTTGGTCCAGCCGAGGGTGATGGTGCCGCCGTATGCATAGATGCCGTAGTTGCCTCCGTTGGCCGTCACTTGGCCGCCGCTGATGTAGAGACTGCCAGCACTGGCATAGAGGCCGTAGTCGCCTCCGTTGGCCGTCACTTGGCCACCACTGATGTAGAGACTGCCAGCACTGGCATAGAGGCCGTAGTCGCCTCCGTTGGCCGTCACTTGGCCGCTGATGATGCGGAGGTCGCCGCCACCGGCAAAGATACTATTGTGCGAAGTGGCCGTGGCCGTCACTTGGCCACCGCTGATGTAGATAGTGCCGCCATTGGAATATCTGCTTGAAAAAATAACATAGTCATTACCTGTGGCCGACACCGTGCTGCCAATGATGTTGATGTTGCCGCCATAGGCATAGATGCAATAGTTCGAAGTGGCCGTGGCCGTCACATCGCTGTTGTAGATGGTGATGTAGCCGCCTGTGGAATACCTATCTGCGTAAATCACATTGGCATTTCCAGTGGCCGATACCGTGCTGCCGTTGATGTAGATGTCGCCGTTACCGGTAAAGATGCAATAGTCTGAAGTGGCCGTGGCCGTCACATCGCTGTTGTTGATGGTGATGCTGCCGCCACTGGCAAAGATGCAATAGTCCGAAGTGGCCGTGGCCGTCACATCGCTGTTGTTGATGGTGATGCTACCGCCATTATATTGCATGTATGCGTAAATAACATGGTCGTTTCCCGTGGCCGACACTTGGCCGCCATCGATGTTGATGTTGCCGCCCTGTGCATAGATGGCATTACTGCCAGGGACGTTGACCGTGACCGTGGCATCCTTGAGGTTGATGCTGCCTTTTGAGGAATTATAAGCCAATGCCCAGATGCCATAACTGGATGCGGTAACCGAAACCCTTGCGTTGCTGCAGTTGAAGTCGCCGTTGTAAGCCCAAATGCCATATTGCGAGGCATATACATTGAGTTGGCCGTTGTTTTCTCCCGTGCTCTGGCCATAGATATTGATGGAGAAATTGTTTGGGCCAGCATCACCGAAGCCATTGCCGCTGACGGGGGTTTCCGCCGTGCCAATGTTCATTGCGGCGTTGTCCTTCAGGATGAGATGCACATCGCCGCTGGGGATGAGGGTCTGATTGTAGTTGAGCGTGCCGTCGGCCACATACCAGCCTGCCGCGAGTGTGGTTTCCGTGCCGTCAAGCACAGTGTATTCGGTACACAACTGCCGTTGGCCGTTCTCGTCGAGGTAGGGAACGCTGCCCTCGATGTAAGGAAGGAGCTTCTTCCCGTCGACGGGGTATGTATAGGTTGTTCCGTCTCGCTCGATGATGCCGCTGTAGGTGTTGCCTTCCTCGTCGATGAAGGCCTGGCCGTCGGCAACCTGTACGACTGCATTGCTATTGCTCAATGAGTAGCCGCTGGCGTCGATATAGTCGTCGGCGTTCTTCCAGCCGAGGATGATGCTGCCGTCAGAATTGGCGTTGATGCCAGTTAAGCGTTGTTTGCTCTTGGCTGTGCACTTACCGCCGAGGATGTTGACGTTGCCTCCGCCACTGATGCCGTAGTAGGAGTCGCCGATGGTGCTGAGCGTGCCGTCGCGGAGAGTGACATCACCTCCAGTGAAGATGCCGTGGATGCCAGCGCTGATGGTGACATTGCCGCCGTTCTGCTCGTAGTCGTCATCGACGGAGATGCCATACCCCTCGCAATAAATATAAAGGTGTCCGCTGCCGGCACTCTGGCCATAGATGTGGAGTGAGCCATTTTCGCCGATGCCATATTCGCCGCTAATGGGCTGCTGCTCTGTGCCAACATTCATCACGGCACCGTCCTTCAGGATGAGATGCACGTCGCCGTTGAGGGTGATGGTCTGGCTGTAGTTGCGCGTGCCGTCGGCCACATACCATGTTTCTTGGCCTGCTGTGCCGAGCGAGGTTTCCGTACCTTCAAGCAGGGTGTAGTTGCCCTGTAAGCACAACTGCCGCTCGCCGTTCTCGTCGATGTAGGGCACGCTGCCCTCAATGTAGGGATACAGTGTCTTCCCGTTGATGGCGTAGGTTCCGTTCACTCTGGCGACGGTGCCGCTGTAGAGGTTGCCGTCCTCGTCAATGAAGGCCTGGCTGAGGGTGATGTTGGAGTTGGGGTAGTCAATGTAATAACTGTCCGCATGGATGAAGTCGGTGGGATTGGTCCAGCCGAGGGCGAGGTTGCTACCGTATGAATAGATGCCGTAGTTGCCTCCGTTGGCCGTTACTTGGCCGCCGCTGATGTTGAGGCCGCCACTTGAGGCAAGGATGCCGTAGGTGCTTCCGCTGGCCGTCACTTGGCCACCGCTGATGTTGAGGCTGCCACCACTGGCAAAGATGCCGTAGTTGCCTCCGTTAGCCGTCACTTGGCTGCCGCTGATGGTGAGGTTGCCGCCATCATAGTATTGCTTGTATGCGTAAATAACATAGTTTTTTCCCGTGGCCGACACCTTGCCGCCATCGATGTTGAGGTTGCCGCCCTGTGCATAGATAGCATGGTCATTAGTGGAGTTGACTGTGACCGTGGCATCCTTGAGTTTGATGTTGCCTTTTGAGGAATAATTATAAGCCAATGCCCAGATGCCATAACTGGATGCGGTAACCGAAACCCTTGCGCTGCTGCAGTTGAAGTCGCCGTCGTAAGCCCAGATGCCATTTTGCGAGGCATATACATTGAGTTGGCCGTTGTTTTCTCCCGTGCTTTGGCCATAGATATGGATGGAGAAATTGTCTGGGCCAGACTCACCGAAGCCATTGCCGCTGACGGGAGTTTCCGCCGTGCCAATGTTCATCACGGCGTTGTCCTTCAGGATAAGATGCACGTCGCCGCTGACGGTGAGGGTCTGATTGTAGTTGAGCGCACCCTCGACCACATACCAGCCTGCGGCGAGAGGGAAGGTTTCCGAGCCGTCAAGCACGGTGAAATCAATGCATCGCTGTGTGTCGCCATTCATGTCAAGGTAACTGACGGGGTCGTGGAGCGGCATGGTGAAACTCACTTCGTTGCTCCAGTAACTCACGCCGTCGCCGCCGCAGTTGGCGCGCACCTTTGCGGTATGGGTGCTCAGGATTTCGAGATTGTCGAGGATGAACGGATTGCTGTCGACAGCGATGAGGTTGCTTTCGTCGCCATCGAGGCAGATTTGCCAGGCGGTCTGGTCTTCGTCGCCGTTGGTCCAACTGAGTTGAACGCGCTGCGTCCCGAGAATGGTGGCCATGAGGCGGGTGGGCTTGGCGCAAGGAAGAACGTCTTCCACATTGACCTCGTCCAAGTAGATGTAGGCATCGCCATTAAAGTTACGGTTGGAGGTTCCCTTGAAGACGATGACCACTTCTTGCCCGGCGTATGCGCCGAGGCTGATGGTGTGTTGGGTCCATTCCTGCTGGTTGGTGAGTCCGGTGGCCAAGGCCGTCGTGTGGGTGTCGCCGCCGTCGGTGGAGAGGTAAACGGAGAAGTCGCCGCCTGCGGGGTTCTTGTACCAGAAGGACAACTGCATCTCGGGTGAAGCAGGCAGTCTGAGGGGCACGGTTTTCAAATAGTTGGTTGTGCCGTTGAAATTGCTGCAAGAATTATACCGCACGCAATTTGAGCCGTCGTAACTGGTGCCGTTGGTGGCGCCGTAGCCGTTGATGGCGGTAGTGAAATAGCCCCACCGATCGACGAATGTTCCCTCTATCTCCATGTAATTCCAGCAGCCGGGGATGCGGCCCTCATCGGTAAGGTCGTTGAAGTTTTCCGTCCAGGGGAAGTCGCTGACGATGGCAGACGATGACCATTCGGCGTTGATGGTCACGTTGGAACTGGGCATGGTGAAGAAGCGGTAGGCGCCGTTGCTGCTGAGTGTCAGTGAGATTCCGGCAGGTTCGGTGATGAAGTCGGCGCAGGAAATTGGGGTATTTATGCTGATGTGCACTTCGTCGCCTGCGACTGCATAATGTTTATAAGTAGAGAGGCCTTGATTGTGGCAAAAGCCGGTATTGTAGAAATAAAGCCTGCTGGTGTTGTAAGTGTAGGTATAACCACTAGTATTGTACACCCCTATGACATTCTCGCCACTGTTGATGCTGTAGGCTTGTGTGCCTTGGGGCGTGCCGAGGGCGTCGGTATAGTAGCAGTTTGCGTTGTCGGGCATTGTCCAGTTGCGGACGAAGGTGGCGCAGGGCGTGTTGCCATCAACGGTGTTGATAGTGACCTGGACGGGTACGAAGAGGCTGTTGGTGATGTTGACGGTTTGGCTGCGCCAGCCGACGAAGCCGCCGCAGGAGTGGGTCGAGGCGCCGAGCAACTGGCCGTTGAAGACGCAACCCTCGATGGTGAGGGTCTTGCCGTCGTAGTTGCCCTGCACGGCTACAAGTCCGCCGTGGGTGCCGTCGCCATCGGTGCTACTGTTGATGGTGACGCTGCTTAGGCTGTTGGTGATGGAAGCCGAGCCTTGCGCGATGCCGATGATACCGCCGGCGTACTTGCCGTCGGTGCTGATGGTGCCGTCGACGGTACAGCCGCTCACTGCGATTTGGGCGTCTTTGACCACTTGGCTGGCGATGCCTGCGGGATAGAGGTCGGTGTTGGTGGAGCCCTTGGTGGCAGTGATGTCGACCGTGACGTTGCAGTTGGTGACATCGACGTAGCCCCATACCAAGGCGATGAGTCCGGCCGTATGGCGTTCGTCGTGGGCGGTGATGTTGGTCACCACGTTCAGGTCGTGGATGACGGCGTGGTCGGTGTCGCTGTTGCCCAACACGTTACGGAAAGGTGCCAAGTAACTGGCGGTGGCGGTGGCGGTGAAGGTCAACGTTTTGTGGTTACCGTCGAAGGTGCCGAGGAAGTCGTGGTTGTCGTAGCCAGCCATGCGTGTGACGCTGATGTCCGCTCCCAATTTCACGGTTTGGCCGCTGAAGCGGTTCCACGTGCCGTTGTTGTAGAGCGCGTCGCAGAAGTAGTCCCAGTCGTTCTCGTTATTGATGAGGTAGGCGCCGTTGTTGTCGGTGCTGAGCGTCGGCGCGACGTAATAGAGGCCGTTGTAATAGAGGCCGTTCTCATAGACGGTCATATCCATGAAACTGTAGGTCGCCCCCTGAGTGCCAAGGCTGGCAGGGGCGGTGGCGCGGCCGGTGGTCTTGGTGCCGTCGGCGGCAATGAAGTTGGCATTGGTCGCGGTGGGTGCCACGGCTGCGAAGACGTTGGTAGCCGTCTGGTTGGTGGCACTGCTGGTGTTGTGCAGGGCTATGGGGTGGAATGCGGCGGTGCCTGTCGCGGTGCCTTGGTAGTTGCCGGCGAAGAGGCAGTTCTCAAGGGTGAGCGTGTTGCCGTCGCTCCAGCCTTGCAAGCCGCCGATGTAGTTCTTGTCGCAGGTGATGGTGCCGGCATAGACGCAGTTGCGCAGGGTGAGGTCGACGGGGTTGTTGCCTCCGAAGCCGTGACCCACGATGCCGCCGCAGTGCCTGTTGTTGCCTACGGTGGAGTTGACGTTGGCCTCCACGAGGCAGTTCTCGATAAGGATGGTGCCGGCGCTGGCCTTGCCTACCAATCCGGCGGCGTGGGTGGTGCCGGTGACGGTGCCGGTGACGTGCAGGTTGCGGATGGTGGCGTTGCTGATGAAGCGGAAGGGCGCGGTGCCTTGTTCCCCTGTGTCGGTGATGTTCACGTCGAGCGTGTGTTCCTGACCGTCGAAGGTGCCCATGAACCTATGATCATCGCTGCCCGCCGATTGCGTGATGCTGATGTCCGCACCGAGTTTCACGGTCTTGCCGGTGAAGTAGCCACTGGGCTTTAGGGTCAGTGTGTCGCAGAACATGCCCCAGCCCTCAGCGCTGTTGATGGTATAGGTGTTGCCGTCGTCGCTGATGGTGAAGGGAAGGGGAGCAAATTCGTAGTAGCGATTTTCACCAGGCCAAACTTCATACTCGGTCTCTACACCTTCCGTGAGATGTGTAGCCTCATGCGTTGAAGGGTCGACAGTCCAGATGTCGCTGCCCGACTGGCTGAGGCCAATCTGGAAAAAATAAGGGTCAGATGAGGACGCACCGTAAACTATAACAACTTTGGAGGTGGATTCATGGAGCTGCACCTGCCATTTGATAGTGGCAGGATCTATATTTGAACCATTCCCATAAAGATAGAACTCGCAGACCAGGACGCGGTTAGGTGATGTGCCAGTCAACTCATATTTGACATAGCCGTCGGTGCCGGTACTCATGTCTCTGGATATTCCGCAAATCTTGGGCTGGTTCTTAGTGCAGTTACTCGAATTAAACTGATTGCTGTAATTGGTTGTAGGAGTACTGTTGAAACTGAAGATGCCATTGGAGTTGGCCCAAAACTGGGTGTAAGTCCCGTCGCCAAACGTGAACGAGAAGCCGATGTCGGTCAGGGAAGAACAAGCGTCATCTAGGCCTGACGCAACAATCTGCGTGGCACTGTTACTCAGCGTAATCCATTGGTTTTGATCCACACCGGTCGTGAAGGCGTACTCGGCCAGGTTCTGCGCGAAAGCGGCGGAAGGCGTTGCGCAGGCGAAGACGAGGGCGAGCAGGGTGAGGGCTGCCCTTTTCAGATGTTTTGTTGGTGTAAATTTGTGTTGCATGATATTTAAGATTTAAAATTTAAAGATTCAAGATTTAAAGATTGGCCTGTCGGGGTTTGTTGAATTTCCATAATAAGTAACTGTTCAAAATTAAACTGCAATATCTTTTGACTTCGGGACGATGACTTGTGACTATGACAATGACCGCTTCAACCAAGGGCTGAAACTTCAGCATCCCCGTGGAAACGGTCATGGTCATTGTCAGTGGTCATAGTCAAAAAGTCCCGAAGTCTCGCGTCCAATATGTAAACCTATTATATTCATCTACTTATGTTGTTATTGTCTGTTTGTGTCCCCCCGACTGCGCTGCGCTTGCCGTGGGTTAAGCAGAAGTAGGGAAAAGATTTGGTCTTATGGTCGGAAAAACACCAATTTGAACCGCGATTCGTAGTCCGTCGTCTTGGCGGTGAAGGTGTAGGTTGCGGGTTGGTTTAATCCCCCCTGCCCCCTTAAAAGGGGGAGAAGGTCCACATCCGCACCAGTCATGTTGTCAATCAGGTGGAGGTAGGAGAAACTCACTTCCTCGGCATTGAAGCTGAGGGTGTAGGTGCCGTCCGTCTCGGCCTTGAAGTTCAGCGGTAATTCGCCTTGGCCGTTGATTGTGATGATGGCGTAGTCCGTGCCACCCTGCGGGATGTAGAGTTTCGTGCTGTTTCGGTTGATTTGGAACTTGGGCTGCGTTTGGCCCTCGCCCATGCGAACGATGACGCGGTCGATGATGGTGGTCCCTGAGCCTGCGGTCCCTGAGGCCACTCGAAGGGTCGAAGGGCCACGGTCGCGGCTGAGGTTGATAACCATCTGCTCATGCTTGGGTTTGGAACTTTGGCCTTTGCAAGGTGCTTGGAGGCTGAAAATCATCGTATCGTCGTATTCACCTTCTGCCTTTACGAAAATGCCTTCCATCGGATTAACATAATCCCTTTCGGCGGCAATGATTTCGGAGCCTAAAGCATTCATCACATAGAAATCGTGGTCAACGTAAGCCGTATCTGCAAACGGGTTGCCCACCAAGTTCCAACACTTGTGGTCATCGGTGGCATCATACTCTAACCCCACTGCTACCGACTCAGCGTCAGTGATGAACGGGCCCGTGAAGACCAAGGTCTTAGTATTCTTGGTGGCGTATAGGTAGCCTTGGCCGTTGACGAGTGTGGTGAAGTCGGGGTCGTTTCCGGTTGCGGTTGCCTTCCAGTTCTCCCATTCCAATTCGGCGGCTTGGTTGAAGTGGTAGAGGTCGTAGTCGTCTGTAGTTTCGTCTGCCGAGGGGAAGAGGTTATGCACTTCCGAAGGCGCAATGCTGCCCGCCACGGGCGAGGCGATGAACACCCAGCCGCCGTTGCCTTCTTCGTAGCCTGCAACTTGCTTCATGACAACACAATCGGGATACAGCGTCTTCCCGTCGATGGCGTAGGCTCCGGCCACTTGGGCAATGATGCCGCTGTAGGGGTTGCCGTCATCGTCGATGAAGGTCTTGCCCGAGGCGATGGAGAGGGTGTCTTCGGCATAGTAACTATTGGCATAGATGTAGTCGGTAGGGTTGGTCCAGCCGAGGGTGATGTTGCCAGTTGCAATAATGCCCATGTCTGTACTCATGCCGATGGCTGTCACCTGGCCGCCGTTGAGCGTGAAGTTATAGGTCGTCATGTCATCAGACTTAGCACCCATGCTTGCTACTACTATGCCCATATCTCCTTGGGCATAGACTTTGCCTCCGTTGATAACCATATCACCCACGCACCAAATGGCTGGAATGTAGTTTTCCTCCTTGAAGAAGCCGTCCCCCTTGACATTGATTATGCCGCCATTGATAGTGATATTCATTGCGCTAATCAGACCGAGAGAAGAGAGAGTGCCTGTGCCGTTGGTCTGGCCATAGATGGTCAAGTTGGCTTGGCCCCAAAGTGTTACAAACCCTTGTTCATGATTTAGGTTCATCGTCTTGCCGTCAACGAGGATGAGGTGAATGTCACCGTTGATTGTTAAGTCGGTGAAGCTGACATCGCTGTCCACGACATACCATGTTTCTTGGCCTGCTGTGCCGAGTTCGGTTTCCGTGCCGGTGAGGGTGGTGTAGGCTATGCAGTACCGCTGCTGACCGTTCTCGTCCAAATAGGGGACTGCGTTCTCACTGTAGGGATACAGCGTCTTCCCATCGATGGGGTAGGCTCCGTCCGCTTGGGCGATGGTGCCGCTGTATGTTTGGCCGTCCTCGTCGATGAAGGTCTTGCCTTCGGCGATGGAGAGAGTACCGCCAGCATCGTATTTGTTCGCATAGATGTAGTCGGTAGGGTTGGTCCAGCCGAGGGTGATGTTGTCGCTGGAGTTTTGGGCATAGATGCCGTAAATATTTCCAGTGGCCATCACTTGGCCGCCGTTGATGGTAACAGAGCCGTATACAGTATAGATGCCGATGCTTCCAGTGGTCGTCACTTGGCCGCCGTTGATGGTAACAGAGCCGTATACAGTATAGATGCCGAATTTGGTTGAGCTTCCCGAGGCTGTCACCGTGCCACTTGCAATGGTGATGTTGCCATTCTCGGCATTGATGCCAGAGCTTCCTGTGGAGGTAGCCGTCACGTTGCTGTTGTCGATGGTGATGTTGCCATTCCCGGCATAGATGCCAGAGCTTCCTGTGGAGGTAGCCGTCACGTTGCTGTTGTCGATGGTGATGTTGCCGCCATACTCGGATAGGATACCAAAATAACTTGTTCCTGTGGCCGTCACCGTGGCGTTCTTAATCGTCACATTACCGCCATTGTTGTTGGTGTATTGAGCGTATAGGCCTATTATTCTCCCCGAGGCTGTCACCTTGCCACCTGCAATGGTGATGTCGCCTCCAGAAATATAACAGGCGTAACTATTGCTCGTCACATTCAGTTCGCCACTCTGGCCGGTCTGTCCGTAAACAAAGAGGGAGCTATTGCTACCGCTGGTGCTTTGGATTCCATAATTGCCTTCTGACGCGGTGACGTTCATCACGGCGTTGTCGGCCAAGATGATGTGGGTGTCGCCTCCGAGATTAATCGTGTTGGTGTAGTTCACCGTGCCCTGCACGATATACCATCCCGATAGCGAGGTGGGCATGTTGTCGGCATCGATGACCACGGCAGTGTGTGTTGCCCCTGTGCCATCGAGACCGATGTAGTCGTAGGTAGGGGGAGCGACATTGGTGAGCTTCTGGCCGCCTATGGCCTGCCGCTCTGCGTCGGTCAGTGTGCCGGTGTAGGCGTTGGTTCCAGCGTAGAGCGTCTGTCCGTCGGCAATCTTCACGGTGCCAGAGTAGCTACCGGTTAATGAACTGGTATTAGTTGCCTTGATAAAATCGGTGGCGGCGGTGCAGCCGAGGGTGATGACGTTACTGGCCTGGATTGCAGGATTGGGAGCAGTGACCGTCAACTGGCTGTTGTCAACAGCGAAATTTGAACAAATAAGACCAACGGCATTTGACGAATTGAGGTTGGCAGTAACGTTGCTTAGGATGATGCCGTTGTTGGCCCCGATTGCCTCACCGCGAGTATTGACCGTCAACTGGCTGTTGTCAACAGCGAAATTTGAACAAACAAAACCAACGCTATTTGACGAATTGATGTTGGCAGTAACGTTGCTTAAAGTAACATCGTTGGCTTGAACAGCAGGGCCATTTGTATGGATCTCCAACGAGCTACGGCAAACAGTAAGGTTATTAGTACAACCAATAACTGTGACATTGGATCGTGAAGTAGCGTTCACGTTGCCACCGGCGATGGTGAGGTCCTTGACAACGAATGAACTCGATTGGGAATAGATGGTGAGTGCTCCGGTGTTGCCGCTTTGTGCATAGAGGGACAAATTGTTTCCACTACCGGAGAATCCCTCATTTTTTGGAAATGGACCCGACACAGGGCTTTCACTGCTGCCGATGTTCATGGCTGCGCCGTCGCAGAGGATGATGTGGGTGTTGCCCAAAAGCTGAATGCCTTGGGAGTAGTCGAGGGTGCTATGCACGACACACCATGTTTCTTGGCCTGCTGTGCCGAGTTCGGTTTCCGTGCCGGTGAGCAAGGTGTATTCGCCAGGCTGCAAGGTCTGTTCTTGTCCGTTCTCGTCAATGTAGCTGACGGGCAGGGGCAGGGGCAGCGTGGTGAAGGTGCCCGCCTCGCTCCATTCGGTGGTGCTGCCCTCGCCATAGCAGTCGAGGCCCTGCACCTGCCATAAGTATTGCGTTTCGGGCGTGAGACCGGTGAGGTTGTGCGGACTGCTGACATTGGTTACAGTTGTCCATTCGCTGGTGTTTATCCCAGTAACCTTAACATCATCGATACCCATGCCATAACTCCAATGACTTTCACACTCGAATCCTATCTGATAGTTGGCTGCCATGCCTTCAAGGTTGATGGTAACAGGAATCCAGCCTACAGTTGCATTGCTGTTGGTGTAAAGCCAATGCCATTCCCCTTCATCCACCCTGCAATACACCTTCAAGATGTTAATGTATCCAGCCCAAGCCGTATTCCAGAAGTTGAAGCTCAATGTGGCTGAAGCAACGTTGCTCAAGTCCATGACGGGAGTGATGAGTATGTCTGAATCGACACGATTACCGATATAGCATCCTGCATTATAGTTGCCGGTTGCTGCACCAGTATAATTAAAGCCTGTACCGGAAGTGACTTCCCAATACTCGTTGGTTCTTGTCCAGCCGTCAGGCATGGTGCCGCTTTCAAAACCTTCATTGAGGATAACGATAGCTGGATGGCAGCGCACATTGTAACTCTCCTGCAAGCCATTCCAGTTCAGCGTGGCCATGGTGGCGGTGATGTCGGTGGCGGTCAGTTCGGAAGGTGATTCACAAGGATTCGGTGTGGTGAAGGTGCCCTCCTCGCTCCATTCGGTGGTGCTGCCCTCGCTATTGCAGTCGAGGCCCTGCACCTGCCAAACGTATGGCGTTTCGGGCGTGAGGCCGGTGAGAGTGAACGGATTAAGGACATTGTTTTCGGTAGTCCATGCGCCATTGTCTATAACCTTAACATCATCGATACCCATACCATAACTATAATTATTTTCACATTCGAAGCCTATCTGATAGTTGGCTGCCAAGCCTTCAAGGTTGATGGTAACAGGAATCCAGCCTCCAGTTGCATTTTCGTAGGTGTAAAGCCAATGCCATTCCCCTTCATCCACCCTGTAATGCACCTTCAAGATGTTGATGTCTCCAGCCCAAGCCGTATTCAAAAAGTTGAAGCTCAATGTGGCTGAAACAACGTTGCCCAAGTCCATGACGGGAGTGATGAGTATGTCTGAAGCGTTAGAATTATTGATATAGCACCCTGCATTATAGTTGCCGGTTGCTGCACCAGTATAACCAGCGTATCCTGTACCGGAAGTGACTTGCCAATACGCGCCGGTTCTTGTCCAGCCGTCAGGCATGGTGCCGCTTTCAAAGCCTTCATTGAAGATAACGATAGCTGGGCGGTAGCGCACACTGTAACTCTCCTGCAAGCCGTTCCAGTTCAGCGTGGCCGTGGTGAAGGTAATGTCGGTGGCGGCCAGTTCGGAAGGCTGCACTTCACAAGTAGATAGCGTGGTGAAGGTGCCCGCCTCGCTCCATTCGGTGGTGCCGCCTTCGCCATTGCAGTCGAGGCCCTGCACCTGCCATTCGTAAGTTGTTCCGCTCAAAAGTCCGGAGAGCGTCGTAGTGGTGGCTGCAATGCCGCCTATGGTCTGCCACTCGTTGGCTCCGACGGTGCGGTAGCGCACATTGTAACTCTCCTGAAAGCCGTTCCAGTTCAGCGTTGCCGTGGTGAAGGTGATGTCGGTGACGGTCAGTTCGGAAGGGGCTGTGTAGGTATATTCTGCGTTAATAGTCACATTCCCGTCAGGCATGGTGAGTGAGGAACCATTGAGATTGCCAGCGGTAGCCGTGTAACCGATGAAGTCGTAGCCTTCGCGGTCTTGGTGGGCGAGGGTGAGGCTCACCTCGTCGTTTGCGGCAGCATAGAGCACGTCGCCGTATTTGAGGCCCACATTGTAGAAAATGAGGCCGCTGGTAGTGTATTCGCTGCTGGCAGTGCCAGCGTTTCCCACGGTGACATAATCGCCGCCGCTGATGCTGTGGGCCTGATTGCCTTGCGCGTTGCCGAATGTTTCGGTGTAGTAGCAGTTGGTGATGGTGGTGGCCTGATTGTCTAAGCTGGTGTCTGCGCTGAAACGGCAGAAGGTGGCGCTGTTGTCATCGGCCATCGTCTCGCCTTCAGCAACAGCGGCAGGGTCAACGAGGCAGTTAGTAATCTCGACGGTCTTGTGGTAACCCTTCCATCCCACGAAGCCGCCGTTGCCGCTGCCTACACCGTTCTTCTTGAGTACCTTTCCATTGAAGAGGCATCCGTAGAAGGCAATGGTATAGTTGGAATCTCGGCTCCAGCCCACAAAACCGCTGCCGCTGCCGGTGCAGGTGACGACGGCGCTGCTCTTGCAGTTGGTGAACGTGACGGCCTGCTCGCAGAGGCCCACGAAGCCGCCAACCCTGTCTTTTGTGGAGTTGATTTCAACCGTGCTCTTGCAGCCCTCGATGGTGATGCCGCCAAAGAGGTGGCCGATGAGTCCTCCCACGCCGGGGTCGCTGGAGCCTGTGTAGGCAGCGTAGATATGTCCGTCGATGTTGAGGTTGATGAACTCGGCGCCGCCCGACACCTCTACGAAGGGGGCTACGAACTCGGCATCGATGGGGGCTTGGACGGTGCCGTAGTTGAGTGTCAGCGTTTTGTGGTTGCCATCGAAGGTGCCGGTGAAGGCGTGGTTGCTGCCGCCCGCCATCTGCGTCACGGTGATGTTGGCACCGAGTTTCACGGTCTTGCCGCTGAAGCGGTTCCACGTGGCGTTGTCGTTGAGCATCTCGCAGAAGTAAAGCCAGTCATCGGCATTATCAATAAGGTAGATGTCGGTGCCGCCGGAAGGCAGTCCAATAGTGGCGTAGTAGAGGTCGTTGTAGCAGATGCCGTACTGATAGATGGTGGTACTCATGAAGTTGAGGCTCTGTGTCAGGTCGCCTATTGTAGCCGGGGCAGTGGCACGGCTGATGGTCTTGGTGCCGTCGGCGGCGATATAGTTGCTGTTGGTCAGTGTGGGCGTTACGGTGTAGTAAACATGGCTGACGTTGGTCGTGGTGGCATTGTTGTTGTTGCGCACGGCCACAGGATGGAACGAGGCGGTGCCGCTGTACGAGCCGGCGAAGAGGCAATGACTGAAATTGATGGTGTTGCCGTCGCTCCAGCCTTGCAGACCGCCCACATAGTTGTTGCCGCTGTTGGTGATGTCACCGCAATAGACGGTGTTGCTCATGTTGAGGGTGCAGTGGAAGGCGTGGCCCACGACACCGCCGCAGTGGTAGTTATTACCGCTGGGGGTGGTGACGGTGACATTGGTGGCCACCTTGCAGTTGGTGATGGTGTTCACGGTGGAGGCATCAGCGCCACGGGCGAAGCCCACCAATCCGGCGGCGTGTATGGTGCCGACGACGCTACCCGTCACAACGAGATTTTGGATGGTAGCGCCTTTGATTTCGCGGAAGGGTGCGGTGCCCTGCGTCGTGGTCTCGGTGATGTCGACGGTGAGTGTCTTTCCATCGCCGTCGAAGGTGCCCATGAACTCGTTGCCCGCGCTGCCCGCCGATTGCGTGATGCTGATGTCGGCACCGAGTTTCACGGTCTTGCCGCTGAAGTGGTTCCACGTGTTGTTGTCCTGCAAGGCATCGCAGAACACGTCCCAGCCCGTGGCGGTGTGGATGGTGTACTCCGTGCTATCCGTGTTGACGGTGAAATCGTTGGTGCTGTAGGGGCACAGCGTCTGGCCGACAATGGCCTGTATCTGGTCGCTGGTGAGTGTGCCACTATAGGCCGTCGCGTCGTCGTAAAAGGTCTTGCCGGTGGCAATGGCGACGCTTCCGTCCACTGCATAGTAACTGTTGGCGTTGATGAAGTCGGAGTAATTCGTCCAGCCGAGGGTGATGTTGTTGTTAGCCATGACACCATAGGAGTCCCCCGTGGCTCTGACCTTACCGCCGTTGATGATGACGTTGTTGGTAGCCCAGATACCGCTGAGGTTACCAGTGCTGGTAACGGTACCACGGTTGATGGTGATGACGGGGCCACGGATTCCAATCTCACCATTGACGCTGACGATACCGCCGTTGATGGTGATATCGTTGCGCGCATAGATGCATGGAGAGTTGGTGCCAGAATTGCAGGTGGCATTAAGGGTACCGCTTTGTCCGCTCTGTCCGTAGATGGTGAGGGCGTAGTTGACGTTGATGCTATTATAGTTGCCAGAGTTTACGGTCAAGGTCTTGCCGTCACAGAGGATGATAGAGGCGCTACCTGAAAAATACAATTGGCTGTTAAACTCGACATTCTCGCTGACAACATACCAGCCGCCAGGAAGGTTGCTGACATTATCGCCCGTGTGGAGCACGGTGTAATCGGTGCAAGTCTGTGTCGATCCGTTGGCAGCGATGTAACTGACCGGGTCGTTGTCTGCCCACGCCGTAGCGCAGGCCAAGATGAGCGCGAGCAGGGTGAGGGCTGCCCTTTTCAGATGCGTTGTTGGTGTAAATTTGTGTTGCATGATATTAAAGATTTAAAATTTAAAGATTCAAGATTTAAAATTCAAAATTCTAGTAGGTGTTCAAAATTAAACTACATGATTTTTGACACGGGACTTTTTACTATGACCATTGACAATGACCATGACCGCTTTCACAGGAATGCTGAAATTTCAGCTCTTGGTTGAGGTGGTCATTGTCATAGTCACAAGTCATAGTCCCGAATCTCGCGTCCAACATATAAACTACATTTGCTCATCTACTCATTAAAAAAAACGGGTTCAAAAGTAACAAAAACCCCAAAAAGGGATGTTTCATTACTTGAAAAAGATGTATCAAATTTTTAAAAAACGAAATATCAGACAGTTACAAAGGTCTGTTCTGCAGCATTGCGGTATTCGGTGGGGGTCATGGAATAATGCTCGCGAAAGAGACGGTTGAAGGTGGGACGGCTGGCGATGCCGCACTCATCGGCGATGAGGCCCACCGGCTGGTCGGTAGTGGTGAGGAGCGCGGCGGCATGACGGATGCGGTAATGGTTGATGAAGTCGGAGGGTGTCGTGTCGGCACACTCGTGCAGGGCGTCGTACACATATTTGTAGTTGGTGCCGACGAGGCGGGCCAGCGTCTCGTGGTTGGCGTTGGGGTCGGTGAAGACGGCAGGGTCTTCCATCAGCGTGCAAAGACGCTCGTACAGTTGCACGTTGAAAGACGGGTGTTGCGCGTCAGCTTCCGCACCCACAGGGTCCTCCCCCCCCTGCTCTTTATGCTCCTCGTGCTCATTGTACAGTTGGTAGAGCCTACGGTTCTTCTCGGTGAGGAGGCGGTTGTCGCGGTGCACGCGCCAAAGGATGAAGGCCGTCAGCAGGAGCAGCAGCATGGTACCAACGGCGACGATGCGGTAGGTGCGTGCCTCCGACTCTTTCTGCTGGCGGGCTAAACGCTCTTCCTGCAGGTGATAGACGGTGGCAAGCTCGTTGAGCTGTTCACGTTGGTTGTAGTATTCAAGGCTGTCTTGGATGACGGAGGCCCGATGGGTGTAGTGGAGGGCGTCGGCGTAGCGGCCACGCATCTCGGCGGCGACGCTGCGCAGCTGCAGGCCGGTGTAGTAGTTGGCATTGAGGGTGTCACCCCGCGCTATCATCTCGGCATCGATGCGGTCCATGGCCTGGTCGAAGCGGTCGAACTGCCCCAAGCGGTGATAGGCGCTGACCAACATCAGGTCGCAGTCGGGCGACTGGCTCCACCGCGTACGAAACACAGCATCCTCGGCCTCAAGGCCTTTGGCGATGTTGCCCTGCTCGGCGTAGGCGATGGTGAGGAAGGCCAATGTCTGGCCTCGGGCGAAGTCGACAAACTCGGCGGGGTCGAAGCCCTCCTTGTCGATGCTGAAACGCTCGGGATGCTGCTCCAACTCGTCGTAACAACTGAGCATGGCCTCGCAAACATTCACCATCTCATCGAAACGACCGTTATCGTTCAGTATGTGGAGCAGGTTCTTTGATGCGCTGTGATAAGACGTTACGCCGTCGAAGTTGTTCATCTGGCGCAGTTCCTCGATGACGCCCTGCAAGCGGTCGATGCCTTCGTTGGTGTGGCCGGTCAAGGCCTGGGCATGAGCGATATAGCCCTCCATCTTGCCCACGACGTGGTAGCGGCCGGAGGCGTGGGCAAGGCGTGAAGCCTCGGTGGCATAGCGGATGACGGCGGCGTAGTTGCACGACGACTTTTCGATACTTGCCAGCAGGATATAGGTCTGTTCGAGGGTGAGGGTGTCGGTGAGTGCCTCCTTGTGTTCCAGCAAATCGAGGCAGGTCTGACGGGCTAAGGGCATGTTGTCCAAGCCACCGTACTGTGTCACAGCCTTGAGGTACTCGGCACGTGGCCTTGAGAGGTTGCCGACGATGACGGCGGAGTCGATGATGGTCAGTGCCCGCTCCGGCTCGGCGAGGTGGACGCTCATGGCTGTTGCCTCGGTGTATTCGGAATCTGAAAGGGCAGCATCGTCTGCACCCTCTGAAGCACATCCCGCAAGTGCCATCGTGATTGCTAACAAAATGATATATAGCAAGTTTCTCATGTCCACACTTTTGTTCTTTCTGGGCGCAAAAGTACAGAATTAGTTTATTGGAAGCGTGCATTTTGCTAAAAATGTATATCTTTGCCGCTGGAAACTAATCAGAATAAGATTATGACAACGTTACAGTTGAATGCAGAGTTGTATCGCGCCATGGGCGAAATTGCCGACGACGAAGCCTTGATGGCCAAAGTCTTGAAGTATGTAAAGAAGTTGGCCGCCAAAAAGAACGACCCCACACTGATGACGAAAGAGGAGTTTTTCGCCAAGTTGGAGCGGGCAGAGCAGCAAATTGCCAAAGGTGAAGGCATGGCAATGCTTCCCGATGAAGATTTGACAGCATTCTTAAAGCGGAACGGCTATGGCATTTGAGGTTATTATTTCTCCAGAGGCTGCACGGGATTTGCAACGGCTTGGCAAAAGCGAACCCAAAGCATTTGCAAAAGCCAATCGTTTCATTGAGGAGCTGAAAACGCATCCCAAAACAGGACTCGGGCATCCTGAACCGCTGAAGGGCAATCCTGAAGGTCGTTGGAGTCGTGAGATTACGAAGAAGCACAGGCTGGTGTATCGAATCTTTGAGACAGAGGTCTATGTGGATGTGCTCTCTGCCTATGGGCATTACGACGACAAGTAGCATTAGATTTGAGGGCGGAAAAGTAGAGAAAAAACACTTTTACGCAGGGAAAAAGCTACCGTGGAACTGAAGATTTAGGGGAAAACAAAACTTAACGAATCAGGTAAACACCATCTTCCTTGGTGACGGTGACTTCCGAAACAATGGAAATGGTTTCCATCACTTCGTCTATGGATTCCTCATCAGAGAAACGAGCGGTAAGTTTCTTGGAAGCGCAAGACTCCGCAAGATTGATTTCGACCTTGTAGATGTATTCCAAGGCAACGACAATCTTGGAAAGGGTCTCATTGTCGAAGACCATCACATGATTGTCGGCCAGATCCGCTTCCTTTACCTCAGGATAGGTCAATGCCTTCAGTTCGCCTTGAGCGAGATTCAGCACGCCACGTTCGCCAGGCAAAACCACTACTTGCGCAGTTTCGTTCCCCTTTTCATCGAAGGCAGTCATTCTCACCTTGCCTGAATAAAGATCAACGAAATACTTGTCAGAAGCAGGATCAGCATTCAGTAGGAACGATGTGCCCAACACTTCCACATCCATCTTGTCGCAATGGATGATGAAAGGCTTTTCTTCGTTGGCGACGACATCGAAATTGGCAACACCTTCAAAGTCGACGGAACGTGTCGATTTAACAAATTGCTTGGGATAGGTAATCTCGGCATTGCCATTGAAGGTGACTGAAGAGCCATCAGGGAGCAGCAAAGGCATTTCGATGTTTTGCTCATTCGAAGCCACTGTAATCGTAGCGTTCGAAGGCCTCATGACGAGGAATCCCAAGAACAAGGCAACAACAAGCGCGGCTGCAATGCCCGAAACATACTTATAATTTCTGCGGAGCCAAGGCATCTCGACCGTCTTGGTCTCGGCCTCTTCCATCGCATCAATTCTCTGGTTGACCGCATCAAGAGCCGCCTCCACATCGAGAGCATCGTCATCGGGCATGGCAAAATCGGTGAGTTTCCACACCTCATCGGCATCCTTTTGCGTCTTGAAGTAAATCCGGTTTTCCTCCGACTCGGCAACCCACGAAAGCAGTTCAAGGGCATCCTCGGCGGGGCAATTCCCATCGAGATAGCTCTTGACCAAAGCCTCATATTTGTCGTTTACCAAGTTCATTTCAACCGAATTTTTCTTCTTTTTTCATTTATATGACTAATAACTTTGGTTTTACCCTTAGTCAAAAAACGATAAAATTTTGATTTTTTTGAGATTATTTAGGGCGGCCTGCCGAAGCGCCCAATAGAATTAAAGGTACTCTTTCAGCCCTTCCCTAAGTTGCTTGATGGCTGCACTCATGTGAGCCTCCACGGTTTTTTGCGACAAGCCCATTTTCTCAGCGATTTCGGCATACTTCAGCCCTTCGAAACGGCTGGCGAGAAACACCTCGCGGCGCTTTTCCGGCATGTTCTTCAGGACTTGGCGATACGACTCCTCCAAATTGTTCGACTGCAAGGTCTCTGAAGGGTCGGTGGTATCGGTCTCATCGCCATAAATCCTTAGGTGAGCTTCGGCGTGTGAGCGCTCCTTATTAATATAAGTGATAGCGGAGTTGCGCACCGAGGTCAGCATGTAGGACTCGAAAGAGGAGTTGAACGACAGTTTTTCGCGATTCGACCACACTTTGACGAACAAATCCTGGACAATCTCTGCCGCGACATCGGAATCGGCCACAAAACGGATGCAAAAACGAACCAACGGAGTATAGAAACGACGAAAAAGCTGGTTGAACGACTCACGGTCGCCGGCCTTCATTTTCTCGATTTGGATATTGAGTTGGTTTTGATCCATTAATTGCGCTGAAAAAACAGGGCGCAAAAGTACATAATTTTACAAAACGACATACGATTTATTCAAAGAAGCCCCATTAATACCCTATTAATACGCCCATAAAACCGAACGACAGACCTCAAAAAACAGGGTAAAACCAACCTAAGGCAGGGAAACAGAAACATACGGGACAATTAATTCACAAATTTATCGTTTTGTATTTCAAAACATTACGAAATCCGAAATGACTTTTTTGCGAAAATTAATGAGAAAAAAGAAAAGAAAACCTTGACCGATTGAAAAAAGTTGTATTTTTGCAGTCCGAAAAAATAGAGAGTCAGTATCTAATTTAAAGATATCGAGAAATGTACGCAATAGTAGAAATCGCAGGACAACAGTTCAAAGTTGAGAAGGGTCAGCAAATCTTCGTCAACAGACTGCATGAAGAAGAAGGAAGCAAGGTTTCTTTCGACAAGGTATTATTAATTGGAAACGAAGGTTCGACGAAAGTAGGAGCCCCGACGGTAGCCGGCGCCAATGTCGAAGCCACGGTGCTGCAGCACTGCAAAGGCAACAAGATTATCGTTTTCAAGAAGAAGAGAAGAAAAGGATATCAGACATCTAACGGTCACCGTCAGTATCTGAGCAAGATCCAAATTGAAAGCATCATTGATTAAAAACCCGAAAAAACTAAAGAGATATGGCACACAAAAAAGGTGTAGGTAGTTCCGAGAACGGTCGTGAGTCAGCTAGTAAGCGACTCGGAGTGAAACTTTTCGGTGGACAAGCCGCCATCGCTGGCAACATCATCGTTCGTCAGCGCGGCACGAAGCACTATCCCGGCAAGAACGTCGGCATGGGCAAAGACCACACATTATATGCTTTATGTGATGGTATCGTCGAATTCAAGAAGAAGAGAGAAGGCAAGTCGTTCGTCTCCATCCTTCCCGTCGAAGCCGAAGTCACCGAATAAGCAATTCGCAACATAAAACGAATCCCGACCATCGTCCTGATAGTCGGGATTTTTTATATCATAAAATCCAGTTTCCGCCAAAATGCGTATCTTTGCACTCCATTCAAAAGAAACTATTATGAATCTGAGATTAATGACAAAATCGATGCTCCTTTGCGGCTTGTTAGGCGCAGGACTTGCATTGGGCAGTTGCAACAGCAAACCTGAGACCAACATAGACAAGATCGACAACTTGAAAAAACAAGTGCAAGCCGATGCCAAAACCCTGAACGACATCGAAGCCAAGGAGTTTGTGACCCTTCAAAAAGATTTCATGACCTGCGACTCCTTGTTGCAATACCAAAGCCCCGAACAAGTGGACAAGTCGTTCGAAAAACTACAATTGGTGCAAGCCTATATCGAGCAATTCAAGTTCACCAAGCCTTTGATGCAAGCCGACATGGACACCACCCTACTCCAGCTCGACCGCCTCAAGGCCGATGCCGAAAGCCATTACATAGCTGACTCTTTGGTAACGGTTTACATTGAAAAAGAGGCCGAATATGTCGACAAATTAGGCAATCAGGTACGCTATTTCCAAGACCGTTTCAGCAGTTGCCAACAAGACTTGAACGCCCTGAAAAAACAAAAATGACTTTGGCCATGAGATTACGCTGGTTTTTCATTTTCCTGATTAATGCTGCTTTCATCCTCCAGGTGAGTGGTCAAGCCAACTCGAAGGCCAAAGGAAAGAGAATGGATGCACAGCAGAAGGAGCAAATCCAAATCGACGAGCAGTTAGCCAGCCAATCCTACCGTGACCAAGACTATGAGAAGGCTCGTGACCTATACCTTCAACTCTTCGAAAAAACAGAACAACTATCTCATTTTCAGCAATATATTGATTGTCTTATCCAATTAAAAGACTACGACAAAGCCGAAAAGGAGCTGAAAGCGTATGCCAAAAAGCACCCCAATTACTACAGAGCCGACACCGACCTCATCTATATCTACACCTTGCAAGGCAAAACCGACAAAGCCAAAAAGCAATTCAACGAGATACAGAAAAACCTGCCCGACAACGCCAACGCCATCAGAAACTATGGTTATGCCTTGCAAGCCCGAAACCTGAATGACATGGCCATGGCCATTTTCGAAAAAGGCAACACGCTCCTCGAAGGCAAGGAGACTTTCTATATGGACCAGGCCAATCTCAGCCTGTCGTCACTCAACTATCAGGATGCTTTCCGATACTATTTCAAGGAGGTGGAGACACATCCCGGGCAATACAACAATGTCCGCAACCGCCTGCAAACCATGCTGTTTTACGATGTAAACAACAGCATCTCCGACGAGTTGCGCATCGCCTTGCTGAAACAAACCCAAGAACATCCCGACAACCTTGAATATGCCCAGCTCCTCGTTTGGTTTGCCCTGCAACAAGAAGACTACGACATTGCCTTGGCACAATGCCAAAGCATCGACCGCAAGACCCACGACCAAGATGCGCAAATCCACAACTTGGCGAGTATCTGCCTAAATAATAAGCAGTTCGATATTGCGAAGGAAGGTTACAACTACATTTTGGACAAAGGCAAGAGCAATCCCTTCTACGGACTAGCCCTCACGGGACTCATCAAAGCCGACTACCTGAAATTGAAAGCCGAGAACCGAAATGACGCTAAGGCATACGAAAAACTATCACGGCGTATCGAGGAAGCCTATAATGACATCAACACCAACGACTTGGCCAAACTCACACAAATCCAGGCCGACATTATGGCCTATCATCTCGACCAAACTGACGAAGCCATCGCTCTGCTTACCAACACCATAGCGACAGTGAACAGCAAACAAGGTCAGGCTGAACTGAAATTAGAGTTGGCCGACATCTATCTCCACAAAGACGAGGTTTGGGAGGCCACCTTGCTCTACAGCCAAGTCGACAAGAGCCTGAAAGAAGAACCGTTGGGCCACGAAGCCCGCTTCAAAAATGCACAACTGCGCTATTTCATCGGTGAATACGAATGGGCCGAGAGTCAATTGAAGGTGCTAAAAGCCGCCACATCGAAACTCATCGCCAACGATGCCATGACGCTCTCGCTCGTCATCAAGGACAATTTGGAAGTCGACACCTTGGGCTTGGAACTCAACCGTTTGGCACGTGCCGATTTCAGAATCTACCAGCAACGCGAAGACGAAGCCCTCGCCCTACTCGACGACATCATCGCCACGGGCAACGAAATTAGTAAGCCTCACGCCCTATTCCGCAAGGGAGAGATCGAAGAAAAGCGGAAAGATTTTGCCAATGCCGAACAACTGTTTTTACAGATTGTGGAGCAGTACCCCGAAAGTTACATGGCCGATGCTGCCTTGATGCACGCTGCATTAATCGAACAAAACGAATTGAAAAACAAAGCCTTGGCGGGAGAGCATTACGAGAAGTTGATTGACGAATACCCGACGAGCATTTATACCGCTCAGGCGAAGAAAAACTATAGAAAGTTGTAAGTTGTTCAGTTGTTCAGTTACTCAGTTGAGAGTTGGCTGGACAACTGAATAACTGAACAACTATAAACTGAACAACTGATAATGAACGAAGTCAGACCCAAAAAGAGTTTAGGCCAGCATTTCCTGACCGACCAAAACATAGCGAAACAAATCGTGGAGCAGCTGTCGCCCGATGTGGAGAGCGTCATCGAAGTGGGTGCCGGCACGGGCGTGTTGACCCAGTATTTGGTGCAAGATGTCCTCGACAAGTTCCACGTCATCGAAATCGACAAGGAGTCTATCGCCTATCTGGAGAAACATTTCCCCATGCTCGGCGAACGGCTCATCGAAGGCGACTTCCTTCGCACCGACCTCAGCCAATTCGGCCAACAAAACATGGCCATCATCGGGAATTTCCCTTACAACATCAGCAGTCAGATTTTCTTCCAAGTGCTGAAATACAAGGAACAAGTCGTTGAAGTGGTGGGCATGGTACAGAAGGAAATGGCAGAGCGCATGGCCGCCAAGGAAGGCAGCAAGACCTACGGCATTTTGAGCGTATTAATGCAAGCTTGGTACGACATCGATTACCTCTTCACGGTACACGAGAACGTCTTCAACCCTCCTCCGAAGGTAAAATCTGCCGTTATCAAAATGCGGCGCAATGCCGTCACCGACTTGGGCTGCAACGAGAAGCTGTTTGTGAGCATTGTCAAGCAGGCCTTCAACCAACGCCGCAAGACCATGCGCAACTCGCTGCGCCCATTAATCAGTCCCGACATTATCGAAAACGAGGTTTTCAACAAACGCCCTGAACAACTTTCGGTGCAGGAGTTTATTGATTTGACGAATTTGATTGGGGGAAATCCCATCGGATAACATCTTTTTTTCGGGAAAAAGACCTCTTTCCGAGAATAATGCTATTTTTGCATCATAAAACCAATGCATTATGAGCACGCAATCTATGATACAAATCATCGCCAAGTATTTCGAGACGCAACCCGTCCTGAAGGCATGGCTTTTCGGCTCCTTTGCCCGAGGCGAAGAAAAACCCTGGAGCGATGTGGATATTCTTTTCGTCCCAGACCGTTCTGGAAAACCTTTTACGCTACTAACAATGGGAGGTATGTATCTGGACTTGAGAGAATTACTTGGCCGTGAAGTGGATTTGGTCGAAGATGGTTCATTGCGTCCGTATGCCGTTGATAGTGTCGAACGCGACAAACAATTAATCTATGAGAGAAAGAGCGAGAGATAAAGGAAGGCTTGAAGACATCATCGAGTATTCCAACAACATTACGAAATTCATACAAAACGTGACTTTTGAGGAGTTCTCTTCAAATGCGCTTATGTATTTTGGCGTGATGAAGAATGTTGAGGTGGTTGGTGAGGCGGCTTTCATGCTAACCATAGCCTTCAAAGTGGCTCATCCCGAAACGCATTGGAAAATGATTGAAAGCATGAGGCATATTTTGGTTCATGATTATGCCCACGTTATTTCTGAAACCCTATACGACACTGCTGTCAACGACATTCCCGAATTAAGAAAGCAAGTTGAAGGCTATCTAAAAGAAACCGATTGGAACGAATGGGAAAACGGCGAAGACTTGTTCAACGACCCTCAAGATGCAGTGTATAAGAGCATTGTTGGAATGGCTCGGAATATGAGGGCAAGAGGGATGTCGTCCCAAGAAATCGCAGAAATCACTGGGCTTTCAGATTTAGAAATCAACGAATTATAATCTATTGCACTAATTGATTCTGACCTCTTTCCGCATCGCATGCCTCACCGTGAGGAAAGCCGAAGTGCAACCCACCACCAGAATCGTGGCGAAAATCAGCAGCACGTCTTTTAATTTCAAAAGCACTGGATAGGCATCCACGACATAGTTGCCGCCCGTGCCGAATTTCACGAAACCGAACTGCTGCTGCAAGAGCACCAAAATGATGCCCAACAGCAATCCGATGATACCACCCGCCACGGAAATCAGCAGGCCTTCATTCATGAAAATCTTCTGTATGAGGCGTTTATCGGCACCCATTGATTTCAGGATTTCGGTGTCCTTGCGCTTATCGATCATCAGCATGGAGAGCGACCCGACCACGTTGAAGGTAGCCAAAATCAAGATGAACGTGAGGATGACATACACCGCCCACTTCTCGGAACGCATGATTTTGTATAACGTTTCCTGCTGCTCCTGCTGGTTTTTCACGGTGAAGTCCTCCCCTATTATAGTGCCGACCGACTTCTTTATCTTGCTTAAATCCGCATTAGGGATAGTGAAAAGTTCCACATTGGTGGCTTTATTCTCGTATTCAAGCAGTTCCGAGAGCCAATCGAAAGGCACAAGCACCATTTTCTCGTCTTGTTCCTGCTCGGTGGAGAACACGCTACGTACGGTCAGCACATCGGAGTTGAAACTGTTTTCGAGGCTCATCAGCGAGGCATTGCCGCGCTTGGGTACATAGATGCGCACCATCGCGTAGGGATTGTAGGCATTGATGCCGAGATACCACGCCACACCTGCGCCCGGAACGGCGAAATCATGTTCTTCATCATCAGCAAGTTGCAAGCCATCATTACCAAAGACGATTTCGTTCAAGCGGTCAATCTGTTGGTACTCCAAACCGACACCCTTCACTTGACCGATATGCTGCTTGTCGTTGGCACGAAAAAGAGCATCTTCGGTAATCGTTGGAATCACATACTCAACGCCTTGAATGTCTTTGAGCTGGCCTAAAGGGAACGCCGTCAAATCGATGGTTTTGCCTTTCACGGCGGAGATTTGCAGGTCAGGCGTGAGACGGCTGTTCATCGACGAAATCACTTGTTCCAAGCCATTGAAGGCCGACAGCACCACGATGAGCGCAAACGAGCCGACACTAATACCCAAGATGGAAATCCATGTGATGATATTAATGAGGTTGTGGCTCTTTTTGGCTAACAGGTAACGGTTTGCTATGAACAGCGGCAGTCTCACTTTTCGGGATGCAGCAGGTTGTCGATGTTTTCGATATAGTCGAGCGAGTCGTCCTCAAAAAAGCGCAGCTCCGGCACGACGCGCATCTGGTGACGGATACGGTTGCCCAAAAGTCCACGAATGGCTCTGGCATTTTGGTTCACCTCCTCGACCACCTTTTTCTTGTCGTCGACGCCAAAGACGCTTAAGTACACGTTGGCATAGCCGAGGTCGGAAGTGACCCTCACGTGCGTTACGGTAATCATCAGCATCGGGACTGCAGGTTTCAGTTCCTTTTGAAAAATATCACCTAATTCCTTTTGTATCAGTTTGTTTACTTTTTCTAATCTTTTGCCGTCCATCTCTTTTCAGTTGTCAGTTATCAGTTGTTCAGTTGTTCAGTTGATGGGCTGTCACACCAAGGCAGCCTGATAATGCGGGGATTAAAATCGCCCGAAAACATAGGGTCGCCCTTTCAGGGCTTATTAATGGTTGCAAAAATAGGCAAATCTTTTGAAATCTTGCGGTTTTCATTTCTTTTGATTAGTTTTGCGGTCTGAAAAGTCGAATTGATGACAAAAAACAAGTTCAAATATCAAGAATTGTTAGACAAGTTGGTCTCAGAAGGATGCCAAATGCCGCCTTTGTTCGAGCCAAACGGTATTCAAGCGTGCCGTTTTGCATTTTCATCATCAAAACAAAACCATATTCCCCAATATGTAAGCAACCCGAGAAGAATGCTTGATGATATCAATAAAGGCAAAAGCGACACTTCTCTCCTTGCCCTTTCGTGTTTCGCAACAAGTCCTCAAGCCGAGTCGTTCTATCATAATCTGCGCAAGGCATTCAAGAATGCGGAACGAGCAATAGGAGACTCATTAGCGGAGGGAACTCTGAACAATGAGGACGGACAAAAAACCGCCAACAGCCCCAATGGCCACTTCGACTTTTACGAATTTGAAAACTGCAATTTGAACAAATCATTCAAAATTACAAAGTTATTATGAAACAATTAGAAGGATTTGACATACAATTTGATTTCAGCAAATACAAGAAAATAGCCGACTTGATTTATTTTGACGGACCTTTCCTTTCCCATTATATCAGTGAGAAAGGCGATGACTATCTGTTTTATTGGGTTGACAAGGATGAGAATGACAACCGCTGGCTTGTGCTTCGCGTCAGCCTTGCCAATTTGCAGAAATACATCGACAAGGAACTATCTCTGCGCGAGTTGATTGAGACCCCAAACGACGGCTATCTTTATTCTGTTGATATTGACAACAACATCAATTACCATAATATCAAACTTATTCAACCATCCGCTTTGCCTGAAGAGTATCTTCCTGGAGCGGATTCATACTACGCTTTTGAGCCTGTGCCAACTCTTGACGCTAACGAACTGATGACATACGAATTGACCATTCCATACAAAGAACGCCATAGTTTGGAGGAGTTTTTGCTCAAAGTCGGTTTTCCCGTCTCCGCTTTGAAAAAGGTAGTATCGCGGGCAGCTGTATTCTAAATCAACAATCCTCATGAAAACAAGCCTTAAAGCCATAACCCTTTTGGTTCTGTTGTTATGTGTTGTGTTTTCCTATGCTCAGGAACCAAAAGCATCCACCAACTACGTTGAGAACGAATTCATCATCTGGTTGGGACAAGGCGTGGATGCTGCGATTTTTGCCACCGACTCGAATGTGGGGATTTCGCCCAAAAGATTGTTATCCAAAAGGCTAAACATCTGGCTTTTTGAGATTGCCGACAAGGCTGAATCACGAGAAAAAAAAATGGAGCGACTTTGGAAGAATCCTGATGTTCGCGTTATCCAGAACAACCATACCAACATCATGCTGCGTGAGGCGATTCCTGACGATCCTTACTATGGCCAACAATGGGCACCTGCCATCATGAACCTACCGCAAGCGTGGGAGGAATTTACCACGGGCGGCGTCACGGCAACGGGCGACACCATAGTGGTGGCCGTCATTGACGGTGGCGCCGATTGGACTCACGAAGACCTGAATTGCTGGATAAACAACCGTGAAATCCCTAATAACGGCATCGATGACGACAACAATGGTTATGTGGATGACTATCGTGGCTGGAATGTTTACAACCACAGTGGAAATGTCAGCAGCAATCACCACGGCACCCATGTTTCGGGCATCATCGGAGCGGTTGGCGACAATGGAAAAGGCGTTTGCGGCGTGAATTGGAACGTGAAAATCATGTCCATTTGCGGAAATTCGAGCAATGAATCCATCGTGGTGGAGGCCTATTCCTATGCATTGGAAATGCGCGCCCGCTACAATGAAACCAACGGTGAGGAAGGTGCTTTCATCGTGGCCACCAATTCATCGTTTGGCGTCGATTACGGGAATCCCGATGATTATCCCATCTGGTGCTCGATGTATGACGAACTGGGAAGTGTCGGCATATTGAATAGCGTGGCTGGCCCAAACATGAACGTGAATGTCGATATGGATGGCGATGTGCCGTCTACTTGTCCTGGCAACTATCTGATAGGCGTCACCAACACCACTTCACAAGATATGAAATTTGGCAGTGCTGGCTACGGCATCGAAAACATAGACCTTGGTGCACCCGGCACGAGCATCTATTCCACAACGCCTAACGATGGCTACGGCAACTCCACCGGAACCTCGATGGCTACTCCACAAGTCTCTGGAACCATTGCGCTGATGTATGCCGCCCTGCCCGAGGAAATGATGCAGACATGTAAAAGCGACCCCGCCAATTTCTGTCTTTCCGTGAAGCAATCCCTTTTCGACGGTGCCGACCATCTTTCTACCCTTGATGGATTGGTTGCATCGGGCAGGAGATTGAACGCCTACGGCGCGATAGAAAACCTTTTGAACCAAACGGTTACGCCTGTTCTGAAGGGTAATGTCAAAATTGATGGCGAGCCTGTTTTCGGGCAAACCCTGACCGCTATAAGCGAGTTGAGTTCAATTTCCACTATTCCCGACTTGGGCGAATTGAGTTACCAATGGAAACGCAGCACAACCAACATTGAAGGTGCTGTTTCCCAGACTTATACATTGACAGATGATGATATTGATGAAAATATTAGAGTACAAGTGACTGTCGAAAATTGCATCGGAAGTGTGGTTTCGCCCTTTGTCGGCCCTGTCAGAAAGGCAGAACAAGACATGCCTGAAGCCCCGCAAATGGAGAGCAGCACCGACACGAGCATCACCCTCGTTCCTGAGGAAGGCTGCGAATACAACATCAACAACGGCGATTGGCAAAGTTCTCCGTTTTTTGAAGGCTTGACTCCAAGCACTTCATACACTTTTACGCAACGTAAAATGGAGACAAGTTCTCATTATGCCTCCCCAGTGAGCCCCGAAGCGGTGTTTTGCACCACACCATTAACTCGTCTCTGCGAGAGCCACAGAAACACCTTCAAAGTCTATCCTAACCCTGCCAAGGGATATGTAATCATTGAAGGCACCGGCACTTTAACCATCACGAACACCCTCGGCCAAACCATCATAACCAAGGAAATCAAAGGCAAAGAAAACGTGGAATTGCCGCAAGGGTTGTATTTTGTGACCATGGGTAGCGAAACGCATAAAATTGTGATGGAATGATGTTTCACATTATTTCCATATCTTTGCGCCCTTAAAAGTGGGTAATACCCGACCATCACCTATGGTCTTGTGGCCTGTTTCGTGTCGGAAACCGAAAAGAAATAACGAACATGAAGAAAAAGCGCAAATATACATGTATCCTCTTGGCACTGTTGGCCGTTGCGGTGCCAGCCTTGGCCGTTTTTACGGGAATGGATTTGAACGACACATTGGCCAACCTACGGCGGGAACTGAGCTATGACTACCAGCAAATTGCCCAGACGCAAGACGAATTGAAGGAGTATTACGACGGTCAACACAAGCAGATGGTGGAGATTGCCAAGAAATGCAATGACCAATCGCTGATGCTGTATTCCCAAAAACAGGACTACACCTTCGACATCAGCTATGCATTGGAGAAGGTGACCCAAGAATACGAAGACTTCAACAAGAATCGCACGCCTTACGACCGCATCGTGACCAAGTTGAATATCGAAATCAACCGCTATGCCCGACTGATTGAATCGCTTCGCCGCCTTCCTCCTGAGTTGAAAGAGGTGGGATTGGTGCCCGACAGCCTTGCCTATCATAACGACTCATTGGATGCCCACTTGGAGCACAACGAAAGCCTTTTGGAACAAAAACTGTATGAGCAGGTGGACCTTATCATGGCTATCATTGCGACGCAGGACACAATGGCCAATGACTCGTTGGCACTGCGGGACAGCCTTGCCTGTTTTATTGATACGGCAAAAGCCCTTCAGGCGCACAGCGAAATCCTTATGGAGGAAAAACTGCCTGAACAGGAGACAGCCGTCGTTGACTCGATGGCAACGGTGCAGGACACAACGGCCATTGAGGCAAGCACTTCGCCGTTCATGCTGAACGAAATAGGCCAGATGGAACGCGACTCGTGCATTTTCTATGCTTCACAACTGCTGAGAATCTATGCCCAGACACGCGAAGTGGTCATGGCCGATAGTACATACTACATCGAAGCCTGGCTGCGCATGAAGGAATCATACGACTATGCACAGGATTACTACAAGATCCTACAGAACAGCGTGTTCGTGGAGGGCCAAACACCTTGGGGACAAATCCTTAGAAACCCTGCTGTCTACTGGAAACAAGCCAAAACCGCTATGGAAGAGAAATTCACCACGAATTTTTTCCAAAAGCTATCAGACTACGGTGAATCGGACAATATCAGCAAGGACAGCCGTATCAAAAACTCGGCAACGTTGTTCTGGATGGGGGTTTACATTTTATCTTTCTTTGTCCTATGGGGCATTGCTGCCCTGCTGATGCTGCTTGTTTATCGTTTTGTAAAACCATTGCAGCACGTAGCAAAAGAACAAAGGCGTTATATCGCCCTTTTATTAGGATGTGTCCTATTTATCGTCTTAAGTATTGAAACCACGCTTGACGACAGGGCGACCAAGTCTATCTTGCTGATGCACACGTTCATCCTGCTGCTGATGGCCATCACGATGGCGCAGCTCATCCGCCTGGAACCCAGCAAACTCAAGCATGGCATCCGAAACTATCTGTCCACTATTTTCACGGCGCTCTTTGTCATCGGTTGCCGTGTGCTTTTCCTGCCTAACGCTTTCTTGAATTTTATCTTCCCTCCCCTTTTGCTACTGATGACGGTATGGCAATTAATTACCAATTTGCGACGGAGCAAGAAATCGGAGCGCGCCGATGCCATTATTGGATGGTTCTCCTTAGGCGTCACCGCCCTTGCCATGTTCATCAGTTGGGCCGGTTACATCTTCTTGGCCCTCATTATCTTGGTTTGGTGGTATTTCCTGTTGACTGCCATTCTTGCCATTGTCACAATCAATCACCTGCTGTATTGGTACAAAGAGAATCGGTTGAACAAACGAGTAGAAAAACACAAAGCACAGATTACCTATTTGTCGGGTCCAGCCAAGGAGAAGCTGTTGTTTTCCGCCACTTGGTTCTATGACTTAATACATGATGTGGTCGTCCCGCTGATGGTGCTGGTGTCGTTCCCGTTGTGTATCCGTTGGGCACTGAACATCTTCGAGTTCAACGACTTGTATCGTCAAATTTTCATCGAGCCTTTCATCCAACATGAAGGAGCAGAAGGATTCAGGGTGTCGTTGTATTACCTATTGTTCCTTACGGGACTGTTCTTCGTGTTCCGCTACCTGAACAACGCCATCCACACCATCTGGCAACAGGCCCAGTACAACCGTTTTCTCCGCAAGTACAACCGCAAAACCATCCGCAACAACGAAATCAACCTTTCGTTGGGCAACAGCCTCATCACCGTCTTCGTTTGGTTTGTCTACATTTACATCTTCATCGTCACCTTGCGCATCCCCACCAGTTCGATGGGTCTTATCGCAGGCGGTTTGTCGGCTGGTATCGGTATTGCACTGAAAGACATCATCAACAACTTCGTTTACGGCATCCAACTCATGGGCGGACGCTTGAGGGTTGGCGACTGGATTGAATGCGACGGCGTACGCGGTGCGGTCACCGACATCAACTACCAAAGCACACAGGTGGAGACCATCGACGGCGTCACCGTCTCCTTCCTCAACTCCGCTCTCTTCGCCAAGAGTTTCACCAACCTCACCAAGAGCAACTCATACGAATGTCTCAAGCTGCATGTAAGCGTGGCCTACGGCACCGATTTGCAGCGTGCACGCGAAGTCCTTGTTGAAGCCATGCAGGTGATGCGCACCAAAGACGCATACGGCCGCGAAATCGTGGAGCCGAAGAAAGGCATCTATGTGGTGTTTGGAGCCTTTGGCGACAGTGGTGTCGACATCATAGTGAAGCAATACGTCTTGGCCGCTGAGCGTGTCGCCTACGCCGACCGTGCCCCGGAAATCATGTACAACGCCCTGAACGCCGCCGGCATCAAGATTCCGTTCCCGCAGCGCGATTTGCATATTATCAAGGACGATGATGATTCTGAGGAATGATCAGCTTCTTGAGAAATACGCTTCCACTGCATAAAGAGGGATGTTTTCCATCCAGCCTTGGTCAATATAAGGTTTCATACTACAACGCAGGCCTTTCAAGTTCAGCGACTTGAAATCCTCTTTGACAAAGGTGGAAAGTGACTTGGATTTGACATTTTCCTCGGCCTTGACTTCCAACGGGACAACCCTGTCAGGTGTTTGAACCAGAAAATCGACTTCTTGGGTCGAACCATCTTTACTATAATAGTAGACTGGAATCTGGGCAGATGCCGTAATTTGTTGAAGCACATAATTTTCGGCAAAGGCTCCTTTGAATTCAACAAAGGCATTGTCGCCCAAGAGCATGTCGGACGGCTTCGTTTCGCATAATGTAGCAAACAACCCACAATCAAGCAGATAGATTTTGAAAGCAGCGCTATCCATATAGAATTTCAATGGTTGCCGAGGCTGATTACAACGGTTTACCTTAATGACAAGTCCGGCATCAACCAACCATTGAATGGCTGTCTCGAATTGAGCGGCACGAGCGCCCTTTTTGACTACTCCGAAAATGAACTTCTTGTTTTCTTTGGCCAACTGGACAGGAATACTGTCCCAGACCATACGGATGCGCTGCACTTCGGTCTTGGTGTGTTTCGAGAAATCCATATAATAGGCCTCCAAAATTTCATGATGGATTTTTCTCACCACTACCGGGTCATGGGTTTCAATCCATTTTGCCACGGCTTCGGGCATCCCGCCTGTAAAGAAATACTGACGAAGCCATTCGACACACTCCACATTGAGCAATCGCATAGTATCGTAATCAAGTTCTTTGATGGCCTCGGATAGTTTTTCCCTATGCGATGCCGAAAGAAATTCGGAAAAGGTCATCGGATACATTCTCAAAGTATTCACTTTTCCAACAGGAAACGATTCGTCCTCCTTCAACGAAATCCCCAAAAGCGAACCCGCCACAGCCACATGTAGATCGGGCTTGTTTTCGCAAAAATACTTCAGACTGGCAATGCCGTTATGCACCTCTTGGATTTCATCAAAAACAAGAAGCGTTTCACCTGGAACAATCTGTTGCTCCATTTGGATGCCGATTTGATACACAATCCTTTCGATGTCGAAATCCGAAAAAAGATTCATGGCAAAGTCATTATTATGGCAATTGACATAAACCAAATTCTTGAACTCGCGACTGCCAAATTGCTTTAATATATATGTTTTCCCCACTTGGCGCGCACCCAACAGCATCAATGGTTTACGCCCTAAGGCGTTTTTCCATTCTATAAGTTTGGTATAAATAGTCCTTTCCATACTGATACAGATTGAATTACACTGCAAAAATACAATTTTATGAGGGAATAACAACACAAAAATGACATTTTTATGAGGGAATAATAACACAAAAATGACATTTTTATGAGGGAACACAGACTTTTTCTGTCCTATTCCCGCCGTTTCGAGTCCATGATGATGGTCACTGGCCCGTCATTCAGCAGTTCTACGGCCATCATGGCGCCAAACTCGCCGCATTGCACTTCGCGGCCCGAGACCTCAGCAAGGCGTTTGAGAAACAATTCATAAAGCGGAATCGCCTGCTCGGGGCGGGCGGCACGAATGAAACTCGGGCGGTTGCCTTTCTTAGTCAAGGCGTGAAGCGTGAACTGGCTCACCACAAGGAACGAGCCTCCAACTTGGTTGATGTCGAAATTCATTGAGTCGTTGCCGTCGTCAAAGATGCGGAGTTTCGTGAGTTTCTGGCAAAGCCATTCCACATCCTCTTGCGTGTCGGCCTCCTCGATGCCCAGCAGAATCAACATACCAAGTCCGATTTCCGACTTCACCTTGCCGCCAATCGTGACGGAAGCGTGGGTTACTCGTTGTGCTACAATTCTCATTTTCTTTTGACTTCGGGACTACTGGACTTCGAGACTACGGGGCTTCAAAACCTGATTTGTCTCGCAGTCCCGCAGTCTCGCGTCTCGTAGTCAATGCATTAATTTGAAAATCATTTCCCTATACAAATCCTTTTCGCTCGTGTCGCCGCTGCCATAACCTTTCGACTTCATGTCGAACTCGCGGAGAATCGAGATGCAGCGGATGCAGGTAGCAGGAGGATAGTTGCGTGAAGCAGCAAGATAATCCTTGACAAAATACGGATTCACACCCAAAACGCTGGCCAGGTTGCCTTGCGACTTGTCCTGCGTGCAATGCAGCTTGATGAGTTTGGTGAAATAGCCATAAAGTGTTATCGCCGTGACCAACAGCGGATTATCTTTTCCATTGTCGCCAAAATAATTGACAATACGGTTGGCTTTCAGCACATCGCGACTGCCGATGGCGTTCTGTAACTCAAAGACATTGAAGTCCTTGGATATACCAATGTTGCGCTCCACGTCAGCATCATCGATGCTCTTGTTTTTGGGCAGGGCGATGGTAAGTTTCTTCAGTTCGTTGGCAATTTTGTGGAGGTCAGTGCCAAGGAAGTCGGCCAACATCTGCGTAGCTTTGGGTGTGATGGAATAGCCTTCTCCTTTCAGGTAATTCTGAATCCAGCCAGGAATGTTGCTGTCGTACAGCTTTTTCGACTCAAACCAAACCCCTTTCTTGTCGATCTTCTTGGCCAAGGTCTTGCGTTTGTCGAACTTCTTGTATTTATAAACGAAAACAAGCAAGGTCGTCTCAGGAATAGTGTCGAGATAAGCCTCGAAGTTTTCCAAGTTCTTCACATCTTGCGCTTCCTTGACGATAACCACCATACGGTCACCCATCATCGGGAAGCTGCGGGCGTGGTTGGCGATGGTTTCCACATCCACATCACGGCCATAGACCACTATCTGGTTGAAGGCACGGTCAGCCTCGTCCAAGGCTTCGTTCTCGATGGTGTCCGAAATCATGTCGATGAAATACGGCTCCTCGCCCGTCAGGAAATAGATAGGCGCGAAGTTCTTCTTGTGAATGTCGGAAAGGATTTGATCGTATGTCATTATTGTTGTTTTTTGTCACGGGGCCTTCGACAGGCTCAGGCGCCCTTAGTTTCAGAAAACTCAAAGGTCCCTGAGCCTGTCGAAGGGCCGTCCTGAAATCTAGAATTTCAGATGTTTCACCGTGATACCATTATTAATCAATTGCCGTAGCGAGTCGATGCCGATGCGCAGGTGCTCGCCGACGAAATTCTTGCTGACCACCTTGTCGCTTTCCTCGGTCTTGACGCCTTCGGGCACCATGGGGTTGTCGGAAACCAAAAGCAGTGCACCTGTCGGGATTTCGTTGTGGAACCCGACCGTGAAAATGGTGGCCGTTTCCATATCGACGGCCATGCAGCGAATCTTGCGGAGATAGTCCTTGAACTCATCATCGTGTTCCCAAACGCGGCGGTTGGTAGTGTAGACCGTTCCCGTCCAATAGTCGCGGCCATAGTCACGGATGGTGGTGGAAATGGCTTTTTCGAGACTAAATGCAGGAAGGGCTGGCACCTCGGGCGGAAAGTAGTCGTTGGAGGTACCTTCACCGCGGATGGCGGCAATAGGAAGAATCAAATCGCCAACTTTATTGATTTTCTTCACGCCGCCGCATTTGCCAAGAAACAGCACCGCCTTAGGCTTGACGGCACTCAACAAATCCATGATGGTGGCGGCATTGGCGCTGCCCATGCTGAAATTGATGATGGTAATTTCGCCATCTGTAGCGCATGGCATCGACTTATCGCGCCCAACCACCTCCACGGCCTGCCATTCGGCAAAGCGATCGACGTAATTCTGGAAATTGGTCAGCAGGATATACTTTCCAAACTTCTCCAAGGGCAGACCCGTATAACGCGGCAGCCAGTTCTCTACTATTTCTTGTTTGGTTTTCATTTCGATGAATATTTGTGCAAAGGTAAGCTTTTTTTCTTATGTATCTCATGATATTATCCCCATCCCATCTTTTTACGGATTTCCATACACACTTCATCAAACCGTTCTTGCTCTCTCACCCATTCTGGCAAGTCTCGATTCATCCAGCCAATCACTTTCAACATCTCGTCGTGGATTTCTTCCACTCTGTCCAAATTCCAGCATATAGATTCATTATGAAACACTCTGTTTCGAAAACGTCGAAACATATTCAAAGGGGTTGAAACATTTCTACGTTGCCGTTCTTGACGAGGCATATATGGGAAAGCTCTGCGTAATGCTTGCCATAGAGTTCGTTCATACTCGCTGTTCAGCAAAGAAACCCAAAAGCCGAGGGTGAGTTCCGCTACAATCTTCGACGGTGTAATCTGCTCATGACGTGCTGTAATATGTTGATTGGCCTCTGTAATATACCGATTCAAGCTCCGCAATCCAGGTGTGGTCGGGAATATGACATACCAATCCTCTCGTCCAGTCATAGTTTCCAACTCACGGCACAATGCATTCCGTAAAGTGACTTCCATCACCGAAAGGCTTGTATAGAGCGATTCCGACAGCATCAAATTGCATTCATAATGGGCAATTGCTTTTGCCTCATCATCTGGATAAAGGGCAAAATATCGCTCCATTCGCTTCGTCGAGAAAACTTTTTCAAAGAATTGCTTGTTACTTCCCATTTTATTTGTACTTTTGCCTCGCAGTCCCGGGCGTTCCTCTCCCAGATATTTAGATGCTGGTGATGAATCCGGGTTTTTTTATTGCCTTTCTGTGATTGCAAAATTAGCAGTTTTCCTGTCTATTGCAACAATTTTGTGAATTTGTTTTGAAAACGATTTGTTCAAGAGTTTTATATGACCCACTACCCCATAAAAATACTCATGGCTTTCGGCTGCACTTTTGAGACCGGAAGCGACGAATTTTTCGAATGGCTGATGCGTAACGGCTATCCCGAATTGGGTGCCTTCAGCCGAGCTATACAAGGCGAAGCTAAAGCCAAAGAATGGCTCATGAAGAACGGCTTTCTACAATTGGTGGCCATCGACAGCGTCATCGACAAAGATGAAAATGCCGAAGTATGGCTCGCCAAAAACCATTTCGAGGTCGACTTAGCCTTCGCAAAAGCCATCAATTGCGACGACGACGCCACGGAATGGTTAGAGAAAAACGATCTTCAGGTTTTTGTTATTCTGGCTAAAAAAATTCGTAAATATTTGGATGACAAATATTTAGACTACCACAAAATCCAATTTTAATTTCAAGCGCATTTTTTTGGCTTACGATAAAGAAAAAAATCCTAACTTTGCCGCCAATCAGAAAGAGTAAAAAATCAGAAAATCATACTACAATGAAAAAAGGATTATCCATCGTCATCAACATTGTACTGTTTGCCATCATCGTGCTCTTAGCAGTGCAAGTCGTCAAGAGCATCCAAGCTCCCATCAAGTTCAACCACGAGCAAAAAGCCCGTGAAGCTAAGGTCGTTGATCGCCTCATCGACATCCGCAATGCCGAGGTGCTTTACAAAAACGCAACCAACAAGTACACGAACAACTTTGACTCTTTGATTAAGTTCTGCCAAACGGCCGAAATCCCGATTGTGAAAATCGTTCCCGACCCGACCGATACCACCTTTACCCGCACCATCAACGACACCATCGGTTTCGTTAAGGTGATGGACTCCATCAGAGGAGGTCGCGACAATTTCAACATCAACGACATGAAATGGGTGCCTTTCAGCCAGCCGCAACAGCAGTACGAACTCGAAGCTGGTACCATTCAGCGTAACGGTATCGAAATCCCTGTCTTCGAGGCCCGCACACCTTACGAAGTCTATTTGGCCAATCCAGGTGCCGCCTTCAGCGACAAGGAATGGAAGCAACGCGTCAACAACGCCAAGGCTGAAAAGGAAAGCATCAACCGTTATGCCGGTCTGAAAGTTGGCTCTATGGAAGAAGCCACCACCGACGGTAACTGGGAGAAACTCTAAACCGTTAGGATGAATGACGGCATCGTTGAATCCTTATATCTCACAATTCGGTGAGAAGTTTGATGCCGAGAAGTCATCGCAATACAGATTGACCATCCAATTCTCGTTGGGTGGTCTTTCTTTTGCCCTTCTCGATGCAACAACTCAAACGCTTATCGCCTTGGAATGTTACCAGTCGGACTTGCTGACCGACAGCGACGACTTGTTCCGCGCTTTGGAACGGGCTCTGGAATCAAAAGGGCTAAACAACAAGGCTTTTCAATCTGTAACCAGCCTCATCGACAACCGTTACAGCACCCTCGTCCCAAAAGCTTTGTTCAACGAAGCTGACGCAGCCAAATACCTTGACTTTGGTTTCCAAATTCCGGAAGGCTACACCGTTGTTTCAGAGCCCTTGACCTCGATGCCATGCCATCATGTGTTTGCTTTCCCAAAAGCTTTACACGACAAATTACAATCCAAATGGAAGGAAGTCAAGATTACCCATTCAAGCTGCGTATTCCTCGACAGCATGATGCAAAACGGCGTTGACACAGGCATTTTTGTTCAAGTCCGCAACCGCGACTTCGACATGCTTATCAAAAAAGAAGGCAATCTGTTGTTTTTCAATAATTTCAAGTTCAACACCAAGGAAGACTTTGCTTACTTCTTGCTGTTTGCCATGGAACAAAACGGTTGCTCGGGACAAGACACACCCGTTTGCTTCTCCGGCCTCATCCGTCCCGCCTCCGACATCATCGACCTTTGTGGACGCTATGTGAAAGATATCCGATTTGTGGACGACCCGCACACATTAAAAGTGTGCAAAGCATTGGAAGAAGTGCCATTCCAATATTACTACACCCTATACCAATTAGTAGGACAATAAGTTGCGGCGTTTCGACAGGCTCAACGACCTTGATCCCCCGAGCTTATTGAAAGTCCCGCGTCAAAAAGAAATAATATGAGAATCATAAGAGGAAGATACCAACGGCGACAAATCACGGCACCTAACAACCTGCCTGTGCGCCCCACCACCGACATGGCTAAGGAAAGCCTGTTCAACATCATCGAAAACCACTTCGATTTTGAAGAAACCGAGGCCTTGGACTTGTTTGCGGGCACAGGCAACATCTCCTACGAACTCGTTTCAAGAGGGTGCCCAAAGGTCGTTTCCGTCGACCAAGACTTCGGCTGCGTGAAGTTCATCCGTGAGACTGCCAACAAACTCAACATGAAAGAGTTACTTGTCGTCCGTTCCGATGTGTATCGTTTCCTCGACAAGCACCAGATGCAATACGACCTCATCTTTGCCGACCCGCCTTACGACTGCGAGCATTATAACGAGTTGGTCAACCTCGTTTTCGACCGCAACCTGTTACGCGAAGGCGGCATGTTCGTCTTGGAGCACGACAAATATCAAAACTTCGAGGAACATCCCCATTTCATGGAGCAAAGACATTACGGAAAAGTGAATTTCACCTTCTTTGCGCAGACCATCGAAGAAAACGATGACCAATGACTATGACCATGACCGCTTCAACTGAAAGTAATAGCGGTCATAGTCATTGTCATAAGTCATAGTCAAATATACCCAAAACGTTTCCTAACCATTTCCTTCTCTTCGTCGCTGCTATCGCGGAAGAATGGCATCACCTCGTCTTCGGGGAAATCCGTGAAGGTGAGGAACAACAAGCTGTCCAAGGTGTCGTTAAAGTCGGGGTCGACATTGAAACAGAGGTACTTGGCATTCAGCTTCAGGTACTTCTTGAACAATGTAGGCAGACGATACTGGCCGTTGCTCAAACGGAACATGAACTTATCGAATTTGTCGACAGAATCCATATTCCCCTGCATCAACACATCCATATCCACTTTAAGCGTATCAGGACGGAAGGGCGTCATTGGCGTCACTGCCTGTTTCAAATCATCGTCAACGGAGTGTTTTTCCGTGACATACTTGACTATCATGCTCTGATAGAACTTCGGCATCCAACTACTGATGCTCACGGGGCCGATGAAATGGTTGATATGAGGATAGCGCACCACCACGTCGGAAAGGCCGCGCAACAACAGCACCAAGGGCAGCACCTCTTTTTGGTAGTCAAGGGAAACAAAAGAGCGCCCCAACTCAATTGTACGGCTCAGTTTTTCAGAAAACGACTCGTCGATATTCACTAAGGTGCTCACATAAAAGCCTTTGATTCCATACTTGGGGATAATCTCACTGCCAACGCCGAGACGATAACAACCTGCAATCTTCTGCTTGACCTTATCCCAAAGAATCAACTGCTTGAAATGCTGGTCGAACTCATCCTGATCAAGGCTCTTTCCCGTGCCTTCACCAATGGCGCGGAAAGTCTCTTCGCGCAGACGGGCAATTTCATGCATCAAATTCGGAACATCCTCATAGTCTGCCAAATAGCACTCGTAATCAGAGGTGGAATACAGGAACGACTTCTCGCGGATGGCATCCAACTCTTTTAACATCAACGACAAATCCGTCGGGGCACCAATCTCAACCTGTTTCATTTCCTTCTTCTCAACAGGTTGGGCCGGAATATTGGCTTCCAATGCGTATGAACGACTGCGGAGATACGCCGCCAAGTCCTTAGGATTCTCGTAGAGTTCGATTTCGGCAGGCAAAATCGGCTTGCCTATCTGCAAATTGAAACATTGGTCGTGCTTGTTAATCAACTCCTTGGTCAGTCGCGCCGTGCCCAGCATGGGATGGATTTTATCAACGGCATAGAACAGCTTCGAGTTGCGACCCTCCCAAAACGCAGGTATCACAGGCACATTGGCATTCTTGATGATACGGGCTATGGAAGTGCTCCAAGGCAAGTCTTCGGGATAGTCATGGTCGTGATAACGCGACACCTCGCCCGCAGGAAACACGCCCAATCCATGGCCCGCCGCGATATGCTGAATGGCACCCTTGATACCACCCACACTGCTCTTCCATTCAGGGTTTTTCTCGAATGGGTTGACAGCGAAAAAGCACTCCTTGAGGTTGGGGATATGCGACAGGATGAAATTGGCCATAATCTTGAAGTCGGGGCGCACCTTGGCGATGGCACTCAACAGCATCACGCCTTCGATACCCCCAAAAGGATGATTGCTGACCATGACAAAGCCACCCTCTTTAGGAATATTTTCCAACTGCTCGGGACTGACATCAATAGTAATGCCCATGTTTTCGAGAAGATGGTCAGCGAACTCACGACCCTGATAATCAGCGGCTCCATCGAAGAGGCGGTTGATTTTGCCCAGACGAAGGTAACCGTATGCCAAGCCCGCGACACACGTGCCGAAGAAGCCTTTCAAGCCTAAGGCATTTTTGAGATCAGAAGTAGTGACTACTTTTCGCATGGTCAATGAGCCAATAGCGTTATTAGGTTTTAATCGGCAAAAATAATGATTTTATCAATTGCAATGCCATTTTTCAGATAAAAACGGCCCTCCTGCCTTTGCATCATTGGAGAAAAACGTATTTTTGCCCTGATTTACATTATCAATAAATCATGGTGATTTTGTTCAACAAGCCCTTTGGCGTACTCAGCCAGTTCACTCCCGAAGCCGGACATCGAGCCCTCGATGAATTCGGATTCCCTCCTAATGTGTATGCTGCTGGCCGCCTCGACCACGACAGCGAGGGGGCATTGCTCCTCACCGACAACGGTCCGCTCATCAAGAAGCTACTTGATCCAAAGTTTGAGCATCCGCGCACTTATCTTGCACAAGTTGATGGCCAAATCACGCAAGAGGCTGTCAACCAGTTGAAGAGAGGCGTGACTATCAAAGGCTACCGCACCAAACCCTGCCAAGCGGAAATCGTTGAAGCACCAGAGAACCTTTGGGAAAGGGTACCTCCTATCCGCTACCGCGCCAACATCCCGACCAGTTGGGTACGTCTCACCCTCATCGAAGGCAAGAACCGCCAGGTGCGCCACATGACCGCTGCAGTAGGATTCCCCACATTACGGCTCATTCGCATCCAAATTGGCAACATCCCATTGGGTGACTTGCAGCCTGGCGAGTGGAAAGTGGTCAACGAACGGGTGATTTGAAAACAAAAAAAGAGGGTGTGTCAAAACTGGCACATCCTCTTTTTTGTTTGAATAAGGTTGCAACATCAATCGACATCGGCACGAGCCATGGCGTCTTTGTAGTACTTCTGGTTGACGAAGACGTCTTCCTTGTACGGGTTGATGTGACGTTTCTTGGAAACCGAAATGATGTAGCAAAGAGCGACGATGTTCACTATCAGAGCGAGTGTGCTAATCACCATCATCATGGTAGGATTGGCCGCCACGACGGAAGGATCTACTGTAGTGCCCACAACGCCGTCAACGGCAGCTTGTCCACCAGCAGCATACAGTTTCTCAATGGTGGTGACACCTTCCGGATAGAGAACGGGAAGCGTAGCCCAGCTGAACCACTGGCGACCGTCTTTGAAGGTCTCCTGGAAGAGCGGGAACACCTGTGCGAACATGCACCAGATGGCCAAGGTATTGGCACGGTTCTGGATCCAACCACCACGGTTCCACAGCAGAGCAGCCACCGTAGGAGCCAGCAGCAGGGCGATACCGCAATACCAGCTGTGCGTCGGCAGGCAGTTGTAGGTGTAGGCAAAGTTCCAGATGTCGTAGATGACGATGTAGACCCAGGTCATGTCGGCCCAGATCATGTCTTTCTTGTCCTTGGAACCATACACATTCCACCAAGCGGTCATACAGAAGATGTTGAACAAACCGGCAACACCATTAAAGACATTGTGCCAGCCACCATATTGCCAAACGCCTTCGGAGGTAAGCCACCACTTATTCCATCCCATCACTGCGCTCTCGAAGTCGGAAACGCAGGCAATCAGGATGTTGATGGCCACGATGATAAACGGGAAAGGCTTGAACCAATGCTTTGCACCGATGCCCCATTTGTACTTAATCATCATAAAGCCGATACATCCGGCTGTGGCTGCATAAAGCTTGGCATAATGGAACCAGCCTTGCATATAGACATGGGTCTGGTTTTCCAACGCCCACTGTGCACCACTGCGGACGCCAAGCCAGATGGCGAGGAAGTAGGCCGTCAAAGCAACGGGAACGACCAAGAAAGTAAAGATGCCGCCGAACTTGGTGCGACGGGCAAACTCGTTCAGTAAGATAAGACCAGCGAGGACAACGAGCATCATTCCCCACTGAGACAGCGCATTAGCGCCATAAACTTGGAAAAACATGATTGTTAGTTTTAAGTTGTTCAGTTATTCAGTTGTTCAGTTATTCAGTTAACGCTTCGCGTCATTGCGAGGAACGAAGCAATCTAGACATTAAGTCAGTTGGACTTTCTTTTTGTGCTCTTTCGCCAAAGCATATACCGCCCATACCGCTGTGATTACAAGCGACATCGGGACACCAACAGTAAGCATTTCGCGGAGCATGACGGCACCGCCTCCCGCATTCTCAAGGGCGGTGAAGAACGGGAAACGCCAAGTGAGTTCGCCGTTGATGACATGATCCACGACCAGCATCACCGAACCGCCCCAGAGCATCTTCTCCAAAGCCGGCAGATGACGCGCAAAGGCAGAATGATCGCTTCGGTTGTTTTTTTCATTGGATTTGCGAATGGCACTCGTGACCACCGCTTGTGCTAAAGGTACTACAAAACAAGACATAAGTTGTTGAATTGTTGATTGTTTATTTGTTGAATTGTTGAATTACCACGCTGAATGTTCGAATTGATGAGTCTGTGTTAGGTTGTTGAATTGTTGATTGTTATCCAGATGAACAATTAAACAATTCAACATCCCAACAATTAAACGATTATACTGTTGATTTCCACTTCATTGCCCCGAAGCAGCCAGGTGTTGTTGCTGTTGCAATGCGGACAAGTCTTGCCGAACTTAACGGTCTCGTATTCTTTCTTGCAGTTGTCACAATAAGTCACCGCTGGGATGGTGTTAATCTTCAACTCACATCCTTTTAGCATCTCTTCCTTGTCAGCCGCCCAACGCCAACAGTCGGTGAGCAGATGGGGCACGACAGTTGACACCTCGCCGATGTCCATCACCACGCTGGAGACATGCTCCACGTGATTCTCCTCCGCCACTGCTTTGACGTCCTTGATGATATAAAATACTACTCCGAGTTCGTGCACTGTTGATAATTGATAATTGATAATTGAAAATTGAGAATTGATAATTGATAATTATTTCGTGCCGAAGATGATTTTTCCGGTGCGTTTAAGCATGTAGGGTAGGATGCCACCGAACTTGTCCTCTGAGGTGCGCATGATGCTGGCATCGGGATTGTCGCGGAAGAGGTGGATGGCGTCGAAGCCGCACTTGGTGGTACAGATACCACAGCCGATGCAACGGTTCTCATCGACCACCGATGCGCCGCACGAGAGGCAGCGGGCGGTCTCTTTCCGTACCTGCTCTTCGGTGAGGGTGACCATATATTCGTTGAAAGGATTCTCGTTGGCTTTATGGCCTTCCACTTGACGCGAACTGTTGTCGTATGATTCCACAAAGATGTCGTCCTTGTTTAGTTCAATGAAGTCGCGGCGGTTGCGACCGATGGTCATGTGTCCGTGTTGCACAAAGCGGTGCAGACTCTCTGCGGCCTCCTTGCCAGCGGCAATGGCATCGATGGCGAACTTGGGACCCGTGAAGACGTCGCCGCCCACGAAGATGTCTTCCTCTGCAGTCTGATAGGTCAGCTTGTCGGCAACGGGATACACACCTCTGAAGAGCTCTACCTTGGTGTCCTTGAGCAGGTCTTTCAGAATGACGGTCTGTCCAATGGCGAAGATAACCATGTCGGCATCCAACGTAATCAGTTCATTCTCGTCGTATTGTGGATTGAAACGGTGTTCGGCATCATAGACCGAGGTGCATTTCTTGAAGACAATGCCGCTGACTTTGCCATCGCCAAGCACTTCCTTCGGTCCCCAACCAAGATTGATGACCACGCCGTCTTCGCGAGCTTCTTTGCGCTCTTCAAGCGATGCCGGCATGATGTCTTCGGTCTCCAATGACAGCATTGTTACCGATGTCGCACCACTGCGTTTGGCCACACGTGCAGCATCGATGGCTACATTGCCGCCGCCAACGACTACTACGTTGCCCGAGACCTTCACCTTGCCGCAGTTGGCGTCGTGCAGGAAGTCGATAGCGGTGATGGTGCCGGGAAGTGTTTCACCCGAAATGCCGGGCAGTTTGCCTCCTTGGCAGCCGATAGCCACATAGAAGCCCTTGTATCCTTGTTCGCGGAGTTGTTCTATGGTGATGTCCTTGCCGACCTCCACGCCCGTGCGAATCTCCACGCCAATCTCGCGCATGATGTCGATTTCAGCCTTGATAACGTCTTTATCCAGTTTGTAGGAAGGAATGCCATAGCGTAACATGCCGCCAGGCTCCTCGCTCTTCTCGAACACAGTGGGCTTGTAGCCCATAGTGGCAAGATAGTAGGCACAGCTCAATCCTGCGGGACCGCCGCCGATGATGGCAATCTTCTCCTCCCATTGTTCCTGAACATTCGAGCAGATATTCACCTCTGGCACAAAGCGTGTCTCGGCGTTGAGGTCTTGCTCGGCGATGAACTTCTTCACAGCATCGATGGCGATGGGCTGGTCAATGGTGCCACGGGTGCAGGCATCCTCGCAGCGGCGGTTGCACACGCGACCGCAGACTGCCGGGAAGGGGTTCTCGCGTTTGATGAGTTCCAAGGCTTCGGTATATTTGCCTTCAGCGGCTTTCTTGAGATAGCCTTGTACGGCGATGTGGGCAGGACAAGCGGTCTTGCACGGTGCTGTACCCGTTGGGTAGCAGTTGATTCGGTTCTTGTCTCGGTAATCTTCCGTCCACTTTTGCGGCCCCCATTTCTTGGCATCGGGAAGTTCCTGTTTGGGATAGGTCTGCTCGCCGTGTTTGGTGCAGAGCTTCTGTCCCAAACGGACAGCACCTGCAGGGCAGTATTCCACGCAGCGACCACAAGCCACACAATTCTTCGGGTCAACATGAGCCACGTATGCACTACGCGACATGTTCGGGGTGTTGAAAAGCTGTGATGTACGCAAAGCATTACATATCTTTACATTACAATTACAGATGGCGAAAATCTTTCCTTCACCGTCAATGTTAGTGACTTGATGCACGAAGCCGTGGTCTTCGGCCTTCTTCAGAATGGCTATCGCCTCATCATAGGTGATGAAGTGTCCGCGGCCCGTCTCGGCAAGGTATTCGGCCATGTCGCCCACACCGATACACCAGTCGCGGTAGTCGTCGGCACAGCCTTCATCGAGTTTTTTGCGTCCGTAGCGACAGCTGCAGATGCCCACTGCCAGGTGGCCTTCATAGCGCTTGAGCCAATAGGAGATATGCTCGATGTCGGCTGTCTCGTTCTCCATCGAAATGGCTTTCTCGACGGGAATCACGTGCATTCCGATACCGCTACCGCCCATAGGCACCATTGGGGTAACCTTTTCCAAAGGCAGGAAGGTCATGCGCTCGAAAAACATGGCCAGTTCGGGGTGTTTGTCCATCAGCTCCACGTTCATGTTGGTATATTCTGCTGAACCTGGGACAAACATCGGCACCCAGTAGATGCGGGCGTCGCGTTCAAACGAAGTGCCGGCCACCGGTCCTTCCTTGGTGTATTTGTCGCCGTAGTCGTACTCCAGCATGCCGAAATAGGCCAGCTTGTCCAGAAGTTCATCAAATGACTTGTCGTCGGGAGTGTAGTGTTTCTTGGCGTTCAACTCATGCAATTCAGCATAGCTGTGATGCTCTCTCACTTTGAAGAAGTTGCCAGGAAGCATGTCTAAGAGCAAATCCAATGAGGCCTCCCGAGTGGCGGCATCCATCTCATCTTCGAAGATGCAAGCGAGCCCCCAATACTCTGGGGCATCGGTGTCCATCTTGATTTTTCCAGGGATACGGTCTGTGACGTGACGGACGAATATCAACAGTTTCGGGTTCGGGTTTTTGTCGCCTTTGTGCTTGGGGACAAACTTGGTTGACATTTCGGGCATAATATTATCAGTTTGGAGTTGTCAGTTTGCAGTTGTTCAGTTATCAGTTGTTTTTCCAGGCGTTGACCTCTGCG
>JAEETH010000120.1 GCA_016290215.1 Bacteroidales bacterium
CAGCCCCTCTATCCGCGCAGTGGTTCCGAGTTCCAGTTGGGATTGGAAATCACGCCTCCCTATTCGCTGCTCACCAATAAGGATTACACCAACCTTTCTGACAACGAGAAATACAAGTGGATCGAGATGCACCGCTGGACCTTTAAGGCTGTATGGTACACCGAACTCTATGAGAAGCTCGTGATGATGACCCGCGTGCGTTTCGGTTATTTGGGCCACTATAACAAGCAGATTGGCCCCACGCCCTTCCACCGTTATTTCCTCGGCGGTGATGGCTTGAGTGGTTATTCCATGGACAGCCGTGAGCTCGTCGGTATGCGTGGTTATGCCAACAACTCGTTGACGCCTGGTGCCTACAACAATGCCAACCAAGGTGGCGACATGTTTACGAAATACACGTTGGAGCTGCGTTATCCGCTCTCGTTGAATCCGCAGGCCACCATCTATGCCTTGACCTTCCTCGAAGCCGGTAACTGCTGGCTTGGGTTCAAGGACTTCAACCCCTTCGATGTGAAACGCTCGGCGGGTCTCGGCGTGCGTATCTATCTGCCGATGTTCGGCTTGCTCGGCCTCGACTGGGGCTACGGCTTCGATGATGTTTACGGCATGACGGGCAACAACCATAGTCAGTTCCACTTCTCGATTGGAGGATCCATTGATTAGTTGAGAGTTGAGAGTTATTGAGGTATGAGGTATGAAGTAGGAGGTATGATGAATGCAGAATGAGGAATTATGAATGCAGAATGAGGAATGTAGAGGTCGGAATTTTGTATTTTGAATCTTGAAATTAGAAATCTTGAAATTAGAAATTTTTAAATCTTTGAATTTCGAATCTTTGAATATTGAATCCGCTTTTGGAACGATTATTGATATAAGTAAGAGCAAACAACAACACAATATGACAATGAAAGCATTTAAAACCTTGATTTTGACCGCTGCCTTGGTGTGTGGCGGCATGATGACCGCCCACGCGCAACTTGGCGGTGGACAGAAGATTGTTTATGTCGATTCGGAATACATCATGGAAAACATTCCGGAATACGGCGATGCACAAGAAGAGCTGAACGCCCTTTCGACGAAATGGCAGAACGAAGTGAAGGCTGTCTACGACAAGGTGTCGGAGATGTACAGCAAGTACCAAACCGAAATGTTGCTCCTTTCGGAGGACCAAAAACGCGCCCGTGAGCAAGCCATCGTTGACAAGGAGCAGGAAGCCAAGAACCTGCAAATGCAGTATTTTGGTTCGGAAGGCCAGCTTTACCAAAAACGTACCGAGTTGATCCAACCCATTCAGGAAAAGGTCTACACTGCCATGAAGGAAGTGGCTCAAACGAAGAACTATGCCTTTGTCCTTGACTTGGCTTCGGGTACCTCCGTGCTGTATGCCAACGACAAGAACGACATCAGCGACGAAGTGCTCGACCAACTTGGCAATGTGATGCAAACTGTGCGTCGTGAAGACCGCCGCAAGGCCAATAGCGGCACCATGAGTGGAACCACATCAGGCAATTCTGGAAACAAGGGAAAGAGTGGCTCGACGGGCGGAACCAAGGGTGGCTCTGTAAAATCCAAGAATTAAAGGATTAAACAGCGGAGGAACGCAAATTTTCCGTATCTTTGCCGCTCAAATCTAAGGTAATTTGGAGTTAAATTATTAAAAGTCAATAAAATGAAAAGATTGTTCAAAGTATTGTTTTTGGGTGTAGCACTCTTCGTGATGAGTGGAGTGGCTCAAGCCCAGGTGAAGATTGCCCATGTCAACACGGCTGAAATTCTTGATGCCATGCCCGACAAGGCCAAGGCTGAGAAAGACTTGGAGAAGTATTATGGAGAGCTCCAGAGCCAGCTCCAAAACATGGCCAAGGAGTATCAGACCAAGATGCAAGACTACGAAGCCAACCAAGCTACCATGTCGAACTTGGTGAAGCAGTCGAAGGAAAAGGAAATCGTTGACCTTCAGACTCGTATCCAACAGTTCCAAGCCAATGCCGAGCAGGATTTCGAAGGCAAGCGTGCCGAATTGCTCGCCCCGATTTTGGAAAAGATCCAGAACGCCATCAACGTTGTGGGTAAGGAAAAGGGTTACACATACGTCCTTGACTTGGCCACGGGTGCTGCCGTTTATGTCGGCACCGATGCCGTTGACTGCACCAGCGCAGTGAAGGCCAAATTGGGTATCAAATAAGGAATAAACAACTTGATATGAAAACAGCCGGCTCACTGAGTCGGCTGTTTTCGTTTATTGGATGCTCTCGCGCTTGACTTTCGCGAAACGTAATAGCTTGAGGATGCCCAAGGGCTTGTGGTCGTCCTTGTTGGCGAGGTTGAGGTAAAGGCCGAACTTTTTCGCAATCGGGATCTTGAAGGTCTCGACAAACTCGATGAGGGTGCCGTCGGGGTCTTCCACGTAGGTGAAGTGCCCGTTGGCATCACCCATGCCGAAGTCGGCGCCGCTGTCGCAAACGAAAGGATGCCCCATAGCTTCGGTTTGTGCTTTTACTGCATCCATGTTACGCACATCGAAGCAGAGATGGATATAGCCAGGGTCGCCCCAATAACGGCCTTCATAAAGTTTCTTGCCCGGTGCATCAACGCTTTGAATCAGTTCAAGATGCGAGGTGCCCATGATGTGGCTCAAAGGTCCTTCGATGGGCTTGGAACGCTCCAAGATGACGCGACGCAACTTGCCCTTGCCGCCTTCGATGGATTCCAAATCCTCAAACACACCTGTTTGGTCGAAGACCACCTTGTCGTATTCCAACAATTGGGTGTAGAAGGGCAGGGAGCGGTCGATGTCGCTCACGCCGATGACGGCACCGTTGGCACCGCCTGTGGTTTTCTTCTCGTCGATGAAGACGTAATCGTCCTGCTCCAGTTGGAAGAGGTTGCCGTATGGGTCTTTCATGAAGAACTGTTTCTGACCCGTTGGCGAGCTTGTGATGGGGCTGATGACGTCGAGGCTTTTATTAATAAAGGTGTTGTAGGCCGCTTCGATGTCGGGGCATTTTACCTTGGCGATAAGGATGCCGAGGTCGCCGAGTTTGACTGGCTCTTTCAGGTAGTTGAGCTCACGCCCTTTGGGTTGCCAGATTTCGAAGCCACCGCCACCACGGATGTTGACCGCGATACCCGAGCGACGCGGTTGGGGCTTGCCGCCCGTATAGGGAAGCATGCGCTCCGCCACGCCTTCATCGTCGACGATTTTGATTTCGAAGCCGAAGTTGTCGTAATACCATTTCCAGGCCTCCACGAAGTCGGGGACTCCGATGCCCACTTGCTGTATGCCGCAGATGATTTTGGATTTCATATTTAAGATTTAAAGATTCAAAGATTTAAAGATTCAAGATTGGCTGTTGGCAATCAGCCTTCAGCTTTAGCGAAATCACGCTGTTAGCTGTCTGCTGATAGCAGACTGCTTTATGTCGCCGATATTTTCCTTGACAATTTATAATACAAAGGTAAGCAATATTTATGAATATATGCCATTAAAAGCTCTGTTTTTCCGATGAGTTTGCGATGCTTCTGTCGCTTGATGGCGCGGACGGCGATTTCACCGCATTTCTCCACGCTGAGGCCGTTGGCTTGGCCGGCGTCCATCTTGGCGTGGGCGGTGCCGTCGCCCATCAAGGCGCTCTTGCTGATTTGTGTGTTGATGCGTCCCGGGATGAGGAAGGTGACGCCGATGTTGTCGTATTCCAACTCCAGCGACTCGTAGAAGCCGAACAAGGCATGTTTGGCGGCGCAGTAGGCCGAACGCAGCGGGAAGCCGAACAGTCCCGATAGGGAAGTGGTCACGCTGAACTGCACGTGTTCCTTGGCTTTGATCATCTCGCCAAACTTCTTCACGAGGTACACCCCGCTCATGAAGTCGATTTTCAGGATTTTCTCGTCGACGCTGAAGTCGGTGTCCAAGGCCTTTTCACGTTGTGAGATGCCTGCGTTGAGCACGAAGAGGTCAATGCTCAAGTTATTGGAAATCACATACTCGTAGAGTCGGTCGATGGAGCTATAGTCGTCGAGTTGGGTCTCAGTGGCATAGGCACGCACGCCATACTGTTCGCATAGCTCTTTGGTCTTGTTGAGGTCGTCGATGCCGAGTCCCGTGAGGACAAGATTGCAGCCTTCTTGCGCCAGATGCAGTGCGATGCTCTGTCCGATGCCTGTGCCGCCGCCAGTGACGAGGGCTGTTTTGTTTTTGAGGTTAAGCATTTCTTGCAAGTTTGTTCTTATGGGGTTTCCCTGCGGGAATGGAGAGCCGTTTGTTTCGTTTTCAGCGGCGGCTTCAAGCGTCGTGTAGTATGTTGGCTCCACAAGCCGCCGCATTATAAAATTGCCACATACTCCATTCCCGAAGGGAATCTCCTTTTCTACGCTGCAAAGATAAAAATAATTCCTTCATGCTGGGATAATCAATATATTTACTAATTTTGTGGCTCGCAAAACCTTGATGTCGGGTCGGCCCTTCGACAGGCTCAGGGACCTTAACTGAACAACTGAATAACTGAACAACTACAAACTAATAAAATGGACATTTTCGAAAGAATATCAAAGGATTCCGGTGGCCCGATTGGGCAGTACCGCGAACGCGCTGACGGTTATTTTGCTTTTCC